>CAYYHU010000101.1:0-1631 GCA_964471865.1 uncultured Ilumatobacteraceae bacterium | reverse complement strand
AGGCCCGCAGTCATCTGATGGCGGAGCGTGACGATGTGCTTCGACGCCGCGATGAGGCCCGAAGCAGCATCGATGATTCGTTGCTCGCCCGCTACGACCAGTTGCGCAGCCGAAACAGTGGAGTCGGTGTCGCCCGACTCGAAGGAGCCCGCTGCGGCGGCTGTCATCTCGATCTCGCTCGCAGCGAGCTCGAAGAACTCCGAAGCGCCCCCGCGGAGGAACTCGTCGAGTGTCCCTCCTGCGGTCGACTCCTCGTACGCTGATCGGGTGCTGACCTGGTTCGTCGGCGGTGCGATCCTCGCCGTCTGGTACGTGTTTCGCGATCCCCGATTCGATCTGCGTCTGCTCGCTCTCGGAGCGCTGATCCCGGATCTGATCGATATCCCGTTCGGACGGGTGACGCCGGCCCACAGCCTCCTGGCTGCCGTTGCTGCGCTCACTGCGGTCGTGGTCGGGACGTACGGTCGCAAACCATCGCGCCGGCGCTGGCTGGCGCTGCCCATCGGCATGCTGCTGCACTTGGTTCTGGATGGGGTCGTGGGGTCGACGACGGTGTTCTGGTGGCCGTTCGCTGGAACCGATCTCGAAGGTCGCGGCGTGCCGTCACTGGATCGCGGCTGGTGGAACGTGCCCCTCGAGATCGCCGGTGTTGCGATGCTCGTGTGGGTGTGGCGGCGAGGCGGGTTGAGCGACCCGGCTGCGCGTACCCATCTGCGCCGTACCGGTCAGATCGTGATCTCTACCTCGAAACCCCAGGGTCCGCCGCCGACCTGCTGACATTCGGGACCATGCGTGCTCGACAACTCTGACGCTTCCCACGGGGCCCCGGGTGTGGTTCACTCGACTCATGTTGATCCTGGTGCGTCACGGCCGTACGGCGCTTAACGCACAGCGGCGCCTTCAGGGTCGCAGCGATCACGACCTCGATGAGGTCGGACGATCTCAAGCTGATGCGATCGCTCACATGTTGAACGCCGAATACGGCGATGACCTGAGGATCGTGTCGAGTCCACTGCGTCGAGCCTTGGCTACCGCCGAGGCGTTCGGACGGCCAGTCGAGATCGACGAACGCTGGATCGAGATCGACTACGGGGTGCTCGAAGGAACCCCGGTCGGCGATGTCAGCAGTGAGACCTGGGCGCAGTGGCGCCAAGACCCCGACTTCGCTCCCGATAGCGGAGAATCACACCGGGCGTTGTACGCCCGGGTGCGCGAAGCATGTGACGCACTAGTCGAGGCGGCGCGAGAAGGTCCCGTCGTCGTCGTGAGTCATGTGTCTCCGATCAAGGCCGGAGTTGCGTGGGCGCTGGGCATGGGGGAAAGCGTCGCGTGGCGCGCGTTCGTCGAACAGGCCTCGGTGTCGCGGATCGGTATCGACCGGGTGGGGCCGATGTTGAGATCCTTCAACGAGGTGCATCACCTGGGGTGACATTTTGGGCAGCGAGGGTTGACGGTCGACCGTTCGAGTGCCGATGGTCTCGCTGCGATCGTCGTTGAGCGCAAGCACCACGGATGGCGGTGGGAACGGGGGCGGGGTCCTGGCGACGTGGGGAGTGATTGGCGGTGTGGGCTCGGCTACCCACCAGCTCCCACCAAACCCATCGACGCAGCCGCACCGGCGTCGTACTGTG
>CAYYHU010000100.1:0-1649 GCA_964471865.1 uncultured Ilumatobacteraceae bacterium | reverse complement strand
CCATCGTGCGCGAACTGCGGGATGCCGGTAAGGCCATTGTCCTCATCACCCACAAACTCAGGGAAGTCCGGGAAGCCGCAGATGTCATCACGGTGATCCGTCGCGGACGAGTTGTCGCCGAATCGGTCTCCCCGGAGACCTCCGAAACCGAACTCGCCGGATTGATGGTCGGCCGCGACGTGTCCCTCCGCGTCGACAAGGAGCCGGCACAGCCCCGCGATGTCGTCGTCGAGGTGTCGAGCCTGAGCGTGTTTGATGCGACCGACCGAGCGATCGTCGATGACGTCACCTTCGATGTTCGTGCCGGCGAGGTTCTGTGTATCGCCGGAGTTCAGGGCAACGGCCAAAGCGAACTCGTCGAGGCCCTCATGGGACTCGAGGATCGGGTGACGGGGCGGGTCCTGATCGGGGGTGACTCGGTGATGGGTCGCTCGACCCGTCGCATCCTCTCCCTCGGCGTCGGATACGTGCCCGAGGACCGGGAACACGACGGACTGGTCGGAAGTTTCAGCATCTCGCAGAACCTCGTCCTCGATTCCATCGGCGAGGCTCCGTGGAGCCGGGCGGGAGTCATCGACTACGCGCGGATCCGCGAGAACGGCGCCACCATGGTCGAGCAGTTCGATGTTCGCGCCCAGAGCAGTGCTGTCCTCGCGTCGACGCTGTCCGGCGGCAACAAGCAGAAGGTCGTCCTCGCCCGGGAACTATCCCGCGAGTTGCGTGTGCTCATCGCGGCGCAACCCACCCGTGGCCTTGACGTGGGATCGATCGAGTTCGTGCATCGACGGATCATCGAGGCACGCGATGCGGGTATCGCCTGCATCGTCGTATCCACGGAGTTGGACGAGGTGTATGCCCTCGCCGATCGGATCATGGTGATGTACGCCGGACGAGTCGCCGGCATCGTGGGCCCGGAGACGACCCGGGATGAACTCGGTCTGTTGATGGCCGGGGCGGTGACCTCATGACGACCCCACCCGAGGAGCACTCGACTGGGCTGTCGGGCAGCAAGACCGCCGACACCCTGCACCCGCCCGCGGAATTGGACTCCAGCATCACCGGTTCCGTGCGACGCACCGTTCTTGGGATGAACTTCCTGGTCTCGCTGCTCGCGGTCGTCCTTGCGCTCGTGATCGGCGCTGTTCTCATCGCGGTGTCCTCACCGAGCGTGATCGAGGCAGCGGGATACTTCTTCGCCCGTCCGCTCGACACGGTGTCCGCGATCTGGCAGTCGGTGTCCTCGGCCTACTCCGCCCTGTTCCAGGGCGCTCTGGTCAATCTCGAGGCACTGCGAGCAGGCGATTGGTCGCGAGCGTTCTATCCCCTGTCCGAGACACTCACGGTCTCCGCGCCCCTGATCCTCGCCGGTCTCGCGGTTGCGGTGCCCTTCCGGGCGGGCCTGTTCAACATCGGAGCCCAGGGTCAGATGGCCTTCGCCGCGATCGGCGGCGGCTTCGTCGGATTCGCCATCAGCCTTCCCGCGGGCGTCCACCTCATCGTGTCCGTGATGGCAGCGATGGCCTTCGGTGCGTTCTACGCCGGCATCGTGGGCTTCCTCAAGGCGCGCACGGGGGCGCACGAGGTCATCACGACGATCATGCTCAACTACATCGCGATCTACTTCCTCGGATGGGTTCTCAACCAGGACT
>CAYYHU010000099.1:0-1713 GCA_964471865.1 uncultured Ilumatobacteraceae bacterium | reverse complement strand
CGCCCATCCCGATGACGAGGTCATCGGTACCGGAGCGACCATGGCCAAGTACGTCGACGAGGGAGCGGCGGTCACCCTCGTCACCTGCACGCTCGGCGAGGAGGGGGAGGTGCTCGTCCCGGACCTCGCGCACCTCGCGGCTGACCGAGATGATGCCCTGGGGCCGCATCGCCACACCGAACTCGCCGATGCCATGTCCGTTCTCGGGGTCCGTGACTGGAACCTCCTGGGCGAGCCGGGTCGATATCGGGACTCGGGGATGGTGGGAACGCCGAGCAACGACCGCGAGGGTGCCTTCATGAACGCCGATCTCCTCGCCGCGGCGAAGGATCTCGTGGCCGTGATCCGCGACCGGCGCCCGCAGGTGCTCGTCACCTACGACGATTTCGGCGGATATGGACATCCGGATCACATCCAGGCCCATCGCGTCGCGACCTATGCCGTCGCGCTTGCCGCCGCTCCGGGCTTCGCCACCGATCTCGGTGATCCGTGGCGGGTCAGCAAGGTGTACTGGACGGCTTTCCCTCGCAGTGTCATCCGCGCGGGGATCGAAGCGCTCCAGGCTGCCGGCGAATCGAACGACTTCGCCGACATGGATCCCGATGAGATTCCCTTCGCCATCGATGACGCCCTCATCACGACAGCCATCACTGCCCCTGACCATCTCGACCGCAAGATGACGGCGCTGGCCCGTCACGCCACCCAGGTGACGACCGACGGGGGGTTCTTCGCCCTCGCGGACAACGTGGGGATGCAAGCCTTCGCGACCGAGTACTTCCGACTCGTCCAGGGTGAACGTGGTGGGCCATTCGATGACGAGGGCCGGGAGACCGATCTCTTCGCCGGTCTGTCCGAATGACGCTCTCCCGCGGGGGACTGCTCGCGGCGAGCCTGGCCTTCCTCATCGCCGGGAGCCTGCTGGGCACGGTGCTCGCCTTCTGGCAGGCAGCACGGCTCGTCGTGGGTCCCCTCACTATTCCCTGGGGTGCGATCGTGGGGGTGATCCTGCTCGTGGGCGTCATCCGGTTGGCAACGAATGCCGTCGGCTCCCGCTGGGTGGGGGTGGCGATCTTCGCCGGCTGGCTCGTCGCCACGATCGTGTTCGCCTCCTCTACCCCGTGGGCGGCCGACATCGTCCTCTCCTCCGGTGCCCGCCAGTTGGGATATCTCCTGGGCGGAGTGATCGCCGGATCGGCTGCGGCGAGCATTCGAGCAAGAGTTTCCCTGCCCGTGTGACGTGCGACACGCACTGTTTTCGCTTCGAGGGGATCCTGTGCCTACGATGGAGCGTCAATCCCACAGACATGGACTTCCGTCGGCCAGACTTGTCCTAGGCCGACGGTCTGTCGGACGTGGGCTCAGGCCCCCGCCGGGCACGACGAACGAGTGAGAGTGAGGGTCGAGTGAGCGAGGCGGATCGCCCGGAGTCGGCGCAGCATGCGCGCCCGGGGGCGACGGGTCGCCGCGCCCTGCTCACCGTCGGTGGTGTCCTCGCTGGCGCCGCTGCGTTCTACGCGGGGATGCTGGTGGGATCCGCTGGCGATGATGTGCCAGCCAACACCACGGTGCTCGGGGTGCAGATCGGCGGGATGAGTTCCGTCGAGGCGGTGTCCACCCTCGAGACTGAGCTCGGCCCGATGGCGTCGGCACCGATCCAAATCTCGGCCTATGACGCGTCCACGACTATGACTCCGGCCGAGATGGGCATGTCCT
>CAYYHU010000098.1:0-1819 GCA_964471865.1 uncultured Ilumatobacteraceae bacterium | reverse complement strand
CCTCCGGATACCTCGACGTTCACAGCCGACGAGCGCGGGGACTTGATCGCAGCACTGAGCGAGCACTGCGGACCCGAGGCCCTCGAACGCATCGGGTCCCTGGGGGAACTCGTTTCGGAACACCACCCCGATGAACGACCCCACTTCTATCTCTTCCTCCTGGGCGCCGACCCCCGGGGTCAGGGGCTCGGAAACTCGGTGATGGATCCCGTGCTCGAACGCTGTGACGACGATGCATTACCGGCGTATCTGGAGTCGTCAAATCCTCGAAACCTGGCGTTCTATCAACGCCACGGGTTCCAAGTCGTCTGGGAGGATCGACCTGACGGTGGTCCAATCATGCGGGGACTCTGGCGCGAACCGTGGTGATCCAGCTCGATCACTGGATCTTCACCGACCTCGATACTCGGCGAACCATCGAGGTCCTCGACGAGGTCATGTCTCACGCTGCCCATGGTCGGCCTGCTGGACTGTTCGATGACCACGCCGATCAGGCGCAAAGACTCCAACGAGGACTCAGCGAGGGAGTGCATGCCGGGGAGCTTCTCGCCGAGGCGTGGGGGCTGATCCGTTCCGTGCGAACAACGATCTGCGCGGCCGGCCTCGTCCCCGCTCGCCACGAGGCTCGGGTTGCCGGGCTCTTCACCAGCTCAGGCGGAGTCCCAAAGCTCGCAGTCGATGCCGTCGATATCGGCTACTCCGGGGTCGCGGGAGATCGCCAGGCCACTCGCAAGCATCATGGGCGTCCCTGGCAGGCGCTATGCCTCTGGTCCCACGAGGTGGTCGGGCATCTCGCCGGTCAGGGGCATCCGATTCGGCCCGGCGCCGCCGGAGAGAACGTCTCGATCGCGGGCCTCGACTGGTCACAGGTACGACCAGGGGTTCGACTCGCCTTAGGCGAGGTCGAATGTGAGATCTCGGCCTACGCGATTCCGTGCCGCAAGAACGATCGGTGGTTCGAGGACCGGTCAAGCGCCCACATCCATCATGACCGAGGCTCGGTCAGCCGGGTCTACGCCACCGTGCTGACACCGGGATCGATTCGTATTGGCGAGAGTGCTGTTCTCGAGTCTGAGCGGGAACATATCGACGCGCCCCGGCGTTAGAGTGCTCTCACAACCGAATACGGGGCTGACCGGTTTCGACGTCAGTAACGGTGTCCGGTCGTGCGACCCGAGTTGCTCAGACTCGCTAAACGGGGCAACCCAAAGAATTGCCGATGAGCAGTTCGCTCTCGCCGCCTGATTTCAGGTGAGTGAAGAGACATCGTGAGCAGAAATGCCGCACGGGGCCGATCCACCGCAGCCCGGCAACAGAAGCGGGGGATGACGATGAGAAAGACCATTGACGGCGGGAAAGACCGGTGGCAGCTCGGAAAGACGAGTCGTGCTCTCGGGAAACCGAGAGAGCCGACCCGCCGGTGAGGTTGCGTCAGCCTCCAAGACGGGAATGGTCGTAGCGCGGGCGTTCAGCGGCTGATGGACGGGGGTTCGATTCCCCCCAGCTCCACACTTCATACAAATAAACTGTATCTTGAGTTATCACCAGATCTGTACACTCCAGGTGTGACAAACAGTATCTCGCTCGAGGTTCCGAGGGGTACGATCACACAGCATCCGGTCCGTCCGGTAGTCGTGAGGATCAATCGAGAAGCGCTCCGTGGTACTGGCCTGTCCGAAGTTGTGCCGGGTGGGCCGACGGGGATCGATCTGATCGAGTTCTTCGACCGCCAGGGCCTCCCCGACGGGCACCCGTTCGTAGTCGGAGAGGATGCTTCCACCGTCGGAACAGACCACCTCAATCGTTACCTCCTCGCCGC
>CAYYHU010000097.1:0-1914 GCA_964471865.1 uncultured Ilumatobacteraceae bacterium | reverse complement strand
CCTCGCGGCCTTGCGTACCGGGCCCGAACGGGTCGGTGCGTTGAACAGAATCCTGACCGACGCCGGCCACAGCCCCGTCGAGGTCCGTCCCAGCGATGACGGTGAGACTCGCTTCGAGGGTCTCGTCGCAGGTACAGCACGCACCGGAGGTCATCACGATGATGGCCAACCTCTCGTGAGCGTCATCGTGCCGGCCTTCGATGCCGAGGCGTGGATCGCCTCCGCACTGGCCTCGTTGCAGGCCCAGACCCACACGAATCTCCAAATCCTGGTGGTCGACGATGCCTCTCGGGACTCGACTGCCGACATCGTGCGAGGCCTCGCCCGCTCCGATGCTCGGATCTCGCTGGTGCGTCGCCGAAGCAACGGTGGGGCCTACGCCGCTCGCAACGACGGTCTGGCCCAGGCAGTGGGTCGATACGTCTGCGTCCACGATGCCGACGACTGGGCCCATCCCGATCGCATCGCGGTGCAAGTCGCTCACCTTCTCGCCCATCCCGAGGTCATCGCCACCGTCAGTGCCCTCCTGCGAGTGGATCGGGCGCTGCGAGCTCAACCCCACGGTCGTCATCCCTACAAGGTGGTGGGAAAGAACACGGCATCGCTGATGGTGCCCCGAGACGTGTTCGCCGTCCTCGGACCCTGGGACTCGGGAGTGCGATCGGGCGCCGATTTCGAATTCCTCAAACGACTCGAAGCCCGCTACGGACCGGGATCAATCGTGACGGTCGACTCTCGGGCGCCTCTCACACTGGCATTGCGTCGTCCGCGTTCACTCACCACCGATCCGGCCACCGGCATGTCGTCGCTGTGGCATCTCCATGGGGCTCGGCGCCAGTACCTCGAGGCCTTCACGATGTGGCATGGCTCGTCATCCTTTGTCGAGGATCTGCCTCTGGATCCGCGGTCCCCGCGCCGGTTTGCAGCCCCGGCGGCGGCGCGAGGTGTCGACGTGGCGGATTTCGTCGATGTGATCGTGCGCGCCGATGTCTCGGCGGGATCGACCGAGATCTCTGCGGCCGTCGACGAGATCGTCGCCGCGGTCGCGTCGGGTCGATCATCGGTGGTGTGGCACGACCCGTGCGACCTGGCGTCGCTCGAACGTCCCATCGATCCGAGGGTGATGGGCATTTTCGCCGAGGGACACAGCCGGTTGGCGGCGCGGGACGAATCCATCACGGGACGTGAACTCGTCATCGTGGGTGTCCCGGGCCTCGACATCGAGGGGGCCCCGCGAGTTCGTGCTGATCAGCATCGCGTCATCCCGCTCGAAGCGTCTCCACCACTGGACTGAGCAACGCGGCCAGGTCGTTGGCGGCCCGTTGTGAAAACGTCTGGGTCAGATGGTGGGAGTCGCGGTAGACGACGGTTCCGTCTCCGCGCACGCTCAGACACGGCGAGCGGGGACACACGATCGGGGTGGGATCGAGGAATCGAATCCGATCCTCGAGTCCGAGACGGGCGACCGCCGCCCGTTCGGCATCGAGCAGAACTCGGTCCCGACGGGAGTGTTCGTCCCGGGCGAACGAGCAGTTCTCGGGTCGGGTCGGATGTCGCGACAACCACCCGGGCACGTCGTGTGGAGACCAGGGAGTGTCGCCGAGGCGGATCACCCTGGTGGCGGAGTCGAGAAGTCGGGTGAACGTCGCCTCGGCGGCTGCACTCCACCGAGTCGCGATGTCCATGGGGTCGGTCACCTCATCGCCGTCGTCATCGAGCAGCAGTCGTGCATATCCGTGAGTGTTGACCAGCACGATGACATCGATGTCGAGGTCCGCAACGATCGCCTCGAGCTCGTCATGCCAGGTTGCACATTCCTCATAGCGGCGTTCTAGGCGGCGGTTCATGATCGGGGTGTCGATGGCCGCACAGGCACTCTTGGTGTGAGCGTGCACCGCCCAGGAGCGTTGCCGA
>CAYYHU010000096.1:0-1914 GCA_964471865.1 uncultured Ilumatobacteraceae bacterium | reverse complement strand
CAAGTTGCAATCCAAGTCGCCATCCGCCGCCCCCGTAGCTCAGTGGATAGAGCAACGGTTTCCTAAACCGCAGGTCGCACGTTCGAGTCGTGCCGGGGGCGCTGGCGCAGCGGGCCGCAGGCTGCACTGGGTAACTGCGCAGTCGGCGCTGCGATGAGTCGCCTAGATGCGTTCGTAGGTCGCGACTTCTGACTGGAAGGTGTCGAACATTGCCCGCGTGACTGAGGGGTTCGTCCTCTCTACGGCTGCGTCGATGTCGGCCGTCGTGACGACGGCGTCTCCGCCGTCGCGGGCTCTGGTGAACGCAAGGGAGGCGGCTCGCTGGGCGGCGAGATCGACATCACCGGGTGTGAATCCGAGGCATTGGACGGCCAAGGCATCGACGTTGACGTCCGGGTGCACCCTCATCGCGCCGAGCGACTGAGCCCAGAGTGCTCTGAGGGCGTCTGGGTCGGGCGGGCCGATGCCGATGAGGAGGTCGAAGCGACCGGGCCGCAGGACTGCTGGATCGATGGTCTCGACGAAGTTGGTGGTGCACACCAGCAACTTTCCGGGGCGCCGCCGTAGTTCGGGAATCGACTTAAGGAGTTCGTTGACTACTCCGGCTGAGGCTGGGCTGCTCTCTCGCGCCGGAGCGATCTCATCGAATTCGTCGATGAAGATGACGACACGTTCAAGATGCCCGAGTTCGGCGAGGGCCTCGCGCAACTCACCGGCGAGACGTCCCTCTCCACTGGCCAACTTGGACGGAAGAAGTTCGACGAAGGGCCACTCGAGTCGGCTCGCGAGCGCACGCGCGAATGTGGTCTTGCCGGTTCCGGGAGGGCCGAACATCAGCACGGTCCCCGGAAGTCGCAGTCCAACCTGTGAGGCGACCGATGGATTCGCGAGTGGTGCCACGATTCGCTGGTCGATCAGGGACTTCTCGCGCTCCATCCCGGCGAGTTGAGACCACAGATCGGTATCAAGGATCTGGCCGCCCCACTTGTCGATGATGCGGACCTCGCTCGGCTCAAAGGAGAGCGACTTCTCGTAAAGCACCATGCCCGTCGTCGGGACGTATCCGCGGTTGACGAGCGCTTGTTCACCGAGACGACCTGGTTCTAGGAGCGCAGAGACTTGGCGGACACCGAGATGGAGGAGTCGGTTCTCTAGCCCGTTCATGAGGGCGGAGCCGATTCCTTGTCTCCTCCAGGCGGGTGAGATCGCGAGGAACTGAGTCCAGGCTCGATCGCCCGCAACCCGCGCACTTGCGAGACCCACCAGTGCGCCTTCGACGAGGGCCACAACGACAACGGCGCCATCGTTGACCTCGGTGATGAATTGATCGATCTCGATCGGTGTGCTGTCGGGGAGTTGGCGGATTTCTTCAAGAAGTCGCACGGCCGCACCGATATCAGTCGGCTCGAGGTCGCAAATTTGAAACGCCATACTGCACGCTACCCCGACGATCGGAGGGTGGGGAGAATGGGGCTGAGGCTTCCTGCGCCACGATCGTTCAGTGGTTCCATCAATGTGAGCCTGACATGGTTGCTTACGTGATGTGGCCTGACGAAGCACTCATGATGAAGAGGGTGAGATCCTCTTCTACCAGCCTCGGGAGAAGGTTGGCGTACACCGTCCATTGCTCGCAATGAGTGGTATCGGGCTCGTCGCAATAAGTGGTATCGGGCTCGGTGATGACCCGCCAGCCGACACGGGACGGCTCAGGGGAACGTGATTACGCTCGAACCTTGGCATTGGCTTCAGCCGGGCTCGTAGTCGTGGCTCTCTCGTGGACGCCCGGCAATAGGGGTTGGGACTGCCGCGGGTTGAAGTGACAGTGGGTAGTCAGGCGGCGGGTGCCGTCTGTGGGTTCGTGATGGTCTCGTATTCGATGGGGGTCAATCGGCCGAGGCGGGCTTGGCGTCGGCG
>CAYYHU010000095.1:0-2084 GCA_964471865.1 uncultured Ilumatobacteraceae bacterium | reverse complement strand
GGGAGCAGGGACTGGGTGAGCACGACGAGGGAGTCCAGGTTGAGCTTGAGCGTCTTGGACCATCCGGACATGCGCATCTGCGCTACCGGGATGGAGAAGGAATTGCCTCCGGCGTTGTTGACCAGGACATCCAGTCCCCCGAGTTCGCTGACCGCCCGAGCCCCGGCTGCCACCAGCGCCTCGTCGTCGAGGACATCAGCGGGGCACGCCACCCCGCGACGACCATGGGACTCGATCTCGGCCACGACCTCGTCGAGCAACTCGGCATTGCGCGCCAAGACAGCGACATCGGCCCCCGCCTTGGCGTACTCCACCGCGATGGCACGGCCGATTCCCCGCGATGCCCCGGTCACCAGGGCGCGCTTGCCGGTGAGGTCGAAACTCATAGATCACTCCATCTCTCCATGGCGCCCTGGGCGGCCGCCTGCTCTGCGGTCCACACCGTCGGCAGGGGTGCCGCGGCGGGGTTGATGCGCTCGACGATCTCATCGAGGACGATCCTGACGTATTTCTCGCCGACCCACAGGTGCTTGGCCCCCTCCACCGCGACCACCCGGGCGGTGGGTACCGACGCGAACCGGGGTCGGGCCTGCTCCGGAGGCAGATAGTCATCGTGCTCCGGGACCAGCGCGATCAACGGAGACTCCGATTCGGCCCACCGCCCGAGCTCGGCATCTGTCGTGAAGCGCAAGGGCGGGGAGAGAAGGAGCGCACCTCGCTGCGGACCGACGTCGAGGCCGTGCTTGAGCACGACATCGGTGCCGAAGGACCACCCGAGCAACCAGGGGTCGGGGAGACCACGACGACGCACCTCCGCGACGGCTGCTGCGAGATCCAGCCCTTCGCCGCGGGCCTCATCGAACGAACCCTCGCTCGTGCCATCCGCCGACGTCGTGCCTCGAGTGTTGAAGCGCACGACGGCGATCTGGGCGAGTGCGGGCAACCGCCACGATGCCTTGCGCAATACATGGCTGTCCATCATCCCGCCATGGGTGGGAAGCGGATGTACGCACACCAACACCCCGGCGACATCACCGGTGACCGGGAGGGCCACTTCACCGACGAGGGTCAACCCATCGGATGTTCGAATCCGCAAGGGTTCCCGATGCGCGGGCAGCACGCTCCCGGCGCGGATCTCCTCGCCCTCCGCACTTGGGTCCCCCCATCGACTCGTCGGGTCAGCGCTCATCGGGGGCCTCGACGATCGCGCGCCTTCCAGCACGGGGTGTGCCAATGCCGGCGATCCTCGCTACCCCGGTCGACGGGCCAGGCCACGATGTGCGGGGTTGCCGGAACGATCTCGTGATCGCACCCCGGGCACCGATAGGTCTTCGTCGATGACGATCCTGTGATGGGGCGCACGACCCAGTCACCGTCCGGATGCTCCTCGACCACATCGCGCTGCGGAAGCGGTTTAGGGGCAGGCCGTGCCGGCCGACGACGTCCCACGTGCTCTGCCCTTCTCTTTGGGATGATTAGGCGTAGGCGCGAAAGCCCCGCCCGGTCTTGCGACCGAGATAACCCGCGGTCACGAGGTGCTCGAGTCGCGGAGCTGGCGCGAACCCCGGCTCACGAAACTCTCGGTACAGAACCTGCTGAATGGTGAGCGACACATCGAGGCCGACCACATCGAGCAGTTCGAAGGGCCCCATGGGCAACCCACAGCCCTTCTTCATGGCCAGGTCGATCTCATCTGTGCCCGAGTAATTCGCCTCGAGCATCCGCACCGCATCGTTCAAATAGGGGAACAGAAGCGCGTTGACGATGAAGCCCGCCCGGTCACCGCAGACCACCGCCTGCTTGCCGATGCGCTCGACGACATCGAGTGCCGTAGCGGTGACCTCGTCCGATGTCGACACCGTTCGCACCACTTCGACGAGCTTCATCACCGGCGCGGGATTGAAGAAGTGCAGGCCGACCACATCGCCAGGACGCGATGTCGCAACGGCCATCTCCACCACCGGCAGGCTCGACGTCGTCGTCGCGAGAATCGCTCCGGGCTTGCAGATCTCGTCGAGATTCTCGAACAGCGCGATCTTCACGTCGATGTTCTCGGCGATCGCCTCGACCACCATGTCCACATC
>CAYYHU010000094.1:0-2122 GCA_964471865.1 uncultured Ilumatobacteraceae bacterium | reverse complement strand
ACTTTTTCGCCCCTAAGGAGTTGCGGAGTATGGCGGCTTCCCAGGATTGATTGATCCGCAAGTGCGGATTATCATCCGTATTTGTGCCGCAATATCGGATCTCTCAAGCAGCAGCGCTACTTCAGGTGAGTGACGACACCGTTCGGCGGTGGGCGGAAGCAGGTCGACTCACCACCACCGTGGACGACAGCGGACGCACGGTCATCGAGGGAGCCGAACTCGCCGCCTTCATGCGCCACACCGCGGCCGCGGCCGATCCCGTCGTGCCCCCGGGGACGCGGGTCACCGGGGAGTCGGCCCGCAATCGGCTGCCGGGACTGGTGACCCGGGTGCTGCGCGATGAGGTCATGGCCCAGGTGGAGCTTCAGGTGGGTCCGCATCGGATGGTGAGCCTGATGAGCCGGGAAGCCGCCGATGACCTCGGTCTCGAGCCGGGGGTGCTGGCCATCGCCTCGGTCAAGTCCACGAACGTCGTGATCGAGGCCCTGGAGTTCCCCGGATGAGACGCTCCCGCGTTCTCTCCCCGATGACGAGGGCCGCGGCGATCATGATCGTGCTTCCCGCAGTGATGACCACGGCATGCGCCCAACAGGACGATGACGTCGCGACCGTGACGGTGCTCGCGGCGGCCTCGCTCACGGAGTCCTTCACCGAGATCCGCGAGGCCTTCCAGGAGGCCAACCCCGATATCGAGGTCGAGATCAGTTTCGGTCCCAGCAGCGGTCTGGTGAGCCAGGTGTTGGAGGGGGTGGACGCCGACGTGTTGGCGACCGCCAACACGGCCACCATGGAGCAGGCGGTTCAGGGCGGGTCGGTCCAGCAGCCGGTGACGTTCGCCACGAACTCCCTCACTGTGGCCGTCCCCGCGGGCAACCCCGCGGGCATCGACGACTTCGCCGATCTGGCGCGACCGGGAGTCCTCGTGGCCGTTTGCGACCCCAGGGTCCCCTGTGGTGATGCCGCTCAGCAGGTGATGGCGGCGAGTGGACTGCCCATCGAACCGGTGACGTACGAACTCGATGTCAAGGCTGTGCTCGCGAAGGTGATCCTCGATGAGGTGGATGCCGGCATGGTCTATGTCACCGATGTGGTGGCCGCTGGATCGAGGGTGCGTGAGGTGATGATTCCCGCTGACATCTCGGAGTCCTTGTCGTATCCGATCGCCTCCATCGTCGACGCACCGCAGGATGGGGTGGGACAGCGATTCATCGACTTCGTGCTCGGGGAGCAAGCGCAATCCATCTTGGCCGCTGATGGATTCGGACCGGCGTCATGACAACGGGTGTCATGACGCGACGTGATCGCCGGCGAACCCACCGAACACCGTGGATCATCATCCCGCTCGCCATCGTGGCGATGCTCTTCCTCATGATCCCGCTGTTCGGATTGCTCGCGGACACCCCGTGGACACGACTTCCGGATCTGCTCACCCGCGAAGTCACCGTCACGGCCCTGCGGTTGTCATTGATCACTTCGCTTGCGGCCACGGGTATCGCGGTCGTCTTCGGAGTTCCCCTCGCCTGGTTGCTCGCCCGGATCGACTTCCCGGGACGTCCAGTCGTCCGGGCTCTCGTACTACTGCCACTCGTGCTACCCCCCGTCGTGGGCGGCACCGCCTTGCTCACCGCGTTAGGTCGTCGCGGCATCATCGGGCAACCGCTAGAGGAATTGACCGGATTCTCACTGCCCTTCACCACCGCCGGTGTCGTCATCGCCGAGGCGTTCGTCGCCATGCCGTTCCTCGTCCTCACGGTGGAAGGTGCGCTGCGGGGAATGGATCGACGATTCGAAGATGCGGCGATGACCCTGGGCGCCTCGCGCATGAGGGTTCTTACTCGCGTCACGCTTCCCCTGATCGCACCGGGTCTCATCGCCGGCGCGCTCCTCGCCTGGGCCCGAGCGCTCGGGGAATTCGGCGCGACAATCACCTTCGCCGGCAATTTCCCGGGACGAACCCAGACCATGCCACTCGCGATCTACACACTGCTCGATACGGATCGGGATGCGGCGATCGCCTTGAGCGTTGTGCTGCTGGCGACCTGCATATTCATCCTGCTCATCCTTCGTGACCAGTGGTTGCGCCCCGGGGGGCGACGATGACCTTCGGTGCGCAATCTGTGGG
>CAYYHU010000093.1:0-2176 GCA_964471865.1 uncultured Ilumatobacteraceae bacterium | reverse complement strand
TGGGACCGGTGGGGCTGCAACTTCATGTCGATGTCGATCTCGAGGCCCTGGCGCGGCGTCTCGCCGAGACTCTGACCTCACCCACTGCCGCACCAGGTGATCCTTTCGCGCCTGAACTCGTCGTCGTTCCCGGCGACGGCGTACGCACCTGGCTGACGCACCGGCTCGCCGATCACCTCGGCATCGTTGCGAATCTCGACGTCGTCTACCCGGCGACCTTGATCACCCGGGTCCTTGGTGGCGAGGCCAGTGGCTTGGGACGCTGGCGTCCGGGTCCCCTCACCTGGGCGGTGGTGGCGGCCATGGCCGATGATCCCGAACGTTTCGGCGACCCCGATCCGTTGCGAGCGCGAACGATCGCCGATCTCTTCGACCGCTACACGCTGCATCGCCCGGTCATGGCCCGGGCCTGGAGTGCCGGACGTGACGTCGACGGCGTCGGCACCACACTCGCCGAGCATCATCGGTGGCAACCAGCGTTATGGCGCCATATCGAAGAGATGGACTCGGCACCGAGTGATGCGGTGATCGCGGGCGAGATCGTCGGTCGGCTCCGTCGCGACGATCCCGACACACTCGACGTGCTCGCCGATCTGCCCGATCGGATCGCGATGTTCGGCATCAGTTCCGTTCCCGCCTTGCACCTCGAGGTCCTCGCCGCGCTGTCCCGACATCGGGAGGTATCACTGTTCGTGCCGACCGCCTCGATCATCCGGTGGGAGCGCATACGCGAGATCACGACGATGCCTCTCGCGTTGCCCCTCGACCGGCGCCACTCGCCGCTACGGGTCGGTGTGGGACATCCGTTGCTCGACCGGTGGGGACGCTCGATGGAAGAAGGTCTGTTCCTGCTGACCGATCTCGTGTCGAGTTCGGGTGGAACGCTGCATCCTGGTTCTCGAGTCACCGGACTCGAAGGACAGGACGGCG
This sequence comes from uncultured Ilumatobacteraceae bacterium, assembly GCA_964471865.1. Classification (GTDB taxonomy): domain Bacteria; phylum Actinomycetota; class Acidimicrobiia; order Acidimicrobiales; family Ilumatobacteraceae; genus CAYMUC01. The sequence continues at coordinate 1,246 of CAYYHU010000093.1, read as the reverse complement.
ACGCCGACTCCACCGCTGCCACATCGCCATGTCTGCTGACGACGGTGCAGAACGCGATACGCGCCGATCAGGCTCCGATGGCTGCGACCACCGTGATCGCAGCGGACACATCGTTGCGATGGCATCGGACCTTTGGCCCCACCCGCCAGGTCGAAGCTTTGCGCGACGAACTGTTGCATCTCTTTTCCCTCACCGACTCCGAGGGGCGGCCTCGGTTCGAGCCCCGCGACGTCACCGTGTTGTGTACCGATATCGGGACCTATGCGCCTTTGGTGGATGCCGTCTTCGCCGGCGACCCCGATCACGGCATGCCCGCGATCCCGGTCGTGGTCGCCGATCGCACCGTGAGCGACGACAATCCGGTCGCGCTCGCACTCGATGCCCTCTTCGAACTCGGCGACGCCCGTTTCCGCCTCGACGATCTCTGTGATTTCGCGATGAGACCGGCGGTTCGTCGCCGCTTCGGTCTCGATGCCGGCGATATCGCCCGGGTGGCAGAACTCTTGGCCGGAGCGAATGTCCGCTGGGGGCTCGGCCCCGAGGATCAGGCCCGTCTCGGAATGGAACCCCTGGGTGCCCACACCGTGCTCGACGGTCTTCACCGTCTGATGGTCGCCGCGGTCGGCGGAAGCGACCGTCGCGATCCGGTTCTCGATGGCATCGTTCCGGCGTCGAACGCGACCGTGAGTGACCTGGTCCCTCTCGGACGCTTCTCCCATCTCGTGGAACGTCTCGCCACCCATGTCGACGCGTTGTCGCGGCCTGCCGACATCTGTACCTGGATCACTCGGGTCGAGGCCGCGCTGGGAGATCTCATCGACGCCGAGGATCCCATGGCGCTGCGCCGGGTCCGGCGGGTCTTGGCCGAACTCGATGATGACGGGCGGCTCGGGGGCCGGTCTCGCGGTGTCGTGGTGGCTCCGGGATCTCTCGTCGCTCTCGCTCGCCGACGACTCGTCACCGCCTCGGGGCGGGCTCGGTTCGGAACCGGACGGGTGACGGTCTCTGCGATGACCGCTCAGCGAGGTCTTCCGTCGAAAGTGGTCTGTCTTCTCGGTGCCGATGCGTCAGCCGAGGCCGTCACCGGTGTGGTTCCCGACGACTTGATCGCGGCAGCGCCCTGCGTGGGGGATCGCGATGCTCGTAGCGAACAACGGGCCCAGTTCCTCGACGCTGTCATGAGCGCAACCGAGCGCTTCATCGTCTGCTCGACGGGATTCGATCTCCGAACGCGAGCGGAGCTGCC
>CAYYHU010000092.1:0-2227 GCA_964471865.1 uncultured Ilumatobacteraceae bacterium | reverse complement strand
GCGGTCGCCATCTGCCCGAAGGGCTGTGGACGGCCATGGTGCGCCGAAACTCTGATGCCGGCCCGTTGTGGGAACAGCCGACCGAGACCGTCCCGTGGTCCTGGATGTCTCATATCGTCCACGAGGACGGAGTCGATGATGCGGCGGGCTTCGAATCCCGACCCGACTGTGTCATGGCCCCCGAGTTGTTGCGCACCAGCCCGATCTGATCGCTCTGCGGGGCAGGCCCCCACGGTCAGCGTTGTTGTCGAGGAGGGTCGACACCGGTGATCTCGGCGATCACCGCTCGGATCTCGTCGAGACGGGGTTCCATCACGAAAAGCCGGGCCATCGGCTCGCGCGCCGCATAGCGCAACTGGGACGTGTGGTCCTCGGCCATCGTCACCGGAAGATCGCGTTCCCAGAGTTCGTGCAGCACGAGTTGGGCCTGCCACAACGGTAGCCATGCCGCCTCGACCACCCGATCCGGACGGGGTTCTCGAGGGGCATCGCGTCCCAACAGCCACGCGACGAAACCCATCGAAGCGGCACGCTACCGTTCGGGGGATGGGAGACATGGTCGAATTCGCGAGTAACGGTTCCACGGCGACGGGGTATCTCACCGGGGACTCGGGTCCCGGGGTGATCGTGATCCAGGAATGGTGGGGACTCGTTCCCCATATCGTCGACGTCAGCGACCGCCTCGCAGCTGAAGGCTTCACGGTGCTCGCCCCCGACCTCTATCACGGTGAGAGCTCGACCGAACCCGATGGGGCCGGCAAGTTGATGATGGCACTCAACCTGGACCGTGCTGCTCAGGACCTGTCGGGGGCGGTGGACATGTTGCGCGAACGAACCGGCCACGACACCGTGGGAGTCACCGGGTTCTGTATGGGCGGAGGATTGGCGTTGGTCCTTGCATGTCAGCGTCCCGATGCCGTGGCGGCGTGTGCTCCGTTCTACGGCGTCATTCCGTGGCCGAGCGCCCAACCGGACTGGTCCACCCTCACCGCCGTCGTCGAAGGTCATTACGGAGAACAGGATCCGATGTTCACGCCCGAAGCCGCCCGCGATCTCGAGAGTCGGCTGCGTTCACTCGGAAAGACCGCGACCCTTCACGTCTATCCGGGATGCGATCACGCGTTCTTCAACGACACCCGTCCTGAAGTGTTCGATGCGAACGCCTCGGCAACAGCATGGGAGCGAACCATCGCTCTCATGCGGTCCCGGTTGGCCTGACTCACATCCGACCCGACGGGTCGAGATCAGCCCAAGGCCGCAATCGCGTCGGCCACCGCCAGAACCCGTCGCGCATTGTCCACGTGCAGGTTCTCGATCATGCGACCGTCCACGGTGATCACGCCGCGGCCGGCAGCCGTGGCCTCGTCGAAGGCCGAGATCACCCGTCGGGCGTGATCGATTTCGGCCTCGCTCGGAGCCCAGACCTCATTCGCGATCTCGACTTGACCGGGATGGATGAGTGTCTTGCCGTCGAAACCCATCTCGGCACCCTGGCGGCATTCGTCTCGGAAGCCGTCGGGGTCCTTCACATCGTTGTAGACCCCGTCGACGATCACGACGCCGGCCTCGCGCGCCGCGAGCAACGCGGTCGCCAGATGGGGAACGAGGGGATGACGTCCCGGCACCTGACGGGACCGCAGTTCCTTGGCCAGATCGTTGGTGCCCATCACGAGCACCGCCACCCGCGGATGAGATGCGATCTCGCGAACCGCGAAGATCGCGGCTGGGGTTTCGATCATGGGCCAGATCGCCATGTGGGCGGGGGCTCCGGCGGCGTCGAGGCGCGCCGAGACCTCGTCGACCTCGGCGCGTGATCCGACCTTGGGAATCACGACTGCGACTGCTCCCGATGTGGCGGCCGCGATCAGATCGTCACCACCCCAGGCGGTGTCGAGCCCGTTGCAACGAATCGTGACCTCGCGTGGACCGTACAGACCCGAGCCCGCAGCGGCGACCGCGTTCGCTCGGGCTTCGACCTTGGCATCGGGGGCCACGGCATCCTCGAGATCGAAGATCAGGGCATCCGCCGGCAGGGTCGCGGCTTTGTCGAGAGCCCGCTGATTGGCTGCGGGCATGTACAACACCGAGCGGCGGGGACGAAGATCGCTCATCGAAGACTCATTCCTAGTTCGGGTTCGGATAACAAGCGGTGGACGGCGCGTTCGGTTACGACGCCATCCATCGGGTGGGCCTCAGGAGAGACCGTAGGCCGCAGCGAGTTCGGGAT
>CAYYHU010000091.1:0-2369 GCA_964471865.1 uncultured Ilumatobacteraceae bacterium | reverse complement strand
GAGCATCCGGTCACCGAGATGATCACCGGCGTTGATCTCGTCGAATGGCAGATCCGTATCGCGGAAGGACAGCCGATCCCGCTCAGTCAGGACGCCGTTGCCTTCACCGGCCATGCGGTGGAGGCACGGGTCTATGCCGAGGACCCGATGCGCGGGTTCATTCCGACCGGTGGTGCGGTGTTGGAGTATCGCCCGCCACTGCAGTCGAGGGTGGACTCCGGCATCGAGGCAGGGTCGGTCATCGGATCCGACTACGACCCGATGCTCGCGAAGGTCATCAGTCACGCCGGCGGACGGCAGGAGGCCATCGACCGCCTCCTCGAGTCCCTCGCCCACACCGTGCTCCTCGGGTTCGGGACGAACATCGACTACCTGAGATTCCTCCTGTCTGCGTCACAGGTGCAGGCGGGGGATCTCGACACGGGATTGATCGAACGACTCGGCCTGCCCGAGGAGAGTGAGGTGCCGTTGCACTCGCTCGTGGCGATGGTGGCAGGTCGAGACGAGGCAGTGTCGGGCAGGGGATTCGACCGGACCGATGGATGGCGCATCGGTGGGCAGGCAGCCCTGCGACTCGACGTGAGCCCGGGTGATCATCGGATCGAGTACGTCCCGCCGGATCGACTCATCATCGACGATGTCGAACATCGGGTGGCCTTCCACCGAAACGGTCATGCCTGGGAGATCGATGTCGATGGTGCCGTGGAGGTCCTCCACATCGCCGACGAGGGCGACCATCGTTGGGTGCACGGACCGCGGTCGGGCACGCATCGTCTTCAGATCTCGACCCCGCTGCAGCGACGTATTCGCACGACCGGCTCAGGGCCGCTCACCGGGAGGTGGAGCGCGCGCAGTCCCATGCCCGGCACGGTTGTGGCGCTGGAGGTCACGCCCGGGGCATCGGTCATGGAGGGTGACCCGGTGGTGATTGTCGAAGCGATGAAGATGGAACACACGCTTCGTGCTCCTGCGGCAGGGGTCGTGGCAGCGGTCCGGACGAGCGTAGGCGCCCAGGTCCGCCTCGACGAGGAGCTCGTGGACATCGATCTGTCCGGGGATGCCTCGTGAGCGCGCGGGATGTGGGTCTGCCGATGGTCGCTCCGGCCGATGACCTTCCCGAACGGGTCACGGTCTGGGAGGTCGGAGCTCGCGATGGATTGCAGAACGAGCCGCATACGATCCCCGCGGAGACCAAGGTCGAGTTCATCGAGCGCATGGCGAGCGCGGGATTGCCGATCGTCGAGGCGACCAGTTTCGTGCACCCGCGGTGGGTGCCGCAGCTCGCCGATGCTGCCGAGGTCATGCAGGGCATCACCAGGATCGATGGTGTGCGCTACCCGGTCCTGGTCCCGAATGTGCGTGGCTTGGAGCGAGCGCTCGACTGTGGGGCCCGTGATGTCGCGGTCTTCGCGAGTGCGACGGAGTCGTTCGCTCAGGCAAACCTCAATCGCGGCTATGACGACCAGTGGGCGATGTTCGAGGGTGTCGTGAGCCAGGCGAGGGCCGAAGGACTGCCGGTGCGCGGCTACCTGTCCATGTGCTTCGGGGATCCGTGGGAGGGCTCGGTGGACCCCGCACGTGTCACCGATGCGGTGACGCACCTCGCTGATCTCGGCTGCACCGAGTTCAGCCTCGGCGACACCATCGGGGTGGCCACGCCCGGCCATGTGGCGGTCGTCCTCGACAGCCTGGTGGCCGCCGGAATCGACCTGTCAGTAGTCGGCGTGCACTTCCACGACACCTACGGTCAGGCACTGAGCAACACCCTGGCGGCACTGCGCTGTGGCGTGACGATCGTGGACGCCTCGGCGGGTGGTCTAGGCGGGTGTCCCTATGCGAAGTCGGCGACGGGCAACCTCGCCACCGAAGATCTCGTCTTCATGCTCGATGGCCTCGGCATCCAGACCGGCATCGACCTCGATCGCCTTGCGGCCACGAGCGCCTGGATGGCCACCCAGCTCGGCAGACCGAGCCCCTCACGAGTCGTGCGGGCACTGAACCCGGATGGATCCGACGAAGGAATGGAGTGACACAGCGATGGATCATCGACTGAGCGAGGACTACCAGGACCTTCGCGCCACCGTGGAGAAGTTCGCCCGTGACACGATTGCCCCGGTCATCGCCGAGCTCTATCGCGAGCACGCCTTTCCCTATGAGATCGTCGCGGCGATGGGGGAGATGGGCCTATTCGGTCTGCCCTTCCCGGAGGAGTTCGAGGGGATGGGTGGGGACTACTTCGCCCTATGTCTCGCGCTGGAGGAGATCGCCCGGGTGGATTCCTCGGTGGCGATCACACTGGAGGCTGCCGTCTCCCTCGGGGCGATGCCGATCTATCGGTTCGGGACCGATGAGCAGAAGCGGCAGTGGCT
>CAYYHU010000090.1:0-2418 GCA_964471865.1 uncultured Ilumatobacteraceae bacterium | reverse complement strand
CCTCGGTGGTCGCAAGGTCGCTCGTCACGAGGTGCGCTGGAGCGACGAGTGACTCGCGCAGCGTTTGGGTTTCATGCTCCTCGACCACCAACTTCACGAGCGCTGAGGAGTCGAGATACCAACAGGCGTCATCGCGCGCCGTCAGGTGCGGTGCCGGTACCGGGGGAGCATCGTTGACGGAACGAGACCGATCAGCGCTCATCGCGACGAAGATCCTCGAGAGCCTCACTCGGTGTTCGGAGCTGGGGCGCCAGAGGGAGAGGATCGGGAAGTGATCGATCAGGGGTCCCAGAACGAAGGCGACCCTGAGTCCTCAGACGATCCAGCGGGGTGGTCGCCGAAAGCGGTGAGAGCACCGCCACGGGACGTCGGCGATCAGTGATGCGCACCGTGTGACCCGCTTCGACGAGACGAAGGAGCTCGCTCGCTCGTTGACGCAGTTCCCGGACTCCGACGGTGATCATGTGCTATGCGTAGCACATCGCATCCGTACTCGCTACCTGGGTGAGCGTGGTGATCCGAGGCGCTCAGAGCGGTGATCGCGCGGAAGTCGTCTTCGAGCTCACACCGAGATCACGTCGAAGCCCAACGCCAACGCCACGGGAATCTGTCCGGGATCGAAGGTCACATACCGCAGGGGTCGGGGGAGTCGATCGGCTGCGGCAAGGTGGAAGGCATCGGCCAGGCGCAGGGGCTGTTCGCGCATCAAGTCGGCGGCGCGGTCCAGGCAACGTGTATCCACCGGCACCAGCCAGAGACGATCCCACACGCTGCGTATCGCGTCCTCGAGATCATCACGCCAGATCGGCTCGTCCACGAGACGGTCGATCATGGCGAGCGCCTCGGTGAGAGCGACAGCGCTCGCGCACCAGTCGGGATCGGCATCGAGCGTGTCGAGAACGGTGGAGCGGCCCGGTCCCGTGACGCAGATTCCGACCAGCGCCGAGGTGTCGAGAAACACTGTCATTGCGCGCCGGATACTCGGGTGACGGCCAAGGTCTCGCGGGTTCGCACCGAGATGGTGCTCATCCTCGGATGTCTCGCAGTACTCGGTCGAGGCGAGTGCCCTGCCAGATCATGATCGCCTCGGGCGGATGGAAGTTGCGGGTTCGTCGGGGTGGGGTGATGAGGCCTCGAGCGGCGAGATCAGCCAGGGTCACCTGGCCCGTCACGTCATCGAGGGGGCCGAGCTGCGCGATAGGGCGGCCCCCGACTCGGATCACGACTCGTTCTCCCGCCCCGGCTCGCCGCACTCTCGCAGCCAGGTCCGAACGTAACTCTCGGATGCCCACGTCCATGACATCACCGTAGCCCCGTCTGTGTACACATGCGTACACGCATCGTGTCGATCCGACGGTGATGTCTCTGGCAGGCTTGCGCCCATGAACTTTGCCTTCAGTGAAGAACAGGAAGAACTCCGCAAGACCGTGCGGGCGTTCCTCGAGGCCAAGAGCTCCGAAGAGGCCGTGCGCGAGCAGATGGAAACCGAGAACGGTTTCGACGCTGCAGTGTGGTCCCAGATGGGTGAGCAGATGGGCCTGCAGGGTCTCGCCATCCCCGAGGAATACGGCGGCTCGGGCTACAGCTACGTCGAGTTGGGCGTGATCCTCGAAGAGATGGGCCGCGCGTTGTTGTGCGCTCCCTACTTCTCCACCGTCGTCCTCGCCGCCAACACCCTGTTGCAGTCGGGTGACGAGGCCGCCAAGGCCGCGTATCTTCCCGGTATCGCATCGGGCGAGACGATTGCGACCCTGGCCTTCACCGAGCCCTCGGGCAAATGGGACGAGGCCGGGATCACCATGGCCGCATCGGGATCGGGTGACTCCTGGACTCTGTCGGGCACCAAGATGTTCGTCCTCGACGGTCACACCGCGAGTCTGATCCTCGTGGCGGCACGCACCGCGGCGGGCGTCAGCCTGTTCGCCGTGGACGGCGACGCGGCGGGTCTCACCCGCACCCCGCTGTCGACCATGGACCAGACCCGCAAGCAGGCCAAGCTCGAATTCGCGAACACGCCCGCCAAGCTCATCGGCACCGACGGCCAGGGTTGGAGCGTGCTGTCGACAGTTCTCGACCTCGCGGCGGTCGGCCTCGCGGCCGAGCAGGTCGGTGGCGCCCAGAAGGTGCTCGAGATGGCGGTCGAATACGCCAAGGTGCGCGTCCAGTTCGGCCGGCCGATCGGATCCTTCCAGGCCATCAAGCACAAGTGCGCCGACATGCTCCTCGAGGTCGAGTCCGCCAAGTCGGCCGCCTACTACGGCATGTGGTGCGCCGCGGAGATGAACGACGAGCTGCCCTCGGTGGCCTCGCTCGCCAAGGCCTACTGCTCGGAGGCCTACTTCCACGCCACCGCCGAGAACATCCAGATCCACGGCGGTATCGGCTTCACCTGGGAACACCCCGCCCATCTGTACTTCA
>CAYYHU010000089.1:579-2517 GCA_964471865.1 uncultured Ilumatobacteraceae bacterium | reverse complement strand
ACAACAGCGAACGGGAAGAACACGAGCTTCTACACCACGAGCCGGGACGCCATCGGACGCCCGCCTCGATGGATCTTCCGGTCGAGCGCGCCACTTGTGACGAGATGTCGATGCTTCGGATCGCCGACGTCTGGGAGGGGTGGACGAACCCGAGAAGGTCACGTCATCACAACGACTGGAATATCGCGAGTTTCCTGTTTGTCCAGAATGTGAGCCGGTGTCCAGACCCGGTATGGGCAGTGGAGGAATGTCACGTCGATACAGCATTCGAGCGTTCACTCATCGTGACCACGGATGCTGTCATCACCACCGCCATCGATCCGTTGACCATCTTGGATGCCCTGGCGGGATGGGAACGGGTGGAGGCTTTTCTGACCTCTCACAGCAGAAGTCATCGACAGGTTCGACCTCTAGGACCCGAACACGAGTACATGTTGAGACGAGGTGTGCGCCACCCGCGTCCCCGCTTTCGCGAGATGGCCGTACGACTGGGTCTGGACCTTCCGAGCATCGTCGAATGCGGTGCTGTCGATCGATTCCGGCGAGTTCGCCAAGCAGCGGCCACCAGTCCGAGATTGACGGCTGCAACCCTCATGGCGTTATCCGGTGATGTGTGCGAGAAGGTGAGAAAGGCGGTCGCTGAGAATCCGTCGACACCCGTTGAAGCGGCGATAGGTCTCTTGGGCGACGGTCACGCTGACGTGCGGCGCGCGGCAGCACACCACACAGATCTACCCGAGAACCTGCTGTTCGAGTTGGCACGTGACCGTGACCCTGAGGTCCGCCATGCCGTGGCACTCAACCTTCGGTCGTCTGGCGAAGCCCTGCACAGGGTCGCCACCCGACTGCGAGTCAGCCGTCTAGACACCGAGCTCGCCCTGGCGCGACATCCCAAAACGCCACTTGCCGACCTCATGAAGTTGGCTGAGACCGCTTCAGAGCAAGTGCGCTGGGAACTCGGCGCATTCCGCAACGAACCCGAAGTGTTGATCTCTCTGGTGAAAGATCCAAGGGTGGGGGTGCATCATCGGATGCTCGAGAATCCGGCTACTCCTGCAGCACTCCTTGAAAACTTCCCGACGTCGCTGGGCATCGATGTGCACGAACGCGCAGCTGAGCATCCGAATGCGAGCCCCGAGGTCTACCGCCGATTTGCTGCGCACTATTTATCGCTCGAAACCACATTCCACCAGAACCTGGGGATCGGACTGGTGAGACGTGGAATCGCTCGCTTCGGATGGGTGGCCTCGGCGAGCCCGTCTCATTTGCTCGACACCCCGGTCGAGGTGCTCGAGGCATTCTTCGGTGGGCGAGCGACCAAGGCGGTGACCGAGTGGGTGCTGAGCCATGACGGGCCGATGTGGTTGCGCCGCTTCCTCATCGGTCGGCTCACTTTCACCCCACAGGAGTGCCAGATGTTGGCTTCCGATCCGTCTCCTCTCATCCGTGCGAGGGTGCCTGGTGACCATCGGCCCTGAGATGTCACGCTTCGCACCGCCCGGCGCGTTGAAACCGTGGGGACAGCTCATCCCCACGAACACGATCACGAAAGGAACTACCTTGAACCATTTGTCGACCTCATCGCTCGATCCCAACCCCGCCACCTGGTGGCGCCGCCTCTGTCACGTGTTGGGGACCCGGCTCGTCCTGTCAGGTGACCTCGACTCGAATCGCGCTGGGGCTGAGCGTCAGGTTGCCGAGTGGGTGGCGGCCGGAATCACCCACGTGATCGACGTGCGTGATGAGTGGACCGATGAGGCTCTGGTTGCCGAGTTGGCGCCCCACATCGTGTACACGCACCTCGGCGTGGACGATGCGGGCCAACCAATGGACGACGAGTGGTTCACGGCGGGCGTCGCCGCTGCTCTCGAGGCGTTACGCGATCCCGACAGTCGGGTGTTGGTGCATTGCCATATGGGGGTGAATCGGGGGCCATCG
>CAYYHU010000089.1:0-569 GCA_964471865.1 uncultured Ilumatobacteraceae bacterium | reverse complement strand
GATGGGCTTCGCCATCCTGTTGGCACTGGGCTTCAACGCTCGACACGCCCTCGACGCCATCATCGAGGCTCGGCCGATCGCGGCAGTGTTGTACGCCGGCGATGCCTTGAACTGGTGGCACCGACGTGAGTCGGTGCCCTCGACCCTGGCCCATTTCGATCTCGAGGCACTCGACTACTGGGAGCGCAACAAGCGGCCGGACGTTCACTGGGTGATCAGCCGCATTCGTCGGGCCGAAGATTCGTGGTGATGGGCTGCGTGTGAGCCCTCATGGTGTCCGAAGGGCAATCTCGTCGGTACAGCAGCGGGATTGCCCTTTGCGGCCGTCGCCGACTGGGCCGAATGCTCCTGTTTCGTTGAGCGCTCCCGGTTGTCGATGGCTGTGACACAGGGTGATGGATGCAGGCGGATCGAGAGAGGAACTCGCCGGCTGCTCCTGGTGTACCGGTGCCGTCTCGCTCCAGGCGAGGCAAACCCCAGACCTAGAGGGCAGACGCCGTGTGGGCGTCATGATCCTGTTGCCGGGTGAGGTCGATCACGGTGTGTGTAACGCGAGGCACCCAACCCTT
>CAYYHU010000088.1:0-2661 GCA_964471865.1 uncultured Ilumatobacteraceae bacterium | reverse complement strand
GGACCTCGTCGAGATCGTTGATCACCGCGGTCGATCCCGGTGAGGACTCGAGCACGGCAATGCTCCACGGCGCGCGTCCCGCCCCCAGATCGAGCACTCGCAATCCGGGGCGCCGCGTCCAGGCCAACTTCATTCCGAGCCGGGTCGCCGCTCGCAGCTGCGTCGCGAACGTGGCCTGGACCAAGGGTCCATAGAACGAGGCCGGGTCTTGCTCGATCGGGGTCGGAGCCGTCCCGGTGCGAATCGTCTCGGCGAGACGCGTCCAGTTCTCGAGGGGTCCTGGGGCTACATGGACCAGCGAGGCCATCGACGCTGGACCGTCGCTGCAGAGATATCTCTCCGCGGTCTCGGTGAGTTCGTAGATGTCCTCGACTTGATCGAGGAATCCGAAACTGACCAAAGCATCCAGGAGATGTTCGAGATGGGGGGCTGAGACCTCGAGGCGCTCTGCGAGCGCCGTACTGGTGCAGGGGCCGAGGTTCTCGATGGCATCGAAGACCCCGAGATCCACTGCAGCCACCAGCATCCAGTAGGAGCCATACCCCTGGATGATGGACCACACCGACCCCGACGGAGGTGGCTTGACATCTCGCCACGGACGGCCCGTGCGGGCCATGGTGTGAGTCTTTTTCAGTTCCGGATACGGAGCGTCGACGCTCACGGCTCCAGCACGATCTTGCCGAAGAATGCTCCGCTCAACATCTGCCCCTGCGCAGCAGCACCCTCTGACAGCGGATACACGGTGTCGATCGGAGCGACGAAGTCACCCTCGCAGTAGGTCGTCCAGGCGGGAGCGAACTCCTCGTAGCGATACGGGTCCGAACCCAGGATCTGGATCCCCATGTGGAACATGAACCCCAGGGAGGGGATCGTCGCAGTATCGCCGGAGGTGTTGCCGCAGTTGACGAGACGACCCCTCGGTTTGAGCGAGAACATCGACGCCGCCCACAGCGCTTCGCCGACATGGTCGAACACCATGTCGACACCTGCACCCGAGGTCACCTCACGGGCCCATCCGGTGAGATCGGTGGTGCGGTTGTTCGTGACGTGATCGGCGCCCAACTCGAGGGCCTTGGCGCATTTGTCCTCACTGCCGGCCGTGGCGAGAACCGTCGCTCCGACATTCTTGGCCAACTGGATACCCGCCATCGACACACCGCTGCCGGCGGCGTGGATCATCACGGTCTCCCCGGCCCGCAGCCGACCGATGTCGAACAGGGCGTGATGGGCCGTGAGCCAGGCCGTCGGAAAGGCCACGGCATGGTGATACGACATGGCATCGGGGATCAGGTGTACATGGGTGTCGGGAGCCAGACACAACTCCGCATATCCCCCCGCCACGGTGGCTCCGATGATCCCGAGATCGCCATACAAGTCACCCTTGCCTGCAAGCGTCGAGCCCTCGGGAACCTCAGCCAGCGACGGGTCGATCACGACTCGATCTCCGATACGGACGCGCTCCACTTCGGAGCCGACGGCGACGATCTCACCGGCCACATCCATGCCCGCGATATGGGGCAGGGTGAAACCGGGCATCTGGTACCAACCGTTGCGTTGCACGACATCGAGATGATTGAGCGCGGTTGCGGCGACCTTCACCACGACGTCGCGAGCCCCGGGGGTGGGATCAGCGACATCGGTGTACTCGAGGACTTCAGGTCCTCCCGGAGCGTTGTAGAGCAGGGCTTTCACGTGAGACCTCGCACGAAGGGTTGGGCCAGCGCTTTGGGCTGGCGGGTCCGAGCCGCGAAGACGGCGGTGACCGCCAACGCCACGATGTAGGGCAGAGCTGCGGCGAGCTGTGAGTTGATGCGGTATCCGAGCACCGGAAGTGTCTGTTGGAGAGCGAAGAAGTAGCCAAAGAGCAGACAACCGATGAGGGTGCCTCGCAGCGTCCATCCGCCAAAGATCACCGCTGCGATCGCCACGATCCCTTTGAGTCCGACGTGTCCGGGTTCCCATCGCGATACCGAGATCTGTCCGAGGACGAGAACGGCACCTCCGAGGCCGCTGCACAGACCGGCGAAGATGATCGCCTCCCGGCGGCGACGGTTGACGTGGATTCCCGAGACATCGGCCGCCTGCGGGTTCTCACCAGCGGATCGGACCTCGAGCCCCCAGCGGGTGCGAAACACCAGCCACCAGGCCAGGGGCACCAAGGGAACGATCAGATACATCGGCCAGGGCTGACCAAAGACCGCTTCTCCGATCAGGGGCAGATCTACCAGACCGGGAATGTCCCATGAGTCGGCGACTTTGGTGGCCAGATCCAGATGATCGTCGAGGAACAACGCCAAACCGAGCACCAACAAGTTCAACGTCAGACCGACGACGAACTGGTCGGTGACCAGACGGTGGCTGAGGTTCGCCTGCGCCAGGGCGATGATCGCCCCGCCGATGGCACCCACGGCGAGACCCAGAGCCGTGGAGCCCGTCGAGGTGTAGATCACGCCTCCGGTGAACGCTCCACCGATCAACATGGCCTCGACGGAGATGTTGAGGGTTCCCGACCGCTCCGCCACCCACTCGCCCACGGCTGCGAACGCCAACACGATCGCAAATCTCAACGTCGACTGGTACATGGTGGAGCTCGACATGACGTCGCCCACCGGTCCGAGCCACGCGATCATCTCAGGCACCTCCCGCCGCGGCCATCGCCCG
>CAYYHU010000087.1:0-2810 GCA_964471865.1 uncultured Ilumatobacteraceae bacterium | reverse complement strand
TCGAGCGAACGGTCAGCCCGACCGAAAACGAACCAGGCATCGAGATACACCTCGGGATCACGATCCCAGTCATAGGCACACACCTCGGCTGCGGTTCGGCGGCCGAGACGTCCGCGGAACCATTCACCGTCATTCGTTCGTACCTCGACGGGCTCGAGACCCAACTCGACACACCGTTGATGAAAACCCTCGTCGAGTTCGTCGGCCATCCAGGACAACACCGGTCGTGACATTCTCATCGACCGTCCCAGGGCGTGACACAGATCGGCTTCATGGGTGTGGATGTCGATCACTGCGAGAGCCGCCGACGCCCCCGCTGACGATGTGAGCACCGCCTCGACCAGAGGAGCGTGACGTTCCCACGACTCGATCAGAGCGGCACTCGATCGGGATCGACCCCGATCCACCTGCGCGGCGGTCCACGCGTCCGTGGTGACTCCCTCCATATTTCCCGACACGGCATCTTCGGTGATTCCCACCAGATGAGCCACGACGTCGTGCACGCTCCACGCGGGAGTGGCCGGAACCATCGATCGGCCGTCCACTCCGGCGATCAACTCGACAACTCGATGTCGGGACTCCCGATACGCCAGTCCGAGATCTATCGACATGGTGGACCGTGGTCGCTTCACGACCTCAACGTACCGCGACACCGCCATAGCGATGACCGTCTCAACCTGTGATGACGTCACGATCATGGACTCCGTCGCGCAGGACCCACACAGTGGTGCAGCGACACCGTAGGTCAGGTGCGCTCCCCGACGTTGACAGCCCGCCTGATTCTCGATCACCCATCTCGCGACCGACTCTCGGCCAGACTCATCGCTGTGAACCGCCGATTTCTCCAACTCGATGTCTTCACGAATCGAGCGTTCCTCGGAAACCCTCTGGCAGTCGTGATCGACGCCGACGGCTTGGACAGCACTCAGATGCAGCAATTCGCCAACTGGACGAATCTGTCCGAGACGACCTTCTTGGTCCCGCCCTCTGATCCTCGAGCCGACTACCGGGTTCGTATCTTCACCCCGGCAGAAGAGCTCCCGTTCGCTGGTCATCCGACGTTGGGCTCGGCGCATGCGTGGTTGGCTCTCGGCGGCACCCCCAGGCATGGGGACCGAATCGTTCAGCAATGTGGGGTCGGACTCGTAGAGATCCGTCGCCACGGGGATTCGCTCGCCTTCCAAGCACCGCCGCTGCTTCGCAGTGGACCCGTCACCTCAGACACCCAGACTCAGGTCATCGAGTCGCTGGGTCTCGGCCCCGACTCGATCGTCGACATCGCTTGGGTGGACAACGGTCCTGGTTGGGTCGGCGTCCTCCTCAGATCAGCCGACGATGTTCGTGCGGTCCGACCTCGCGCCATCACGGTACCGGTAGGGGTCATCGGTCCATCTCCGGTCGACTCACCATTCGCCTATGAGGTCCGAGCCTTCTACTGCGCAGCAGGCACCACCTTTGAAGATCCGGTGACCGGAAGCCTCAATGCCGCCCTGGCACAGTGGCTCATCGGCACTGGTCGGGCATCACCTCCGTATCTCGTCTCCCAAGGTGCGTCACTCGGACGCTCCGGGGTCGTGCGAGTGACGACGGATTCCTCGGGTTCGGTCTGGGTCGGGGGCGATGTCGTCATCTGCGTCGAGGGAACCGTCGACATCTGAGGTTCCCAGCTCGTCATCCCCGTCGAGTGCACGAGTGACCGGCTCGTCACGGTGCACCCGCGGTCCGAACACCACCAATCATCACCCGAAGATCACACGTTGCCGCCACTTCGAGGAACGGCGACACACCCCGGGTGAGGGCATCGATCGCCTTGCGATGGTGGCCGCAGACTCCGACACCACGAGACGGGGACTCACTCGTGCGGCTCGAGTCCGAACACCTCGTTCCACGTGCCCGCCGCCCACACCTCGTCGTACTGAAACAGATCAGGGTCGATGAACACCCGCACATGGGTCGTGCGGCCGAACGGCGGCAGGCCGTCGTTGGTTTCTGCGCCGTTCAGCGGTCGAGCGCTTCGACGAACGCTTCAGCGCCGACGCCCTCTGGGCGCAGGATTCCGCCGAGCGTCCCTCGCTTGATCTCTCGATGAAGCGGCACGACGCAGCCAGCCAGACCTCGACGCAGCATCACGTGACTTCCCCGCTGACGCATGACGACGAGGCCGAGGCGCTCCAGCGCGCGAACCGCCTCCAATCCCGAGACGTTCGGGAGCTCAGGCAACGTCGGCGATGTGGAACGTAGTGATCACTGGCCGCTCGCCGAGCGGCAACGGAAACTCTTCGAGGTAGAGCGCTGTGGCCTCGGCCAAGTTGCGCAACGCCTCCGCCTGCGTGTCGCCCTCCGAGGTCGTCCCCGTCTCGGGATTCAGTGCGCTGAAGCCCCCCTCGGGCGCAGCCCACAAGACGGCAGTCAGTTCGACGGCGTCACCGGTGGCGGTCATGGGGCCAGCTAATCCCCGGATCACCGTCTTCGCAAGGAGTGACGAGGCAGGACGCCGACGATCGCGCGCTGACGGGCGGTTCTGATGCTTGCGATCGGCTGCGCTTCAGGTCGGTGATCTCTCCGCAGCTGGCCTCCTCCAACGTGTTCGGCTCGATACCGACGACGTCGTGTCACGTGCCTGCGGCCGCCCAGACCTCGGACCACTGCACGAGGTCGGGGTCGATGAACACGCGCAGATGCCTCGCGTGTCCGAACGGCGCCACGGCGCCGTTGGCTCGTGCAACCCTTCAGCCGCGTTCGATCTCGTCGCGCAAGGACTCCAGGTACGGCAGACTTCGAAGGTCCTTGGGCCGATTGGCTGCCACTTT
>CAYYHU010000086.1:1458-2852 GCA_964471865.1 uncultured Ilumatobacteraceae bacterium | reverse complement strand
GACTCGCCCGTGGTGGACGACGAGGACGTCGCCGAGTTTCGTCGCCGTCGACCCGATGATGTCGTGCATGTCGTCGAAGGTGCCGGCCATAGCGTGCAGGGGGATCGACCCGTGGAACTGGCCAGCGTGTTGAGCACCTACCGGGCGCGCTGAGAGCGGCGAGTGCTACCCCTGATCGTCACGGTGACGCCCAGCGCGGCTTCGAGAAGTTCGCGACGTTCTTGGGCGGCATAGAGCTCGAGGTCGATATCGGTGGACGTGGCGTCCGTCTCGACGAGAATCTCGAGGCCTTTTGCGGTGTCGTTGGACCGAACCTTCACCGCCGTCACTCGGTGTTCACGTCGACGGTCCAGACCGATCGCGATGCGCAGGATGCCGGCTAGGACGCGCACTCCTCGTTGATCGTGTTCATCCAGGCGGGCGAAGGCCTCATGGGAGGGTTTGGGTGGACTCTTGCGGTGATAGCGCGCGATCTGCGCGATCAGTTCGATCTCATGATCGGTGAGACCGACGAGATCAGAATTGCGGATCACGTAGTACGAGTGGAGATGGTGTTTGGAATGGCTCACCACCAATCCCACGTTCGCAAGTAACGAGGCCGCTTCGAGACGTTGACGCCAGATCGGTTCGAGACCATGGCGGGATGCCAACTGATCGAACAACGACGCCGCGAGCGAAGCGACATGGCGGGAGTGGGCCGGGTCGTCATCGCAGCGGTCCATGAGCCCTTCGACGCTTCGACGAGCGACGTCGTGAAGGTCGGGCGCCGTGGGACTGCGGCGCCGAATCGTGTCGAGCATCACCCCTTCCCGCAGCGCGTAGTCGCTGAACACGAACTCGGCGACGTCGAAACTGTGAGCGACCCCGTCGAGAATCAGCGCTCCGGCAAGGATGATGTCGGCACGTGAGCTCTCGAGTCCGGCGAGACGCCGCCTCCGTTCCGTACTGGCGGCATCGATCAACTCGTCCACCACGGCATCGAGTTCGTCGCGGGTAAACCTCAGTGCATTCGTGCTGCGGATCGGGGGGTCGCCACGTCGAGCATGGACCATGCGAGCGAGAGTTTCTGCCGTTCCCGAGGAGACGACCGCGAACTCGAATCCGAGATCGCTCACCTCGCGCTCGAGAACCGACAGCACCGAGCGGATGTGGATGCGACACGAACTCACCGCCGACGGATGTTGGCTACCTCCGGGAAAGAACCGGTCGGTGAGGCGCACGGCGCCGAGTTTGAAACTGCGCACCGCGAGTTCCTCGCCGCCTTGGGCGACGAGAACTTCAGTGGACCCCCCACCGATATCGATGAGCAACACCCGATGGTTCACGATGTCGAGGGCGTGAAGGACTCCGAGATGGATCAGTCGGGCTTCTTCGACCCCGGAGATCACCTCGAT
>CAYYHU010000086.1:0-1358 GCA_964471865.1 uncultured Ilumatobacteraceae bacterium | reverse complement strand
ACCCGCTCACCGATGATGTTGCGCTGGATCTCGTCGCTGCCACCTGCGATGCGATAGCCAGGCGCTCCCAAGACGTGCTCGGCCCAGGCGTAGGTGCCCCATTCGCCGGTATCGGCGACGAGACGGGGTCCGAGGATCTGAGAGATCGCATCGCTGACCCGGGCCATGTTGGCGGTCCACATCAACTTGCCCAGCGATCCTTCCGGGCCGGGGGTCTGACCGGCCTTGAGCGCCGAAGCCGCCCGACGGTTCGTGTACTGAGAGACGCGGTGCTGGATGTAGAGGTCTGCGAGCACCTGACGCATGACGGGATCCTCATCGAGTCCGAAATGCTGAGCGGCGGCGAGAACCTGGGGAAAGCCACCACCGGTATGGCCGCCGCCGGCGCCTCCGGAATGGTCTCGTTCGAACCCGAGACACGTCAACGCGACCTTCCACCCGTCGCCGACGGCACCCAGACGCAGATCGTCGCCGATGCGCGCATCGGTGAGGAACACCTCGTTGAAGTTGGCGCCCCCGCTCATCTGGCGGATCGGTCGGATCTCGACTCCGGGAGCGTCCAGAGGCACCAGGAATGCCGTCATGCCCCGATGCTTGGGAACGTCGACGTCATGGCGAGCGATAGCGAGACCCCACTGGGAGAACCGGGCTCCCGAGGTCCACACCTTCTGGCCGTTCAGGACCCACTCGTCACCGTCTTGGACCGCTTTGGTGGTGAGCGATGCCAGGTCCGATCCAGCCGAGGGCTCGGAGAACAACTGACATCCGATCAAGTCCATCCGCATCATCGGAGCGATGAAGCGGGCCTTTTGTTCATCGGTCCCGTATGCCGCGATCGTCGGCGCCACGAGTCCCATCGAGGTGGGGGGCAGTTCGCCAGCCGAGGGGATCTTGAAGCGAGATTCCTCTCGGTTGTAGATCCGCACATAGGACCCGGGAAGTCCTCGACCTCCGAGGGCGACGGGCCAGTTGAGCATGGCGAAACCGGCGTCGAACTTTTGGCGCTGCCACGCGCAGACCCGCTCGAGGCGTTCGGCCTCCTCGGCATCGCTCAGATTGTGGAACACCGCCACGTCATCGGATCCGACGCCCCACGCCACGCCTTGGGACTCCTCAGCCGGTTCGGATTCGACTCGGAGCTCGGCGTGTTCCTCGAGCCAGGTCCGGACCTCTTTGCGAAACAAGTCCTGATCGGGCAGGACGACATCGGTATCGGCAGCCATGACTCCGGACGCTACGACGTCGACACCGAAGGAGTGAAGCCGGGTGAGACCTATTCGGTCACGGCCCGACGACTCGGTATCGCTTCGCCACCAGAGCCGACCCGGTGCCATCGGTACCATCGGGATGGACCAAGG
>CAYYHU010000085.1:0-2934 GCA_964471865.1 uncultured Ilumatobacteraceae bacterium | reverse complement strand
GCGAGGTCAGTGGCGACGTCACTAGCTGATCGATTGGGATGCCATTCCATCGTGGGAGTCACCATCGCCTCGCCGCCCGGCGCGCCCGGTCCCACTCGGGCGAGTAGCGGTCGTTCGAGGAGCCGTGCTGCCGCCGCCCGGTGATGGCCAGACAGGATCGTGAGTCGTCCCTGGTGATCGGGAAGCACCAACGGAAAGCGGTTGGCCGGGTGATGGTGGTCGGCAGAGGTGCGTCCGGTGACGTACCAGGTCTCGGTGAGGTAGTGAGCGACATGTTCCATGAGGATCCACGGTTGGCTGGCTCGCAACCCCACAGGGTCGATTTCGGTGAGAACGACCGGGGACGTCATGACCGTCGTGATCAGATCACGATCGACCGTCGTGCGGTCCCGGCGCGACCGGGGTGCGGGCTTCCATGGAACCGCCATCTTGGGTGCTCCCCGGAAAAAGGTGGCCAAAAGCTCCTCGGTGTCGGTCATGACGCGCCTGCATGACGCCGGGCTTGCTTGCGGACCTTGGACAACTGGCGACTTGCGTGACATCGAGACCATCCGAGATGCTCTGCCGCTTCCTGAATCTCGTAGCCCTCGACGCTCACCATCCACAGCAGAGTGCGAATCCTGGGGGGTAGGGACTCCAACAGTGGACGCAACATCAGGCGTTGCTCGACGCGATCGAGGTCGGATCGAGAGTCGGTCAGGTCGAGGTCGTCGAGTGCGATCACGATCCGTCCGGGCGTTCGAAGCCCGTCAGGGGCGATGGCAAGGCGTGAACCCTGGCCTCGCTGAATCCGTTCGCCTCGTCGATGGTCTTGGACCGCGGTGCGGAGCAGGACGGCAGCGAGTACGGCTGGCGAGTCGTACCCGGTCCACTGTCCCGGCGCTGCGTTCAGGAGGCGTTCGCCGCATCGCTGGATGACATCGAAGGCGTCATCGGCAGAGTCCACTCGTAGCCGACTCGCCCGAGCACACAACTCGCGGTACGTCGCGATAGTGAAGGTTTCGTCGGTGGTGGCGGCTGAGTGATGCTGTCGACGCCGTGTCGGTGCCATCGGGACTCCTCGCTGGTTGTGGATGGATCACCCACCGACAGATCACGAAAAGTCGAACGACTCGGGATGCCGAACACTTCGTTGCCTCGATGGGCCACATGCCACCTCGCAAGGTGGAAGCACCTTGGGTTGTTCGTCCCAGGTTGCTGGACCCCGGGAAACCGGGATCGCTCGTCATGCGAATCAAACGGTACCACTCGACACGATCTGTGACATCGATTCTCTGATCCATGTGCCAGATGTCATGTGCCAGATGTCGTGTGCGAGACGTCGTCGATCTCGAATCCGCATGATTGACCGTCACACATTGTTGGGACAGCGCGTTAATGGATGTACAGGCTCGTCATCGAGCACCGGCGACTCCCGAGCGGTTCGGACCCGAGGAACCGGAGTTCATCGGGTCGAGCCATTGGCGAAAGGATCCCCATGACCATCGACTGTCTTACGAATGCAGCGATCGGCGCTCCGATCACCCGAATCGGAGTGTCGTTCTTTCCGTTGTACCTCCCGGGACTCTCCTCGGACCTTCAGATCCTGGATGGATCCGTCGTCTCGGTTATCGAACGTCCGAGCGCCTCTGTCCCCGAGGTGATCGTGGAGAACTCGAGCGAGTCGCCGGCCCTCGTGACGGCCGGATCGCTGATCCAGGGCGGACAACAGAACCGCACTCTCAACGTCTCGGTACTCGTTCCGCCGCGATCGATGCTCGATGTACCGGTGAGCTGCGTCGAGGCGGGTCGATGGAGCGGAAATCATGGGTTCACAACGGGCGAGTACACCGCACCGCGTCGGGTCCGTCGAGCCATGCAGCAGTCCATCGCCGAGAGTCTGCGACAACGAGGTGAGCGCCGTGCCGATCAAGGTGTCGTCTGGTCCCAGGTTGCGTCGGAACTGAATCGTTACGGTGTGCGATCCGAAACCACCGATGTGTCCGTTCTCCGCGAGGCAATCGATGCCAGCGCCCCGCGCCGTCGGGCGCTGGAGGAGCTGATCTCTCGGGGTCCTCTAGCTCAGCAGTGTGGCGTCGTGGTGTGCCACGGTTCCCGGGTGGTGGCCGCCGAGGTGTTCATCAGCCCCGCTCTCCTCGAGCGGTCCTGGGCATCACTGATCACCAGTCACCTTCTCGAAGGAACAAGCCGTCATCGTTCGCGTCCGTCGGCAACCCGAGCGCTTCGTTTCGTTCGTGGCTTCGCCCGAGCCGACTCCCTGCGGTCCTCGGCTGTGGGTCTCGGTGAGGAACTCCATGTCGACACCGACTCGATCACCGGTCAGGCACTGGTCTTGGATGGTGCAGTCGTGCACGCCTCGATGTTCGCGGTGGCAGCGTGAACGGTCCTATCGACCTCGAACAACTGGCAGTCGACGCTCAGCGTGAACTCGCGGAAGGCTCGCCGGCTCGTGCCTGTGGGCTGTTCGAGACCCTGATCGATCGGTGGACAGCCATCCAGGGTCCTGACGGCGAGCGGGTACTGGTCTGGCGAGGATTTCTGGGCCGAGCGCTGACCGAGGCTCGCCGGTACACCGAGGCCGAGGAGGTTTTGGGTCGCTTGCTCATCGACCGGGAACGGGTCGAAGGAGCGGACGCCGAGTCGACCTTGGTGACTCGTGGAAACCTGATTCGGGCGATTGGTCTCGGGGGTCGACCGCGCGAGGCGATGGTCCAGGCTCAGCGCCTCATCGAGGATCGGATACGGGTGTTGGGTGAGGAGCATCCGTCGACCATGCATGCGCGCGGACACCTGGCTCGTCTCCACTACAACGTCGCGGAGTACGACATCGCTGCTGAGCTCTACCGGGATCTCGTCGCAGATCGCACAGATGTCCTCGGTCGCGATCATGAAGACACTCGTGCCGCTCGGTTCAACCTCGCCGTATCACTGGCC
>CAYYHU010000084.1:0-3010 GCA_964471865.1 uncultured Ilumatobacteraceae bacterium | reverse complement strand
TCGAGACCAGGATCGCGTTCCTGGTTTCGGGTGATCGAGTCTGGATCCCGGCTGCGTCGGTGTCGAGCCCATTCGGCTGGATACGCTGGCGTCCATGAGCGAATCTGCAGCCTCGAGCGTCACCGGAACCCAGCGCGTCAAGCGCGGACTGGCCGAGATGCTCAAAGGCGGCGTCATCATGGACGTCGTCACCCCCTCTCAGGCCACGATCGCTGAGGACGCCGGTGCCTGTGCGGTGATGGCACTCGAGCGGGTCCCCGCGGATATTCGTCGCGATGGTGGCGTGGCCCGTATGAGCGATCCAGAGATGATCGAAGGCATCAAAGCCGCCGTGTCGATCCCAGTCATGGCCAAGGCGCGCATCGGCCATTTCGTCGAAGCCCAGGTGCTTCAGTCCCTGGGTGTGGATTTCATCGACGAAAGCGAAGTTCTGACCCCCGCAGATGAAGCCCATCACATCGACAAGTTCGCATTCGACGTGCCCGTCGTGTGTGGAGCCACGAACCTGGGCGAAGCGCTGCGTCGAATCAGCGAGGGTGCAGCCCTCATCCGGTCCAAAGGCGAGGCCGGCACCGGCAACATCGTCGAAGCGGTCCGGCACCTGCGTTCGATCATCGGCGATATCCGTCGGATCACCCAGGCCGACTCGGCGGAGTTGTTCGACTGGGCGAAGCGGCTGCAGGCGCCTTTGCCTCTCGTACAAGAGATCGCCGAAACCGGCTGGCTGCCCGTTCCTCTTTTCTGTGCGGGGGGCATCGCGACACCGGCGGATGCTGCCCTCGCCATGCAACTCGGAGCCGAAGCCGTCTTCGTCGGATCGGGAATCTTCAAGAGTGACGACCCCGAGCGCCGCGCCAAGGCGATCGTCGAAGCAACGACTCACTTCCGTGACCCCGGAATCATCGCCAAGGTCAGCCGCGGCCTCGGAGCGCCCATGACCGGCATCGGTATGGACGAGGTCAATCAGCGGTACGCCGAACGGGGCTGGTGAGTCCATGACCAGTCGGTGCCGCGACGCCGAAGCGAGGCCCCCAGGTGGACCACACCCCGATCGTGGGGGTGCTGGCACTCCAGGGCGCGTTTCGCTCCCACGCTGAACATCTCGAAGCTCTCGGTGCTCGCACCCGCGAAGTGCGGGTGCCCGGCGATCTCGTAGGCCTCGACGCCATCGTGCTGCCGGGGGGAGAGTCGACCACGATGTCGCGGTTGCTCGTCACCTCGGGACTCTTCGACCCCCTCGGTGAGGCCCTTCGCGACGGCCTTGCTGCTTTTGCGACCTGTGCCGGGTTGATCCTGGCGGCTCGAAACGTCCTCGATGGTCGTGAGGACCAGCGGGTGTTCGGGGTGCTCGACGCGACCGTGCGACGCAACGCGTACGGACGTCAACGGGATTCCTTCGAGACCGATCTCGACGTCACCGGCCTCGAGGATCCCTTCCATGCCGTGTTCATCCGTGCCCCGATGGTCGAAAGCATCGGCAGCGGCGTCGAGGTGCTCGCGAGTTTCGGTGATCATCCCGTTCTCATTCGTCAGGGCCGAGTGATGGCCGCGACTTTCCATCCCGAACTGGCCGGCGACAGCCGGATCCATCAGACATTTCTCCAGGAGGTGTGACGTGTCGGGCCATTCCAAATGGGCGACCATCAAGCACAAGAAAGCGGCCGTCGACAAGGCGCGCGGAAAGCTGTTCGCCAAACTCGCCCGCCAGATCGAAGTCGCCGCGCGAGAAGGTGGAGGCGATATCGATTCCAACGCCACCTTGCGCACCATGGTGGCCAAGGCCAAAGCCGCCCAGATGACCAATGACGCGATCGACCGAGCCGTCAAACGAGGTACCGGCGAGAACGATGGGGCGAACTACGAGTCCATCACCTACGAGGGGTACGCGCCCGGGGGAGTGGCGCTCATGATCGAGGTCCTCACCGACAACCGCAACCGCACCGGCGCCGAGGTTCGCAACATCTTGTCCAAGATGGGCGGTTCGATGGCCGAACCCGGAGCGGTGGGATGGCAGTTCTCACGCCGTGGCGTCGTGCTCGTCGACGCCGTCGCGACCGAGGACGATGTCATGCTCGCCGCGCTCGACGCCGGAGCCGACGATGTCGAAGCCGTGGACGGCGCCTGGCGTGTGACGTGTGAACCCTCCAGCGTCGGCGCGGTGCGTGACGCCATCGACAGCGCCGGTCTCGGGGTCATGTCGGCGGAGGCGCCTCTGGTTCCCTCCACGATGATCGAACTGTCCGATCTCGACGAGGCTCGACGAGTGTTGCGCATCATCGACGCGCTCGAGGACAACGACGACGTCCAAGACGTCCACGCCAATTTCGACATCGCGGCCGATCTGATGGAGTCCCTCGACGCCTGAGTCGAGCCGGGTTCTCGCGGATTCCGATCTCGGTTGTCCACCCATGGGCTCGGGCGTGCCAGACTGGCGACGTGAGCGTCAAGGTCGGAGAAGCCGCACCGCCCTTCACTCTGGCTGGGACCGGAGGTCGTGAGTACTCGTTGTCCGAGTACGCCGGTCGGGTCGTGGTCTTGGTGTTCTACCCGGGTGACGACACCCCGGTGTGCACGAAACAGCTCAACTCCTACAACGACGATCTGTCCGAATTCGACGGTCTCGGCGCCCAGGTGCTCGCGATCTCGGCTCAGGACGTGGCGAGCCATGAACGCTTCGCCGCCAAACACGGCTTCGGGTTCCCGCTTCTCGCCGATACCGACAAAGCCGTCGCCGGCGCCTACGGGACTCTGGGTCCCTTGGGATTCCCGCGGCGGTCGGTGTTCGTGATCGACGGTTCAGGAATCGTGCGCTACGCGCACCGCGCGATCGCAGGCTTGACGTACCGACCGGTGTCGGAACTCGTCGACGCGATTCGTTCGGCCGAATCCTGACCTTCACCAGCCGCGTTCGGATCAGGGCCACCGGGCCTGACGCCGACGCCACCGGGCAGGACCACGGCGTCGTCGGGCCTTGCAACAGGGTCGCGACCCATGGTGAGGGTGCGAGATT
>CAYYHU010000083.1:0-3179 GCA_964471865.1 uncultured Ilumatobacteraceae bacterium | reverse complement strand
CCCGGGGTCTCAGGATCCTTCCTGTTGGTGATGATGGGGATGTACACCGAGGTGCTCGGGGCCGTGAACGATCGCAACCTGATCGTGATCGGACTCTTCGGTCTTGGATGTGTCCTGGGCTTGGCGGGGTTCTCGTCGATTCTGTCCTGGCTGCTCGAGCACCATCACGACCGGGTTCTGGCGGTGATGATCGGCTTGATGATCGGATCGCTACGCGTGTTGTGGCCCTGGCCGGGCGGCACGGCGACGACCACACTCGCCTGGCCCCGCGATGACGTGGCCCCAGCGATTCTGTTGGGAGTCATCGGCTTTGGGGTCGTCATGGCCGTGGACCGCATCGCCCGAGGCCGGATACCGGCCACGGCCACCGCTGATCAGACGGCCCGATAGAGCGACCGCACGCGAGGCGGTCCGGCGTCCTCGACAGCGACCACCCCCTCGGAAACGAGTTTCACGAGATGGGCGAGGACACTGCGCGCCGCCGCGCGATGCAAACGCATGTCGACGTCACGGTAGAGATGACGAACCATCTCGACCACCGTGTCGACACCCTCACGAACGCAACCGAGAACCTGCGCCTCTCGATCGAGACGATGCGCTCGATACGCCTCGAGAAACGGTGCCGGGTCGGTGATGGGACGGCCGTGTGTGGGCCACAACACCTCATCACGTCGACCAGCGACGACGTCGAGAGAGCGGATGTAGGCCGCCATGTCACCATCGGGGGGCGAGACGACAGTGGTCGACCATCCCATGACGTGGTCTCCGGTGAACAAGGCCCGATGCTCCTTCCAGGCCACACACAGATGATTCGAGGTATGGCCCGGGGTGTGAACAGCGGTCAGAGTGATCCCGGGACCGGGAACGAAGGCTTCGCCATGGGTCACGGCAACGTCAGGAGAGAACGCGAGATCGAGAGTCTCTTTGGGTTCCTCGGGCGAGGAGCCCGATGATGTCGGCGACTCCTCGGCGACGGGAGCGGGCGGTGGAGCCAGTTCGGGAAGATCCTCGGGTTCCTCGTCGACGGCACCATGGGGACCGATCGCAAAGGTCACAGCCCCCGTCTCGGAACGCAACCATGCGGCGAGCGGTGAGTGATCGCTGTGGCAGTGGGTCACCACGATGCCTGTCACTCGACGGCCATTCAAGGCTGCCGCGAGCGCATCCCGATGAGCCGTCAGTTCGGGACCCGGATCGATCACGACGACCTCGGAACCGCCGCCGAGAATGTAGGTCCCCGTACCCCGATAGGTGAACGGCGACGGATTAGGGGCAATGACTCGTTCGAGGCCCTCGGCCACGGGCTCACAGGTCCCGTGGACGATGTCGTCCAAGGGGGCGACGAAGGGGATCTGAACACTCATGGTGCCCCACCAGTACCCGAGGACCCGGGGTCGTGATCAGGGTTGGCCCCATCATCGCTGCGCCAACGCCGACGACGGCGTGGCGATACGGGAGGGATCACCGTGAGGTGGGTGTCGATCACCTCATGGCGTCGACCGGTGGCTGCACCGATTGCGGTGAGCATGGCCGCTGCGGGAAGCGCGAGGACGGCTCCCACCGGCCCCAACAACGCCGCACCGGCAAGGGCGGACCCGAACGCGATCGCAGGATGTAATTCCATGGTTCGAGCCGTGACCCGAGGTGAGATCAAGTAGTTCTCGATCTGTTGGTAGACGAGAACGAATCCGAGCACTCCCAGCGCCTGAGCCGGCGATTCCAAGAAGCTGAGCGCCAACGGAAGGATGCCGGCGAGATAGGTCCCGATCACTGGGAGGAACTGCGAGACCAGCCCGACCCACAGCGCCATCGCCACCGGAGCAGGAGTACCGATGGCCTGGAAGGCGATCCAGTGGAAGAACGCCGATATCGACGCCAGCAACGCCCGCGAGGACAAGAAGCCACCCGTCTTGACGATAGCGAGTTCCCACGTGTCGAGAACGCGCTGCTGTCGATCGGGGCGAAGGCGTGAACACACCGACCGCCGAAGCCGGGGGCCGTCGGCGACGAGATAGAAGGTCAACAACAACACCGTGAAGACCTGCAATAAGAAACCGAGCGCCGCAACCGAGAGTCGAAGCGCCCGGTCCTGCTGCGAACGGATGAAGGTCTGCACCGGCCCATCGGGATCCGCAATCGACGCGTTCACCTCCGCAGCATCGATGTTGGAGCCGAAGGTGTCGTTGATGAAGTCCACCGTTCGATTGACGTAGTCTTCGGAATTTTCGAGGAGGTCCGCGACCTGAGTTCCCACCATCGTGGAGATGGCGACCACGAACACCAGACCAGCGACGAGGACTCCGAGCAGGATCGCCAGCGTCGATCGACCGCGACGCCAGCCACGCGCAGCGAGACGATCGACTCCCGGCTCGATCGCCAGGGCGAGAAACAACGACACGAGCACCACGAGCAACAACGTGTGGAGGCGATCGAAGCTGTACTTGATCGCCAGCATGACCAGGTACCCCGCCCAAAAGACCAGGATGGCCCGGGGCACCCACCGCGGCATCCGCGCCGGCTCCTCGACCGGTGATCCCCCCTGGTCCGTCATCACGACGAGCGTACCGAGCGGGATCGTGGGAGTCTTGGAGGGTGGAGCCAACCCTTACCGACGATTCCGGCGTGATCGAGCGGATCCGTACAGGTCTGGGCGATGCCGTTCGGCGGCGTATCACCGGTGAGGACCGCGACGAACGCGCCCGTCAACTCTTCGAAGCCACCGGACCGCGATGGTTCGACGAGGATCGCCCCATCCGCATCGTGCACGGCGACGCGGCGATGTTCATCGGAGGGCTGGCAGCACTGCTCCTCCAGACGCTGCATCCCGCGGCGATGGCCGGGGTGGCCCGTCACAGCGACTACCGCCATGATCCGTGGGGACGCCTGCAACGCACCGCTGACTTCCTCGCGGCCACCACCTATGGGCCCGCGAGTGAAGCCGAACGGGCCGTCGAGGTGGTGAAGGCGATCCATGAGCGCGTTCGTGGCGTCACCGAGGACGGGGTCGTGTACTCGGCGGGGGATCCCCATCTGCTGCGATGGGTCCATATCTGTGAAGTCTGGTCGTTCGTGGCGGCGCATCGCCGCTATGGGACCAACCGCCTCGACACCACCGGCTACGACGGATACGTCGACGATATGGCCCGCATCGCGTCGGCCCTCGGGGTGCCCGCTCCGCC
>CAYYHU010000082.1:0-3466 GCA_964471865.1 uncultured Ilumatobacteraceae bacterium | reverse complement strand
CCCAAGACACCGCCGAGTTGTTCTTCACCGATGTCGAGGTTCCCGAAGCGAACCTTCTCGGTGAAGAGGGCAAGGGCTTCTACTACCTGATGCACAACCTGGCTCAGGAGCGCCTCGGTATAGCGGTCGGAGCAGTGGCAGTCGCCGCAGCCGCGATCCGCTGGACCCTCGAATACACCGGCAGTCGCACCGCATTCGGCAAGTCGGTGGCGTCGTTCCAGAACTCGAAGTTTCTCCTTGCGGAACTGCATACCGAAACCCAGGTCGCCCAGGTGTATGTGGATCGGTGCATCGAACTGCACTGTGAGGGCCAGTTGTCAGCCGAGCAGGCTGCCGCGGCGAAGTACTACTGCACGGAATTGCAGAACCGGGTCGTGGACCGGTGCGTCCAATTGCACGGCGGCTACGGCTACATGCGTGAGTATCCGATCGCTCGGGCCTGGGCCGACAGTCGCATCCAGACGATCTATGGCGGTACCACCGAAATCATGAAAGAAATCGTGGGCCGGGCCCTGGTCGGGGCATGACACCACGCCTCATCGGTGCCGCCATCGTGGCGGCGCTCACACTCGTAGCCTGCGGTGACGAGTCGACGGATGTGACCTATACGGGTCCCGAGGTCGTCGCAGGATGCCGCATCGGCCCGGGAACCTCGTGTCCGGGCGTCGATTTCGGTCGGGCATCGCTCGCCGGCGCCGATCTGTCGGGAGCGAATCTCCAAGGTGCCGATCTCGAACGCGTCGATCTCACGGGTGCGACGTTGGTGACGGCGGACCTCTCCGGAGCCAACCTCGCCGGGGCCGAGCTACGAGGAGCCGATCTCAGTGCCGCCCGGCTCAACGGCGCCGATCTCGAGTTCATCCAGGCGGTGAACAGCCTCTGGCTGGGTGCGATCGCCCCAGAGTCGTCATTCCTCAAAGCGACGATGACGGGCGCCGATCTGACCGGAGCGATCCTGACGGACTCGACGTTCTACGAGGCCGGACTGAGACGAGCCAAGCTGACCGGCGCCATCCTCGATGGGGCAGAGCTGAGTTGGGCCGATCTACGCGACGCCGATCTCACCGCGATCATGATCGCCGGTGGTGACATGGTCGGCACCGACCTGCGAGGTGCAGTCCTCGATGGCGTCGACTTGTCGATGGCCAACACCACCGGAGCCCAATTCGACTAATCCGAGCCCGGGGCCACCGTCGGGCCGGGCGCTCCAGGCGATGATCGCTCAGAAGATGATGCCCTCGGCGCGCAACGCCTCGGCATCGAGGCCGAGTTCCGTGGCGATCTCATCGGAGTGTTGTCCGTAGCCGGGAGCCGGGCTACCGACGCGTGACGGCGTGTGGGAGAAGCGAGCTGGCGCCCGCACCTCGCGAACTCGGCCGGCCATCGGGTGATCGCGCTCGACGAAGATCTCATTGTGTGCCACCTGCGAGATATCGGGAAGTTGGTCGATCGTATTGATCGCCGAGGCGGGCACGTCGTGCTCCTCAGCACCCTTCAAGAAGTCCTCCATCGTGGTCGCCGCCGCGTACTCGCGCATGAGCCCCACCATCTCGCCCGCATGCTGGGTGCGCGCCAAGGCGGTCGCGAATCGGGGATCCTGCGCCATCTCGGGATGGCCGAGCGCCGCACAGAGGCCGGAGAACTCCGAATCCGACACCGCGCCGGCTGACACATAGCCGTCGGCCAACTTGGTCG
Organism: uncultured Ilumatobacteraceae bacterium; assembly: GCA_964471865.1. Taxonomy (GTDB): domain Bacteria; phylum Actinomycetota; class Acidimicrobiia; order Acidimicrobiales; family Ilumatobacteraceae; genus CAYMUC01. The sequence goes on along the minus strand of CAYYHU010000082.1, from coordinate 1,771 downwards.
CGGTGTAGTTCGCAGCGAGCGTCGGGGTGCGGTTGGCGTCCCCGTCGAGGATCGCGGCGTCCATGCCCGAATCCGGCCACAAGAACGACACCGCGGCGTCGAGCATCGCCAACACGATGTGTTGCCCCTGAGCCTTGCCCGTGGCGCGCGCATACAGCGCCGCGGTGATCGCTTGGGCGGCATTCAGAGAGGTGACCTTGTCGCACAGCAGCGTGCGATACATCGACGGAGTTCCCGTCGCCGGATCGGTCTGCACCGAGGCGATACCCGAGGCCGCCTGGATGACGTTGTCGTAGACGCGCCGGTGCGAGAACGGACCGTCGGGTCCGTAACCCGAGATCGAGACGTAGATCAGATCAGGGTTGATGGCACGAAGGTCCTCGTAGCCGATCCCGAGACGCTCCATGGCTCCGGGGCGGAAGTTCTGGATGAACACGTCGGCATCACGCGCCAGGGTGTGCAACATGTCGCGACCTTGAGGCTTTTTCATGTCGACGACCAACGACCGCTTGCCGCGGTTGTTGTTGTTGAAGATTCCCGTCATCCCCCCTTTGCTCGTACCGAGAAACCTCATCAGGTCACCGAGACCGGGGGACTCGACCTTGATGACCTCTGCGCCCTGATCGGCGAGGATCATCGCCGACAACGGACCCGAGATCATGACCGACATGTCCAGGACTTTCACACCGTCAAGAGCACCCATGAGGCCATGTTGGCAGGTGACACAAGTCTCAGTCGTGTCGTACTTCGAGGTTCCTTCTCGACCGCGTCCACAAGCCGACAGCAGGGCACATCGGGGCATCTCGCGGTCCCCGGATCCGGTGGCTCACGGGGTCGATGAGGAAGGTCGCAGGGGTTTCATCTCGGAGCGAGCCGGCCTCGCTCGGTACGGTCAGGACCCATGGACAGCCGCTCCTTTCTGGGTCTGACCCAGAGTCACAATCCGTATCGCTGGTCCATGCCGGTGACGCAGGCTCTGTCGACGTGGGGTGGCTTCTTGTTCGGAGGCTGCGGCCTCGGCGCGGCGATCGCGGCGATGGAGGACACCGCTGAGCGTCAGTGCATCTGGGCGACGGCTCAGTACCTCAGTTACGCCCGTCCCGGTGAGGTTATGGACATCGATGTGAACCTGGCGGTGACTGGCCATCAGATGACCCAGGCGCGCGCCGTTTGCCATGTGGGCAACCGAGAGATCCTCACCGTCAACGCGGCGCTCGGTCACCGGCCGATGCCTCAACGTGGTCAATGGGAGACCATGCCCGAGGTCCCTGGTCCTCTCGAGTGTCCACCTCGGGTGAATTCGTTTCCTGCCGCGGGCACCATCAACGAACAGGTGGAGCAACGCATCGCCAAAGGTCGTGACGTCGCCGATCTGGATGGGGAGCCCGGCGACGGTCAGGTACTCATGTGGATGAGGATTCCCGAGTTGTTCGACCGGCTCGACGCTTCCTATCTTGCGGTTCTCGGTGACTGGGTGCCCTTCGGTGTCGGCCAGGCTTTGGGGGAGCGCACGGGGGGCAACAGCCTGGACAACACCTTGCGCGTCACCCATGTCGTGCCCACCGAGTGGGTTCTGCTCGACATCCGCGTTCATGCGGTAGAACGCGGGTTCGGACACGGTCTGGTGCACATGTACGCCGAGGACGGCACACTCCTCGCCACGGCGAGTCAGTCCTGCATCGTGCGACGATGGAGTCCACCACCCGACTCCGAGGCCGCGAGTTCTGATACCGAGGGTGGCTCGAAGGGGGAGACGCCATCATGACCGAGA
>CAYYHU010000081.1:0-3527 GCA_964471865.1 uncultured Ilumatobacteraceae bacterium | reverse complement strand
CCTGACATCGGATTCGGTCGACGAATCCATCGGTCGATTGCGCTACGCCTACGCAGATTTGCTCATCGAGTTGGGCCGGCTTGATGAAGCGCGAACCTGGTTCACTCGGGCTGCGGAGACTGAAGCCGTGCTCGATGCGGAGGAGAGACTCGCCGAACTACAGGCGATGCAGTCCTAACGACCGGACACTGATTCCCAGGCCCGCCAGCAGTACCACGCGGCAACGCTTCGATAGGGCTGCAGGTGAACGGCGGCATCGATAAGGGCCTCGGGACCAGGGTCTCCCTCACCGCCATGGATCACCTGCCACCCCTTTCTCACCCCTAGGTCTCCCGCAGGCCACACGTCGAGGCGTCCGAGGTGGAAGATCAAGAACATGTGAGTCGTCCATGGCCCGATTCCCCAGAGTTTCGTCAGGCTGTTCGTGATGTGGTCCTCATCTGCGTGAGCGGCGAGGTCGTCGAGGTCGATCGATCCGTCGATGGTGGCGTGCGTGAGGCCCATGATGGTGCGAGCCTTGGCGCCGCTGAGGCCTGCTGACCGCAAGTCGTCGATGGATAATTCGGCCATTGATTCCGCGGTGATATCGCCGCCGGTGAGCTCTCGTACCCGCTGTGTCATGAGGCGGGCAATAGAGGTTGAGAGCTGTTGTGAGACAACGGATGTGACCAATGCGGAATAGGGCGTGGAGTCGTCGCGGGAGCGATCGCCGATAGTGCAGGGCTCGCTGATGCTGATGATGTGGGTGAAGTCGGGATCAGCCTCGGCGATGTATCGCGTGGCGTCGCGAACCCGTCGTGGCGTGGCGCGAGAGGGAGCGGACTTTCGTGGGGTCACCTGCGCACCGAAGCAGCGTCACCCGACGTCGATCCCGGACCCTCGGTGTTGTCCAGCCACCGGCTGATGCCTGAGACGTTGGCGGCGGTGGAGGACAGCGCCTCCCACTTCTCGTCAGCCTCGGGTCCGAGAGCCTCCAGGCGCGCCGACCGAGTCTTCTCCGCAACCATCGCCACGGCGTGGTCGAGGTCCATCTGCTCATTCCTCGCGGCACGGACGAGGTCGACCCAGCGAATCAACTCCTCCCGGGATCGACCGAGCACGTCGTCCACATCGGTGACGGGACCGTAATGGCTGAACAGCAGACGTTGGGGAGCGATCTGGTTCATCCGGTCCATCGAGGCGAGAGCGAGTTCGAGATCGAAATCCGGCGGAGGAGTAGCGGGGCGGACATCGGCGGTCTCGGGGATGTAGACCCCGGCGGCATCCCCGGTGTACAGGTCCCCGGTCGCAGAATCCAGCAGTCCGACGTGGTGGGACGCGTGTCCGGGTGCATGGAAGGCATCAAGTCGGCGACCGCCGCCAAGATCGATGGTGCCGATATCGCCGAGTGCGACAACCCGCTGGGCCTCAGTGGGTTTCAAGTCACCGAACATCGTGTCCATGATCGAACCGAAGACACGACGGGCGCTGGCCACGAGCTTGGTGGGATCGACTAGATGCCGGGCGCCTCGCTCGTGCACGACGACCTTCGCCTGGGGGAATGCCTCCGCGATATCGCCGACACCGCCGGCGTGGTCAAGGTGGATGTGGGTCACCACGATGGTGTCGAGGTCACTGGGACCGATGCCGAGACTTGCCAGCGAGTCGGCCACCACGGGCGCACTGAGTGCGGTGCCGGTCTCGATGAGGCACGGCCGATCTCCCCGAATGAGGTAGCTGGCGGTGATGCCGGAGTGCCCACCCATCCGAGTATCGATCTCGAAAATGTCGTCACCGAGTTCGGTGATGGTGTCCACAGTGCCTCCCGCGCTCGTCGATCCACTCATCCCGAAGTCGCCATGGTGCCGCCGGTCGGGCAGGCCCATCGTATGCCTCCACCACTCAGACCGGTGTCCGATGCGCTCACACGCCTGATGGATCCGGCGAACATGGATGGGAGTCGAGAATGGGTTCAGCGAAAAATCAGGACATCGCCGTCGTGAACGACGTGCACGTGGTCGGCCGGTTGAGTAGTTGCGAGACGCGGGAACTGCCCAGCGGTGATCGGCTGATGTCATTCCGAGTCGTCGTAGATCGGCCGCCTCGAGATCGCGGGCCGAGCGGGCGCGTGACGATTGATGCGATCGATTGCTCAGCCTGGCAGGTTGCCCTACAGCGCAAACTCGACCGCTGGGAACTCGGTGACCCGATCGAGGTGACCGGAGTGCTGCGTCGTCGCTTCTGGCGATCGGGGCAAGCGACCCAATCGCGCCTCGAGGTACAGGCGAGTTCGATCCGGGATCCCAGGCGCGTGCGATCATGAGGTGTGACCGGAACGTCCGACGGAACTCCCACGGGTGGACCCCACGAGTGGTTTCGTCGTTCCCGGGATCTATTGGAGCGCGGCGATGCTGGCGCCAGCCTCGTCCTGATCGAGCGTGTCCTCCAGGAGGATCCGACCTCGCTGGCGGCGCGTGAGATCCGGGCCAGGGCCCTGTTCGACTCGCAGCATTTCAACGAATCAGCCGAAGAATTCGGCGAGATCGTGGAGCAACGCCCCGACGATGACTACGCGCACTATGGGCTGGGTATGAGCCTGTGGCGACTTCAGCAGTTCCCCGAGGCTGCCGACCACCTCGCTCTGGCCTGCGTGATGCGACCCGATGACGTTCGGTATTCCCGTGCCCTCGGTCAGGTGAGGGCGACCCTCCGGGCGCGCGAGGAGGCAGACCTGCCGCTGAGCGGGCCGATCGGGGACACCGGTGACCAAGCCCACGCGGCCTCGCCAATCGTGCCGGGAACGCTCATTGAGGAGATCTGGCCCGATCGAACGGACCTAGATCGCCACGGCGTGGATGCAGAGGGAGACGAACCCGACGGGATGTTGCCCTCGTGACCCTGCCCACACTGGCGGAAGGTCTCGCGGCACCCGCCGACATCTTCGATGTGGGCTTGTTCGACCTCGACGGTGTGGTCTATGTCGGCGAGCACCCGGTCGATCACGCGGTCGACGCGATCGCGGCGTCTCGTGAACAGGGCATGCGGCCGGCGTTCGTGACGAACAATGCATCCCGGACCCCCGACGAGGTAGCCGAGCATCTAGATCGCCTCGGGGTCGAGTGTGGGCCCGATGACGTCGTGACCTCCGCGCAGGCGGGGGCGCATGCGTTGCGATCGCTGCTGATCGAACGAGGCCTCATGGGCGATGGACCCGTTCTGGCGATCGGGGGACCCGGAGTCGCTCTCGCGCTCGAGGCTCGGGATCTACCGGTGACCCGAAGTGCCGATGACATGCCGATCGCGGTGATGCAGGGGTTCGGCCCCGAGATCTCCTGGGCTGACCTGAGGGAGGCGAGCATCGCCGTTGGTCGCGGGGCGATCTGGGTCGCCACGAATCCCGACACGTCCATTCCGACTCCACGCGGCCGGGCGCCCGGTAACGGCGCATTCGTCCAAGCGGTGACGCTCGCGACCGGCCGGCAGCCCGATCTGACGGCGGGGAAACCCTTCCGCCCCCTGCTCGACGAGAGCATCGAGCGAACCGGCGC
>CAYYHU010000080.1:0-3541 GCA_964471865.1 uncultured Ilumatobacteraceae bacterium | reverse complement strand
TGACTCGGCGCGAGCGCGAGCAGTCGTCGATCGAGTTGGAGACCCGCGCTTCACCGCCGCAGTCGTGGATGCGAGTGACGCCAAGGCGGTCGCCGAACTATGTCGTGCCCACGCCATTACCCACGTTCTCAACGTCGTCGATCCCCGATTCGTGATGCCGATCTTCACCGGGGCATTCGCTGCCGGATGCGACTACCTCGACACCGCGATGAGTCTGTCCCGCCCACACCCGCAGCATCCGCACCGGGAGGCGTTCATCAAACTCGGCGATGAGCAGTTCGAGCAGTCGGACACCTGGGAGTCCTCAGGGCGTCTGGCCCTGTGTGGGATCGGCGTGGAACCAGGCCTCGCTGATGTCTTCGCGAGGTATGCCGCTGATCATCTCTTCTCCGAGGTCGATGAGATCGGCATCCGGGACGGGGCGAATCTCGTGGTGAGCGGATACGACTTCGCGCCGAGCTTCTCGATCTGGACGACGATCGAGGAGTGCCTCAATCCACCGATCATCTGGGAACGGGACCGCGGGTGGTTCACCACCGAGCCATTCAGTGAACCGGAGATCTTCGACTTCCCTGAGGGAATCGGACCGGTGGAATGCGTCAACGTCGAGCATGAAGAGGTACTGCTCGTCCCGCGTTGGATCGACTGCAACCGCGTGACATTCAAGTACGGACTCGGAGATGAGTTCATCGAGGTCCTGCAGACGTTGCACAAACTCGGTCTCGATCGCACCGATGAGGTGGAGGTGCGAGGGGCTCGGGTGAGTCCCCGCGATGTCGTCGCCGCCTGCCTGCCCGATCCGGCGACGCTGGGGGACAAGATGAGCGGATTGACCTGCGCGGGAACCTGGGTTACCGGTACCGGGCCGAGCGGAGAACGGCGTGAGGTGTACCTCTACCACGTGGCCGATAACGACAAGACGATGCGTGACTACGGAACTCAAGCCGTGGTGTGGCAGACCGCGATGAATCCGGTGATCGCCCTGGAACTACTCGCCTCGGGTCAGTGGCAGGGGGCGGGAGTGAAAGGCCCGGAGGCCTTCGATGCGGTGCCGTTCCTGGACCTGCTCGCCGACGGTTACGGCCAGACCTGGTCGGTCCGGGAGCGCTGAGGCCGCAACTGCGCCGCGGCGAAATCAGGCGTCGAGGGTGCCGCGCACGACACTCACTGCGCTGTGCGTCGGATCACCGTCGAATTCCTCCGCCGACACGTCCACGACGCGGAAGCGATCGAGTTCGATGCCGGGCGGGAGCGGCAGGGTGCTGTTCTCTCCCGGTCCTACGGCGCCGAGAGACACCATCGCGGATGCATCGTCGGTGAGTAGCCACACCTCGTAGTAGCCCTCCGTGGCAGGCAGGCCGCTGAGGTCGACGCTCACGGCGTCGCCGGAATCGGTCGAGCGAACCTCGGCGCTGCCCCGCGTGGTGAAGCCGGGCAGCGGCTCGAGCGTTGCTTGGGCCACCACCGTGGCGGGGGAGGAGGTGCCCTGGACGATGATGGCACCGCCGATGCCACCGAGGACGAGTCCAAGGGCCGCAGCAATGCCGATCCACGGCGCGCGCGACCGCCGTTGCATCGGGATGACGACGGCGCCGGTGCCGGCGGTCGATGTGTCCGCGGGAATGGACATGGCGTTCGTGATCGCCTGCCAGACCGACTCCGAGGGCGTACTCAGCCCGGGATCATCGGTACTGCGGGCGGTGCGGACGACGCGGCGCAAGGAGGCGATCTCGGCCTGGCAGTCCTCGCAGTGGGCGAGATGCTCGGCCTCGATCGTGGTGGGCTCACCGAGCGCGGCGAGGGCGAGTTCGTCAGGGTCGCAGTGTCGTTCATCGAGGTTCATCGAGGATCACCTCCCAGCGGTTGCGCAGTCGTTGTAGTGAACGTCGGATATGGCTTTTCACAGTGCCGAGCGGGAGATCGAGGCGCTCGGCGATCTCGGTGTGGGTCAACTCCTCGTACATGGCCAGTCGCAGGATCTCCCCCGGTGGGTACCCCAACCGCTGGAGTTCCTCGGCGATCACCATCTGGTCGATGATGCTCTCGGTCCCCGCGGATGCGGCCCGCTCGGGTGGATCGGCGCTGGGAGAGCTGGCGTCCCGTGCCCGCTCAGCCCATCGGTCGGCGATGCGACGGCGGGTGATGGTCATCAGCCATCCCGGCAGCGATCCTGCCGCCGGATCATAGGACGTTCGAGACCGCCAGGCGGAGATAAACACGCGCTGGGTGAGATCGTCGGCTTCGTCAGAACTGCCCAGGGAGCGACGGGCGACGCTGTGGACCAGGGGCGACCAGCGCTGGTAGACGCCTTCGAAGGCTCGCTCAGCTGATCCTGAGGCGACAGCGGCCGCGAAATCCGCGCCCAGGTCACCCCGATCCTCGGGCTCACCCTGCTCGGACACGCCGATCACCTGCTGGCTCACTCCCTGCTCGCTGAACCCGACCATCGCGCCGGGAGTTCCCGGGGCGATACGGCGGCGGGTGGCCAGCGAGGTCACGGTGGCGAATGTCGCGGGGGTACTCATCACGTCCCCCTCGTCGCGACATCGTCGTCCGGTACAGCCGTGTCTACCTCGTTATCGGTGTAGCCGAGGTTTGAGGCTTCGAAGGGTCCTCCGCAAGTGATGAGGGTGAGCCGGTGCGGCCCGGCGCTGGAGAAGAGTTCATCGAGCGGAACGATCTGCTTGTCGAAGGACTCCCGGGCGACGACCTCGTAGCGCACTCGATCCCCGCCGGCGGTGGTGACGACGATCCGATCGCCGAGCTGGAGTTCGCCGAGGCCGTAGAACGCCCCGGCACCTTGATCCACACCATCTCGATGGCCGACGATGACGGTCGAGCCTTCATCGGATTCGAGGACCTGGCTATATCGGTACCAGCCGGTGCGGGAGACGTCCCGGGGCACCTCGACCTTGCCGTCACCGATGAGGCCGACCTCATCGATAGGGGCGTCGATACTCAATCGAGGGATCCGGATCTGGCGAGGTGTCGCTCCGGGGTCACGGATTGGCAGGACCGTGGCGTCGCTGCGTGTTCGGGGGATAGTCGACAGTGGATTGACCGCAGGGTCGGGGTCGGTGGATTGTCGGGACTCGGAATCCACCGCGGTGGAGTCGGCGGCGGTCGTGGCCGGGCGTTCGCCGACGGAGGCGACCGACGAGCCCGACCCCGCCGACACGATCACGGCAAGGCCGGCGATCAGTGCGAGGGCACTGAGCACAGCCACCACGATCGCGGGGCGGGGTCGGGACATCGGTCAGCTCACCTCAGGAGTGCGATCAGCTCAGTTGCGGCTGGTCGACAGGCGGACGCCGGCGCCGACGAGGCCGATCGCGGCCACACCAGCGAGGGCCAGCGCCCACATCGGGGTACCGGTGGTGGAGCCACCACCCGCGGGAACGACGTCCGGGCCCTCACCGAGGCCGGTGATGACCTGGGTGGCCAGGGCGAGGTTGCCCTCCTCGGCCGAACCCCACGCGTAGACGATGGTGTTCGCGCCCTCGGCCAGGCTCACCGGCGCCGGGCCGATCGCCGTGGTGTC
>CAYYHU010000079.1:0-3674 GCA_964471865.1 uncultured Ilumatobacteraceae bacterium | reverse complement strand
CGGACCGGCTGGTGAACATGCCGGGTGGTGGTCAGCAACCCTGACCACCACCCGGTTCATCAGGTCGGTGGTCCGATGGATCTCGACGGTCCTGTCGTGGATCTCAGGTCTGTTGGTTTTGGTGTTGATGTTCCTCGTGGTTCTCGAGGTGATCCTGCGTGATGCCTTCGAGACGACACTCGGTGGAACGATCGAGATCAGCGAAGTCTTGCTGGTGTTCCTCGTGTTCATCGGCATGTCGTATACCCAGCATGTGGGTGGCCATGTGGCCACCGACTTGTTGACAGCTCGAGTCCCGATCCCGGTGGCCCGGGTGTTCCGATTCGTCGGGCTCATGGTCGCCGTCGTGGTGTTGTTATGGGCGGCTCAGGCGACGGCAGTGCGCGGGTGGGACTCCATGCAGACCGGGGAGATCCGCTTCGGTATCCGTGAGGTGCCGATCTGGCCGGCTCGCCTGATCATCCCCGTGGGCTTCTTCCTGACCGCTCTCGAGACGCTCTTCGCTGCCAGCGACACGTTGCGTCGTGACTGGCGGCCCAGCACGGCGGGCGGTGGAGACGAATCCACCCTTCCTCCGGAGGTGGCGACACCGTGATCCGGTACCAGGTGTGTCTCCCGAGGGGGGGAGTCTGACGATGTCTTCCAACATGATTCTGATCATCTCGATCAGCACACTGCTCTTGCTGATCTTGGGATCGGTTCCGGTCTCGTTCTCGCTGTTGACCTCGGGAACCATTGGCATGATCCTGCTGCGCGATCAGAACTTCGCGTACAACACGTTGGCGAATCAGCCCTACGCAACGACTGCGAAGTACACGCTGTTGTTGATACCCATGTTCGTCGTCATGGGCATGCTCGTACTGCAAGCCGGCATAGCCAAGGACGTCTTTGGATTTTCCGCGAAGGTACTGAGACGTCTCCCGGGTGGCCTGGGTTTCGCCACGATTGCCGCGTGCGCTGGATTCGCGGCGGTGACCGGTTCGAGTGCGGCGACGGTGGCGACCGTGGGCCGACTGTCCATCAGCGAAATGCGTCGCAATGGCTATAGCGCGGCCTTCGCCTCGGGCATCGTCGCGGCGAGCGGGACTCTCGGAATCCTCATTCCACCCAGCGTGGTGTTGATTCTGTACGGGATCCTGACGGGTGAGTCGATCGGAGAGTTGCTACTCGCCGGAATCATCCCCGGAATCGTGTCCGCCCTGCTCTACACCCTCGTGGTCTTGTGGCGTAGCCGGACCGATATCGGCCCCCAGTTCATCGTCGACGACGGATTCGAGATCGAAGCCTCGTCGCGATCCTCCGAGATCTGGTCGGCGGTCAAAGTGCTCGTGCTGTTCCTCACCGTGGTCGGGGGCATCTACACCGGCATCTTCACCGCTACCGAGTCTGGTGCCATTGCGGCCTTCGTTGCTCTGTTGATGTTGCTGTGGACCGCCATTCGTAATCGCGGCTTCAAGTTGCGTCATGCGCTACGCAAAGCTCTCGAAGAGACCACCGAGGTCTCGACCATGGTGTTCATGCTCCTCATCGGCGGATCCATCTTCACTTTCTTCCTGGTGTCGGGTGGATACGCCCGAGACTTCGCCGAGGCGATCACCTCGCTCGAGGTCAACCGCTACATCATCGTGGCGTTGTGCTTGCTGTCGCTGATCCCCCTCGGGATGATCCTGGATGGCCTGTCCATGCTGCTCATCACCGTGCCGTTGTTCTATCCCGTCGTGACCGAACTCGGCTTCAACGGACTGTGGTTCGGCATCCTCGTGGTGAAGATGATCGAACTGGGGTTGATCACGCCGCCAGTGGGCATCAATGTGTACGTCGTGGTGGGGGCGAGTCCAGGTCTCAAGATCGAAGATGCCTTCAAGGGCATCTGGCCTTTCGGGGTCATGGACTTGTTGACCATCACGTTGTTGTTCTCGGTGCCATCGATCACGACATGGCTGCCGAGTGTCGCCGGGTGAATCCGGCCCGAATCGAAAGGTGACACCTCATGGCTCGTCTTCCCATGAAGTCTGCCGAGGAGATGGATGCTGATCTCGCCGAACTGGTGGGAGCTTCGCAGCGGACGCCCCTCGAATTGGGGAACATGCGCATCTACGCCCATCGGCCTCCCCTGGCCATGGCGCTGGCGAAATTCATGGGGACGGTTCGCCGGGAGCGAAGCCTGCCGAGTCGTCTCGTCGAACTCGTTCGATTGCGGGTGGCGTTCCACAACCAGTGCCGGTCCTGTATGGCGATCCGTTACGCCGACGCGGTAGCGGGCGGCGTGACCGAGGATCTGGTCTGTCAGCTCGAGTCGCCGGGCGATTCTCTCGAACTCGATGCTCGCGAAAAAGCGGCACTCGAATTCGCTGATCTGATGTCGATCAACCACCTCGCGATCACCGATGAGACGATCGAAACGCTTCGCGAGCATTTCACCGATGCCGAGGTCGTCGAGTTGGGGATGAACATCGCGGTGTTCATCGGCTTCGGGCGTCTATCGATGGCCTGGGACATGGTGGACGAACTTCCAGAAGAGTTCCGCGACCGAAGCGGAGCGGTGATCTCCCCCTGGGGTGCCGGGGATCCGATCGTGGTCCGATAGGCCACGGATCTCTGGTACCCCACGGGAGCTGGCCGAGACCTCGACGAGGAGGCTCGGCTCCTCACGGACCCTGATGTCGAAAGAACCCTCAGGAATTCGTCAGCAGCAGATGAGCTGCTTCGGGACAGGGCATTCCGATGGTGACCCCTCGGCCCCGCGCGATCGAGTTCGCGGCTGAGATGACACCGTCGTGATAGTGCGACAGCCCACTTCCCATGCGGGCGAGGCGCGCATCCACGGTGGCCGCCGCTAGTCCATCGGCTTCGACGATGTAGATCCCCGCCATACCGGAGTCGTCGAGACCACGGCCGCCGTCGGAGCAGATCACTCCGTGGGCCGATACTTTGCGCAGATAGGGCACCGCACTGCGGCCGGTATGGCCCGCAGTCACCAAGACATTGCGTCCGCTGTCCTCGGGGAGTCCGAACGCGATCGAATCGGTCGCCACGACTTGTCGCCCGTCGGGGGCGGTCTCCATCACGGTTCGATTCGTGACTTCCGAGGCCGACAGGGCTGCAGCATCGCGCTCCAACAAGAGCATGGACGCTTCCCGGACCGTCATTCCGACTGCCACCCCCCGGTCGGCTGCTGGCTGGTTACGAAAGGAGATCCGGCCGTGCTCATAGAGATGGACGCCATCACCGAGGTGAGCGGTCATGACATCGGCGACCGCGGTCGGGATGCCGAGCGCCTCGAGGTACCACAGGCCCGCGATCGCGGATCCCTCCGGCCCGACGCCACAGTCCATGCCGATCGCCCCGCGGGGTGACTTCTCCGCGATGAACCGGGCGGGCAGAACCCCGCAGTACGAGGAGTTCACACAGATATCGGAGTGCCGGTTGAGGTCGTGGACGTGATACGCCGAGTCCATGGCCATCACCCGGCCCCGTCCCGTGGGTGAGACCGCCATCTCGGTCTGCAACTCGATGGCTTCTCCGGGGGCGCTCATCACTTCACCTCCCGGCGAGCTGGGCGACCTACCGGACCGCGATCGTGAGTGGAGGCATCGACACCCGCTTCGCGCAGCTCGATTTTTCGAACCTTCTCCGACGGTGTCTTGGGCAGAGCATCGACGACTTTGAGATAC
>CAYYHU010000078.1:0-3828 GCA_964471865.1 uncultured Ilumatobacteraceae bacterium | reverse complement strand
GTCGTCTCACGACGTTCTTCCGTGGGATCCTGTCGATTCCACATCAGATCGTCAGCAATCTGTTGTTACAGGTCGCTCAAGTGCTGGCGGTCATTCAGTGGTTCATCATTCTGTTCACCGGACGGCGCAACGAGGGGCTGTTCAAGTTGCAGAGTCAATGGCTCGCCTATGCGGCGAGCTCGATGGCCTACTACGGCGTGATGTTTGACCGGTTTCCGCCGTTCGTCACGATGAACGGCCATCCTGCGATGACCTACGGCTTGACTTACACCGCCGAGGCCAACCGTCTGACCAACTTTTTGCGACTTCTCTGGGCGATCCCGGCCATGATCGTGGCCTTCTTCGTCCTGATCCTGGGTGTGATCCTCACGGTGCTGTCGTGGATCGCGATCGTCATCACCGGACGTCACCCGCGAGGAATGTTCGACACCCTCGTCAAGGTCCACCGATACATGACGCGGCTCAACGCCTATCTATTGCTGCTCACCGACGTGTATCCGAAGTACGAGTGACGATCTCGGGGCGCTGGGGAGACCTGCCGGCTTCGGAACCCTGATCACTTGAGGTTCGACTCGGGTCCCTGAAGGGATTCTTCCTACTCTGAAGTGCGTGGGGGCCGCATGGGTCCCGGGACTCGAGGAGGATGCCATGTCGGGCTCGGCAGCCGAGATCATCGCTCGCTTCGGTGCGGTTGAGGACGACCAGCGCTATACCCGTCTCGTCGAACTGTTCGCTGACGACGCCATCTACTACGACCCGTTCATGGGGGCTCAGCGTGGTCGCGACGCGATCAGGGAGTTCATGGGCCACATGGAGCGACTCGTCCCGGCGGCGAACGTGCGCTTTGACGACTGGCAGGTGCAGGCCGACTCCACTGTCGGCTGGTCGACATGGATCATGGTCGCGCCCGGAGCCGACGGCGCCGAGGTCGGCGTCCCCGGGCAGAGCGTGTACCGCTTGAATCCGGCGGGCCAGGTGACCTTCGTCGCCGACTATCTCGATGTGGTGGCTCATCGCCGCCTGCGTCCCGAAGGACCTCGACCCGATCTCGCGTCCGCCGGTGGGCTGTCGGCGGGCTTTGAGACCGCAGGTGGTCCGGCTCTGGACCTGGTGCGACGCTTCTGGCAGATCCAAGACGAGGCTCGCTATGAGGACCTCGCCGAGTTGTTCGCCCCCGATGCCGTCTTCACCGATCAGGTCTATGGTCGCTTCGAAGGTCATGATGCCGTGACGACGTACCTGGCGAGGATGCAGAACGAGATGCCCGCCCAAGGGGTCACGTTCGAATTGATCGACTGTGCCGGCGAAGAGACCGTGGCGTGGAGCCAGTGGTGGTGTGTGTTTCCCAACGGTCGAATCCCCGGCTGGACTCTGCATACGGTGCGCGATGGTCGTTTCACCCTCGATGCCGACTATTTCGACGTTCTCGCCGCCCGGCGCCTGTCGACGGCCTCCTGATCTGTCAGCCCCGTAGGGCGCCGAGTCCGGGAACTCGGCAATCAGCCGGGACGCCGGGCGATCACCTGGACCACCGAGGCCGGTCCCGAGTGGAACGGTCCTTCCACCACAGTGCGCTCGCCCTCCCAGAGGTGCTCGATGACGAGACCATCGAGTTCGTCGGGGAGCGTGGCCGCCGTCTGCATGAGATCGGGATCCTTGGGACCACCGGTATCTCGGGGGATCTGATCGGGGGTGTAGGACTCGGCCAGCCATACGCCCCCAGATGTCAGGGACTCGATGAGACGGGGATACGCACGGGAACGCACCGCGGAGGGCAGATGACAAAAGATCGAGACGACCGCATCCAATGATCCGGGGGCCGGTTCGTACTCGGCGAGGTCGGCGACCTTGGTCGTGATCTCGACGCCTCGTTCATCCGCGAGTCGTCGAGCCTTGGCCAAACCCACCTCGGAGAGATCGACGGATGTGACACTCGCGCCCTGAGTGGCGAGAAAGACGCCGTTGCGGCCCTCGCCATCCCCGATGCACAGAACTCGTCGCCCGGCGAGTACTCCAGCGTTCTCACGCAGAAAGTCGTTCGGTTCCGTTCCAAAGGCCCAGTCGACCGAGCCGTAGCGTTCGTCCCAGAAGGTCACCGTCCCACCGTAGCGATCCGGGCGAGTACTCCTGCGAGGTATTCACCCTGGGGAAAGCCGATGGGATGATCGAGGGCATGGGCGGTTCGACGCATCACCTCGGCCCGTCGGCCCCGGCGCCGGGCGGTTGTGGTGAGGATCGATTCGAGGTCGCTGCCCGAAAGGCGTGAACTGCACGAGCAGGACAAGACGTAGCCATCGGGTTCGACGAGATCGACCGCCAATGCCGCGAAGCGTTCATAGGCCCGGCGGGCGCGGGGGAGTTGCGCAGCGGTATGAGCCATCGATGGAGGATCGAGCACGATCACATCGAAACGGGCTCCGCTCGTGACCATCTGGTCGAGCACCGTGAACGCATCACCTTCATGGGTGGTGACCCGACAGTGGCGGACCTCGGCTCGATCCATGTTGCGACCCACCGTGGCGGTCAACTCCGCGAGAGCGCCACGGCTGATGTCGATGGCGTCCACGCTGCGGGCGCCCGCAGCGGCGGCGTGCAGGGTGAAACCTCCATTCGCGCAACACACGTCGAGAATCCGTCGACCGGGAGCGAGCCCGGCGATCAGTCGGCGGTTGTCGCGCTGGTCGAGAAAGTGACCGGTCTTGTGGCCGCGGATGACATCGGCACCAAAGGTCAGTCCGTGTTCGAGAAAGGTGATCGGTTGATCGGGGGCCTTACCCACGAGGACGGTTCCATCGGCGATGGACCCGCTCGGCTCGACGTTGCGGGCCAGTCGCACCACGATGCGTTCAGGAGCCAGTCGCGACTCGAGAATCTGGGTGACGAGATCGAGATGAGCGAACCAGGCGGCGGTGTAGAGCTTGATCACGAGCGTGGTGTCGTAACGGTCGACGACGAGACCTCCGAGACCGTCGTTCTCGCCGTGTACGAGGCGATAACCGGTGGTGTTGGCGCTGGTGGCCAGCGGTTCGCGTCGAGCGATGGAGGCGGCGATCGTATCGTCCATGAACGCATCATCGATCGTTCTCGGACGGCCATGGTGTAGGACCCGCACTCGGATCGCCGAGGCTGGATCCCACAGTCCGATCCCGGCGAAGGTCCGATCGGGATCGAAGACGACCGCGAGGTCCCCCGGTTCACCAGGAGGATCCGGATGGTGGGTGATGGAGGTCGCGTACACCCAGGGATGGCCGCCGCGAACCTGTCGAGCGGCATCGGCGGTGACTCGAACAGCGCGCCGCGGCTGGTCAGCAATCATCGTGCAACCGCGTCGACGACGTCCCAGACCCGGTCGTCGTCATAGCCCAGCGCCCAGAGCGCCACGCCGTCGAGGCCGGCTTGCCGAGCCAGATCGATCCTCAAAGCGGCCCCGGTCGCGTCCACCCAATGGACCCTACGGGCTTGGATGCAGTCGCCGGAGCCGACCGGTAGGTCGTAGACCGCCGCCCATTCTCCGGTGGTCTCATTCCACACCGGGGCTGCGTTGCGGCGCGTCAACAACTCATCGATGGACCGGGCCGTCACCCCGGTTCGACCTTCGAGATCCGCAGGGCAGTCACCTCGGGAGCCACCTGGCCAGTTGTACCCGTAGAGGGGGATGCCCAGGACCAAACGGTGGGGCCGACCGGTGACGGCAACCGCGGAGTCGACGACCTGACGGACCCAGTCCACGGGGGCGATCGGACCCGGAGTGGCGGTCGAGAAGTCGTAGGCCATGATGCGGACCCGGTCGACGATCTCGACGAGACGGGCGTGGTCGTACACCCAGTA
>CAYYHU010000077.1:0-3847 GCA_964471865.1 uncultured Ilumatobacteraceae bacterium | reverse complement strand
CGGGTTCGAACTTCACCCCGTTGACCGAGACTCCGGGTACATGGACGAAGCGGGCTTCACCCGTCGGTACGGGAACCACGGGGAATTCCCACAGCGCGTTCTGAGCCGTGATCGTGTTCGGGTTGTCGGCGTTGGGGAACCGTCCCGTCGCGTGATTCGGCAGGGCGTTGGCCACGATCGTGCGCAGTCCGTCGGCGACAGTGACGACCACCTCGGTGCCGAACTCGTCGTCGATCAGGGTGTAGTCGTCGAGATATGTCGAGTCGCGCGGTGCGACGTTGCCGTGAGTGGCCGCCGCGGTCGACGGCACGGTGGTGTCGACCGCGCTTGATTGCGGAGCCGCGTCGGGTGTCGTCGTCGGCGACGTGGCCGCCGTCTCGGGTTCGGTGGTCGTCGTCGCCGCAGTATCACCGGGCGTCGAGACGTCGTTCGTGGAGGCTGATCCGGCGCCATCGCTTCCGCAGGCCCCCGCCAGGACGACTGCCAAGACACCGAGAACGACGAGACGTGGAGATCGCATCATGTCAGCCTAAGTGACAGGTTCTCGCGTTCTGGACGTCATGAACGCCGGAGCCGTCCGACAGCCGTCTGGTCGCGCGGCAGGTTCTGGTCACCACCACGTCCGATGGTGAGACGCCCGCCGGAGATGGCGAATCGTTCAAAAGGCGCGAACGGGGCGCGCCGAGACGTAGCCCGTGGAGGTGCTCACCGTTCGGAAATCCATACCCCCGGGCATCCAGTTCTCGATCGCGGTGGTCGTCGACACCCGGGTCGAGGTCCAGTAGTGATCGGTGAAACCCGGATGACCGGCGACATAGCCCGAGGCGGAGCAGGTGGCTCGACCGCGGTAGTTGCCATGTGCGTACTTACAGATCTCGCGCTGCTCGTCGGCTGAGGGTACGAACCAATCGTTCAATCCGCCACCGGAGTAGGCGGCGGCGTCGACGCCGGCACCGCTGGAACATCCAGCGACCATGGCGGCAGTGTTGAGCGCCCCGGTGCCGATGGCGGATTCGGTCGCACCGACGACTGATTCCGGTGTGTCGCACCATACGGGGCGGTAGCTGGAATCGGCGCTCCCTGACCAGGCTGCGGGAGCGACCTCGATGTAGCGACCCCAGGACTGGACCGAACCGGCATCATAGACCACGATTCCGCCGCCTGGGCCGGTGTCGCCGACCAGACAGTTCGCCGCGCAGACCACGGGGTCGCGCACGGTGACCGTCGTCGATCCGTCCGATGTCACGTTGCCGGCGAGGTCGACGGCGTAGATCGCGTAGGTTCCCGGCGTGAGGCCGGCACTCCCCAGGTTTTCGAACTGGCCCGGGGTGGCGACCACGGCCGAGTTCCACTCGGCGTCGGGAGCCGAGGTGATATCGGCTTGGGTCGTGACCGAGATCGTGCTCGCAGCGAGATACAGCGTTCCGCGTTCGTCGAGGGTTCCCCCGAGCGCGGTGCCCACGACGAGAGTAGGAGTGCCGGTTTCGGTCAGGGTGACCGCTGGCAGGGTCGAATCAACAGGGACCACAGATGCCGTTGTGGCCTCGGGCGGTCCAGTGAGTGCTCCGGCGGTGACCGAGTCCGCGGCCAGTCGGGCGATGACCGTTCCATCGCTCGCACAGACCGCGGTGACGGTGATAGTGGTTCCCGAGGACGAGCTCGGGGTGAATGTGCATCCGGTGGCGGTACCGGCGTTGTCGAAATCCGAGGAGTCCAGCCCGGTGACCGAGTTGGAAAAGGACACGGTGTAGGTCAGCGTTCGGGATGTCGATCGGCGTTGTGCCGGCACGATGGACGCCTCGAGGCGATCAGCTCCAAAGGCGCGAACCGGTCGGGCACTGACGTAGCCCGTGTCCTTGGAGACCGACCGGAAATCGTTGCCGCCCGGCATCCAGTTCTCGATGGCATTCGTGGTGTTCACCTGGGTGGAGGTCCAGTAGTGATCGGTGAACCCGTCGTTGTTGGTGTAGCCGGCTCCCCAACTGGGAGCGACACATGTCGTCCCGTCACCTTGTGACGGGGCGCTGGCATGAGCCCAGCGACACACCTGATGCCATTCGTCGCTGGATGCGAGGAACCAGTCGACCTGGCCGCCTCCGCGGTACTCGCGTGCATCGACCGCAGCTCCGTCAGGACAGACCTGAGCGATGGCCTGGGTAGCGGCTCGTCCGGTGCCGATGGCCGAACTCGTCGCTGAGGGGACAGTGGAATTCGTATCGCACCACAGGGGGCGATAGCTGGAATCCGCCGAACCCGACCAGTTGGCTGGGGCGACCTCGAGATAGCGGCCCCAGGACTCCGCCGAACCGGCGTCATAGACGACCGTTCCACCTCCAGGTCCGATGTCGCCGACCAGGCATGTCGTCGTGCACGCTTGGGGTCCTCGCACGACGACGGAGTCCGTACTCGCAAGCGAGAGGTTCCCAGCGAGGTCGACGGCGTAGACCCGATAGGTGCCCGCTGTCAGGCCTGCGGTATGCAGACGGACGAGGCCCGGGGTTTCGACGACGGCCGAGTTCCACCGGCTGGCACCGGCCCCTTCGAGGTCGGCGCCCGTCGTGGGGGCGATCGTCTCGTCGGCGATGTACAGCGTCGATCGCTCGTCGACCGTGGCGTCGAGGCCGGAGCCGGCCACGACCGTTCGCGTCGTTGTCGACACGAGTGGTGCAATCGAGTCGATGGGAACCACCGAGGAATTGACCGGGAATCGCGGGCCGGTCAATGAACCGTTGCTGACAGCATCGGCGACCAATGTGGCGATGAGGGTTCCGTCGCCGCTGCATACGGCGCGAAGGCCGATGCTGGTGCCGGCTGAGGCGGTCGGAGAAAAGGTGCAGCCGGCGGCGGTTCCGAGGTTGACGAAATCGCTTCCCGCGAGGCCGGTGATCGGCGTCGAGAACTCGACGGTGAGATCGATGGTTCGCGAGGTCGACCGACGAACCATCGGCACGATCGATGCGTCGATTCGGGCCGCACCAAAGGTGCGTACGGGTCGGGCACTGACGTAGCCCGTGTCCTTGGAGACCGATCGGAAATCGTTGCCGCCTGGCATCCAGTTCTCGATGGCATTCGTGGTGTTCACCTGGGTGGAGGTCCAGTAGTGGTCGGTGAACCCGTCGTTGTTGGTGTAGCTAGCCCCCCAGCTGGGAGGGACACATGTCGTGCCACCACCGGCTGCGGGGGCGCTCGCATGCGCCCAACGACAGACTTGGTGCCACTCGAGCGAGGAGCCGAGATACCAGTCGACCATCCCGCCTCCGCGGTACTCGCGTGCATCGACGACGGCGCCATCGGGGCAGACGGTGAGGATCGTGGACGAGTTGGACTCACCCGCTCCGAGGCGGGTGCCTTGGGCTCCGTTGATGAAGTCGGAGGTATCACACCATCGCGGCCGGTAGGACGAATCCGCGACTCCCCGCCACGCGGCAGGAGCGACCTCGAGGAACCAGCCCCACGATTGACAGGTCGCGGCCTCGTAGACGATCGTGCCGCCACCGGGTCCCACACTTCCCACGCTGTAGGCGCCTTTGGCCTCACAGGTCGGTGTCGTGATCGTGAACGTCGTGGTCGTGCTCCCTGGCCCTTGCGCACCCGAGGCCGCCGCGTCGGCGCGCACGGTGCAGGTGCCCGTGCCCGAATAGGTCAACTCAGCGGTGGTGGCATTAACGGTGCATCCGGTGGTGCCGGGGTCGGCAATCGAGTAAGTGATCGCTCCGGACCCGTCGGACAGTGCGAACGACGTCGGGATCTCGGGGGAGTCCGTCGTGTACAGCGTGGTTCGTGGAGACCAGGTCAGGGTTTGGGCTCCGGGGGCAAGTGTCGTGGTCGTTGTGGTTGGTGCCGTCGT
>CAYYHU010000076.1:0-4698 GCA_964471865.1 uncultured Ilumatobacteraceae bacterium | reverse complement strand
GTGGTGACGTCCCAGTCGAAGACGCGCACATGCCCAGCGAGCGCCGCAGTGCCGTCGTTACCCGCTGCGCCGATCGCAACTCTCGAGCCGTCGAGCGATAGTGACACCGCTCCACCGAACAGATCAGCCGTTGCCTCAGCGTCGATGTCGCTACCGACTTGAACCCAGGCCGTGCCGTTCCAGTCGTAGAGGCGGACATGCCCCGAGTCGGTCCCGAGGCCATCGTTGCTGGCAGCGCCGATCGCGATACGTGAGCCGTCCTGGGACACTGCCACTGCAGCTCCTGAATAATCGTTCACCGCTTCGCCGTCGATGTCGCCGCCGACTTGCACCCAGGCAGTTGCGGCGAGGGCCGTGGTGGCCAGTGCTACTCCGATCACCGAGAGCGGTCCCAGCACGCCAGCCAGCCGTCGAGATCTCCTCACGACACCACCATAGAGAACTCCCAAGGAACGTTGTTAGTGCGGTGTCCACCGATCTTCTGTTCTCGAGCGGTCACGAGAACCATTCGGTGCCGGTATCGACGGGAGACCTTCACGATCGGGATACCGTCTCGATCCATGTCAGTCCACGGACTCCCGGCGAACTCACCCCGACCGGCGATGCTGCGTGGCAGCGACGATCAGATGCGTCGGCGCGCAGTGAGGATCTGATCCGCCACTGACCCCCAGTCGACCTCGGCGGCGTAGGTGCCGTGGATCGTGCGTTCCGGATGGCCGCCGAGAACCTCAGGGATGTCGGAATCCCATGTGAACGGGGACGTCCACCGGATCGGTGAACACACCATGTCTCCGGAATCGCACACCAGATGAACATCGGTGCCCCGTTGCGCCAGGTCCTCTGCCGAGGATGCCACCAGGTCTGGATGCTGGTCGGCGAACACTCGTAGTTCGTTCCACACCGAGCGGAACCAGGTCCGGGATCGCGAATCACCTCCGGCGTAGCGGGTGCAGGCCGTGCGGGTCAGCCGGTTGCGGTCGCACCAGGCGACGAGGTCGAGTCGCAACAGGCCATCGGTGTGATGGTCGTCATCGAAGGCCGCTCCGAAACGGTCGTAGTCGTCGCGTTCGAAGAGCGGGTCGCCGATCAACACCACGTCGCTCACCCCACTGTCGGGTCGTCCTGATGCCTCGGCCTGCTGGAGTAGGTCGAGAGCCGCCGCTCGGGCGATCACGGCACCCTGAGAAAACCCGGCGAGTACGAGTTCGGTGTCGGGACACTGCGGTGCTCGTCCATTGCGGCCCTGGACGAGACTCTCGAGCACCGGTCCCAACGTGGTCATGAGGGCGTCGAGACGGATCGAGGACAGATAGGCGCCGAGGTTCGCGACGTCCACAGGTGGTGCCTTGTACAGCCGGCCGTAGCCGAAGCCCGCTTCATCGTCGACACCAACGCTCCAGAATCCGATGCTTCGACCCTGGGCCGTCACTTGATCAGAGAGGGCCTCATAGAGAGCCGCCAGGGTGGTGCCGAGTCGGTCCTGAGCAGCTGTCACCCCGTAACGGCGTTGTTGGAAAGCGGGTCGGGGGGTAGTGAAATCCGCCGCGCGCCACGGAATCGGCAGTCGGTTCGAGACCTCTCCCTGCGCTGTGCGCCCCCGAGGGTGAGCGCCGCTGCCCCGGAAACCGACCAGAAGAACGTCGACGCAGCGCTCGGGACCCTGTCCGAGCCCGACGGGTACATGAGGATTGGGGGCGAGAACCTCAAAACGAGTCGAAGGCGGAGTCGACTCGGGCCGGGCCGCTGCGGGCACCGCGACTCCGAGTGTCACCACGACGGCGAGGACCATCGCGGCGACGGATCGCCGACCCTGGCCGCCTCGGTGTCGATGTTGGGGTTGAT
This sequence comes from uncultured Ilumatobacteraceae bacterium, assembly GCA_964471865.1. Taxonomy (GTDB): domain Bacteria; phylum Actinomycetota; class Acidimicrobiia; order Acidimicrobiales; family Ilumatobacteraceae; genus CAYMUC01. The sequence goes on along the minus strand of CAYYHU010000076.1, from coordinate 2,856 downwards.
CAGGCATGGGGGCTCCTCGGCGGCGATTCGGGAATGGGTTCGCCACAGTGACGTCCCTGGTCGTCCGACACCATCGGTCCACAGCACCATTGTCACCGATTCGGACCGGTGAGGGGTACCGCCCCGAGAGGGTCCATGACAGACTTCGACTCATGTTCGCGCGTCGTCGTCTTGGTGTATCCGCCCTGTTCGCGGTCCTCGTTGCTTCGTTGGCTGCGACGCTGGCTCCGGTCAGTCCGGTGCGAGCGGCGGGGGTGTTCACGGCATTGGCGAGCCCGGCTCGACTGCTCGACACTCGTCCGGGGACCGAGACGGTGGATGGGACGATGTCCGGCCTCGGAGTGATCGGAACCGCCAGTCGGCCGACCGTGACGGTGCCGGTACGCGGCCGCGCCGGAGTTCCGACCTCGGCGACTGCCGTCGTGGTCAACGTGACCGTCACCGGATCCCAGTCCGGTGGTTACGTCACGTTGTGGCCGGGCGGCGCCCGTCCGGACACCTCGACGCTCAACTACGACGCCGGAGCGACGATCGCGAACGCGGCGGTGGTGGGCACGACGGGTTCGATTGCTTTGTATGCGTCGAGTCCGACCCATCTCATCCTCGATGTCACCGGCTACTTCACCGGGGACGACGTGTTCGTCCCATTGTCCAAGCCTCAACGACTCGCCGATACCCGTCAGGGTCGGATTCTGACCGCGGGAAGCATTCTCGAAGTCGAAGCGGTCGGACGGGCGGGTATTTCGCCGACAGCTCGAGCAGTTGCGTTGAACGTGACGGTCACGGGCGCGCTCTCGGGGGGATACCTGAGCGTATTCCCCTGTGATGCTCAGACGCCGAACGCGTCGAATCTCAACTTTGGCGCCGGTCAGACGATCGCGAACGCGGTGATCGCCGCCCCGGGCGAGAGCGGTGAGGATGCCGACGGCAAAGTGTGTTTCTACACGAGTGCCACCACCCATGTGATCGTCGACGTGGCCGGAGCGTTCACGCCCTCGGGGTCCCTCGACACGCTTACGTCACCGGCCCGAATTCTCGATACCCGTCCGGGTGCGACCACCAAAGACGGCCAATATTCCGGGACCGGGCTGCGCTCGGCCGGATCGATTCTGCGTCTTCCCGTCGCCGGACGTGTCGGAATCCCCGCCGAAGTGCAGGCGGTGGTGTTGAACGTGACCGTCACCGGGGCTCAGGGCCCCGGCTATATCACCGTCTATCCCGCTGGTCGCACGAGACCGGAGACGTCGAACGTCAACTATTCGACGAACCAGACGATCCCCAACGCCGTGGTGGCGGGCGTGGGTCCAGACGGTTCGATCTGTGTATTTGCGTCTGCCGCTACCCATCTCATTGTGGATGTGGCCGGATATCTCGAGGGCCCGGCGCCGTCGGGCGCCTCGACGAGTTGCACGCCGACCTCGGGCGGATCGACGACACCTGATCCCGAACCCGAACCGGAACCCGAACCCACGCCGGCACCACCGGCCAATGGCGGCGAGATGATGGCCAACGTCGCCGAGTTCCTCATTCCGATCGCTGAGTCCCATGAGATGGTCGGTACGGATCGCGTGGCGGTCTGGTTGTGTGCGGTCCCGTCGAATACCAGTGCCGACGAGTACGTCGACGAAGTCACGGTGGCCGGCACCTCGGGAGGAGCTGCCAACTGGGCGAACGCGAACGTGTCGAGTTACTACGCAACGGTCTCCCAAGGTCGCTATACCGTGACCTTCGAAGCTCAGGGCACCATTTCCCTCGGCGCCACCGACGGCACGTTCGACTGCCTCGACGAGGCCGAAGCCCGAACCGGCAGTCCCTTCACCAACGTTCTGGCGGTGTCCAACCGAAGTGACGGCGGCGGTTTCGCCGGTCCCGGCACCATCTATGACAACCCCCAGTTCGATTATGACCGACTCCTCGATCCACCTTCGGAGACCGGGCGGGGCATTTATCTAGGCGGCGGCTCCGTCTTCGATCTTGCCAGTCCCACCATTGCGGTGCACGAACTCGGCCATACCCTGTTGTGGCCGCACTCGTATCTCGGTCCCTGGGAATACGACAACGCCATCGACATGATGAGCGGAGATCCCACGAGTGGACTGTGTGAAAGCGACTTCTACCGGTGGCCGTGCGTCGCTCAGAACACCTTGGCGTTCAACCGGCTTGCGGCGGGCTGGATCGATGACGACGAGGTGCGTCTGCACCGGAGCGGCACCTCCGAGATCACTCTCAGCGCCCCCATGCAGGGCGGTGTGCAGTTGCTCGCCATTCCCGATCCTGACGATCCTCGGGCACTTATGACCCTCGAGGCTCGGACCCGAACCGGCAACGATCGATACCTCGATGCCGAGGGCGTCGTTGTCCATCTGATCGACCAACGACCGTCGGCATGTCTCGATCCGTTCGATCTAGGTTGCGTGGCCCTCAGTCGTCGGGCCATGCAAGCCGCCGGGCCCTTCGATCAGACCGGATGCGGCGGCACCGACGACGCGTGTTCCACCGATCACGTGCTCGCCGTCGGCGACTCGCTGACCAGATACGGGATCACGATCAACGTGTCGGCTTCGACTTCTTCCACCTACACCGTGTCGATATCAGGGATCTACCAGGCTCCGAACACGTTGCCGCATCTCTCCTCGATCGAGGAGGGCTCCGACCGCGTCACCCGTCGCTGACACGACCCGAGCCACGGCGCAACCTCCGCGCTGTTCGCGGCTGGACAGTTGATCGAGCCTCAGGACATGCGCGCTCAGGGATTCGCGCTGGTCTCATGGTCCCATACCGGTCGGCATGCCGTCCGGTCGGGCTCGTCGCGGCTCAGCGGCCGCTCCTCATCCTCGTCGCTCTCGTCCTCGCTGT
>CAYYHU010000075.1:1453-5124 GCA_964471865.1 uncultured Ilumatobacteraceae bacterium | reverse complement strand
CCGGGGACGCCCCCAGGTCACGGTTCGCAATTCGACATCGGGCGCGACCCGCACTCGATCCTCGACGGGTACGACAGGTTCGATGATCATCGGGCGTCGATCCTTCCACGGCCCATGGGGTACAAGCCCAACCGGTGAGCGTCACGTGACACTCACCACGCTGATGTGATCATCGCTCGATATCGGGGGTCGGCGTCATCGTTGCTGCTTCCGCGGCGACAACGAGGCCCAGTGCTCCTACGGTGGCTTCATGCGGAAGCGGTGGTGGTGGATACCCGTGGGTCTGGTCCTCGTGGTCGGGCTCGTCTACGGCGGAATCCTGGTGTGGACCAAGGTGATCAATCCGCCCGAGGACGCTCTCGACGAGGCCGACCTCGCAGCGCGCGTCCAGGTCTCGGATCCGCCTCCCACCACGGTGACGAACCCGGACGTCGACGCCGTCTCCCCCGAGGATGATCCGGCCTCGACCCAGGGTCCCGAGACCGATTCCGAGACCCCAGCCAGCCCCGACTCACGCACTGATCCGGCCTCGAGCGCTACCGACTCCGTCGAGGGTCGTTGGGTGATCATCTCCGAAAGCGAACTCGGCTACCGGGTGCCCGAGATCCTCGGCGGTATCGACACCGAAGGGGTTGGGCGAACCTCGCAGGTCGAAGGGTTCCTCGACATCGAAGGTACCGCGGTGACCCGAGCCGAGTTCGTCGTCGACGTGGCGTCGATCCGATCGGATTCCTCCCAGCGCGACGGCCAGTTCCGCGGTCGCATCATGGACACCGCCACGTATCCGAACGCCTCCTTCGCTCTGACCTCGCCCATCGACTTGGGGACGATTCCCGCCGATGGCGTCCAGATCACCGCCGAAGCCACGGGAGAGTTGACCTTGAGAGGGGTCACACGCTCGGTCACCTTCGAGGTCACCGCGCAGCGTGGACCCGACCGTCTCGGCGTGCTCGGACGCATCCCGGTGGTGTTCGCGGACTACGAGATCCCGAATCCGTCGAATTCGTTCGTGTCCACGGGTGACGAGGGCGAAATCGAGTTCGTCCTCGTGCTGATACCGGACTGATCCCGGTACCGCACTCGTCGGTCATCAACTGCGACGTTGGTAATCCACGCGCAACGGCACTCGGGTGAGTTCACGGTCACCGAGTTCGACTCGGAACCAGTGCAGACCTTCCACGAGCGCCACATCCAATTCGACGATCAGGTTGGCACCCCGGTCGCCACCTTCGAAGTAGACCTCGACGCCATGAGGTGTGCCTTCGAGACCTGAGGGCTGTTCGGGACGAATCGTGACCCGATGCCGTCCGAGGGCCTCACCCGACTTCAGCATGATCACCATCGTCATTTTCGTGGTGGCTCCCTCGGGGATTTCGTCGGGAGCATCGGGTGGGGCGTGAACGGCGACGCGGTCCACCATCCGCACGAGTGACAGCACTCCGTCGCGTTCGTGCAGGACTCGATCGACGAAGGACGCCGCCTGCACATGGGGACCGGACATGGACGTCATGGTAGGGGGTGAGGGCTCGAGCAACGATGAGTGGGCTCAGCGTCGCAACACCGCCAAGAGCGTGCCCACGACCATGAGAGCCAGCAGCGCGACTGCCAAAGTGACGAACCGGGTATCGCCCTGGCGTCGCCAGATGACGACCAGCCACACGACTCGTAGCACCGGAACCGCGGTCACCACGATGATGGCGAGCGCGCCCAGGACGGTGCCAGAAGTGCCCGGGGTGACCGCCCCGGCGAGCGCGACCAGTCCGATGACGATGACGAGGCGCGAGATCAGCCGTCCGAGCACCTGCTCGCGCGCCAGCTGATCGGGATCGACGCGATGGGTCGGGTTCATCCGCGCACCACCAAGATGACCGCCACCACCACGAGAAGCACCGACAACAGCCGTCTCACGATCGGTGGCGGCAAGACGCCTTGGAGCGCAGCTCCCGCCTGGCCACCCACGAGCGCTCCCGCGACCACGATCGCACCGTCATGGGCGTCGATCTGCCCCCGTACTGCCATGACGGCAAGGGCTGCCGCGGCGGTGATTCCCACCGTGAACGTCGACGTCGAGGCCGCCACCTTGACGGGGACGCGCATGATCTCGCTCGCAGCCGGAGTCTTGATGAAACCCCCGCCGACCCCCGCGATTCCCGAGATGAAACCAGCCAGCCCCATACCCGACAGCCCCCATCCGACTCGACGAGCTCGATAGGGCACGACACCGTCGCCGAGCCGATAGGCGCCGGCGGGCTCCCCGATCCATTCACCGATATCGCGTTCGCCGTAGGCGGGATCGGGCCGGTTGCGCACGCCGCGGCGAAAACCCCCGGCGATCGCGGCGCCCAGAGCCACTGCCGCCAGGATTCGGGTGAGGACCGAATCGGCGATGACGCCGGTCATCAACGCCCCCACGACCGCTCCGGTGGTCGCCGCGATTTCGGTGAGTATCCCGATGCGATGGTTGACGGTGCGTTCGCGCAAATGGCGATCGGCGGCAGCCACGGAACCGGCTATGACCGACAACAAACCCAACGGGGCTGCGGCGGCGGGTTCGGTTCCGGTCACGACGAGGAAGGGCACCAAGAGCACTGCACCCCCGAGTCCGCCGATCGCTCCGAATGCCGATGTGAGCGATGCAGCTCCGGCGAGGACGAAGGGGTTCACTTCGTCAGTCTTCGTCACGCACGAGGAACGATGCAATCCTCGCCGTCACCACCGCGAAAGTGGAGATCCCCACGATCATCGCTGCGAATCCGACGAGACGTCCCGCGGTGGTCACCGGAGCGACATCTCCGTACCCCACAGTGGTGATCGTCGCGGCCGACCACCACAACGCGTCCATGAACGATGGATGGGTCGCATCGCGACCGATGCCTTCGATCGCGGCGAAGGCCGATGCCGCCGAGATCCAGGTGAGTCCCGCCAATCCGACGGCGATCGACACCGCCCGACGGCGAATCGCCTGGCGTCCTTCGCGCGCTGCGGCTCCCCCGATGGCCACCACCCTCACGATGACGAGGACCGCTCGCAATGCCGGGAGACCTCGCAGGGCGCGCAGGCCTCCGAATGCTGCGAGTTCGGGCACGAACGCGATCACAGTGCCCACGATGATGACCAGGGACAGGATCTCTTTGCGGACATATGTCCGTCGATCCCCGGTGAGGACCATCCCCACGACGTAATCGATCGTGAATGCCAGCAGCACCACGATGTTGACGACGTCGAGCAGGATCCGGTCGCCTCGCAACAACTCGTCGCGTTGGGGCTCGAGCAGCAACAGCGGCACGCTTCCCAGCGCTATCACGATCAACGGCACACTCGCCCGGCGGCGCCAGGCGGCGAGTCGAGGCGAGAGGTACTGCGACTCCATCGACACCGGGTCGACCTTCCCACACCCACCCGAGGAGATCAACCCCACGGCCCGATCGACCTCTCGATGATCGGCTCTGGGTACGGTGGAGCGCGGTGAAGACCATCGGGTTGATGCTCAGTTATCTCTCGGCGCCGTTACGGGAACGACGCACTCGGGTTCTCGTCGCCTTGGTGGCGCTGTTCATCGCCATGGTCGCCGTGTACACGGTGGTGTTTCACATCTTGATGGACCGTGAAGGCCAATCGCATTCCTGGCCCACCGCGGTGTATTGGACCCTGGTCACGATGACCACTCTCGG
>CAYYHU010000075.1:0-1353 GCA_964471865.1 uncultured Ilumatobacteraceae bacterium | reverse complement strand
CAAGGCCATCAGGTGATGTTGGGGGCCGTGGACGATCCGGCGACGTATCGAGCAGCCGGAGTGGAACGAGCCGCGATCGTCGCGTCCACACTTCCCGATGCCCGCAACTCGAACATCGCGTTCACCGTTCGGGAGATCTCGGACTCGGTTCCCATCGTGGTCACCGCCAACGATCCCGCAGCGGTGGACGTCTTGGAGTTGGCGGGAGCCGACCGTGTCCTGCGTCTCGGCGAGATGTTGGGTGAGACCCTGGCTCGACGGGTGCTGGGTCCTGATGCCCGCTCGCGTCGGATCGGCGAGGTGGCCGGGCTCGTCATCGCCGAGGCCGCAGCCGTCGGGACTCCTCTGGTGGGTCACACGATCGCCGAAGCCGATCTGCGAGCCCGCACCGGAGTCAACGTGATCGGCGTCCATCTACGCGGCCATTTCGATCTCGCTCGACCCGAGATCCGACTCGAACCCGCCAGCGTGGCGATCCTGGCGGGGACCGCTGATCAGATCCGCGCGTATGACGAGCTGCTCGGGCGCGGGGAGCGGGTCGATCGACCCGTGATCATCATCGGAGGGGGTCGGGTGGGACGCGCGGCGGGGGCCCATCTCGCCGCATCGGGTCTCGACTACCGGATCATCGAATCGCGACCGGAACGCATTCGCGACGCCGACCACTACGTGGAGGGTGACGCTGCGGATCTACGCGTTCTCGAAGCCGCAGGTATCGCCGATACCCAGTCGGTGGTGATCACGACTCATGACGACGACGTCAACGTGTATCTCACCTTGTACGTACGCCGACTGCGGCCCGATGTCCAGGTGATCTCACGCGCCAACCTGGACCGCAACGTGACGACGCTGTATCGAGCGGGCGCCGACTCGGTGGGGTCCTATGCCTCCACGGGCGCGACGGCGATCTGGAATGCCTTTCGGGCCGATGACACGTTGCGCGTCGAAGAGGATCTCGACGTGTTCACGATTCCCGTTCCCGAGGAACTCATCGGGCGCACCCTGGCGGAATGCGATCTTCGACGCCGCACCGGCTGCAATGTGATCGGTCTCGTGAGCGATGGCGTCACCCGGGGGCATCCCACGGCCCATGAGCCACTGCCGGTCCAGGGCGAACTGGTCCTCATCGGTGACAGCGAGGCCGAGGACCGTTTCCTGGCGACGTATCCGCCACCTCGGCGGCCGCGTCGCACTCAGGGATGAACCGAACCGGCTCGACGCTCGCGGTCAGCGCCCCGTCCAGCGCGCCGGCCGCTTCTCGGCGAAGGCACGCGGCCCTTCGATGAAGTCCTCGCTGTGACGAAGCCGACGAACCGAGTCGTACTCGATCGCCATGGATTCCTCGAGGCTCGC
>CAYYHU010000074.1:0-5193 GCA_964471865.1 uncultured Ilumatobacteraceae bacterium | reverse complement strand
CGCTCATCGAAGACTCATTCCTGGTTCGGGTTCGGGTTCGGGTAACAAGCGGTGGACGGCGCATTCGGATACGGAGCCATCCATCGGGTGGGCCTCAGGAGAGACCGTAGGCCGCAGCGAGTTCGGGATCGCGAGCGGCGAGCTCTCGGGCGAGAGAGACCACGACCTTGCATTGCTTCACCGACGCATCGTCTTCCATCTTGCCGTCGAGCATGATTGCGCCGGTGCCGTCACCCATCGCCTCGATCACCCGCATGGCATGAGCGACATCGGCCGGACGAGGACTGAACACCCGCTTTGCGATGTCGATCTGGACGGGATGCAGGCTCCAGGCCCCCACACAGCCCAAGAGATAGGCGTTGCGGAACTGGTCCTCACAGGCCACGGTGTCGCGGATATCGCCAAAGGGTCCATAAAACGGCAGGATTCCGTGCATCACGCAGGCGTCGACCATACGGGCGATCGTGTAGTGCCACAGATCCTGCTGGTAGGCGGTCCGTCCGACCGTCAAGTCGTCACCCACCGGATCCGTCCTCACCACGTAGTCGGGATGACCTCCGCCGACCCGAGTGGTCTTCATCCGCCGGTTCGCCGCGAGATCCGCCGGTCCGAGCGACAGGCCCTGCATACGTGGCGATGCTCCGCAGATGGCCTCGACGTTGGCCACACCCCGGGCCGTTTCGAGGATGGCATGGATCAGAAGTGGCCGTTCGAGACCGGCTCGGGCCTCGAGCTGGGCGAGGAGACGGTCGACGTAGTGGATGTCTTCGGGTCCTTCGACCTTGGGAATCATGATGACGTCGAGGCGATCGCCGACCTCGGTGACCAGGGTGGTGAGATCCTCGAGCGCCCAGGGGGAGTCGAGACTGTTGACCCGTGTCCACAACTGGGTATCACCCATGTCCACGGTGCGCGCCACCTCGACGAGGCCGGCGCGTGCGGCATCTTTGTCAGTAGCCGGGACGCCGTCTTCGAGGTTGCCGAGGAGGATGTCCACCGACGAGACGATGTCGGGAAGCTTGGCCACCATCTTCGGATTCGATGGTGGGAAGAAGTGAATCATCCGGCTCGGACGGAACGGGATGTCGCGAATGGGCTCGGGGGCACCAACGGCGAGGGGTTTGAAAAAGTCACGGGGGCTGCGCACGAGGGCTGAGGGTAGGCCCTCGGCCTAGTCTGGTTCCATGTCGGGCTACACCACGATCGATCTGAGTGAAGTGGACGCGGTCCTTTTCGACGCTGGTGGGGTCCTCGTGCTCCCGGATCCCGGGGTCCTCATCCCCTTGCTGGCCTACTACGGCGGAGCGCTCGAGGTGCCTCGACACGCCCGCGCCCACTACGCCGGCATGGCAGCCAAATCACGGGCGGGAGCCGATGAAGGGGACTGGTCGCACTACGACCAGGCTTACGCCTACAGCGTGGGAGTCGAGACGGACCTGCTGCTCGAGGCCGCCCGGGTGCTGGGTCGAACCCGATCCGCGCATCTGTGGCGATGGCCGATCCTGGATTCGGTCTCCACGTTGCAGACCCTCGCGGCGATGCAGATCCCCCTCGGGGTCGTCTCCAACGCGAGCGGACAGATCGAGGCGAACCTGCGGCGGTCCAAGGTCTGCCAAGCGGGTGAGGGCCCGGTGACCTCGGTGCGGGTGGTGATCGACAGCCATGTCGTCGGTGTTGCGAAACCGGATCCGGGGATCTTCGAACCCGCGTTGGAACATTTCCCGGGGTGTGCGCGAGATCGCATCCTCTACATCGGCGATTCCGTGGTGACCGATATCGCTGCCGCGCGCGCGGCTGGGTTGCGACCCGTCTTGCTCGACCCTCATGACGATCATCCCGATCTGGACTGTGAACGTCTGGCCTCGTTGCTCGATCTGGTGGGCGGTCGATAGCGCCACGCCGAGTGGCCCATGCGAGATGGGTTCATGGCCTCTGAGCGAGGGATCTCTCGCCGGGTGAGATGACGAGGTGCCCGAGCCCGAGGCGGGTCTGAGTTCTGTCGAGGCCCGAGACCGACGGCGACGCGATGGTCCCAACGCGATGGTTCGACGAACCCGACATCGCCTCGTGGGCACCCTGCTCGCCCAAACCGTGCACTTCTTTGCGGCGCTGCTGTGGGCGGCCGCCGCGCTCGCTGTGCTCGTGGGGCTGGGAACGCTCGCGATCGCGATCGTCGCGGTCGTGCTCGTCAACGCGTTGTTCACCACGATCCAACTGGGTCGTACCGACCGAGCCGTGGATCGGCTGTCGGATATGGTCCCGCGTCGCTGTCGAGTGCGCCGAGATGGTGTGATCACCGACATCGAGGCGCTCGACGTGGTCGTGGGGGACACGATCCTGCTGGCGGCGGGGGACCGGGTCGCTGCGGATGCCATTGTGACGGCGCCGGTGAGTGTCGATATGGCGATCTTGACCGGAGAACGGGATCCGGTGGCCGTGGAGCCCGGCGAACTCATAGCCGCGGGCACCGTCGTCGCCGCTGGAGAGACCACTGCCACCGTTGTCGCGATCGGCGCCGCGACCCGTTTCGCCCAGGTCGTGGACCTCGCGACGGGCCATCGAGCACCCACGAGTCCTCTGACTCTCGAATTGCATCGCACCGTGAGGACGATTTCGGCGGTGGCGGTGGGGGCAGGGACCGCCATGGGTGTCGCGGCGGTGGCCATCGGCCAGAGCGCCCGTGACGCCGCCGTTCTGGCGATCGGGGTGGCTGTGGCTCTCGTCCCTGAAGGTCTGCTACCCACCTTGACGCTGTCGTTGGCTCTCGGAGCTGAACGCATGGCACGACGAGGCGCTCTGGTTCGGCATCTCGATGCCGTCGAATCTCTCGGGTCGACGAGCTTTCTGTGTCTCGACAAGACCGGAACGGTCACCACCGGCCGACTTCGAGTCACCGACGCCTGGTGCGGTGACGAAGTCGACATCGCATCGGTGGCGTCCAGGGCGCATCGCGCGGTCGGGCGTAGCGACCTTGCGCTCGAAGATGCACTACAGGACTACGCGGAGTCGTTGGGAGTGCTCATCGAACGCGATGAAGCGGAGGATCCCGAACTCGCACGAACACCCTTTGATCCGGCCACTCGAATGGCATCGGTGGAGTTGGTCTCGGGCCTGGTGAGCGTGGGAGCCCCCGAGGCGATCATGTCGCGAGCCGCCACCGATGCCGAGGCTCATCGGGCCCTCGACGCGATGACCGCTCGGGGTCTCAGGGTTCTCGCGGTCGCCGGCTCATCATCGGACCATCTCAAGACGGTGGCTCTGATCGGATTCCAGGACCCGCCGCGACGTGGAGTCGGCGGGGCGGTGTCACAGTGGGCCCACCTCGGAGTTCGCACCGCCATGATCACCGGCGATCACCCAGCCACCGCCGCGGCCATCGCTCGAGCGATCGGCTTGGGTGGTGACACCGGGCCCATGGTCGTCGTGGCGAGCGACCTTCCTCGGGACCCCGAGGCCTGTGGCGAACTCGTGGATCGAGATGGAATCGTGATCGCGAGAGCCTCACCCCATGACAAGGTCATCATCGCCCAAGCGCTGCGATCACGCGGTCATGTCGTGGCGATGACCGGAGACGGAGTCAACGACGTTCCCGCCTTGCATCTCGCCGATGTCGGCGTGGCGATGGGGCGCTCAGGGAGTGACGCCGCGCGCGAGGCCGCCGATCTGATCCTGCTCGACGACGACGTCACCACGATCGTCGCCGCGATCACCGAAGGCCGATCCACCTACACCAACATCCGTCGCTTCTTGACGTATCACCTCACCGACAATGTCTCCGAAGTCGCCCCCGTGATCGCGTGGGCGGTGTCAGGTGGGCGGATACCACTCGCGCTCGGTGTGCTTCAGATCCTGGCGCTCGATCTGGGAACCGACACGTTGTCGGCGGTGGCTCTCGGGGCCGAAGCCCCCCGAGACTCGACGCCACGCGAGCCGACGCGCGGACGCCTGTTGGATCGTCGGGTGATGACGCGAGCCTTCGGACGTCTCGGGCCGACCGAGGTGGCCGTCGAGGCGGCGGCCTTCGCCGTGGCCTATGGCTGGGGAGCCAGCGATGCTGGCGCTTCGGGAGCGGTCTTCGTTGCCGTGGTCCTGTGTCAAAGCGCCAACGCCTGGGCCTGTCGGTCCGATACAGCGCCCCCATGGGCTCTGGGATGGCTGTCGAATCGCTTTCTCGTCATCGCGGTGATCCTCGAAGCGATTCTGGCCCTGGGTGTCGTTGCGGTACCGGCGATAGCTGAACATCTGGGCCATCGGTTACCACCGGGTCCCGTCTGGGTGGTGGTGATCGCCGGAGCGCTCGGACTCTTGGGAGTGGATGCCGCCGACAAGGCTCGACGCTTTCGGCACCTCGGCAGAGACGAACTCGCCGCCCGGTAGGTTCGAACCCATGGACACGAGTCGATCCGTTCCTCGCGACCCCTCGTTGCCGCCTGGTGCCCAGGTGTCAGCGCGTTGGGCCGCATGGCGAGCCGAGGTCGACCTCGTCGAATACGAACACCGGTGGCGGCGGCTCGAAGACGAGGGAGTGGCGACCCACGGCGAGGCCGATCTCGTATGGAGTTATCGACCTCGGTCGGTGCTCGATGCGGGCTGTGGCATGGGGCGCGTCGCCATCGAGTTGGCGCGCCGCGGTGTGGACACCGTAGGTGTCGATCTCGATGAAGATCTGCTCGAGGTCGCGCGCCGCCTCGCCCCCGAGCAGATCTGGGAACATCGCGATCTCGCGGATGTGGATCTGCAACGACGCTTCGACCTCGTCGTCATGGCCGGCAACGTCATGCTGTTTTGTCGTCCTGAGGTTCGCCACGACATCGTGGCAGCCCTCGCAGCCCATCTGGAGCCCGACGGGCGTCTCGTGATGGGCAGTTCGCTCGAACGGCGGGCTGGCGGTTTCACCTTCGAGGAGTACGACAGTGCCGCAGCATCAGCGGGGTTGGTCCTCGAGGACCGATGGTCCACCTGGGAACGTGGGGCCTGGTCGCCTGAGGACCGATACGCGGTCAGCGTGCACCGGCGCGCCTGAGCCCCACCGCCAACTCCGTCGAGGTTCAAGATCGATTCGGGCGCGCCCGGATCAGGTTGGTCAGGCGGCGTCGGCGACGAGTCGGCGAGCGATCACCTTGAGACACAGCGTCTCATCGGCGCCTTCGAAGATCGACAGCACGCGAGCGTCCACGTAGAGCCGGCTCACCG
>CAYYHU010000073.1:0-5218 GCA_964471865.1 uncultured Ilumatobacteraceae bacterium | reverse complement strand
GAAGCCTTTTCCAAGATGAGCACTCCCATGCGGTCAACGCAGTAAGGCCCGTGACAAGACCATCACGTTGATAGGCCGGAGGTGTACGCACGGCAACGTGTTTAGCCGACCGGTACTAATCGGCCGAGGGCTTGGTTGAATCTCGCTCGTGCTTGCTCTGGAGTCCTCGTGGGGAAATCCACGTTGACAATTGATGTCCGGTGGCCACAGCGGCGGAGTCACACCCGTTCCCATCCCGAACACGGAAGTTAAGCCCGCCAGCGCCGATGGTACTTGGGGAGAGATCCCCTGGGAGAGTAGGTCGCCGCCGGCGTTCTCACCGAGAACCCTCGCTTCGGCGAGGGTTCTCGTCTTTTTCGCCTAGGTTCGCTTTAGCATGGTCGGTCATGCCTCCATCGCCCTCATCACCTCGTCGCAGTCCGCAATCCTCGGGCTCGGGGCGTTCCGGTCCGGGTGGTCGAGGCGGTGCTCGTCAGGGTTCGGGGAGCGCCCCACGTTCTCGATCGCAAGGAGCCGCTGGTGCACCTGGGCGTTCTGGTTCGGGTGGTCGCTTTGGCAGTTCGGGGGCTCCGCGCAGCTCCGATCGTCCGGGTAGTTCTGACCGGTCGCGTAGCACGAACGAGCGTGGTGGTGGCGGCCGGAGTGGTCAGCAGGGTGATCGGACCCGGTCCACCGGTTCGACTCGAGGGTCGCGTTCAGGTCCGGACTCGTCTCGCCCGTCTCGACGGCGTGACAGCGATGAAACCGAGAGTCGTGGTCCCCGGCGGTCGGGTGCGGGGTCTGGGAATGGTCAAGGCGACCGGCGTGGCGGTCGGAGTGAACGCGATGACAGGGGTGACCGGTCGAGATCCTCCGGACCGTCTCGAGGTGGAACCGGTCGTCCCGGTGGAGCCGGTCGTGCCGGTGGTGGTCCACGCGGTCGTTCGGACCGGGACCGGGTGTCGGAGGGGTCGTACGGCACGGGAGACCGACAGAGTCGTGGTTCTCGTAGAGGCGAGGGCGGCGGTCGAGGCCAGGATCGGCCTCGCTCGGGTTCCTTTGATCGCCGTGACGACCGGGGACGTTTTGATCGTGGTGATGACCGGCGTCGTGGCTCCGGTGATCGGCGCGAGCGGTCGGCCGCAGAGACGAAGAGTTGGTCCTCCGGGACTGATGAGGAGCAGCCGATACGGCGGGTGGCTCGCCTTTTGGACCGGCCGTGGGTGCCAGCGACGGAACCAGAACCGTCGGTTGCGGAACGCTGGGTCGACGAGGGTCCGGTACGAGGAGCGGCTCGGGCCGCTTCTGCTCGGGCCGCCTCGGGTCGCGCCTCGTCATCTCGTGATAGCGACCCAAAGCCCAGACGTCGCCGACGGGCGGTCGATGAAACGATCGCAGAGTCGTTGGAACGCGCCGTCGGCTCGCGCCGGGCGCCACGACTGGAACGGCTTCTTGCCGAGGCGGCGGCCGCGATGGAGGCCGATCGACTCGATGATGCTCGCCGAAGTGTGACCCCGGTCGTCAAAGAGGCCGGCGATGTCGCGGCGGTACGAGAGCTCGCCGGTCAGATCCAGTATCTACTCGGTCAATGGAAGCGAGCCGCGGCCGAACTCGAGACCTTCCGCATGATGGAACCCGACGACGTCACCAATCATCCGGTGTTGGCAGACTGTTATCGAGCACTGGGACGACATGTCCTCGTGGATGAACTGTGGTCTGAGCTCAAGGCGGCGTCCCCGGCTCCCGAGGTGATGGCCGAAGGGCGCGTCGTCGTGGCGGGATCTCTTGCGGACCGAGGAGAGATGACTGAGGCGATCTCGCTGTTGGTCAAGGCGTCTCGCCGACCCCCTAAGGTTCGGGTTCATCATTTACGGCAGTGGTATGCGCTCGCCGATCTCTACGACCGAGCTGGGAACCCGATCGAGGCCCGGCGGTGGTTCCGCGAGGTCGCTCGGGTCGATCCGACCTTCGTCGACGTGGCCGAACGGCTCGCGGCGCTCGGTCGTTGAGCAACTACTCTTGACCGAGACCCCCCGGACCAAGGAGGACCTTGTGGACGTCCACGCGCTGCTCGGCGATGAGGCCGATGATCTGTTGACGCACACCTGTCGAGGCATCCCCAAAGAGAGCCTCATCGAACCGGGTGGTGATTTCCTCGATCGGGTCATGTCGGTGACCGACCGCTCGCCGGTCGTTCTGCGCAATCTCGGCCACCTGTACAACTCGGGTCGCCTCGCAGGAACGGGTTATGTCTCGATCCTTCCCGTCGACCAAGGCATCGAACACTCCGCGGCGGCGAGCTTTGCTCCGAATCCGGCGTACTTCGATCCGGAGAACATCTGCCGGCTTGCTCTCGAGGGCGGCTGTAATGCGGTGGCGACGACCTTTGGAGTTCTGGGGGCGGTGAGTCGGCGGTACGCACATCGGATTCCCTTCATCGTGAAGTTGAACCACAACGAATTGCTGACCTCTCCCAACCGGTTCGATCAGGTCATGTTCGGTAGCGTTCGTCAGGCCTGGAACCTCGGTGCGGTCGGAGTGGGCGCCACGATCTACTTCGGCTCTCAGGAGTCGACTCGCCAGATCGTCGAAGTGGCCGAGGCGTTCCAAGAAGCCCATGAACTCGGGATGTTCACCGTGTTGTGGTGCTATCTGCGGAACAACGATTTCAAAGTCGATGGTGTCGATCACCACGTCTCAGCCGATCTCACCGGCCAGGCGAATCACATCGGCGTGACGATTGAGGCCGACATCATCAAACAGAAGTTGCCCGAGCGCAACGGCGGCTACCTGGCCTTGTCGAACTACGGCAAGACGAGTCCGCTCGTGTACGACCAATTGACTACGGATCACCCGATCGATCTCACTCGCTGGCAGGTCGCCAACTGTTACATGGGTCGGATCGGTCTGATCAACAGTGGTGGCGAATCCAAGGGTGCAGGTGATCTTGCGGCTGCAGTGAAGACAGCCATCGTCAACAAGCGTGCTGGGGGCCAGGGTTTGATCTCTGGTCGCAAGGCGTTTCAGCGTCCTTTGGCTGAAGGCGTCGAACTGCTTCACGCCATTCAAGACGTTTACCGCGACACTTCGATCACCATTGCCTGACGCGACCGTCTGACATGTCGGCCTGACGTCCAGGCGACATCGAAACGGTGCGCGAGGATCAGTCGATCGTCACGCGCCGAAGAAACAGACCGGTGCGTAATTTCGGACTGAAGAAAGTGCTCTTGGGCGGCATCAGGGTGCCCTCGTCTGCGGTGCGGCGGATCTCAGCGATCGAGACGGGTCGAATGAGGATCGCAGCCACCGTCTCTCCCGTGGTGACGGCACCCAACACCTCGTCGACCCCATGCTGGTAGCGGACCTCGTGGGAGACCGCAGCAAGAGCGTGTTCGAGCCGGGCGCTGTCGAGATCCCGGACTCCGAGGAACGCGTCGGGCCGGGGAACGAGCCATGTGCCCTCACCGAAGGCATCCACGAGACACAGCGCTGAGCGACGCTCCATCTCCGCCAGAGTCGCTGTGGACACCGGACCGGCCGGTGACATCTCGAAGAAACTCGCCAGGGCGTCACGAAGCGTGTCGACTTCGACGCCGTCGTACAGGCGATGGATAGCGGCGACGTTGAGTTGTTCCTCGACCAATTCACCGAGATACGCCAAGGTCAGCTCAGCTCCCGTATCGCTACGACCGGTCCGGGCCCGGATCTCGTCTCGCCAGGTCCGGCTGATCGCGTAGCGGTGATGACCATCGGCGATCACCACGGGAGCCGAGGCCACCCGCTCGCTGATCGCCTGGCAGCGAACTGGATCCACCACACGTTCCACACGATGGACGACGCCGTGTTCATCGGTGGTCGAGCCCATCAATTCTCCGGGCTCACTCAGCAAGTCGGTGAGACCCTCGGCAGTCGACAATCCCCAGACGGGGGACAGGTTCGCCTTGGTGGCTCGCGTCAGGTCGAGCCGGTCGCTGGCGGCTTTGGGAGTGGTGCGTTCATGGGCGCGCACCCCAGGTGCTCCTTCGTCGACCACCTCGAGGGCGCCCACGACGCCCACGGTGGTCCGTGATCGACCTCGTTCATCCACGAACTCCATCCGGTACAGGGTGAACGAGGGCGCCGGATCACCCACCATGGCGCCGCTGGCTTCCCAGTCGTCGAGACGAGTCCCGGCGTCGACGTAGCGGGTCGGACCCTGATCGTCGAGAGGTACATCGACATGAACGATGTTGTGAGGATCGAGCGCTCCCAGGCGACGAACATCGCTCGGAGACAACACGTCATAAGGGGGTGCAGTCACCGCGTCGAGATCAGCGGTGGTGCTGTAGCGCAGGGCGGGAAACGGCTCGAATCTGGGCACCTCTACAGGTTGGCATCTTCCATGGGAGACTTCCCACCTCATGAGCCATGTGAGCGGACCCTGTCCCATCTTGTGCGACCTCGATGGCGTCGTGTGGTTGGATCATCGACCTCTGCCCGGAGCCGTCGACGCGCTACGTCGCCTCGACGAGGCTGGTCACTCGATCGTTTATGTCACGAATAATTCGATGTCGACTCGCGGTGACCACGAACGAGCCCTTGGGGCCATCGGCGTCGAGGCCCAGGGGCGCGTCATCTCCTCTCCCATGGCTGCTACGACCCTTCTCGATGGCAGTGAGCGAGTTCTCGTGATCGGAGGTGCCGGAATCGTCGAAGCTGTGAGATCGGTGGGTGCCGAGGTGGTCGAGATCACCCAGGACCCAGCGGACGTCGATGTGGTGATGGTGGGTCTCGATCGTCGATTCGATTACGACAGGCTCGAGCGGGCGTCGACTGCAGTCCGGATGGGGGCACGCCTGATCGGAACCAATGAGGACGCTACGTTTCCCACTCCGAGCGGTCAGGTTCCTGGCGGAGGTGCGATCCTCGCCGCGATTGCCGTGGCCTCGGGGTGTGATCCCGAGATCGCCGGGAAGCCTCATGCGCCCATGGCCGAGTCGGTGGCTCGCCATCTGGGTCTCGAGATGAGCGAGTTATCGCAGGCGGTGATGATCGGGGATCGTCCCTCGACCGATGGCGCGTTCGCGCAACGCCTCCGATGTCGGTTTGCTCTGGTGGCCACCGGGGTGACGCCAACGCACCAACAGTCCTCGATCGAGACGTGGATCGCGGCGGCGGACCTGGCAGCGGTCGCCGACGCCATCATCGGGCCCTGAGTATCCAAGACCCCGATACGCTGGGACTATGGCCAAGACGGATC
>CAYYHU010000072.1:0-5226 GCA_964471865.1 uncultured Ilumatobacteraceae bacterium | reverse complement strand
ACCCGGTCCGTGCGCCTGGGCCACGATTCCCCGGCCCGAGCGGAGTTGGTCAGGGCGAATCTGTTCGGCCTGTCGTGGATCCTGCTGGCTGGGCAGATAACTGATCCTCAGGTTGGTCGCTGTCACCCGCTCGAAGACAGATTCGATCGCTGCACCCGCATCGTCGACATGGACATGGACGCTCCACAGACGCGGTCCTCCACTCACGACGAGTGAGTCACCGGCAGCATCGAGCACCGACCGAACCTCGTCGATGACCTCCCCATCAGCCTCGCAGGTGAACATCACCTCGAAGTCACCCGTCGTGTGCGCCGCCGGCGAGGGGGTCTCACGAGCGGAGGGGGACCCGTCCTCTCTCGCACGACCCGACACCGGCTCGCGGCGACGACGCACCCCGGACACGGCATCGAGGAGGGAGTCGTACACCACGACGAGCCCCTGGGCACCCGCATCGACCACCCCGGCCTGGGCCAGCACCGGGAGTTGGTCGGTGGTCGCCGCGAGCGCGGCATGCATGCGTTCGGAGATCTGAAGCAGGTGCCGGATGAGGGTCCCGTCAGCATTCGCCGCGGAATCCGCGAGCGATTCGGCCGCCTGGGCGGCAGCTTCGGCGACCGTGAGGATGGTGCCTTCGACGGGATGAGCGACTGCCGCCCGCGCTCGATTGCTCGCTGCGCGAAGCGCCCGCGCGATGAGGTGCGCGTCGACGATCGGTGGTGCGTCTCCCTCACGTTCCACCTCCGACAGCACACTGCAGATCCCCCGCAGGGCCTCGGCCATGATCACCCCGGAGTTCCCCCGAGCACCGAGGATGGCCGCGGTGGAGACTGCGTCGCTGACCTCGGCCAGTGACTCCGGTGAGCCGGTGGCGATCGCTGCCTCCCAGCACGACTCCAGGGTGAGGTACATATTCGTCCCCGTATCCCCATCCGCGATCGGGAACACATTGAGCGAGTCGATGGCCGTCCTCGCCTCACCCAGGGCATCGAGGGACGCGCCGAGCCAGAGCGACAGACCGCGGGCGTCCAGGGTGAGCATGGCCCCACGGTAGCGGGAGGAGGCCCATCATCGGCCCTGCGTGAGCGGACCGGGCCGTCCGTGGGCTATCCTTGCGGGTCGGCTCACCTGAGCCAACGCACTATCCACCATCACTCGATGCACATCTGGACCCAAGGAGTACACCGTGGCTGCCACCTGTGATGTCTGCGGCAAGGGCCCGGGCTTCGGCAACAGCATCTCCCACTCGCACCGACGCACCCCGCGACGCTGGAATCCGAACATCCAGACGGTCCGCGCTCTCGTCGGTCGCACCCCGAAGAAGTTGAACGTCTGCACCTCGTGCATCCGGGCCGGCAAGGTCACTCGCGCCTGACGATCACGGATCCGATGATCAGGTCGGGTCCTCGCCCCGATCGAGGGCATCCCACATCTGCAGCGAGCCGCCGCGCCCCTGCTCACCTCGTCCTTCGTCTTCTCTGCCCTGAGTACCGCGTTCCCTTTCGTATCGCGACGACATCGCCGACCACGTACGACCGAAGCGCGCGGTGAGGAGCCCACTCGCCATCACGGCGAGCCCGGATAGTGCCGCGATCAACCACCAGGCATTCCCCTGCACCGCTGACGCCTCGTCACCGTCTAGTGCGGAGTTGACCAGCGGGCCGCGGCTCAGCAGGAACGCGATGGCAGGCACGCCCGCTGCCGCCCCGGCCAATGCCGCGATGACTCCGATCCCCACCCGCCCCCACGAGCGAGTCGCGATCACCCCGGCCATCGATGCCAAGCCGACCCACCCCGCGGCCGACCCGAACGGAATGAGCATCGAACCGGTGAGTTCCACGATGCGCGTCGGTGTGGGTTCACCCGCGAACACGGGCACTGTCGCGGTGACCCAGGTCGCGCCATAGGCCACCACGGCGCCCAGGCCACCGAGCCCCATCACCAGCAGGGTCACGGCATACCACCGCCGGGTCGTCACGCGTCACCTCCCGGCGATCCGGCGTCTTCCGTGTCTCCCCCGACCCTGGTCAGTGTCCCCGCCAGGGCGATCGCTCGAAGGACAGCGGCGGCCTTCGCGGCACATTCAGCATCCTCGGCTGCGGGATCGGAGTCCGCCACCACTCCGGCGCCGGCCTGGACATGCGCCCGACCGTTGGCCACCAGGGCAGTGCGGATGGCGATGGCCGTGTCGAGGTCACCGGCGAAGTCCAGGTAGCCGACGCACCCGCCGTAGAGTCCACGGCGAGCAGGTTCCAGATCGTCGATGATCGCCATCGCCCGTGGCTTCGGAGCCCCCGACAACGTGCCCGCGGGGAACGTCGACCCCAGGGCATCGAAGGCGGTGCGACCCTCCCCGAGTTCGCCGACGACCGTCGAGACCAGATGCATCACATGGGAATACCGTTCCACGGCCATGAACTGCACCACCTCGACCGATCCCGGGGCACACACCCGCCCGAGATCATTGCGAGCGAGGTCGACGAGCATCAGGTGTTCCGCTCGCTCCTTGGCGTCACCGAGAAGATCCTCGGCGAGGGCCTCGTCGGCTTGAGGAGTCGTACCTCGAGGACGCGTTCCCGCAATCGGATGCACCCGTGCCCGGCCCTCGCTGACAGTGACCAGGGCTTCAGGTGATGATCCGATGATGTCGAAGGCGACCCGGTCCTCGTGGGAGTGCGGGTCGGGGATCCGGAAGAGGTACATGTAGGGACTCGGGTTCGTCGTGCGCAGAATGCGATAGACGTCAAGCGCGGTCGCGGGGCATTCAACGTCGAACCGCTGCGAGACAACGATCTGAAAGGCGTCCCCTGCCCGAATGTGCTCCTTCGCTGTCTCCACGCTGGATCGATAATCCGCACCGCTGGTCCGACGGATCGAATCGATGTCCGCGTCCGGATCGAAGGTGGAGACCGTCGAGGCTGCCGGGGCCTCCAGGGAGCGTTCCATGGCGTCGAGCCGCTGCACTGAATCGGCATAGGCCTCGTCGACTCGCTCATCGGTGGCGTCGTAGTTGATGGCATTCGCGATCAACCACACCGAACCATCGGCGTGATCGAGGACGGCTAGGTCCGTTGCGAGACAGAAGCCGAGTTCGGGCACATGGAGCTCATCGGGGTTGGCATCGGGTACTCGCTCGAGTCGGCGCACCGCGTCATACCCGAGATACCCCACCATGCCCCCGGTCAGCGGGGGTAGCCCCGGAGCTCGAGGAGTGTGCAGGATCTGCAGGGTGTCGCGGAGCGCGGCGAGCGGATCGCCTCCTGTGGGCACACCCACCGGAGCCTGGCCCCACCAGTGTGCTTTTCCGCCGACCTCGGTGAGCATCGCTGAACTGCGGACCCCGATGAAGCTGTAGCGACTGAACGCTCGGCCGTGCTCGGCGGATTCCAACAGGAAACTGCCTGCACGTTCACCGGAAAGCTTGCGGTACAACCCGACCGGCGTTTCACCATCTGCCAGCAATCGTCGGATGACGGGGATGACGCGGCGGTCGCGAGCGAGGTCTCGAAATGCATCGAGATCCGGCGAGGTGACGCCGAGTGGTGGCGGCTTCATCACGGTGCTCCCTCGTCGGGCACTCGACCGTCGAAGCATGACGCCGTGCCGGTGTGGCAGGCGGGGCCGACTTGATCGACCAGAAGCAGCAGCGTGTCCCCGTCGCAGTCGGTGCGAATCTCTCGCACCGACTGGGTATGCCCCGATGTCTCGCCCTTCACCCAGTACTCCTGGCGACTGCGCGAGTAGTAGGTCGCTTGACCGGTCGTCATCGTTCGCCGCAAGGCTTCGGCATCCATCCAGGCCAGCATGAGCACTTCCCTCGTGCCCGCGTCCTGAGCGATTACCGGGATCAAACCATCGGCTCCGAAACGCACAGGCACTCTCGTCGTCGAAGGTTCGTCCATGCGTGCATTCTCCCGATCGGTCAGGCGGGCGCGGGCACCGGCCTGATGACATGGCCCGCCTCGAGGAGGGCCTGTTTCACCTCACCGATGCCGACCGTGCCGAAATGGAAGATGCTGGCCGCGAGAACCGCATCGGCCCCCGCCTCGACCGCGGGGGGAAAGTCGTCGGCGGCGCCAGCGCCACCACTGGCGATCACCGGGACGTCGACGACCGCGCGGACGCGCCGGATCAACTCAGTGTCGAAGCCATCCTGCGTTCCGTCCGCGTCCATCGAATTGAGCAGGATTTCCCCGGCTCCTCGACGTGCACCTTCGCTCGCCCACGCGATGGCATCGATACCGGTTCCCGTCCGACCTCCGTGCGTGGTTACCTCGAATCCACTCGGGGTGTCGCTGCATCGGCGCGCATCGACACTGAGCACGACGCACTGAGCACCGAACCGCTCCGCGGCTTCATCGATGAGTTCCGGACGCGCAATAGCCGCGGTATTGAGACTGACCTTGTCCGCCCCCGCACGAAGGAGCCGATCGAAATCATCGACGCTGCGCACACCACCTCCCACGGTGAGGGGAATGAAGACCTGTTCCGCCGTGCGGCGCACCACCTCGTAGGTCGTCTCCCGATCTCCACTCGATGCGGTGATGTCGAGGAAGACGAGTTCATCAGCACCCTCGGCGTCATAGCGCTGGGCGAGCTCGACCGGATCCCCCGCATCACGCAGATCGACGAACTTCACACCCTTGACGACCCGACCCCCATCGACGTCGAGGCAGGGGATGACGCGCGTGGCCAGAGTCACGGGCGCGGAGGACCCCAGAAGAACAGGTCGAACCGCGGCTCGATCGCCGCGACGGCCTCCGCGAGGGTGAAGGCACCCTCATACAGGGCACGACCGATGATGACGCCTTCGATGCCGTGGCTGGCCAGGTCGGCCAGCTTGTGCAGGTCCTCGAGGCGAGAGATCCCGCCCGACGCGATCACGGGGCGATCGGTGTGGTCGCACACCTTCTTCAGCAGATGCAGGTTCGGGCCGTGCATCATGCCGTCCTTCTCCACATCGGTGACGACATAACGGGCACAGCCATCGGCGTCGAGCCGCGTCAGGGTCTCGAACAGATCGCCACCCTCGGTGGTCCAGCCGCGGGCGGCCAGGGTGTGACCGCGAACATCGAGGCTCACCGCGATGCGATCCCCATGGCGAGCGATCGCCGAGCGCACCCAGTCGGGGTTCTCCATCGCCGCGGTTCCCACGATCGCCCGGGACGCTCCGGTGGCCAATGCCGCATCGAGCGCGGCGTCATCGCGGATGCCCCCGGAAATCTCGAC
>CAYYHU010000071.1:0-5317 GCA_964471865.1 uncultured Ilumatobacteraceae bacterium | reverse complement strand
GACGTGACGAAACTGATCCTGGCGGTGCTGGCGTTGTTCGTCACCGCGCCGGTGGCTGCAAGCATGTTGGCCCGAGCCGCTCATGCCAACCGAGCGCCGATGGGTCCACACTCGGCAGTGGACGAACTCGGAGATCATCGCGGCAACTGACCGTCGCGATCGTGCGGCGGCGGCCATCGAGGAATTCCCCTCGACGAGAAGCGGCAACACCGAGGACTCGACGCCGATGAGGTATCGCTGCGGGCGACTACCGTGCGCTTCATGACCTCGGCATTCCTGCACCCGTTCGCTCGTCCGGCCCGGGAGACCTTCATCACCATGGCCCGCGGTCACGGCGCTCGCCTCTGGGATTCTGAAGGCCGCGAGTACGTCGACGCGATGGCGAGTCTGTGGTACTGCGCGATCGGTCACGGACGCGCCGAGATGGCCGAGGCCATCGCTTTACAAGTCACGACCTTGGAGGCGTACTCCTGCTTCGATCCCTTCACCAACGCCCCCGCCGATGAACTCGCCGAACGCATCGCAGCGATCGCCCCCGAAGCCGAATCCCGCGTGTTCTTCGCCGGAAGCGGATCCGAGGCCGTCGACACCGCCATGAAATTGGCTCGATTCGTCTTTCAGAGCGCCGGCGACACCGAACGCACGATGATCGTGTCGCGAACCCGGGGCTATCACGGGACGAATCTGGGGGGCACGAGCGCTCAGGGAATCGCCCCGAACCGAGCAGGGTGGGGACCCCTGGTTCCCGATGTCGTGCAGGTCCCCGGGGACGATCTCGAGGCTCTCGCCACGTTGATGGCCGACCATGGAGAGCGAGTCGCGGCCGTCATCACCGAACCGGTACAAGGGGCCGGCGGGGTCTATCCACCGCCTGATGGTTACCTCGAAGGCGTTCGCCGCCTGTGCGACCGCCATGGTGCCCTGTTGATCTTCGATGAGGTGATCTGTGGTTTCGGGCGCCTTGGAACCTGGTTTGGTTCCCACCACTATGGCGTCACTCCCGATCTGACGACCTTCGCCAAGGCTGTCACCTCGGGATATCAACCCCTCGGAGGAGTCGTCGTGGGCCCGCGCGTGCGAGAGGCCCTCGAAGCCGACCCCGCCTACATCCTTCGCCATGGCTACACCTATTCGGGTCATGCCACGGCCTGTGCTGCGGGGCTTGCGAATCTGGCCATCATCGAGCGCGAAGGTTTGTTGGAACGCGCAGTGCATGTCGGAGCCCGACTGGGCGCGGGCCTGCGCGCTCTGGCCGCGGATGGTCAGATCGATCATGCCCGCGGAGAAGGAGCGGTATGGGCCGCCGGGCTACGCCCCGATCAGGACGCGATGGCCGTGCGCGATGCCATGTTGGCCCATGGGGTCGTCACCCGAGCGATCAACACCGACACCTGCACGTTCTGTCCCCCTCTGGTGATCACCGATGACGAGATCGATCGGATCGTGGATGCTCTTGCGGCGGCCACCAACTGATCTGGGACGCATCGCGAAACCGCCCACCGCCCAGATCTCCTCGAGGTGTCGCCCGTTTCAACGGGAACAGGTTCGAGAGTCAGTCCGTGAGCTGACCCTGATGGGGGCGTAGACGCTCAACGAGGCTCGAGGTGTCCCATCGGCGACCACCCTGGGTCATGATCTCGGCGTAGAACTGGTCGACGAGGGCCGTCACCGGAAGTTGGGCTCCGTTGCGGCGCGCTTCAGCGAGACAGATCCCGAGGTCCTTGCGCATCCACTCGACTGCGAAACCGAACTCGTATTCACCTCGCGCCATCGTCGAAGCCCGATTGTCCATCTGCCAACTCTGCGCCGCACCCTTGCCGATGACATCGACCACGGCCTCAACATCGAGGTCGGCAGCTTGTGCGAACGCGACGGCTTCGGCGAGGCCTTGAACGAGCCCGGCGATGCAGATCTGATTGACCATCTTGGTGAGCTGCCCCGCTCCGGCACCGCCAAGGCGCGCATAGGACCGGGCGTAGGCCGACACCACCCCACGGGTGCGTTCGAACACATCCTCGTCATCGCATCCACACATCACCGTCAACGTTCCCTGTTCGGCCCCCGCCTGACCACCCGACACCGGAGCGTCGATGAATCCGACTCCGACCTCACGGGTCCGGGCTGCGAGCTCGCGTGCCAGGTCGGCCGATGCGGTGGTGTGGTCCACGAGGATGCTTCCCGGAGCCATCGAACTCACAGCCCCCGAGGGGCCCAGCGCCACCTCGCGAACGTCATCGTCGTTACCCACACACATCATCACCCACTCGGCGCCCTCGACGGCCTCACCTGGAGTCGGGGCCGCTTTGCCGTCATGGGTCGTGACCCAGGACAACGCTTTGGCCCCGGTGCGGTTGTAGACGACGACGTCATGCCCCGCGGCGGCGAGATGTCCCGCCATCGGGGCTCCCATGACTCCCAATCCCAAGAACGCGACCCGTGCCATCTCCCGAGTCTGGCACTCAAGATGTCATTCAGGGGTCACATACGCGGCGGTGATTCCTCCGTCGATGATCAATGACTGACCTGTCATCCACGACGACTCATCGCTCGCCAGGAACACCGCGGCTGAAGCGATCTCGGAGGGTTCACCAAATCGCCCCATCGGAATATGAGCGAGTCGGCGTTGGCGCTTGTCCTCATCGGAGAGAAACGCGGCCAACAAAGGAGTCATCACCGGCCCCGGACACAGTGCATTGGCCCGAATCCCCTGGCGGGCATAGGTGACAGCGATCTCACGCGTCGCTGCCAGAACGGCGCCTTTGGACGCCGTGTAGGCGATCTGGGGTGTCGCAGCACCCATATGCGCGACGAAACTGGCGACGGTCACGATCGTTCCTCCACCCCGTTCGAGCATCACCGGAATAGCCGAGCGGCATGCAAGCAGGGTTCCGGTCACGTTGATCGCCATGGTGCGTTCGAGGACATCGAGAGGTGTCGTCACGGGATCATCGTCACCGGGCAACATCACCCCGGCGTTGGTGTAGAGCACGTCGAGACCTCCAAAGGTCTCGAGTGCATGCTCCACCGCAGCATCGAGAGCATCGGGATCGGTGACATCGCAACACATCCAGGTCGCCTCGCCACCCTGGGCCTCGATCGCATCGGTGACCTCGTCACCGGGAGCGACATCGGCGATGACGACCAGCGCGCCCTCGCGGGCGAAGTGTTCAGCCGCCACCCGCCCCAAACCCGATGCGGCGCCCGTGATGAGCGCCACCTTTCCCCCCAACCGTGCCACGAGGGCCTCCTTGGACCTGGTCAGATCCGCTCGAAGTAGCGCATCGTCTCCCAATCGGTGACGGTGCGTTGAAACGACGCCCACTCGTGACGGGCGATGGTCGCGAGATGGTGATGGACCTCGTCCCCAAAACACTCGCGAGCGATCTCACTGGACTCCCAAGCCTCGATCGCCTCGGGCAACGAGGCCGGGATCCGTTCGATGTCGGTGGCCTCATAGCCGTTGCCGTCCCATGGTTCGGGCAGTTCGAGACCATGCTCGATGCCGTAGAGACCTCCCGCGATCGTGGCGGCGAACGCGAGGTAGGTGTTGGCGTCCGAACCCGGGATGCGACTCTCCACCCGAGCGCCCGATCCATGCCCCACGACTCGCAGTCCCAGAGTCCGGTTGTCGAGTCCCCACGCGATTCCGGTGGGCGCCCAGGACTCGGGCAAGTAGCGGCGATACGAGTTCACCGTCGGAGCCCACAACACGGTGAAATCCCGAGCCGTCGCCAAGAGCCCCGCGGTCCACTGGCGGAATCGAGGGTTCATCCCCCATGGGTCCTCGGCGCTGTGATCAGCGAACAGCGAGGCCGTACCGGCGCCATTCCACAACGATGAATGGATATGACATGAGGATCCAGTGTCCTGCATCGACACTTTCGCCATGAACGTGGCCGACCGACCGTTCAACGCGGCGATCTCTTTGACCGTGTTCTTGAAAATGGCATTGCGATCCGCCATCTCGAGAGCATCGGCATAGGACAGGTTGATCTCATGTTGACCCTTGCCGGCTTCGCCCTTGGAGAACTCCACGGGCACACCAGCAGCTTCGAGACCGCGCCGCATCTGGCCGATCAGATACTCGTCCTTGGTCGTCTGGAGCACGTGGTAGTCCTGGATCCAGACCGAGTGAGGTTCGAGGTCTCGGTAACCGCGGGCATGAGCCTCCTCATAGGAGTCGCGGTACAGATGGAACTCGATCTCGCTGCCCATCATCACCGTGGTATCGAGACCCTGAGCCTTGGCGATCTGGTCGCGCAGGATCTGACGTGGCGCGACCTCGATGGGACGTCGAGTCTGAACATCCACAAGGTCACACAACACCATGGCGGTGCGCTCGACCCAGGGGATGAGGCGAATCGTGTTCCAATCCGCGACGGCCACCATGTCGCCGTAACCGCGATCGTAGGAGGCGAACCGAAAACCCGGAACCGGGGTGTCATCGAGATCGGTGGCGATCAGATAGTCGCAGTTCTCGGTGCCCTCATCGGCCACGTGCTCGAGAAAGAAGCCACCGGTGGTCCGCTTGCCCACGAGGCGGCCCTGCAGATCCGGAAAGGCCATGATCACCGTGTCCACATCACCGGACCGGATCAGGTCCTCGAGATGTTCTCGCGTCACACGTACCCGATCACGCATGGCGGGCACCCTATCCCCTGTGACTCCCCGGGTGGATGGGGCTCAGGACTTCTTCTTGGCCGCTTCCTTGGGTGCTTTGAGAACGCCTTTGGCCAGCGCCTCGTCCAAGAAGACCTCGGCCTCTTCTGACGACACCTTCATCGCCGGGGCGATCTCGGACACCAGGTTGATGCGAGCCCGCTCGTACATGGTGCGCTCGGCCGCTGACAACGACGCGTCCCGGTTCCGCGCCGCCAGATTCCGCACGACCTCGGCGACCTGGTACACGTCACCGCTCTTGAGCTTTTCCTGATGGTTCTTGAAACGGCGTGACCAGTTGGAGGGCACGCGGGGATCGGGCTTTGACAGCACCGAGACCAGGTCTTCGAGTTCGTCCTTAGACACCGGGGGCCGTACGCCGACTTCAGCGGCATTGTCCACCGGCACCGACAACGTCATCTCGTTGATGACCGTCTTGAGGATGAGATAGCTACGGGTCTCTCCGAACGCCGTCATCTTCTTCGTGCCCATCACGATGCACGCTCCGTGCTGGGGATAGATGACGGTTTCACCCTTGGTGAACTTCACGGACCACCTCATGCACGGTTCGATCGGCCTGACACAGGACACGTCAGGTTAGGCCGCAGATACGCATTTCCCCACTCGCAATCGGGGAACACTCCCGCCAGGCCTTTGC
>CAYYHU010000070.1:0-5317 GCA_964471865.1 uncultured Ilumatobacteraceae bacterium | reverse complement strand
GAGGAGCTTCTCGCCGGCTTCGATCGCGTCGAGAACATGGATCGCCAAGTCGGCGACCTTGACCTGGTCCTCATCCATGCCCGCGCCCTTCACACCGTCGTCGAGCATGATGTAGCAGAACGGGCAGGCGGTCGCGACCCGGGTCGCTCCCGTCGAGATGGCCTCGCGGGCCCGCTCGTCGTTGACCTTGGTTCCGATCGTTTCTTCCATCCACATCCGGGCGCCGCCAGCACCACAGCACATCCCCTTGGTGCCGTTACGAGGCATCTCGACGATTTCGACACCCTTGAGGGCCCCGACCACCTTGCGGGGGGCCATGTAGACGTCGTTATGGCGACCGAGGTAGCAGGAGTCGTGATACGTGATGCGCTCTTCGAGGGTCGCGTTGCGCAGATCCAGTCGGCCCGACTCGATGAGGTCCTCGAGCAACTGACTGTGGTGGATGACTTCGTAGTTGCCGCCGAGTTGGGGGTATTCGTTGGCGAGGGTGTTGAAGCAGTGCGGGCACTGGGTGATGATCTTGCGCACACCCATGCCGTTGAGGGTTTCGATGTTGGGCAGAGCCAACATCTGGAACAGGTACTCGTTGCCGCTTCGGCGAGCCGAGTCACCCGTGCACATTTCCGAGGGACCGAGAATGGCCACATCGATGCCCGCTCGCGTGAGCAGCTTGGCCATGGCCTGGGTGACCTTCTTGTTCTTGTCGTCGAAGCTTCCGGCACAGCCGACCCAGTAGAGATACTCGGCGGTGAAGGGATCACCCGGATCCACCACGGACACGTCGAGGTCGCGAGCCCAGTCGCCGCGCTCGCCCTGATTCATGCCCCAAGGGTTGCCCTGGTTTTCCATGGCGCGATAGGCGTTACCCAACTCGGCCGGGAAGTTCGATTCCATCAGCGAGAGATACCGGCGCATATCGAGGATCTTGTCGAGGATCTCGATGTTGACCGGACAGATCTCGTCACAGGCCTTACACGATGTGCAGGACCAGATCTCTTCGGCGGTGATGCGCTCGAACAGCGAGTTGGCGCCGATCGTGATCTCGCCATCGGTTCCGATCGGGGGAGTGACCGAACCGCCGGGGGCATGGCTGGCAGTGGCGGCCATCACCTCACCGGTCTTGAGCACGATCTCACGGGGATCCAGTGGCTTGCCGGTCGCATGTGCCGGGCACACGCTGGTGCACCGGCCACACATCGTGCAGGCATCGGTGTCGAGGAGTTGCTTCCAGGTGAAGTCCTCCACGACCGAGGCACCGAAGGTCTCGAGTTCGGTCTCCATCAGGTTGGGCATCGGCTTCATCGCGCCCTTGGGACGGTCCCGATCCTTGAGATACATGTTCAGCGGCGAGGTGAACATATGGCGAAGCATCGTCGCGGGCAGGATTCCCAGGAACGCGATGAAGGCCACCACATGGGCGATCCAGTTGATCTGATGCCAGGTCTGGAGTGTGTCGAGGGATGCGCCGTCGACGAGTTGTGCCAACGGGTAGCCCACCACGGACCACTTCTCGTGGTCGATCGACAGCCCTTCGGCGCTGTTGGTGGCGATCCGGAACATCTCGGTGGTGAAGCCGGTGACTCCGATGGCCAACAAGACCCCGAGTCCAAGGGCGTGATCGGCGCGGCTCTTGATGCGGATCCGGTAGGGACGCTGGACGTAGCGCCGCACGATGGCCCACACCACGCCGGCTGTGAAGACGACACCGGCGACGTCGCCCACGAGGGCATAGCCCCGGTACACGTCACCGTGAAGGAACTTGAGTGACTCGGGCATCTGGTGGTCGACCTCGAGCACCGTGGTCACTCCGAGCAGGACCAAGAAGCCGAAGTAGATCATCGAGTGCATCAGGCCGGCAGCGGAGTCACGCAGCAGTGTGCGCATGTACACGCCGGCGCGGAAATCGGCCAGACGCCGCTTGACGTTGCGCGGTGTGGTGCGGCGCCGGTCCGGAGCGCCACGCTCCCAGTTACGAACCCGATCGGCGAAGCGCAGGGCGCCCCAGACGATCACCACCGGGATAACGGTGTAGAACGCCAGCTTCATCGGCGTGGGGATTCCACCGAACACTTCGCGGTGAATCGGGGAGTCGCTGGTCCATCCGGTGAGCGATGGCAGGATTCCCGAGACGACGATGAACAGCCCCATGAACACGCCAATACCCATCACCAACTGGTGGGGACGCAGGCGCTTGGGACCGGTGGTCTCGGCAGGGGTGTCGGTCGAAGTGCTCATGGCACCCCGAACCCTAGTGTTTCCAGGCTCAGCCGTAATATTGGCGGTCGAGTTCTCGAATTCGCCCGGCGAGTGCTGACAGCAGCCGGTGAGCAAGTGCCGGAACCTCGTCGATCACCGCGAGGAAGCGGCGCTGTTCGAGGACGAAAAGTCGACAGTCGCTCGTGGCGATTACCGAGGCCGTGCGAGGACCGTGATCGAGAAGCGACAACTCACCGATCATCGCCCCGGGTTCGAGATCGGCGACCTTCTTACCGTTACGGCGCACGGTGGCGGTTCCCTCGAGGAGGATGAAGGCCTCCTTGCCGGTCTGGCCTTGATCCACGATCAAGGAACCGCTGGCGAGGGTGATCTCATCGCCTGCTCGCGCGACCTTCTCGAGCGAGCGCGTCGAACAGCGATCGAAGAGGTCGATGGCCCGGAGGTGATCGAGGTATGCCTGTTTGGCAGCCACCTGCGCAGCATAGGCGAGCCGTGACCTAGGTCACGTCGGCTCATCACCCGGGATCGTCAGTGTCCTGAGGTGCCGGCTTGCGCGGCGACCGCGGCAGCTGCCGCCGCGACCGCCTCGGGATCGCCGAGATACTCCGCTGATGTGACGTTCAACGAGGCGTCGAAGGTGTAGCGCCGTGGCGCCCCCGTGGGAATGTTGACCTCGGCGATCTCGTCTCGCGATACGTCCTCGAGATGCATCAGCAAGGCTCGAAGCGAATTGCCGTGAGCCACGACGAGTACGTCGAGATCGGCCCGCAACTGGGGCACGATCACGTCGTACCAATACGGCAGCACTCGTTCCACGACATCGGCAAGGCATTCCGTAGCCGGAAGCACATCGGGAGCGAGCAAGCGGTAGCGGGGGTCGTTCGCGGGATGTTCGCTGCTCGACGGATCCACCGGCGGCGGGGGTTCGTCGAAGCTGCGTCGCCATCTGTGGGTCTGCTCGGCGCCGTGACGCTGGGTGGTCGCTTGCTTGTCCAGACCCTGGAGGGCGCCGTAGTGGCGTTCGTTCAGTCTCCACGACCGCTGCAGAGGCAACCAGACCATGCCCATGGCATCGAGTGCGAGATGGCAGGTGACAACCGCTCGGGTCAACACGCTCGTATGCGCCAGATCGAAGCGCAATCCGGCCTCGGCCATCGTCACACCGGCTGCGGTGGCCTCGTTGACTCCGAGTTCGGTCAGGGGTACGTCATGCCAACCGGTGAACAGGTTGGCCTCATTCCAGGTGCTCTGGCCATGGCGCAGGATCACGAGCGAACCGGTCATGGTCCGATGCTAGGACCTGAGGGGATCAGTCGGCCTCATGCGACTCGGCTTCGATCGAGCGGCGAATCTCCTCGAGAGATCGCTCGGCGAGGGGTTCGATCTCGAAGTCCTCGGGCGTGGTTGCGGTATCAGGCAAAGGCACGTAGTAGTCGTTGCCCTGCGCAACCCATTCGCCGACCATGGCGAAGAAATCGGGTCCTGAAGGATCGAGACCCCGAATCGGCAACGATCCCCGCCGGATCGTGAAGTCGTGGGGAGCGAGCTCTCCTGCCCGCTGGTACCAGGCTTCCGCGGCTTCGGGTCGGTTCTGATTCGTCAACCACCAGGCGATAGCGAAGGCGGCTCGCGCCTCTTGGTCGCTCGAAGACGGGATGCGGGTGTCAGCGGCCACATCACCGGCGTAGGCCGGGGCGTCGCCGCGGACCCATGCCCTCAGCGCCGCGATGGGCTTGCGAGGATGGAACTTGGTGACACTCGCGTACTCGGGTGAGACGTAGTGGACGTCTTGGGGGCGAACGATCCGGCCCTGCTCGTCGATCCACACCACGGTGGGCACGTTCACCATGTTGTAGAGATCGGCGACCCGATGTTCGGTGTCGACCAGGCTGGGGTGCGTGGCTTGCGCCCGCGTCACCCACGGTCGGGCGTCGTCGAGAGACCGGTCGATCGCCACGGTGATGACGCTGAGACCGAGCGGTGAGAGTTCTTCATGCAATGCCTGCCACACGGGCAGGTCCGTTCGACAGCCTCACCAACTGGCATACGCGTACAAGACGATCTTGCGACCCTGGTGATCGCTCAAGCGGTGCAGGACGCCATCGACGTCGGGAAGTTCGAAGTCGGGGGCCTGGCCCGATCGCAAGGCCGCTGCGCGCTCGTTGGGGCTGGCCGCAAAGGCGAGTACTTGTTCGCTCGTATCGATGGCGACGGGTCGATCGAGCAGTCGGGCCAGAACATCCACATCGATGAGACCGTCTCGGGTCCGGTCGCTCACATCGCCGGGCAGGGGGATGCACACCTCGTCGCGGCACAGACCTTCAGGTTTGGCTTCCCACCCGAGAGCTCCCGGCTCGATGGCGAGTCCGCTCGAATGCTCCACGACCTCGACGGGGCGAGGTGTCTGTTCGTCGAGCAGCGTCCAGATGGCCATAGGGGGACCTTACAGCGCTGGTCAGTGGGCGTCGCTGCAGAGGAGTGATAACCAGTGATCAAAGTTGAGTCGTAGACACTCAAGTTTCTTGACGGTCGAGTTGTTCCTGTGTTGGGGTCTCGCTACCCTGCCGTCATCACCAGTCTCGTGGGCCCCCGCCCACGTCCGTCCCAGGAGGACATGACATGCCCAAGGCCGTCGGCATCGACCTCGGTACCACCAACTCCGTCGTCTCGGTCCTCGAGGCCGGCGACCCGACGGTGATCCCCAATTCCGAGGGTGCCCGTACCACTCCGTCCGTCGTGGCGTTCTCCAAGGCGGGTGAGGTTCTCGTTGGTGAAGTCGCCAAGCGTCAGGCGATCACCAACCCGGACCGCACCTTCCGTTCGATCAAGCGCCATATGGGCGAGGCCTGGCAGAGCGATGACATCGACGGCAAGAAGTACACCCCCCAGGAGATCTCGGCGCGCACACTCATGAAGCTCAAGCGCGATGCCGAGGCGTTCTTGGGCGACGCCGTCACCCAAGCGGTGATCACCGTGCCGGCGTATTTCGATGACGCCCAGCGGACCGCGACGAAAGAAGCCGGCCAGATCGCTGGCCTCGAAGTGTTGCGCATCATCAACGAGCCGACCGCCGCAGCGCTCGCCTATGGCCTCGACAAGG
>CAYYHU010000069.1:0-5676 GCA_964471865.1 uncultured Ilumatobacteraceae bacterium | reverse complement strand
CTTCGGGGCGGCTCAGGTGCCAGTGGATTGGGCGGTGGTGTCGTTGTGTCGGACGGGTGATCTTTTCTCTGGTCACCGCATCCGTCGACAGGTGTATCTGATCGACAAGCCAGGGGACCACAACCCACGGCTCGACTGCGCCGTACGCGATGCCGTTGATGCGATCGATGCCTTCATCGCCGATGGAGTACCAGTGGTCGTCCATTGTCATGGTGGTCGGAGCCGCACGGGATTGGTGCTCAAGGCATGGAAGATGCGTCGTGACGGACTCGATCATGAAGCGGCGCACTCGTGGCTGGCTGAACGATGGCCCCTCGTGGATCGCTGGAATCAGACCTTCGTCGAGTTCCTCGACAGCGAATGGAACCGATGAGTCCTCAGGTCGCGTTGGCGAGATGGAGGCGTGTACCCAACTCAGCTGGACCGATGACCGTGAGTCCGAGAACTGCTCTACTCACACCGATCAGAAGGAGCCGTTCGTCCACCTCTCGCCGAGTGGAGACGAGGATGACTGTCGGAAATTCGAGGCCTTTGAGTCGTCGCGCCGAGTCGCACACGATGTGACCGTCTTCAATGTCGTCAAAGCCCGAGTATCCGTCTTGGGTGAGGATGACTCCCCGAGCCGTCGAATCCAGACAGACCACGGCGATGGAGGAAGGGTTGTGGCCGTCGTCGAGGAGCTGTTCACGTTCGCGTTGCACCGCGGCCACGAGTTCGACTGGATCGGATGGATCGAGGAGTTCTCGGTAGCGGATATGACTCGTCTCAGGGGCTCCGGCTGGGATCAATGGACCATTCAGTCGGTTACGGATCAGGCGGGCAATACCCATCGAGTTGCGGGCATTCCTCGTCAACTCGCACCGGGTCCATCCGTCCTCGGTCCGCGGTGGTGTGAAGCCCCGAGAATGGATGTCTTGGTCGGGGTCGCCGACCAGTAGCAGTCGGCGCGGACCCTCAGGGTCGAGCAACGCCTCGAGTTGGGCCATCCAGGCTGGACTGAAATCCTGAGCCTCGTCGATGACGATCGTGTCGAAACGTTCGGCGATCTCGGGCCAGTGGAGATGGAGATGGCCGTTGGCGACGTTGTTCCAGAAGTCGGTATCGGCATCGTCGGGTATCTCGAGAGGCGGCATACCGTCGAGCTCCTGGGCGACCCGGTAGTAGGCGCCGACGGTCAGATCTTCCATATGGCTGGTCCGTCGTCGTAGTTCGGCGCCCAAGGGCTCGTTGAAGCAGACGAGGAGTGTCCTTTCTCCGCGTTGAACGGCCCGGATCGCCCACGACACTGCGAGTCGACTCTTTCCGGTTCCCGCCCCACCGCTGACGTAGACGCGCCGGTTCGCATCGAGAGGTTCGAGGGCTCGCACCCGGTTGCCGGTCACTCGGTCCATATGGGCTTGGGCCCACCGAGAGTACGAATCGGGATCGGCATCGAACTCGACATCGGGACGGATGGTTCGGATCACCTCGGGAAACAAGCCGCTGTCGTATCGCAAGTGACCTGGTCGAGCCCGAGGAAACAATGCCTCGACTGCACTGTCGATGGCGTACAACTCTGACGACCAGATCATCTGGTTGGGTGCGAGGTCACCCGGTTCTGCATCGCCTCGGAAGCCTCGAGCGACAGGAAAGGCCACGGCACCTTCGACCTCGATCTTGATTTGAGCAGCCTCAGGAATCCGAGCGCGCACATGGTCTCGCAAGGCGTAGCGGTTCCGGGTCAGTTGAGCCGGAGGACCACCGGATTTCGGATCACTATCGCCGTAGGGATCGACCCACTGTCCACCTCGGATCTCGGGGACGTACGACTTGACTTCGATGACCGCCACCCCGAAGGCCGGATGCGCGATCACGATGTCGATCTGCACCGGCGGCCGATCGGCGATTCTGATATCGGGCATCACGATCCAGTCGTGATCCAGGTACTCGACGAGAGCTTCGACAACGGTGGCTTCGCCTCTGTCGAGTCGAACGAGAGGAAAATCGGGAGGATGCAACCGGCCCATCCCCGTAGTGTCGCGCAGACGGCCCGCACAGGGGATGAGTCGATACGTAGGCCGGTGACCGGTGAGAGCGTTCTCGGTCTGCGTCAGGTCGCAATCAGTGGGTATCAGGCACCGACCCGATCTATCTCTGGGCGGTTGACGCGTTCGAGGTCACGCCCAGCTGGGGATCGTGTGTTCTGCAGGTGCGGGCTTGGGCCCGTGGAGAAGATCGCCACGAAACCTGGAGCACAAGAATGTCATCGTCACGTCCGTATGTTCCCGAGCACCTCGATCCTGATGTTCGCTGGGGCATCACCCGCCATGGATTGCATGCGTTGATCCATCATGTCCACCCGATCCCCTTGTGTCGTGGATTCGCTCAGTCCTTCGTGGAGAAGCACTGGCCCGGTCTCGGTTTCAAAGGTGCCATGACATGTGCCACGAGTGCCGGCGTGTTCAAACGAGGTGCGCAGACGTTCTCAGGCCTGAGCGTTGCTGGCCACGTCAAGGAGCTCCATATCTTCGGTGACCGTTCGACGCGTGTCGTGTCCTTCAGTGCTGAGGAACTCGCCGAGCGCGACGGTGATCCGGACCGTATGGAGTTCGCCGGAGGTGTCTTGGTGAGGGGCGACGCCGTGGTGAATGCCACCCGAGAGCAGCTCCTCGACATAGCCCGTCGCGTCAAGGGTGAGCCCTGAGTTTCTCGAAGGAACCGATTCGGGTGGAGAGTCCCGTGATCATTCATGGGCACTGGCAACTGCTAGGGCTGTGATGGAACCGGCTCCGAGCGATATGCCGCTGTGAGCGGTGCCCCGTGTTCGTCTCGCACGAGTGGCCAGCGTGCACGTCATAGAACGAGCGACTCGGTGATGGCGCCAGTTCTCCACGGCCGTTCCTGTGTGCCCGAGATTCCGAAAGAGAGTAGAGAAAGTGCTCTGAGCAGGTGTTATGTCGCATTGTGGTCCCATGCCAGTCATGGAGTGTGTAACCCGATGAGAGGAGCCCACATCTATGACCACACCGACCGCGACGACCTCCGTTTGCGTTGTCAACGACTGGCTCAATGCTGTTCGCGAAGCCGCCTTTCGTAAGGCCCGGGCATCGGGTCACACGATGGATGACTCCCTCGACATCGCCCAAGAGGTGGCACTGTATGCCTGGGAGCGGAGCGAGACTCTCATGCAGGCGTACCCGATTCCGGGGGTCTTTGCCGCTGCTCGCTACCTGCACGCCATGATCGGTTGGCGGCGGGTCCAGGGTCGGCAGCGCGGCGAGGGCGTGGCATTCCACCGCTCGGTTGATTCGCTCGAGGTTCTTCGAGAAAATCGAGAGGAAAGTCATGTCGGGGACGATTCGTCGACCGACATCGCGGTCGAGGTGATTCGTCGGCTCGAGGCCGAGGAACTCGAGAGGTTCCTCCGGGACCTGCTCGACCCTCGGTCGATGATGTGGCTCGTCGCCGTCAAGGGCCACGGTCGTTCGGTCGCCTCGGTGGCCGAGGAAGCGGGGGTTGCCCGCGAGACGGTGAGTCGTTGTGTCAACCGGGCGCTTCGGTTGCTCGCTGAGCACCTCGAACCGCTCGTGGGCGACCGCTGACCGCGAGGTGGAGGGGTCCGATGTCTGAGTCTGAGAGACTTCATTGGTGGGACGTATCCGTAATGCCGATCGTCGCGACCAACTCATGATGTCCTTCCACACGTGGTCCCAGACACCCGAGGCAAAGGTCATCGCCAAACGGGTCTGTCGATCGACACGGCTCGGACTGGACCCCGAGGACCTTCTGGCCGAGGCGATGGTCCGGATCTGTCGACGTATCGCTCGAGACCCTGAGGGCCTCGAGGACGTCGAGATCCCGGCCTACTGCACCACCGTCATGCGTCATCTGGTTCGTGATGCCTGGTCCCGTCGTCCCATCGGCGGAGTTCAGAGTGTCGACGAGTTCAACGAGGCCGTTCTCCCGATCGAGGACGATGCCGACATCGTGGCGATTCAGGACGGACTCTGGCTCGATAGCGATGACCTCGCGCGCTGGCGGGTGGCCGTGGAAGCGTTGGGCGAGGACCCCGTCCAAGTCTCGGCGGCTCTGAGCGGGCTGTACCTGTCGAGTGATGAGAGCATCCGACCCGATGATCTTCCTTGGGATCAGAAGCGTCACGACGTTCGTCATCGGGTGACGTGGCCCGCTTTGTGGTGCGCCACCCGGGATCGAGGCCTCTTTCCGTCGGATGGCCGGCGTCGCAGCGACGGTCGCGCTCGCACTCGCCAAAGAATGCTCGACAAGATCGACGCCTTCATACTGGCGGTACGCGTCCACATCGCCAGGAGCACGTCGTCATGAACCCCCAGACTCGGGCACCCTTCATGACGCAGGGGTTCGTCCTGCAGCCGTCACCGACGCCGGATCTCGGTGACGTCGAACTCGTCGGAACACCACCCGGCCCCGCTGGTACTGCTCAGATCGAACTCTCCTCCGGGGTGGTCGTGGCCATGGATTACGCCGAGCCCGAGTCGGTGTGTCTGCTTACCACCGATGACTCACGCGGAGTGGACGAAGTCGAGCGATGGATCGGTTCGATGAACCATCGCCGCTTGATGAAGTTCAAGGATCAGGGGGGTCGTCGTGCTCATCGCATCTCCGAAGGCCAGAGTTCGCTACGTCATCGAGTGGGAAGGGGACGCCCGGTTGGCTCGAGCGATCCCGAGTATGTCGCCTTCACGCACGGCATCGGATCTCGAGCGGTGGCCGAGGACGTCGCCGAGGATCGACTCGTGCGTGCCGTTGCTGAGGTGGAGGGGCTCGCACTCGTCGCCGACACGCCATGGCACGAGGCTTTCGCGTCGGTCGATGTCGAGCGGCGGTTGTCGATCGCGAGTCGCATCATCGAGGAGGACTCAGAAGGTGACGCCGTGCTGTTCACCTTGTCTCGCGACAATCGACGACGGTTCCGTGACGCTGTCGAGACGCTGATCAGAACCAGTCCATGGCCCGACAACGGCTGGGCAGGGGCGCTCGAGCGGGCGGTGCGCGATGATCCCATCGAATTTCGGCCTCGTCGTGATCATCGCAGCGATCGAGTGGCATCGATGGTGGCACGACCTGATGGTCGCGAGATGATCGCCAGCGCCCTCGTGGGGCTCGAAGCGGAGATGCCCGCCATGGAGCGATCGCTCGGGCACGCCAAGGATGGCGATGTCGAACTGCTCGCTCCTGGCTATTACGAGTTCTCGCTTCCTCGTCAGGGGAAGGGAAGGTGGCTTCGTGTGGTCGATCGGACCTCCCAGGTGCTCATCGCCTTGGCTCCGGTGCAGACGGTCACGAACCGTTCCTTCGCCCGGGTGATGCTTCCCACCGAGTTGGCTCTCACCGACATCACTCATGAGGTGATCGCCCGACCACCAGTCGGCAGACGCTCGAGTGTCGATCTCATGCTCGACGCCGTCCGGATCGGTCGACGAGCGGCCCGAGGTAGCGCCCGGGGTTCGTCGAGAGCACGAGACGAGTGGCTCCGATGTGCGGCGCTGTGGACCGAACTCGGAGATACGGCGCGGGCTCATCGGGCCGTGCAATACGCCGCTGGTCGCAACGGTCCGACCCGACCCGCCTACATCCACGACCAGGTCCGACGCAGGATTGCATGACCAGTCGGTGATGGCCCGCAACATCGTCGCGATCCGCGCCGTCATTCAGGTC
>CAYYHU010000068.1:0-6474 GCA_964471865.1 uncultured Ilumatobacteraceae bacterium | reverse complement strand
GCCGCACAGTGGGTGCTGGTCGGGTCACGAAGATCCTGAAGTGAGCAGGTGACACATGCCAAAGAATGACAAGAGGGTCAAGATCACCCTCGAATGCACCGAGTGCAAGCGGCGCAACTACATCACGATGAAGTCCAAGATCAACGATCGCGAACGACTCGAGATGAAGAAGTACTGCTCACACGACCGTCGCCACACCCTTCACAAGGAAACGCGCTGAACCAGCCCGTCGGGACGCAGGATCAGGCTGGTAGCCTGACCTCTCCCGACTGAGGGCAGTAGCTCAGCTGGTAGAGCATCGGTCTCCAAAACCGACGGTCGGGGGTTCGAGTCCCTCCTGCCCTGCACACACCGCCGGATTCCGGCACGACCATTGACGAGCACGCCATGTCCACGGAACTCAACCGCGAACAGAAGCGCAACCTGAAGCGCATGGGAGCCCTGAACGAACAGGGAGCGCCGACGCGCGCTCAGAAGACGCCGCCGAGTCGGTCCGAAGCCCGTGTCGGCCCGGCCCAGTATCTGCGCGAGGTTCGCGAAGAGCTGCGCAAGGTCGCATGGCCTCGCTGGCCCGAGGTGCGGCGGTACTCCATCGTCGTTCTCGGCACCGTGGTGTTCTTCACCGCCCTAATCGGCGGCGTCGACTCTGTCTTCGGTGTTCTGTCGGGCTGGTTGTACCAGGACTGAGATGATGACCGACGATACGAACGTGACCGAAGCGATGTCTGAAGACGACACCGACCTGCCCGAGCTCGAGGTGTTCGATCTCACATCGGCTGATGCCGAGGGCGCCGACGACGCACTCGGGTCTGATGTCGTGGTCGACGACCCCTGGACCAAGCCCGGTCGCTGGTATGTGGTGCATACCCAGTCGGGCTATGAAAAGAAGGTCACGGCAAACCTCGAGGCCCGAATCCAGTCCATGAACATGGAGGACAAGGTCTACGAGGTCGTGATCCCCATGGAAGAGGTCGTCGAGTTCAAGAACGGTCGCAAGCAGACGGTTCAAAAGAAGGTCTTTCCGGGATACCTCCTCGTTCGCTGCGAGATGGACGACGAGTCGTGGTACTGCATTCGCAACACCCCGGGTGTCACCGGGTTCGTCGGCCAGAGTCAAAAGGGACAGAAGCCGACTCCTCTGTCGAGGCGCGAAGTCGAAACGTTCCTCGCCGCCAAGACCGACGGGCGCGAGGCCCCGGCCCGCAAGAAGCCCAAGTTGGACTATGAAGAGGGCGAGAGCGTGCGGGTGAAGGAAGGTCCCTTCGCCGACTTCAACGGCACGATCGCCGAGATCAATGCCGACCACCTGAAACTCAAGGTCCTGGTGAACATCTTCGGACGAGACACCCTCGTCGAGATGGACTTCAGCCAGGTCGCCAAACTCTGAGCGCGAACGCCGCGACCACACCGATCATCACGAAGGACACCGAAGGAACATGGCGAAGAAGAAGGTCTCAGCGATCGTCAAGATTCAGATCCCCGCGGGCAAGGCCAACCCGGCGCCGCCCGTGGGTACGGCGCTTGGCCCCCATGGTGTGGCGATCATGGACTTCGTGAAGCAGTACAACGCCGCCACCGAAGCTCAGGCGGGAACGATCGTGCCCGTCGAGATCACCATTTTCGAGGATCGTTCCTTCACCTTCATCCTCAAGACCCCTCCGACTCCGGTGTTATTGCGAGAAAAGGCCGGTCTCGAGAAGGGTTCCCAGACTCCGGGCAAGGCTTCGGCGGGAACGATCTCGGAAGCGGCGATCGAAGAAATTGCCAAGATCAAGATGCCCGACCTGAACGCCAACGACCTCGAAGCTGCCAAGCAGCAGGTCCGTGGAACCGCTCGCTCGATGGGCCTGCAGGTCGTCTGATCCTGTTCTAGAGATATCCAGCCGTGCCGGGAGGACCTCGCCCGGGCGGAAACCTATGTGAGGAAGGCCGTCATGCCGCAAGGAAAGAAGTATCGCGACGCTCTCAAGCGTTTCGATCGAGATCACCAATTCACTCCGACCGAAGCTCTTGGCCTGGTCTCGTCGTTGGCCAGTGCCAACTTCGAGGAAACCGTCGAGTTGGTCGTTCGTTTGGGTGTCGACCCTCGTAAGGCGGATCAGATGGTCCGCGGCACCGTGGCGCTGCCCTCGGGTACGGGTGGCGATGTTCGCGTGGCCGTCTTCGCTGCTGGCGACGCGGCCGAAGAAGCTCGGGCTGCCGGAGCCGACATCGTGGGCGCCGATGACCTCGCCGCCAGCATCGAACAAGGCAATTTCGACTTCGATATCGCCATCGCAACGCCCGACATGATGCCTCTGGTGGGTCGTCTCGGACGGGCTTTGGGACCTCGTGGTCTCATGCCCAACCCCAAGACTGGAACCGTGACCAACGACGTCGGTCGGGCGGTGAGCGAGTTCAAGGGCGGCAAGGTCGAGTATCGCACTGACCGCTACGGCAACGTTCATGTGCCCATCGGGAAGGCCAGCTTCAGCGTGGAGGACCTCGAGGCCAACCTGCGTGCGGTCCTCGACGAAGTCCAACGCGCCAAGCCCGCGTCGGCCAAAGGTCGCTATCTCAAGAAGATCTCGGTGTCGTCCACGATGGGTCCCGGAATCAAGATCGACAGCACTCGTCTGCGGCCCGAGCAGGTCGCCTGATCGTGTTTCCCAGCGCCGGTGGCGGCTGGGAAACGCACCGATAACCAAACCGGCCCTCGCCGAAGACCGCTGGCCACCCGAACCGCTCCGGTGAGGGTGCCAAGGGGATCAGTCCCACCAGCAGAGGCGGACCTCCAGACGTCGTGACGTCGGGGTGTTCGCGTGCAGCGAGCGCCCCCGAACGTCACGAGAGGAGGTGAACATGACGACGAATCCCCGTCCCGAAAAAGTCGCTGCGGTCCAGGAGACGCTGGCGAAGATGTCGGGAGCTCATGCCGTTTTTGTGGCCGAGTATCGCGGCCTCAGCGTCGGCAACATGGCCGAGCTACGCCGCAGCGTCGCTGATGCCGGTGGCGAGACCAAGGTGGTCAAGAACACCCTGGCCGCACTCGCAGCCCGTGAAGCCGGACTCGAGGCTCTCGTACCCTTGCTGGTCGGTCCCACTGCGCTGACTTTCGTCACCGGCGATATCGCTGCGGTGGCCAAGGCCATGCGAACGTTTGCTCGAGCGAATCCATTGCTCGTGCCGACTGGCGGTGTGATCGGAACCCAGGCGATCGGCCCGGCCGATCTCACTGCTCTGGCCGACCTTCCCAGCCGCGAGACGTTGCTCGCCCAGATCGCTGGTGTCTTCCAGGCGCCGATGGTCAAGACGGCCGGTCTGTTGCAGGCATTGCCCCGCAACATGGCCTATGGGATCAACGCCCTCATCGATCAACGCGACGCCGCCTGAGCGTCGCGCCCCACCCGCTACGGCGCCTGGAAGGTGCCGAACATGACACTGTCATTCACTTCTGTAGGAGAAACAACATCATGACCATCGACGAGATTCTCGACGGTATTTCCAACCTGACCGTGCTCGAGCTGAAGCAGTTGCTCGACGCCTTTGAAGAGCGCTTCGGCGTCACTGCGGCGGCCCCGGTCGCCGTGGCCGCGGCTGCGGCACCTGCTGCTGGTGGTGGCGATGCCGCTGCCGCAGCCGAGGAAAAGGATGAGTTCGACGTCATCCTCGCCAACGCTGGTGCTCAGAAGATCCAGGTCATCAAGGTCGTGCGCGAGCTGACCGGCCTCGGTCTCAAAGAGGCCAAGGATCTCGTGGACGGCGCCCCCAAGCCCGTTCTCGAGAAGGCATCGAAGGGTGACGCCGACGCTGCGAAGGCCAAGCTCGAAGAGGCGGGGGCCGAAGTCACCGTCAATTGATCCATGAACTGGTGGGTTCCGCTCCGGGACGTACCACGCCATGACCAAGACGCCGAGGGGCTCCCACGTGGGTGGGGGCCCCTTGTCGCGTCCGGACCGCAGGCGCCGACGGGCTGGGGAGTTCGCGGCGCCGATGCTTGACGACGCATGACAGCGCTCCTAGCGTGACGTGTGCCACGAAGCGGGTGAGGCGGCCAACCTCATTGGTGTGCGAGCACGCACGTTGACGTTCTGTCGATGCGCGGGGTAACCTCATCAGTTGCCGTGCGTCGCCTGACCAGTACTCCCCGTTTTCTCGTACTGTCGCGCGCCTGCGTGCATCCGCCGTTCGCCCCTGAGGAGTAATTCGTGGCCTCCCCTCGTACGACCCGCGAGCGGTATTCGTTCGCCAATCTCGTCGAACCACTCCAGCTTCCCGATCTCATCGCCATTCAGCGCGAGAGTTTCCAGCATTTCCTGGATCACGGCCTCATGGAGGCCTTCCGGGATATTTCTCCGATCAAGGACTTCAGCGAAGCGCTGCAGTTGGAGTTGGAATTCGATCCCGATGACGAGGATCTGCGTCCCCCGCCCAAGTTCACGGTGGAGGAGTGCAAAGAAAAAGACATGACCTACTCCGCGCCGATCTTCGTGCGCGCTCGCTTCATGAATCGCAATACCGGCGAGATCAAGGAGCAGACGGTCTTCATGGGGGACTTCCCGATGATGACCGACAAGGGAACCTTCATCGTCAACGGCACCGAGCGAGTCGTGGTCTCCCAGCTCGTTCGGTCGCCTGGTGTCATCTTCGAACCGGGGGAGCGGTTCCGGTTGCGGAACCTGTCCAAGCACCAGTTGGTGAAAGGCACGATCCACCCCTATCGCGGTGAGTGGATGGAGTTCGATGTCGAGCAGAAGCCCGGCAAAGACGTCACCGCTGGAACGCGCGTGGCTCGCAAGCGCCGGATGGGCATCTTCACTCTGCTGCGGGCCTTGGGCTACGACGAAGAGAACGCACCGGGCTTCCTCGAGC
Source organism: uncultured Ilumatobacteraceae bacterium (assembly GCA_964471865.1). GTDB lineage: Bacteria > Actinomycetota > Acidimicrobiia > Acidimicrobiales > Ilumatobacteraceae > CAYMUC01. Next base: position 1,623 of record CAYYHU010000068.1, on the reverse strand, counting down.
GCTTCGTCGCCCATTTCGATTTCCTCGAAGGCCAGTGGGAGAAGGAGCGCCATATCGCTCCCACCCAGGAAGAGGCGCTCGTCGAGATCTACAAGCGAGCCCGCCCCGGGGAACCCCCGACGGTGGAGTCCGCCAAGGCCTACTTCCGCAACTCGTTCTTCGAGAGCCGGCGCTACGACCTCTCACGGGTCGGCCGCTACAAGTTGAACCGCAAGCTCGGAACTGAAGTCGAGCGACTCTCCGAATTGTTCGGTCTGGGCCCGGACCAGTTGGACCTTCCCGATCAGGATCAGCATGTCCTGTCACGGTGCGAGGTCCTCGCTGCCATCAGCTACATGCTCCACCTCGTCAAGCAGGAGCCCGGCTATCGCCTCGACGATCAGGACCACTTCGCCAACCGGCGTATTCGCTCGGTCGGTGAGTTGATCCAGAACCAGGTGCGCATCGGGTTGTCGCGTATGGAGCGGGTCGTGCGCGAACGCATGACCACCCAGGACGTCGAGGCGATCACGCCGCAGACCCTGATCAACATCCGTCCCGTCGTGGCGGCGATCAAGGAGTTCTTCGGGACCAGCCAGCTGTCGCAGTTCATGGACCAGAACAACCCGCTGTCCGGCCTGACCCACAAGCGCCGCCTGTCGGCATTGGGCCCGGGTGGTCTGTCCCGTGAGCGCGCCGGCCTCGAGGTCCGCGACGTGCACTCCAGCCACTACGGCCGGATGTGCCCGATCGAGACCCCGGAAGGCCCGAACATCGGCCTGATCGGCTCGCTGTCGGTGTACGCGCGGGTCAACCCGTTCGGCTTCATCGAGACGCCGTACCGCAAGGTCGTCGAGGGTGTCGTCACCGACGAGGTGCACTACCTCACCGCCGACGAGGAGGACCGCCACGTCGTGGCGCAGGCCAACTCGCCGACCGATGCCAGCGGCCGGTTCACCGAGCCGAACGTGCTGGTGCGCCGTAAGGGCGGCGAGGTCGAGTACGTCAGCGCCAACGAGGTCGACTTCATGGATGTCTCGCCGCGCCAGATGGTGTCGGTGGCCACCGCCATGATCCCGTTCCTCGAGCACGACGACGCCAACCGCGCCCTGATGGGTGCCAACATGCAGCGTCAGGCCGTTCCGCTGGTGCGCAGCGAGGCGCCCCTGGTCGGCACGGGTATGGAGTTGCGTGCCGCGATCGATGCCGGTGACGTCGTCGTCGCCGACAAAGCCGGTGTGGTCGAAGAGGTTTCGGCCGACTACATCACCGTGATGGCCGATGACGGCACCCGGCACAGCTACCGGATGCGCAAGTTCAACCGGTCCAACCACGGCACCTGCGCCAACCAGAAGCCGATCGTCGACGCCGGTCAACGGGTCGAGTCCGGCCAGGTCATCGCCGACGGGCCGTGCACCGAGAACGGCGAGATGGCCCTGGGCAAGAACCTGCTCGTGGCGATCATGCCGTGGGAGGGCCACAACTACGAGGACGCGATCATCCTCTCGAGCCGACTGGTCGAAGAGGACGTGTTGACGTCGATTCACATCGAGGAGCACGAGATCGACGCCCGCGACACCAAACTCGGTGCCGAGGAGATCACCCGGGACATCCCGAACGTCTCCGACGAGGTGCTCGCCGATC
>CAYYHU010000067.1:0-6496 GCA_964471865.1 uncultured Ilumatobacteraceae bacterium | reverse complement strand
TGGAGCCCTTACCGAACTGCTTGTCGATCTGGGCCAGGGCCATTTCGAGGGCCTTGTCACGGTCTCCAGAACTCGTGGAACGCTCCATGGTCTTGTCCTTTCTCGCTGTTGCGATCTCGTCGAACGTCGTGGAACCGAACCGTAGGACGGGGGTGTGTCGGGGTTCGCTGATGTACAGAGTAACTACGAACACCTGTTCATACGCGGATGGTGGAAACCTGAGGTTTCGCTTATTTGGACATCGCCTCTAGTTTGAGTGCCGTCTCGAACATCTGAGCGGAGGTCCCTCATGAACCGATTCCGACTGGCTGCGCTGTCGAGCGCTGCCATCTTGACCCTGGCTGCCTGCGGCGGTGATGACACCGATTCGTCCGATCAGGCGAATGACCAGGCGTCCACAGCCTCGGTCGCGGAGACGTTCGACCCGGACTGCCCGTGGGCCAACGGCACTCAGACCGTCACCGCAGTGCTGGCCGAGCCCTGCGCACCCGATCTTTTCGACGCGACGATCAACCGTCGCCTCGATCCCGGTTTCTTGTCGACCCTGGCGGCGGCAGTCGGCGCCGCGGACTTGGGTTCGACGCTCGATGGCGGCGGTCCCTTCACGATCTTTGCTCCCAGCACTCCGGCGTTCGAGGCGTTCTTCGAGGCTCAGGGGATCACAGCCGATGATCTTCTTGCCGACCCCGAGGTTCTCGCCGAGGTGCTCACGTACCACGTGATTCCCGAGAAGCGCACGGCCATCAGCCTGGTCAACGACCCGGGCGAACTCGCCACCGTGCAGGGGGAAACCCTGACGACGGTCTTTGGTGACTATGGCCTCAAGTTGCTGTCGTGTGGCGCCGAGGTCGGCATTGCCCAACAGGGCATCGAAACGACGAATGCCATCATCCACATCATCGATGGGGTGTTGTTACCGCCATCGGCCTGCTGAATCAGATTCGGTCACCTCAGGTGGGCTCGAGCCCGGTACTCACCGGGCTCGGCCGCTGAGGCGAGAGCCCAATCAGCAAGTTCGTCATCGTCGGGCTTGCGCATCAAGAGGTCAACGGCCAGCCAGATCGTCTGGGTGTAGGGGTACACGAGCAGAGGCATCGCCACACCCATCGCCAAGGCCACGATCATGAGAGGCACGACGGGAATGTCGGGCATCGTGACCAGAAAGCCCACCACGAGAGTCGTGAGAATCGACCCCAGAGTCACGATGACGTTGATGCTGGTGGCACCGAGTTCGAACCCGTCGAGCTGGCGATCCCACTGCAGGCCGCACGTGCGACACCGCTCATGCTTGCCGAACCACCCCTTGAGCCAGGCTCCATGACCCCCGCACCACGGGCAGCGACGCAACAACGCACGACCCAGCATGCGCTTGAACGAGGGCGGGTGTTTCATTCGGGAGGACTGCTTCTTCGCCGAGCACATGGCTCCACATTAGGAGCGCAGCGCCACCTCCGTCCCGGGACTTTCGTCCTCGCGACGCCGAGACGTCGCTGTAGATCGGCGCGACGATCGTCAGGATGTGAGTTCGGTGACGAACTCGCCGAATGCCTCGGCGTAACGCATCGTCGCGTCCTCGTCGTGCATCACCGAGATGAGCCACTGCTCATCGAGACCGGGGGGAAGCAGAATGCCGCGGTTGATCCCGTGGATCCACTGGGCGTACGCCAAGTCGAAATCGGTCGCTTTGTAGTCGCGGTAGTTCCGGATCGGGGTCGGCGCCCATGTGATACAGCCCTTGGCTCCAAATGCCACCGTGTGCGCCTCGAGACCGGCATCGGCGATGATGCCATCACAGGCGGCGATCAAACGATGGTTGCGGGCGATGGCTTCATCCGTCGCCGCTGCATCGCAGGCTTCCGACAGGGTGGCATGTGCCGCGGCCATGACCAGAGGGTTGCCGTTGTAGGTGCCCAGATGCAGCACCTTGCCCGCAGTGATGGAGTCCATGTACTCCTGCTGCCCACCAAAGGCTCCCACAGGGAAACCTCCTCCAATGGACTTGGCCAACGAGACCAGGTCGGGCTGCACACCCAGGGCTCCCGTAGCCCCCGAGTAGCCCGCTGTGATTCCCGTCTTCACCTCATCGAAGATCAACAGGGTCCCGTACCGGCGAGTGATTTCTCGAACTGCTTCGAGATAACCAGGCTGGGGCATGCAGATGCCGATGTTCTCCATGACGGGTTCGACGATGAAACATGCGACCTCACCCGAACGCAGAACTCGCTCGAGCGCCTCGGGATCGTTGTAAGGAATCACGATGGTGTCGCCGAGTACCGCCTTGGTGATCCCTGCGGTGGAGGGCACCGGAATCGGACGGTCGGGTGGTCCGGCCTGATCCACGGGGGGCTTCATCGAGATCATCACTTCGTCGTGGTGGCCGTGATAGCCCCCTTCGACCTTGACGATCTTGTCTCGACCCGTCACCCCCCGGGCCACACGGATGGCATCCATGGTCGCTTCCGTTCCCGAATTGGTGAAGCGCCACATGGGCAGGGCGTACCGATCCCTCAGCAGCTCTGCGACCTCGGCGTTGGACTCACAGGGCGTCACATACAACGTTCCCTCATCGAGTTGTCGGCGCACCGCGCGCTCGACGGCTGGATGCATGTGGCCAGCGAAGAGGGCTCCGAACCCCATGTCGAAATCGATGTATCGATTTCCATCGACGTCTTCCATATGGCAACCCTTCGAATGGCGCACCACCAACGGATGAGGGTCATAGGCCTGGAAGCTGGAGGGAACGCCAAGAGGAAGGACCTGGCGAGCACGATCGGTGGCTCGCTGGGACTCGGCGGTCCGTTCGGTGTACAAGGCGAGCTCACGTCGGGTGATCTCCCTCGCCCGTGCAGCCAGGGTGCTCGCTTCAGAGGACGTCGTGGTCATGTGGTCTCCGCGTCGTGAAGGTGTGGCGACAACCTATCCGAGTCTTTCCACCGGCACCGGAGCCAACCGTCTCTGACGTCGGGGACCCAGCGATGGTGGGGATCGCCCCCGCACGTGGCAGACTTGGTAGCCGCATGGTGGGCGTAGCTCAGTTGGTTAGAGCGTCAGGTTGTGGCCCTGAAGGCCGGGGGTTCAATTCCCCTCGCTCACCCCAATCGAATCGGCTGGTCAGGCGGGCGGCTCCGCCGTTAGCCTGGCCGGCCCATGCGCCTCTAGCTCAACGGCAGAGCAGTGGACTCTTAATCCATTGGTTCAGGGTTCGAATCCCTGGGGGCGCACTACACCAGCGTTGTCTTCGGGCCGTCGCCTGAGGCAGCGGCGATGCCGAGGTGTCGGACCCGTTGCTGGGGTTCGACCGCCGATCAGGCGAGTTCCGGCATCTCCACGGGTGCGGGCTGAGGTCGGCAAACACCGCAGAACAAGGTGTCGGCCACCACGATGGCCCGGGCAACGTCGGTGAGATAAACGCTGACGATGTACGGCAGAGATTCCCGGTGCTCCCCGCACACGGCCCGGCCACAAAATTTGCAGACACCTCGAGCCGGCGCCTCACAGGTGTGGCAGATCATGTTTCCTCCTCGTCGGTGCTCGTGTGATCGCGAGCCTCGACTGCTCCGGGGCTATCCGTTCGCTGCGAGAGCGTCGCCCACAGGCCGCCTCCCACGCTCCCAGCCACCGTATCGTCGCGTGCCTCAGCCTCGAGGCGACCGGCGAGATCCGCATGAACGGCCCCTGTCGACGCGAGAGCCTCGACATCGAGGCGTTCACCGACCAGGGTGCGCAGATGGCTCATCCGAAAGACCCCGAGCTCACGTCGAAGCTCGTCCGCGCGTCCTCGCAACTCGAACACGTCACCGTCGTAGGGCGTTGAGTCTCCCGCCAGATCTCGGGCCCGTACCGCCAGCCCGAGGCGAGACTGCACCTCGATCAACTCGACCGCCAGGTCGGTATCGCGACGCCCATAGCGATCCGTGAAGGGCGACAAGGCGGCTCGCAGATCATCCATCGTGGCCACCAACCGCAACTCCCCAGTCGACACACCCTGCCCGACACCCAGGTTCGCGACCAGCCATGTCCGTTGTCGCCGCGTTCCGACCAGAACGCATCCTGCGACCACACCGAGACCGCCGAGCGCGACCACGGTGGCGCCGGTTACCGATCGGTCCTCATCGACCAACCAGTTGAAGCCTCCGTGAAGCAGGATGGCGGTGAGTGTTCCCGCCAGGACCACGATGCCGCGCCGCCAGGATCCCGCGAACTTTCCAAAGCCCACGGCCACACCGATCAGGGCCGCTGCCGCGGCATGCATCAGGGCCGTGGAAAACACTCGGGCGATGGCCGTCGCCAGCGCCGCATCCGGTCCTACGCCCTCGACATAGAGAAGGTTCTCGATCGCCGCGAACCCGGTTCCCACAGCGAAGCCGTACACCGCTCCATCCACGAACCATGTGAAATGGCGACTGCGCACGACCACCGCGAGCACGAGCGCCTTGAGAATCTCCTCGACGATGGGGGCGATCCACACCGTGGTCGTCGAGAAACCGAACGCCTCCACGGCTCGATCGTTGAAGGGGATCGCCAGTCGGGTGCACAGCGCTCCCCAGGCGACGGTGATCACAACCAGCCAGGTCGCCGATGTCCTGTAGACCTGCAAAAACCGAAGAGCAACGAGAACGGCCAGGGGAACCCCAACCGAGATGATGACTGCCAGGATCACGTCAGGTCAGTCGATCACCCAAGGAGTCCCACACGCCCCCGGGCATGATCCGTGACCGACGGCGACCCAGTACGGCTTTCCACGTCTGGTTGTCGGCCGGTCCGAAGGACTCGACGAGACCGCGCTCACCCAAGGCCGCCAAGGTTTGCTCGATCACCTCGACGGTCTCAGCGATGGCCTCGGACAGCTCGGTGCGGGACTGGGAACCACCCCTCATCAAGGCCCGCATGACGCGCCGATCGACATCGTCGAGGTCCAACAGATCTAATGACGTGGCCTCAGAAGGTCCCTCGCCCAAACGATCGGACAGTCCCGCGAACAGGCCTCCGGCGGGGCGCGTCGGGGTGTCAGGGGACCCAGTCTCGTCGGGTGAATCCTGGGCGGCGCCCATCTTGTCATCGTAACCCGGCGCGCCACCGGCATGAGGCGAGATCCGACTGGGCTCCACACCCCCAAGGGTTCAGAACCTCGTGACGAGGACCCGCAAGCGGGATGTCGAGCACCCACCGCGGCGATGAGGATCTCGATGACTCAGGTCTCAGCGGCCCTGTAGCGAGTCAGAAGCCAGCGGTTGAAGCGCACCAACACTTCTTCTTCATGCGAGTACCTTCCCCGCGGCGCAAACCGCGAGTTCATACCGATCTGCATGATCTCGGCCATCGGTAGGTCGTCGACGTTGTAGCCCTCGATGCCCTGATGGGTGAGTTCGAGCAATTGATCGAACACGGCGAGATCGTGGGTGGACTGGGGAACGAGATACCCCCATCGAAGATCGACACTCGACACCGACGTCGGCAGGACCAAGAACCAAAACATCATGTCCGCCTGCCAACCGAGCATGAGATTGGGGGGCACCGTCGCGAAACCGAAGCGACTGCGTTCGTCGACTGTGAGGGTTTCGATCACCGGAAAGTACGGGCGATACGTGGGATTCAGCGAGGCGTCCACGAAACCGTGATTCACCACCGACACGATGGCGTCACCAGACTCGACGTCAAAGGTCGTGTAGTTGCGTTCCTTGGGCGCTTCGAACTGGCCATGATGAAGATATGTGGCGTGGTATGGCTCGATGCCGTTCTCGATCATCAGTTTCCAGTTGAACGGATGGTCCGAGGTGACGATCGGTTCGGTGGTGCGCAGGTCCTCGAGGTGATAGTTCGCCAAGAACTCCGACAAAGGCGCCAATCGGGGTCCGAGAGCCGAGGTGTCGTCGTGGGCGCACGCGAAAACGAAGCCGTTCCATTCCTCCACGCGAAAGCGCCCCAGGGCATGGTCCTCGCGTTCGAAGGATTCGACTCGCTGCATCTGAGGAGCGGTGACCAACCGACCTTCGAGGTCGTAGGTCCACCAGTGATACGGGCATCGCAGGTACTTGCCACATGAACCCGATCCCTGTGCCACGAGCGCTCCCCGGTGTTGGCACACAGCGGACAGCACCGAGATTCCACGATCGCCACGCCGCACCATCACGAGGGGTTCACCCGCGACGGTGATGGCGACGAAGTCGCCTTCGTCGGGGATCTGCTCGGCCCGGCCGACACAGAACCACTCCCGACCAAAGATCGCCTCACGTTCGAATTCATAGAACTCAGCCGATGTGTACACCTCGGGTGGCAACGCCCGCGCCCGCGTCACCTCGGCGGTCGAGTCGAGGAAATCAGCGAGTGGAAGGGGGGATCGCACGGGAGGTCTCCAGAATGTTTATTGTCCGATGAACAGACCAAACGGTACGGTCAGGCCCGAACGTGGTCAACACCTGACCACGTCACACCCCCTGCTACCACATCCCGACCGGAGGCTCCAGTGTCCGTACCGTCGACGTCCCCCCTCGGCATC
>CAYYHU010000066.1:0-6593 GCA_964471865.1 uncultured Ilumatobacteraceae bacterium | reverse complement strand
GGGTGCCGATGCCAGCACTGAGGACGCCTCTTCGCGAGTTCATCGTTGCTGTCCGGGGGATCCTGCATCACGAGTCCGGACATATCCGTTTCACGATTCCCCTTCCCGAGTTGATCGCCAGGGGAGCGAGCGCCCTCGACGCTCAAGACAGCGCCGATCTTCGGGTTGGCACGCTGCAGATGGCATGGAACTGTCTCGAGGACCAGAGGATGGAAGCTGCTGTCATTCGAGCGACGCCGAGGATCGCCACGTACTTCGTGCCCATGGTTCTCGCCTATGTCCTGGCCGAGACTGAGGCCAAGGGGTATCTGAGCGATGGTCAACGCGCCGCCATCGACGGCATCGGACCGTGGATCGCGCTGGCGGGACGCAGCCATATCCCCGCCGACATCCGAGTCGAGGCCCGTGACGCGTTCGATGGCGTCGTCGCCGATCACGGTCTTGGTTCTGACGACTGGTTCGAGATCGTGGCGCGCTACCTCGGCGCCACCGACCCCAGCGAGATGTTGCAGGCCGTTGTTGACGCTCACGAGTTCCTCGCGCAGCTCATGGATCTCGTCGCCACCGAACGGGACACCGGCGCGTCGCATCTGTCGACCATGGCCATGGTGCAGACCCGGGAAGCCCTGGCGAAGAAGATCACCGACACCAGTGAGCAGCATCAGGCGATGACGGACTCCGAGGGTGCCGACCCCCATGACAGTGCGACTTCTCCAGACTGGCCCGAGGCTCCCAACGGCGAGTCGCAACCCGCCACGCGCGAGGCCTACGCGTCGGCATCCGCCGAGGTCGAGGATGTGATGTCGCGAATCGACGAGCAGGTGGGCGCGGGTGTTCTGTCTCGCAACGTCGACTCCCGGTCCTATCCGATGCCTGAAGGACTGCTGGCCACCGCCCGCATGGTGTCCCACGACATCCGGGAGTCTCTCGAGGTGTTCCGCACGGAACGATCACCTATCTGGGTTCGCCACCAGGAGCACGGGTATCTCGATCCTCTGGCGTTTCGGACCCGTCAGCCCGGTGAGAGGACCTTCCACCGGGAAGCCCAGCAGTGGGACACGAACGGGTTTGGACTGCATGTGAGTTTTCTCGCCGACCGATCCGAGTCGATGACCACCGACATGCCCGCACTGTCACAGACCCTCTGGGCGGTCAAGACAGCCTGTGATGCACTGGGGATCCCGAGCACGATGGTGCTGTGGAGCGATGGGCGCCAGACCGTGAGGGTCATGGAGCAGGATGACGCGCCCCTTGTCTACACCTCGAGCGGCGGAACCGATCCCCGCCAGGCACTCGAGGATCTCGACAGCCATGTCACCGGCGACGGCCTCCACCATCTGGTGTTCATGTTCACCGACGGTGAGTGGGCGACGGTGAAGTCATTGACCGAGTGGACTCATGCTGATCGGACGTTCGTCATCATCGGTCTGCACTGTGAAGCATCGATCTCGAACAAGGACGCCGAAATCGTGATCCCGATCACATCGATCAGCGACTTAGGTGTCGTGGTCAAGCATGTGCTGGCCGACCATGTGGCGATGAACTCGAACTGACTGCCTTCGAGAAGCGGGACGTCCGAGGCATGTCTGCGGATCGAGGTCTGTCGGCATCAGGCATATTCATCACGTGGCCCATGAACTGACGCTGCTCACAGCGTGATCGTCGTCTTTAACTGCTCCACTTGGTCCCGGGGGCGTAATAGCGCTGATGCCATACCCCGCGGACGTCTTCTCCGCGTTGGGGCATCCGCCAGGTCGTCACCGAGGTGGCCCCAGAGTCGAGATCCACACAGCACAGGGCCCGAGGTTGATCATCGGTGCCGTCCACATACTCCTGAGCGGCTCGCTCCGAGACATACCGGCAGGCCATCTCCCGGTAGAGGTCCCGCCACTGCTCATCCTCACCGGGTGGATGGACGATTTCCACGGATCCCTGGATCGTGACCTTGCGCCATGGATGAGCCTCTTCATCGATCGAGATTCCGACTCGCGGATCGCGGCGGAGGTTCTGCCAAATCGCCGCCGGCTCCCGAGGTGTGAAGAACAGCCGGTTGTTCTCGACGATGAACCACAAGGGGAGCACCCGAGGCATGCCACTCGCGTCGACGGTCCCGATACGGGCGAGATGGCCGGGTTCGCCCAGGAAGTCGTTGCGTTCGATCGTCGTGAGGTGAGGCATGGAATCTCCTGAGCTGGATCCGGGTGGTTCGAACGCCGGCTCGGATCCGCACTCTGCCAGGAAACTTCCCTATCCCGCCACCGCCTCTTGTGTCGCCTCGAAACCGCGAATACTGTGAAGTCCATTATCAGAGATTGCCGTTCGGGGGTTCGGTGTCTCGTGCACGGCTGGGACCACAGATGTGTACACCCGAGAGAATGCCGAACCCCCGAATCGGATACCGAAGTAAGGGGCCGTTTCCCAAACGAGCACCCGGGGGGACGTCATGGACAGCACGATCCAAGCGCTCGAACAGCGACTCAAGCGGATGGAAGACCTCGAGGAGATCCGGCGACTCGTCGCGCGCTACGGCCGAGCCGTCGACGATCGAGACTGGGACACGCTGACCGAGCTCTACGCTCCCGATGCCGTCTTCGAGTCAGCTGGAACCCGGTCCGAAGGGCGTGACCAGGTGATCGAGTTCGTGAAGATGCGGACCTCGGTGTATCCGGCCTCGTACCACTATCCGCATTCACATGAGATCGAGATTCTCGACGATTCGCGAGCCGAGGGCCTGGTCTGCGCTCATGCCGAGCTCGCGATCGATGGTGACACCGTCGTGGTGGCCTTGCGCTATCACGACGACTACCGGCGAGTAGACGGACGCTGGTGCTTCCGAGAGCGGGTTGCTCAGTTGCTCTACGTGCTCAAGGCGGTGGAGTACCCCCGCGGCCTGGGTGATCCGGTTCGGGTCCGTTGGCCGGGGACCGAGCCCCAGACCGCCCAAGTCGGTGCCGACGTGGCGCCTGCGCCTTCGACCACTACCTGAGGAGTTGACATGACCGAACCAGGCATCTTGACGCCGCTCCATCGAGGGCGACTGAAGCTGCGTAACCGGGTGGTGTTCCCCGGACATCAGACCGTGTTGTCCCAGGACGGCATCGTCGGAGAGCGAATGAGGAACTACTACGCCGAGCGCGCCCGTGGCGGTGTTGCGGCAGTGGTGGTCGAGGGTGGAGCCGTTCACGACACGACCATCAAGTTTCCTGAATATCTCCGCTTTCACGAGCGCCGTATCGTGCCGTCCCTGGTGGAACTCACAGCCGCGCTGTCGGCCCATGACTGCCGGACCATCGTGCAGTTGGTTCACAGTGGATCACGGATGTCGGCCATGGACTCGAGGTTGCCGCTCTGGGCACCGTCGGATGTTCGGTCGGCGATCTCGCCCGAGATCCCTCATGCGATGACGGCATACGAAATTGCCGAGGTTCTCGAAGGGTACGAAAAGGCGCTCGAGAACATGGTCGAGGCTGGTGTGGACGGGATCGAGATCCACGCTGCTCACGAGTACTTGTTGGGTCAGTTCCTTTCACCACTCAACAACCACCGCGACGACGAATACGGCGGGAGTCTCGAGAATCGGTTCCGCCTACTCGGCGAGGTCCTCGCACTGGCGCGCAAGACCGTGGGTGACTCCATGGTGGTCGGGGTCCGGCTCAACGGATCGGACTTGATCGAGGGCAGTCTCGACAACGACGACTATGTCGAGGTCGCCCGCCACGTCGAATGGATGAACGTCGTCGACTACATCTCGGTGAGTGCCGGAACGTCACGCCACAACCACATGGTCGTTCCCCCGATGGACACTCCCGAGGGCCTGTACGTCGACTATGCCGCCGCGATCAAGCGAGCTGTCGATGTGCCCGTGTTCGCGGTCGGCCGTCTCAAGCGCGTCGAACTGGCCGAGGAGGTCATTCGGTCGGGCAAGGCCGATGTCGTTGCCGAGGCCCGAGCCTTGATCGCCGACCCCGAGTGGGTCGCCAAGATCGAGCGAGGCGAGGCGCATCGCATTCGTCCATGTATCGGGTGCAACCAAGGTTGCTTCGGTTACCTCTACACCAACCGACCCATCACATGCGCGGTGAATCCGGCCGTCGGTCGGGAGAAGATGCTCGGACTCGGTACGGCCCATCGCGGAGACGGAGCACATGTACTGGTGGTCGGTGGGGGGCCCGCCGGTATGGAAGCGGCGATCGCGGCGGCCGAGCGTGGTCAACGCGTCACCCTCGTCGAAGCCTCAGAGGTCCTGGGTGGACAATTGCGCTGGGCGGGGTCGATCCCGACTCGTGCTGAGTTGCAGATGATCCTCGACCATCAGATCGCGGAATTGGAGCGCCTCGGGGTCGAGGTGCGACTCGGGGTGCGAGCCGATGCGGCATTCGTCGCGGAACTCGCGCCGGACCGGATCGTCATCGCCACAGGGTCGTTGCCCCGGGGAGAGGTGTTCCCCACTGACGGATCGATTCCCGTCGTAGCTCCGATCGAGGTGATGAAGTCACCCGCCGAGTTCGCTGGTGGTCGAGTTCTCGTGATCGACGAGGTCTCGCATTTCCCCGCCTACGCGCCGGCGGAAGTACTGCGCGATCTCGGTTCGAATGTGAGCGTCGTGACGCCCAAGTTGTTCGCGGGCGGCAACCTGGACCAAGCAACCATGACCACGATGTTGCAACGTCTGGCCACCAAGGGCATCGACTTCGTCCCCAATACCAAGGTCGTCGAGATTGCGAACGGAGCCGTCGAGGTGGTCGACACCTTGTCAGGGGCTCGACGCACGCTGACTGCTGATGTGCTCGTCGCCGCTGTCGGCAACAAAGCAGTGGACGCGCTTCATGTCGGGCCGAACGCGGTCCCCCATGGGGATCACATCCATCTGGTGGGCGACGCGGCCGCCCCGCGCACGGTGCTCGAAGCCATCCGCGAGGGACGAATCGCTGGTCGCTCCGTCTGAGGTCATCTCTGGGCGAGGGGACGGGTGATCCCGACCCCTCGCCCAGAGATGTCGTTGTCAGATCCGATGGGGGCCCATGTTCACAACGTGATGGCCCGACTCGGACAGAGTCGTTCTGCTTCCTCGGTCGCCTCGAGATCGTCACCGGTGGGTTGGGCCATCACCTGTGCGATCCCGTCCACCACTCGAAACACCGATGGAGCGACCCGTTCGCAATATCCGGTGCCCTGACACACCCGCTCATCCACGTGGACTGTCGGTTCCATGAAATCCTCCTGATCAGAGGTTGGTGAGCACGACCGGGAACCGGGCGTACGCGTCATGGTGACTGGCATCGGTGTAGGCGGGAGGATCCTCGGGATCCAAGGTGATGCCCGCTTCGAAAAGGGCTCGCAGGATTCGAACGATCGTGCCGTCGGTGCCTTCAGAGCCGTCAGTGCGGGCTGAGAGTCCGGTGACCAATGCTCGTCCTATGCACATGTGCTCGCCGCCGCCGAAGGCCACGCCCCAGGGCTTGGCCGAGCCCGTATCCCGATGGGGATTGAACTCGCGGTAGTCCGTTCCGAAGACCGACGCGTCTCGGTTGGCGGGGGTGAACAGGCATGCCACTCGCTCGCCGGCCTCGACCTGGGATCCATCGGGAAGCGTGACGTCCTCGGTGGCGATGCGCAACAACGCGGGAGCCGGCAAGTGCAGTCGCAACGTTTCGTAGGCGGCCTGTTTCAAGAAGCCAGGATCAGCCAAGAGTTCACGATCCTCAGGGTGGGCGCTGAGCCACTCGTCGAGGTGACGAACCACATGCGGAGCCGTATGGGTGGTCGTCTGAGTAGCGGCCACCAGATACAGAGTCGCCTCGCGCAACGGCAGCTCGTCGTCCCAATCGTCATTCCAGTTCGCATACAGCAAGGTGAGAAGGTCCCGAGGAAGGTCTTCGTCGGTGATCTCTCCGGCATCGCGTCGAGCGATCAACTCTCGGCGGCGCTGCACGGATGCGGCATAGAACTCCTCGACGAACTGATCGCGAACCTCGAGAATCCGCGCCACCATCTCGTCGTGGTCCTCAGTCGACCATTCGACGGTTGCCCCGGCGCCGAGCTGTTCGAGGAACCACCGAAAGCGCTCGGTTGAGGCCGGATCATCGACGCCGTCGATCCCGGTGATCGTGGCTGAGATCCGAGCGAGCATCTCGCGCAGCATCAGGCACAGGTCTCCCCGCACGACGCCATCGGTGTCCCGATGGTTGGCGGTCTCAGCGATCACCTGACGGATATGAGGATCAAGCGCCTCGCGCTCGTAACTCTCGAGAGCGGCCTTGGTGAACAGCACTGACTCGAGGCGTCGCCGTTCGAAGTGGTCCTCACCGTCGAGGAGCAGCAAGCTGCCTTCGAAGAACGCCTTGGACTCTCGGTGGGAGCCTTGCATGAAGCCCCGTGACTTCAAGACGTGTTCGCAGATGCCGTGTTCGGTCAGCTGCTTCATGTCCTGAATGTACGGAGCAGGTTGCATGTCGCGTACGGACTCGCTGCTGGGCATTGATCGTCCCCCCTTGGATCGATCTGGTGGCAGGCTCCCCGACCCCCTAGGTCGGTTAGTGGTGTCGCTTGCCTTGGTGGTGGTCAGGGTATACGGTGATAACTCTGATTAGCAA
>CAYYHU010000065.1:0-6919 GCA_964471865.1 uncultured Ilumatobacteraceae bacterium | reverse complement strand
CTCGCTGGCGGCCGCCGAGTCGTCCTCAGGGGTCTCAGGGGGTGCGCCGGATTCGGTCTCGGTCTCCGGGGGCGTCGTCGATGAGGGCACCGTGGTGGTCGAAGGGCTCTCGGGGACACTCGAGGACACCACCGTGGTCGAGCTCACCGCCACGGTCGTCGAGGTCGACGGCACCGTCGTCGTGGTCGTCGTCGTGGTGGTCGTCGTCGTGGTGGTCGTCGTGGACGTAGAGGAGGTGGTGGTCGTGTAGTCGGGATCGTCCCAGTTCCACACCGGACCTTGCGCCCCATAGGTTTCGGGTTCGGCCACTCCGTCGAACACGTACACGATGTCGCCGGTGGTGCGACCCCAGGTGACGAGCTCTTGGTAATAGTCCGAGATGTGCATCGGAATACGTACACATCCATGAGAGGCGGGTTGCCCAGGAACCTCATGGGCTCCATGGATGGCGATGCCGAAATTGAAATACACCGGGTTGTAGAGGCCTCCGAGTTGGCTCTCGCGGCGGCCTTCGACGCGCCGATAGAACCGGAACACTCCTCCCGGGGTGACGGATCGCCCACACACACCCTTGACCAGAGGTTCGGTACCCCGCTCGTTACCGAGTTCTCCTGGTGAGATCGTGACCTCTTCGCACCATTCCTCGTTATCGCCGCTCGAGACATGGGTGACGAGCACCGGGCGGTCCTCGTGGAAGATCACCATGACCTGTTCGGGGAGGTAGATCTCGGTGTGGTTGACCGTGGCCGCCTCGGGACGGCTCGGGGCAATATCGACGAGTCGTTGCATCCGATCCCAGATCTCCGGGGTCACCCGCCCCCCGGCGAGTTGGCGCGGCACCCCCATCACGAGTTTTTCGAACGCCCAGACGGCCTGTTTGGTCCGAACCCCGTAGATGCCGTCGATATCGCCGGGATCGAACGCCAACTCGACGAGTCGGCGTTGGACGGCGGTGACGTCATCGCCTTGGGATCCCAGTTCGAGGGTCCGAGTCAACGCCGCGGGTTCGGCAACGGCGGGAACACCCTGGGGCTCGGATTCGACCGAGACCGGCGGAGAGGCGACCGCCGGAGCGACCACTGTCGTGGTGGTGCTCGCTGGAGCGCTGGCAGGCGCGTCATCGTTGGTCATGGCGCCCACGACGGCGACCGCGATCAACAAGACTGCCGCCGCCATCGCCGGAAACCACGGCCGAAGCCGATGCTTGAGCATCTCAGTGGCCTCCCGACACCGCCACCGGTTCGATCGCCAACAAGTCGCGCCGCAACTCGCGCATTTCGCGCAGGATCTTCACGATCACCGCGGGCGACGACAACGTCGAGACTCCCCGGGTCCGGGCGAAATAGTCGACCCCGAATTGCACGATGCGGTAGCCGTGGCGGTGGGCGCGCACGACGAGTTCAGCATCGATGAACGAGCCTTCACTGACCAGTTCGACCCGTTCGAAGATCCGAGCCCGACACAGTTTGAACGCGAAGTTGACATCGCGCAGCCGCACCCCGAACACGATCCTCACAAGCAGGTTGTAGAAGGTCGAATAGATCGAGCGCAGATACCCCTCATCGGTACGGTCGAAGCGATACGCGTGCACGATGTCGGCCTCGTAGACCCGCATCAGGCGAACGGCTTTGCGGACCTCGGCCATGTCGAAGGGGAGATCGGCATCGGTGTACAGCACCAGATCACCGGTCGCGGCGGCGAAACCCGATTTCATCGAACCGCCGAGTTTGCGGTTCGTCTCGTGATGGACCACACGAATGCGGGGATCATTGGCTGCCGCTTCATCAGCGAGGCGACCCGTGGCATCGGTGGAGGCATCGTCGACGATGATGAGCTCGTAGTCGCGGATCTCGGCGTCCTCGATGAGATCCTCACAGACCTCACGGGCTGCCGCGAGGGCTCGATGCAGATACTCCTCTTCGTTCCACATCGGGAAGAAGATCGACAACTTCTCGAAGCTCGCGGCCGTGGACATCGCGCCCTGAGGGTAGTGTCCCCAACGCCGTGTTCCCCCGCGCCGAACCACTTCCTCCCCCGCCTCCACCTCGTCGAGGGGACTCGAGGCCAACTCCCTACCCCGCTCAGGTACCCGAGCCGACTCGTTTGTCAGGGCCCTGGCCATGGCTTCTTGCAGCGGCATGGTGCGCTGTGGCCGTGGCCTTCGTCATCGTCGCAGCGACGAGTCGTCAGGTCGGCAAACCCGTGTGGTGGCTGGGTGATGCTCCGCTAGGTCCCACGGTGTGGTGGATCGTTCCCCTGATCGGCCCCGGCCTTGCGGTGCTGGCATCACTGGCGGCGCCGTTTCGAGCGATTGGAGCGTCGGCTCTGGCCACGCTCGCATCACTCGCGATCGGTCTCGGTGACCTCGGCACCAGTCCCGGTGCCGCGGTGTTCGAAATCGCCCTCGCCGTGGCTGGAGCCCTCGTCACAGTGGCGGCGGTGTCGGGATGGCCACGGGGGACATCACGTCGAGTCGCTGCGGATTCTCCGACTCGTCGCTGAGGATCGTGTCCTCATTAGCGTCGAGGTAACAGACGCGGTCGGCGTCGTCGAGTGCGAGGAGTTGTCGTGCGTACCATCCGCCATCCCCTGTCCGGCGCCACCTATGACCTGACCGAGCGCGGCACCATTCTCGTGTCCAAAGAGGGCCGCTCAGGCGAGTTCACCGAGCACGGAAAGTGGCTGTCGGGCGATCTTCGCCAAGCCGATCCTCATCTGTGTCTGTGGATCGCCGGGCGCCAGTTGCCCAACCGCTTCCAACAAGCAGCCCAGGCCCTCGACGCGTCGGCCTGAGTCGATTGCGGCGACGAACATCAACACTCACCACGCAGCACCACCTGAATGAGCCGAAGGGACCGATCATGACGATGACCGCCGAACCCACACCCGGAGCGGCCCGCTCCCCCGGTGTCAGCTACCAGGACCTCCTCGATGCCGACAGTCGGCCCGAGAACGTGCCGGTGGTTCTGCGCACCCAATCCGCCGAGTTCCTCGGCGACCACGACCTCGCCGTCGATCGCTACACGTCTCGCGAATTCCACGAACTCGAAAAAGAGAAGATGTGGAGCAAGGTGTGGCAGATGGCCTGTCGCGAAGAGGACCTTCCCGAGGTCGGCGACACCGTGGTCTATGACATCGCCCACTGGTCGATCCTCGTGGTGCGATCCGCTCCTGACACCGTTCAGGCGTACTACAACGCCTGTTTGCACCGGGGTCGCCAACTGCGTGAAGAGAACGGCAACGCTTATGAACTGCGCTGCCCGTTCCACGGCTTTTGTTGGAACCTCGACGGATCGCTCAAGCAGGTGCCCTGCGAATGGGATTTCCCCCATGTCGACACCGAGAACTTCGACCTTCCCGAGGTCAAGGTGGCCCGGTGGGGTGGATTCGTCTTCATCAACATGGATCCCGACGCGGGACCCCTCGAGGACTTCTTGGGGGTTCTGCCCGAGCACTTCGAGAAGTGGCCTCTCGAAGACCGGGTCAAGACGGTGCATGTGGCTCGGATCTTCCCGACGAACTGGAAAGTGGTGCAGGAGGCCTTCATGGAGGCCTTCCACGTGGTGGCCACCCATCCCCAGTTGTTGGCGGGAATCGGCGATGCCAACACCCAGTACGACTGGTGGGGCAACGTGTCGCGGGCGATCACTCCCAATGGCACCCCGTCACCCCATATCAACTGGATTCCCACCGAACAGGACAAGTTCGACGCCATGTCGGACCGACGCCTCGACGAGGACCCCTTCGTGATGGTCGGCGAGGGTCAGACAGCGCGCTCGGTCGCGGGTGATGGTGGACGCTTGAGGATGCGCGAAGTCCTCGGCGACGATGCCGATCAACTGTCGGATGCCGAGCTCTCCGATTCGATCTACTACACCCTGTTCCCGAATCTGCACCCCTGGGGCGCGTACAACCGCATCGTCTACCGCTTCCGGCCCTATGAGGACCGTCACGACATGGCGATCATGGAATGCATGTTCCTCGACCCCTGGGATCCGTCCCAGCCCAAGCCGCCCGCGGCGGAGATCCACTGGTTGGGCGTGGACCAGGACTGGACCGATGCTCCCGAGTTGGGCATGTTGGCCCGGGTGTTCAACCAGGACACGTTCAACCTGCCCAAGGTGCAGCGAGGACTGCGCACGATGGTCAAGCCCGGGGTCACGCTCGCCAACTATCAGGAACTCAAGATCCGCCACTTCCACTACGTGTTGGATCAGTGGCTCGCACGCGACTGATCCGGATCGGTACCGTGAGGCGCCATGTCCAAGGTCCTCACCTCCCTTCCCACCGGTGAACGCGTCGGTATCGCCTTCTCAGGTGGTCTCGACACGTCCGCTGCGGTCGCCTGGATGCGCCACCGCGGGGCGATTCCCTATGCGTATACGGCCGATCTCGGACAGTACGACGAGCCCGATCTCGCGTCGGTTCCTGAACGGGCCGTGCAATACGGCGCCGAGGCGGCCCGACTCGTGGACTGTCGCGCCGAACTCGTCAGGGAGGGTTTGATCGCACTGCAGTGCGGGGCGTTCCACATCGCCACCGCCGGGCGGACCTATTTCAACACGACCCCTCTGGGTCGGGCGGTCACGGGGACCTTGCTGGTGCGCGCCATGCTCGACGACGGCGTCGACATCTGGGGTGATGGCAGCACCTACAAGGGCAACGACATCGAGCGGTTCTACCGCTACGGACTCCTGGTCAATCCCAAACTGCGCATCTACAAGCCCTGGTTGGACGACCGTTTCGTAGCCGAACTGGGCGGGCGCGCCGAGATGAGTGAATTCCTCGTCTCCAAGGGACTGCCCTATCGAGATCCCAAGGACAAGGCGTATTCCACCGACGCCAACATCTGGGGAGCCACCCACGAGGCCAAGTCGCTCGAACACCTGTCCACGAGTATGGAGATCGTCGATCCCATCATGGGTGTCGCCCATTGGCGCTCCGAGATCGCGATCGAACCTGAGGACGTCACCATCCGGTTCGAGGAGGGCTGGCCCGTCGCTCTAAACGGTTCGAGTTTCGCCGATCAGGTGGAACTGGTCCTCGAAGCCAACGCGATCGGAGGCCGCCACGGACTCGGTATGAGCGATCAGATCGAGAACCGGATCATCGAGGCCAAGAGCCGGGGTATCTACGAGGCTCCAGGACTCGCCCTGCTCTACATCGCGTATGAGCGTCTCGTGACGGGAATCCACAACGAGAACACCCTGGAGAATTATCACTCGATGGGACGCCGCCTCGGCCGCCTGCTCTATGAGGGACGGTGGTTCGATCCGCAGTCGCTGATGCTGCGCGAACCCTTGCTGCGCTGGGTGGGATCGGCGGTGACGGGCGAGGTCACGTTGCGGTTGCGTCGAGGTGAGGACTACACGATCCTCGACACCACGAGCCCCAATCTCACCTACGAACCGGATCGCCTGTCGATGGAACGAGTCGAGGATCAGGCCTTCGGGCCCCTCGATCGCATCGGACAACTCACGATGCGCAATCTCGACATCGACGACACTCGCACCAAACTCGACTTGTACCGTCAAGTCGGAACGTTGGGTTCAAGTTCGTTGTTGGCCCTCGACGAAGGCACCTGATACGACACCTGATTCCTGGTTGACGGCTCCTGTCGGCCACCGCCCGAGCAGTCCCGACGGGAGTCGCCATCACAGGATTCGTCTCCCCGACGAGATCACCGACTCAACTGGGTGATGATCCCGGCGATCAGTGCGGTGCGCTCGGGAAGCGTGGACACTTCCACGTACTCCCCCGGCGTATGCGCTCCATCGCCCACTGCCCCGAGTCCGTCGAGAGTGGGAATGCCGAGCGCGCCGGTGAAGTTGCCGTCGCTTCCGCCTCCGACCTCGACCGCCTCGAGCGTCCCGAGACCGAGATCGGTCGCGACCTGACGGGCCAGAGCCATGAGTTCCTGGGAAGCCGATGCAGGCATCGGTGGCCGGCGGAGTCCTCCCGTAACCTCGATCGCCGCCCCGTCGAGAACGGGAACCAAACCCGCCATCGCCGTTTCGACTCGTTCCTTTTCCTCGGCCTGCGCGGCACGAGCGTCGACGGTGATCACGCAGCGATCCGGGACCACGTTGTCTGCGATACCGGCGGTCGCCAGCGTGGGAGTCACTGTGGTGCCGAGTTCGGGTCGTGTCAGCGCGGCGATGACCGGGATCTGATGAGCGGCCTCGACGAGAGCGTTGACCCCACGTTCAGGTTCGAGTCCCGCATGAGCAGCACGCCCGGTGATCACCACCTCGAAGGTGCCCGTCCCCTTGCGAGCCGTCTTGAGGGCACCGCCGCGGGCGCTGGGTTCGAGGACCAGAACCGCGCCACAGCCTCGGGCCCGGTCCTCGACGAGCTGTCGAGAGGTGCCTGAACCGACCTCCTCGTCACTGGTGAACAGGATTTCGACCGTCGAGGGGTCATCGACCAGAGCCAGCGCATGCACCGCCTGGACGATGCCAGCTTTCATGTCATAGACCCCCGGCCCCATGGCGCGGCCCTCGAGCACTCGAAACGGTCGCTGCTCGAGAGTTCCAGCGGGAAAGACCGTGTCGTGATGCCCGAGGATGAGCACCCGGGGTTCGCCCCCGCCCCGCCACAGCACATGAGGACCGGCCTCGCTGTCGATGAGCTCTGCGGGGCGACCGGTGTGACGTTCGAGAAGAGCGGCCACCTCATGGGCGCTGCGAGTCAGCGCCACAGCGTCCCGAGACGGTGATTCGATCTCGACGAGACGACCCAGGTCGGTGAGCATCGCGTCGAGGCGGTCGCGAGCGGCAGCGAGAAGGTCGGTCACCCGACCATCATGGCGCGTCCCGCGACCGCATGACGCGTCGGCGTCTCAGTCGCGGGAGATCGTGACGCGTTGGCCCGGCGCCGTGGGCTGAGCCATCGGGATTCGCACCTCGAGGATGCCGTC
>CAYYHU010000064.1:0-6998 GCA_964471865.1 uncultured Ilumatobacteraceae bacterium | reverse complement strand
TTGCTAATCAGAGTTATCACCGTATACCCTGACCACCACCAAGGCAAGCGACACCCCGACTCGCTCGATGAACGGGTTGGACGAGACACTGGACGGCAGCGTCACCGTCGTTAGTTGTCGGAGCCGCTTCGCTCAACACTGCTGCTGCGAATCGCATATGAGGGGGCCCACGCGATGTCGTTCGAACTCGAACCCGCCGAAGTAGAGATCCGTCGAGAAGCTGCTGAGGTGGCGGCTCGATGTGCCGACTTCGCTCTCGAAGCCGATGAGTGTTCCACGATCCATCAACCGACACTCGAGGTCCTCCGCGACTCGAACCTGTGCTCGCTGATGGTTCCGGCGGAATATGGAGGTCGCTTCGACGAGGTCGATCCTCTTGCCGTGCTCCTCGCCCGCGAGGCCTGCATGAAGGTGTCGTCACATCTGGATTCGCTGCTAGCCCTCCAAGGAATCGGTTCGTATGCGATTGCAGTTGCGGGAACAGATGAACAACGGGCTGAATGGTTGCCTCGCGTCGCCACCGGTGAAGTCTTGGCGGCGCTCGCGTTGACCGAACCCCTCGCCGGATCGGATCTCAAGTCGATTAGGACGACAGTTCGCCAGGACGGTGGTGATCTCGTCGTCAACGGATCGAAGTCCTACATCTCCAACGGTGGTGCTGCTGGGTTCTACACGACGCTGTGTCGCGAGGAATCAGGTTCTCATTCACTCGTCTTGATCCCGGCCGACACACCCGGGGTATCGGTGGAACCGACCCCGGAGATCCTTGCCGCTCACGTCATGGGAGAGTTGACCTTCGACGATGTCCGCGTCCCGGCGTCAGCACGACTCGGTGATACCGGAGCCGCATTCTCTCATGTGCTGGCCACGCTCTCGGTCTTCAGGATCTCGGTCGCCGGTGCGGCGGTCGGTCTCATGGAGGGTGCGCTCGAGATCGCGGTTCGCCACACTCGGACCCGGGAACAATTCGGACGGGCACTCGCCCGCCACGGACCCGTGGCCACGCTGCTCGCCGATGCCGCCGCCGATCTCGAGTCGACGCGTTTGTTGACCTATCAGACCGGGGAGCGGGCCCGGGCGAATCCGGCTGCGAACCTCGATCGATCCTCGCTCGCCAAGCTCGCCGCCACCGAGGCCGCAACCCGAGTGGTCGATCGATGTGTGCAGGCGATGGGTCGGTGGGGCATCGAGAAGGGCTCCAAGATCGAGCAGTACTACCGCCAGGCGCGTCCGATGCGGATCTACGAGGGCGCATCAGAAGTCCTCCGGCTCGGTATCGCATCACGACTCTGCAAGGACGTGCCCTGATGGATCTCGAACTCACCGACCATGTCGCGATCGTGACCGGAGCCAGCCGTGGCCTCGGAGCCTCGACGGCACGGGCCCTGGCGGCTGAGGGAATGAAGGTCGTCATCGCGGCCCGAAGCCTCGACGAACTCGAGACCCTGGCCGACAAGCAACCCGAGGCCTTCCATGCCGTTCGTTGCGATATGACCGATCTCGACGCGACCGCCGCACTCGTCGATGCCGCTCTCGAGCGTTTCGGGCGACTCGACTGCGTGGTCAACAATGCCGGGATCGCACCGGCAGGCAAGTTCGTCGAGATGGATCAGTCCGTGATCGACCGAGTCTTCACCGTCAACGTTCATGCGCCGGGAGCCTTGGCTCGTGCCGCAGCTCGGTACTGGATCTCGAGTGGCCGACCCGGATCCGTGATCAACATCGCGTCACTCTCGGGCCTTCGAGGCAAGGCCACGCTGGCGGCCTATTCGGGCTCGAAGGGCGCCATGATTCGCATGTCCGAGGCCCTGTCGACCGAATGGGCTCGCCATTCGATTCGAGTGAACGTGATCGCACCGGGAGGATTCGAAACCGAGGCCCAGGCTGCGGTCCTGGCCGATGAGACGGTGCTCGATCTGCGGCTCAAGAAGATCCCGATGCGCCGGCTCGGACAACCCGACGAAATCGGTCCTCTCGTGTGTTACCTCGCGTCGGATGCCTCAGGCTTCGTGACCGGTTCGTGCTTCGTCATCGATGGTGGTGAGGTCGCCCGCCTGTGAGCCTCCAGGGTGACGCTGACGGGGACCCATCGGTATCGCCGACCTCGCGCACCACCACCTGGGCTGAAGCCCTCGAAGCGTATCGACATCCCGATCTCCGCCAGGCGCTCTTCGACAAGAGCGTGTTCATGGAGGATGTGCTCATCAACCTCCACGGGCCCGAGCACCGTGAGCGGCGGCGGATGGAATCGCCGATCTTTCGACGAAGCCAACTCATGGCCTACGAACGCGATGAGTTTCCCGATGTCGTGCGCACCACTCTGGCTCCGCACCTGACGACGGGGCGTTGCGAGTTGTTGGCATTCGGCCATCGCGTGATGCTGAATCTCAGCTGCGTGAACGCCGGGATCGACCGTGATCTCGAGGATCCGGATCAGACCGAACGCCTACTCGCGATCCTCGACGAGTTCGTCGAAGGAGCTCGGATCGATCACCATCAGGGGGACAAGGACGCCAAACGCGCCGAGATCGCTGCGGCCCTCGCCGAGTTCGAACGCGACTTCGTGGCACCCTCGATTCGTTCCCGACGACACGGCGATGTCGCAGGCAGCGCTTCGAAGGATCCAAAGCCCGCAGCGGACGTACTGTCGATTCTGCTCGCCCGGCCCGAACTCGACACCGCCACGATCACCCATGAACTCGCCTTCTATCTCACCGCCGGCGCCTCGACGAGCGCCATCACGTTGGCGAACACCTTCGACAACATCTTCCGGTACGTGGACTCCCGCTCCGATGGGCGTCGACGACTCCTCGAGGACGCTGCGTTCCTGCGCCGTTGTATCCAAGAGACACTTCGGCTGAGCCCCATCAGCCCGATCGGAGCCCGCCGGGCGATGTCAGCGCTCGAGATCGGGGACCGCCATCATCTCGACGTCGGCGCGCGCCTCGACATCGATATCGCAGCCGCAAATCGGGACCCGTCGGTCTTCGGTACCGCAGCTGACGAGTTCGATCCGGACCGAGAGGTCCCCACAGGGGCCCAATTACACGGTCTGTCCTTTGGACACGGCGCCCATCGATGCCTGGGAGCCGAACTTGCGGTGGGCCTCGAACCCGATCCCGAGAGTGGTTTCGATGATCGACTCTTCGGTCTCGTCGGGGTCGTCGCCCAAGATCTCCTCCGCCATGACATCCGACCTGACCCGGATCACCCGAGCGAACTCGACACGACGACGGCTCGTCATGCGTTCCGTCGCTTTCCTGTACTCCTCGGGGCCTAGGTGTACTCGACCGACACGGTCGACATAGCCGGTCGGCGAACGGTCTCGAGCCGTCGATCAGTGCAGCGACGGCGTCCCGGGACGTGGCAGTTTGCCGAGAAGCATCTGCATCATTCCCCCGTCCACTTCGAGATTCTGGCCGGTGACGAACGACGAGGCCGGGCTGAGCAACCATCCGATGACGGTCGCCACCTCGTCGGGCTCACCGAAACGGCGGGTGGCGACGAAACGCAGACGTTCGGCTCGAGCCTCAGGAAACGATGTGAACTCCTGTGCCATCGGGGTCTCCATGATTCCCGGGCTCACCGCGTTGACCCGCACCCCCAAAGGCCCCCATTCCACTGCGGCCTGGCGAGCCAACATGATGGCTCCGGCCTTACTCACCGAATAGGCGCCGCTGTTGGGCTGGGGCGCCCCCCCGGCGACCGATGCGATGTTGACGATCGATCCCGACCGTTGCGTGATCATCACCCGACCGAAGCATTGCGTGCACAGGAATGTCCCGGTGAGGTTCACCGCGAGCAACCGCTGCCACTGGTCGTCATCGAGATCTTCGAGACGTTCGAACGCAATGACACCGGCGTTGTTCACCAGTCCGTCCACTCTCCTCCAAGCCCTCATCACCGCATCCACGGCAGCCTCGACCGAGGAACGATCGGCGACGTCACACGTCACCGGCATCGCCTTGCGTCCCTCCGCGGTGATGTCCTCGGCGACGCGTCGGGCTGCTGATGTGTCGATGTCGAGAACCACAACGGCAGCTCCCCGGCGGGAGAGATGCAACGCCGTCGAGGCGCCGAGACCCTGCCCAGCCCCGGTCACCACGACCACATGACCTTGGAGATCCTCTGGCAGCTCGGTCGGGTTCTCTGACATATGATGATAATAGACATCCTGGTACGGTCGTCCGGAGAGATGTCGGTGGGACGGTTCGTCGACACCCACCAGATGTGGCAGAGGGGATGGGTTCGGGTGCGCGAAGCAGTGATCGTGGAGGCAGTCCGCACACCAGTGGGCAAAGGACGTGCGGGTGGGGCTCTCCATGAATGGCACCCTGTCGATCTGTTCGCCGAGGTGCTGCGCGACGTGGTGGAGCGTTCCGGTATCGACCCGGGCCGGATCGACGACGTCATCGGGGGCATCGTCACGCCGATCGGCGAGCAAGGCGGAAACCTCACTCGCCAGTCCGTCCTGTCAGCGGGCTATCCCGAACATGTTCCGGCCACCACGATCGACCGCAAATGCGGTTCCTCCCAACAGGCCGTGCACTTCGCTGCGCAAGGGATCATGGCGGGCGCCTACGACGTCGTGGTCGCTGGGGGCGTCGAGATGCTCAGTCGAGTCACGATGCAATCGAATACCGCAGGAGCCGATCACCTCGGACCCGGAATCCGGCGTCGATACCCCCAGGGCGTCGTGAGCCAAGGCATCGCAGCCGAACTCGTGGCGAAGAAGTGGAATCTCTCCCGTGAGGAACTCGACGAGCTCAGCGCGGAATCCCACCGCCGAGCCGCCCACGCGACCGATACCGGAGCCTTTGCTCGCGAGATCACCCCGTTGGTCACGAGCGAGGGTGTCCACATCACCTCCGATGAGGGGATCCGAGCCGACAGCACCGCGCAGCGGCTCGCTGGGCTCAAGCCGGCGTTCCGCACTGACGACACCGAGGCTGCCTTTCCCGATCTCGACTGGGTCGTGACCGCGGGGAACAGTTCCCAGATCAGCGACGCCGCGTCCGCGGTCTTGGTGATGGATCGTGAACTCGCCGAGCAACTCGGCCATCGACCTCGCGCCCGATTCATCAGCTTCGCCGTCGTGGGCGATGACCCGTTCATGATGCTTACCGGTGTGATGCCCGCGACCCGCAAGGCGCTGGACCGAGCCGGTCTGACACTCGAGGATGTCGACCTCTTCGAGGTGAACGAAGCCTTCGCATCGATCGCTCTGGCCTGGCAACGCGAATTCGACGTCGACGCGTCTCGGGTGAACGTCCGTGGAAGCGGTATCTCGCTCGGCCACCCTCTCGGCGCGTCGGGCACCCGGATCATGACGACGTTGCTCCACGCCCTCGAGGACACCGGGGGACGAATCGGGCTGCAAGTGATGTGCGAGGCCGGAGGTCAGGCCAACGCCACCATCATCGAGCGCCTCGACTGAGACCACGTTCTTCTAAGGAGAATCTCATGACTCTGGCCAGTGATGACGAGCTTCGCTCGATGGTGCAGCTACTTCTCGATCGCCAGGAGCTCTCGGACCTGTTGGCGAAATATGGTCGCTTCATCGATGACCGCGATCTCGAGAACCTCGCTGAACTCTTCACATCAGATGCCGAGTTCGACAGCCGAGTGGGACCGGTACGGGGGCGAGATGCTGTCTTGGGCTACTACCGAGATCAGCTCTCGACGTACACCGTGACCTATCACTACCCCCATTCTCAGACCGTCGAGTTCACCGGACCCGATGATGCAACGGGTGTGGTGCAGGCTCATGCGGAGTTGGCCATCGACGGCACCGGTGTGATCATCGGCTTGCGCTACAACGACACGTATCGCCGCGAGGACGGTCGGTGGCGATTCCGCTCGCGCAAGGCCCAACAGCTCTACGGACTTCCGATCTCACAGTGGGAAGAAGGCCTTGGAGCCGAGTATCGCAAGCGCTGGCCAGGAGCCGAGCCGGCAGCGGCGGATATCCCCGAGTCGCTACCGACCTATCGCGAGTTCTTCGGTCTCGACGACTGATCGGTCGAGCTGCACGGCGATCAGAACGATGAGGCCTCCCACCGCGGAGGCCACGGCCGCCATAACCCATGCCGCCGACATCGAACTGGTCGCCGCGATGACGCCGAAGAGCGGAGGGGTGATGGCAGCACCGAAGGTGTTGCCGGTGTTGACGACTCCGATCGCCCGAGCTGGTGACGTCGGATTGATCATCGAGACCGCGTAGAACAACAGTCCCGACCAGCCGTAGCCGAATCCATACCCCACGACGGCGGCCGCGGTGATCCACGGACCGGTCTGCATCGCGGCAAGCGCGAGATAGCCGACCGCTCCTCCCAGGAGCATGATGGCGACTCCGGTCAGCTGTCCCGATTCCATGCGATCAGCCATGAGGCCTGCGATGATTCGCGATCCGATCGAGACGATGCTGCCCACTGCCAGCGACAGACCCGCAGCCGCCTCGCTCATACCGTTGTCGACCGCTGAGGAAACAAAAAACGCCCCCATCGACAACGCTGCACCCGAGCCCAATGCCATCCCGATACTCAGCACGAGCATCGTGCGCCGATACTTCGCCACGGCGGCCGGATCATGAACTGGAGGCGTCGAATCAGCGTCGGTGGGGGCCGATCGAGCGAACACCCGGCGGTCAGGAAGCGTGGCGATCACCACGAGAACGACCATGGCGCCCAAGACGTAGGTCCACCGCCAGCCGAAACGAATACTGATGGCCGGAACCGTGACTCCCGCGAGCATCGAGGCTGCGGGTGGAGCGGCTTGGTTGACCCCGAGCATCAGCCCGGCTCGACCCGGGGCGCCGCGAATGAGAGCGAAGCTGGCTGAGGGTACGGCGAAGCCACAGGCCACCCCTCCGACGAGGACCCAGATCAGTAGAACGGGAAATGAGGGAGTCAACACCGCCTAGATGAACAACTATGTACTGCTCACGATCGCGCAGCTGATCTGCGCTAGACGGGGTCCCACCCGTTCGGCGAAATGTC
>CAYYHU010000063.1:1204-7028 GCA_964471865.1 uncultured Ilumatobacteraceae bacterium | reverse complement strand
CAGGTCAACCAGCGCAGCGGTGTCAGCGTGCGACTCTCGGTGAGCAACCTCGAGGTCCTGGCCGCGAACGCCACTCGCCGGGGTCTCACCGCTGGCGAACGCCGCGTGGTGCCCCGGATCTGTGATCTCGACGCCCTGGCAGCGTCGAGTGCCGGCAAGATCGAGATCGACACTCTCGACGATGGCCGTGAAGGGGCCGTCCTCGAGCATCTCGTGCGTTCGGCAGTGCTGACCGTCTACAAAGAGCGGGTCTCACCTGAGTCGGTACGCGCTGTTCTCGATGCCTTCGAGGAAGGCGTCATTGCCCAGACCGGCGAGGATCGCACCTCGGCGGAGGTGGCGGCGCTCCTCGATGACGTTCCGGCGCTTCAGGGGCCGGTGGATGCCTTGACCGGAGCGGATCCCGACCCGGCGCTTCGGGCGGCCGCAGTGGAGTTCATCCTGGAAGGTCTCCACCTCTCCAAGCGTCTCAACAAGGACGCCTCGGGGGCTCGCGCCGTTTATCGGGGCCGTTCCTGAGCGAACCCTTCCACGACAGCGGCGGCCATGTCGGTCGGTTGTCGTGACGCGTCGAGGAAACCGTCAGGTGCTCCCTCGGTCGCGATGCCCGGCGCGATGAAGATCTGATCGAGATCGATGCCGTCGTGTCGGGCAGCTCGACAACTCGCCACGGCCCCGTCCAGGAGTTGTGCTGAGCGATCGGCGTCACGAACGCCACTTCGAAGAGTGAGACCCAGTGGGCGCCGAGGAAACATCTCGGCATATCGCTCCAGGGTCGGAGTCACGCGGCCGCGGGCTTGTTGAGCGCTCGAACACTCGCGTAGATCGAGCCACAATCCCACCACGTCGAAGGAGTTCTCGAGTTCGTCGATCGCGGACGGTTCACGTCCAGGGAATTCGAGCCGACCGGTGCTCAGAGCGCGTTCCCAGACCGTGAGGCGTCGGTGGACCAGGCGGTGGCGCACCTCGGGGTCGCCATCGCCAGGCTCGAGGTCGCTGGGTGAGGGGATGCGCAGGCTGGCGATGATCCGTGCATCGGGGCGCAACAGACGCGCTGCATCCCGCATGGCGGTTGCCACTGCCGTGGTGGACCTCACGATCCCTACGGGGTCGTCGCCAACCGCGCGTTCGACGGTACCGGCGGGATCGTCGAGGGGTACCCATGAGTCCACCAAGTCATGGAAGGCCTCGGCGCTCGAGTCGACCCAGTGATTCCAGGGTTTGCGCGAGGAGTGATCGTCTCGAAACCCGCCCTCGTCTGCGAACCATCCGGGTAGAGACCGCTCGAGCAGGCAGGCCCATATCGACACATCGAGTTCGCGAGCATGTTCGAGGACTTGGCGGTACCACTCGACCCATCGACCATCGAGACGGGCCTGAGGCCGCAGCTGCAGGCGACTCCAATCGAATCCGATCCGCAGTGTCGAGATGCCCGCTGCGGCCAGCGCGTCGAGATCGGAGCGCCATCTTTGTTCGCCGCCAGCATTCGCGTTGAGCGGTTGATCGCTGTGCGCGACGTGTCCCAGCCAGATCTGGGTGGGAAGGACGGCGCCGATGCGCACGATGTCGGTCAACGAGGTCGACTCAGGCCACGAAGGGTGAACGGGTCCACAACTCGCTGGTGTCGTTGCGATCGGCGAGGATCGGCTCGCCGGACAGGTCGACGACGTCGATGGGATCCGCAAAGCCTCGCAATTCGAGGGGTTCATGAGGATCCGCCCGAACGCCTTCGGGGAGGGTTTCGAGTTGCGACGTCGGAATCAGGACTTCGAAGGGTCCCGCGATGTCGCACAGACGAGCGGCCAGATTGACCGCCGATCCGATGTAGTCGTCACCCTCGAACAACAAGGCGTGGCCGGTGGCGAGTCCGACTCGCAAGGCCAACGGCGCGCAGACCGCCGAGGACCGACGCTCTAATTCGAGTGAAAACGCGATGGCGTCGGATTGATCCACCGCCACGATCATGCAGCCATCACCCAACCACTTGGCGATGCGCACGCCCCGAGCCGAGGCGATTTCTCGAGTCATCGTTCGAAATGCGCTCAGCACCCGCGCCGCAGCGTCGTCGCCGGCGACTGCGGTGTACTTCGTGAACCCCGAAAGGTCCACGAAAGCGAAGGTGCGGGGTACGCGCATCGCGTGGAGTCTACGACACTCCAGAGGCGGTGTTGCGCCGCTTGGCGGTGCCCGAGGTCGGCGCCGTGGCGATGTCGCCAGAGTCCTCATGCGGAGCCGCGGGATCGCCGGGTCTCATCGTTCCTCCCGCGGCGAACGGCAGGTGAGGCTCCCGCTAGGGTCCCGGTATGGCATTGCGGTTCACCTACAGCCGTTGGGACGGAACCCAGGTCGGTTTCGATATCGATGCCGGATCGGTCTTCGATGCCATGACCGATGAGTTGCTCTACCACGGTGATGTGAACAGTGCTCTGCGTCGCGCCATGCGCGAAGGGCTCACCGATTCCGAAGGTCGACGGGTGCCGGGTCTGCGCGAGTTGATGGAACGCCTCAAAGCGGCTCGTCAGGAGCGTCTCGAGCGAGGTGAACTCGGGGGGATCTATCGGGAGATCGCAGAGGAACTCGACGACATCATCGACGAGGAACGGCACGCGATCGATCAGGACCTGAGCGATGCGAACAGGAGTGGAGACGACCGTCGTGCCGAGGCGGCGCGAGACTCGGCGCAGGAGCGCAATCTGCGTCTCGACATGATGCCGTCAGATCTCGCCGGGCGCGTTCGCGACCTCCAGCAGTATCCCTTCACGTCAGCAGAGGCTCAACGCCGGTTCGACCAGTTGCTCGATCGGCTCCGCGAACGCCTCATGCAACAGACCGTCGACCAGATCTCGGGCGCCATGGATTCGATGCGTCCCGAGGATCTCGCCCGGACCAAGGACATGCTCGCTGCTCTCAATGAGATGTTGGAGCGCCGGTCTCGGGGTGAGGATCCCGGATTCGAGGAGTTCATGGATCGGTTCGGGGACATGTTCCCCGAACAACCTGAGACTCTGGATGAACTTCTCGAGGTGATGGCGCGGCGCATGGCCGCGATGCAGGCGTTGATGGCTTCGATGACGCCGGAACAGCGGGCGCAGCTGCAGCAGTTGTCGGATCAGTTGCTCGAGGACATGGATCTGCGATGGCAACTGGATCAGTTGGGTTCCCACCTTCGTGCCCAGTTCCCCGATATGGGCTGGGACCGCAGCTACGACATGCAGGGTGCGGACCCGTTGGATTTCGCTCAGGCCATGCAGACCATGGCGGAATTGGGCGATCTGGATCAGCTCGAGAATCTCTTGAACAACGCCTCGTCACCCGGAGCTCTCGCCGAGGCCGACCTCGATCGGGTCGAGGAACTCTTGGGGAGCGAATCCGCCGAGGCGCTCCAGCGGTTGTCAGAGATCACCAAGATGCTCACCGAAGCCGGTTTGATCGATCAGAAAGAGGGCCGTCTCGAGCTGACCCCCAAGGGTCTTCGGGCTATCGGGTCCAAGGCGTTGCGGGATCTCTTTGGTGCCCTGCGTAAAGACGCACTCGGCCAGCATCAGATCCATCAGCTCGGAACCGGTCACGAACGGACTTTCGAAACCAAGGCCTACGAGTACGGAGATCCTTTCAACCTGGATCTGCACCGGACTATTCGTAACGCCCTTCGCCGTCAAGGTCCCGGAACGCCAGTGGGTCTCGACCCTGAAGACTTCGAGGTCGAACGGACTGAGCACCTGACCCGTTCATCCACGGTGTTGATGTTGGATCTGTCCTTGTCGATGCCGATGCGAGACAACTTCTTGCCTGCCAAGAAGGTCGCGATGGCCTTGCACGCTTTGATCACCATGCAGTTTCCCCGGGACTATCTCGGGCTGGTCGGATTCAGCGAGGTGGGGCGCATCATCACCGCTGAGCAGTTGCCGGAGGTGTCCTGGGACTACGTCTACGGGACGAACATGCAACATGGGTTCCAGCTCGCCCGCCAGTTGCTCGCGCGCCAGTCAGGGACGAAACAGATCATCATGATCACCGACGGTGAACCAACGGCGCATATCACCTCGTCGGGGACACCGTTCTTTTCGTATCCGCCGGTACCTGAAACGATCGAGGCCACCTTGCGCGAGGTCGTGCGGTGTACTCGAGACGGGATCCGCATCAATACGTTCATGCTCGACGCCACGAGCTACCTCACCGCGTTCATCGAACGCATCACGAAGATCAATCGGGGGCGAGCGTTCTTCACGACTCCTGAGAACCTCGGTGACTACGTCTTGGTGGATTTCATCGAACACAAACGCCAGATGGCCCGCGGAGGATCCCGCCGCGCTGGATGATCGCCTAGGCGGTCGGTATTGGCTGATTGGTCATTCACCGGTATCCGCCCTTGCGCGAACGTGATGTGATAGGGGAGAATGACATCGTTGTAATTCACGGTGCTGCCGCCGGTCCCCGGCAGCCACGCGGTACCGCACCCACGGTGCTGCCCGCGAGAAAGGCCGATCAGCGATGGAACGAGATACCGAGGACCGCAGCTGGCAAGATCACGCCAACTGCCTGGGAGTCGACCCCGACCTCTTCTTCCCGGAGCGGGGAGCCTCGACCCGGGAGGCAAAGGAAGTGTGTCGCGGCTGCGAGGTGCGCCTCGATTGTCTCGACTATGCCCTGGACAACGGCGAGAAGTTCGGCATCTGGGGCGGACTCTCGGAGCGGGAGCGTCGGCGGCTTCGTCGGCAGCGGGCTCTCGTCGTGCGCAGCAACGTGACCGCCTGACGCCCTCCTGGTCGTCAGTTGGAACCAGGCGCCAACCGATTTCGGCTGGCGAGCGCCCACTCGATGGTGCGCTCGGGGTGTAGATCCAGTGCATCCCAGCGATCCCGTTCGATACGAGCCAACACCGAGGCCGGGCACAGCCCGACGAGTTCGGTTCGAGCGATATCGGATCCGTGTGACCGAGCCAACGCCTCCACATGATCCACGACCTCGCTGGGCCCGACGGTCTCGGGATCCACGAGGTTCGTGCTCACCTGGACCTCTGAACCCGTGACGAGTCCGAGGGCTCGAACCGAGTCGCTGCGGATGTCGCGAGCGATCAGGCGGGCGAGATCGATATCGGCATCGGCGAGGATGATGTTGTACGCGACGAGAACATCTCGGGCCCCCACACAGATCGCGCCCGCAGTGGGGTGAGGACGATCGGGGCCGGTGTCGGGTCGGCGGGTCTGAAACGCTTCACGACGCACTGTGGGGAGTGCGACCTCGGGACCGTAGAGAAAGCAGGGCACCCCGAGTTCTTCGCTCGCCCAGTGGGCAAAGGAGTCGCGAGCCTCGATGGCATCGCGCATCGTGGAGCCATGAAGCGGCACGAAGGGCACCACGTCGACGACTCCGAGTCGCGGATGCACACCGTGGTGATCGGTCAGGTCGATGAGATGAATGGCCTGGCGGGTGATCTGGCGAATCGCTTCGGTGCCGGCCAGGGTGAGAACGCTGCGATGGTGATGTGGATCGGCGTGCACGTCGAGGAGATCAGTCCCGGCGAGATGCGCGAGCGCCGTCACGATTCTCAGGTCTCGACCCTCGCTCAGATTCACGACACATTCGAGCACCCCTCCAGTCTGCGAGTTCGACGACGGGTTCCCACCGGGGGAGGCGCGATGACCTGCTGAGCGAACACCGCTAGGGTGGCCCTATGCTCAGTGCTGTGTTTGGTGCACCCGAGGCAATCATCGTTCTGGTCGTGATCTTGGTACTTTTCGGAGGCGCCCAGATTCCCAAGATGGCGCGCAACCTCGGACAGGCCCAGAAGGAATTCAAGAAGGGTCTCTCAGAAGGCCAGGCG
>CAYYHU010000063.1:0-1104 GCA_964471865.1 uncultured Ilumatobacteraceae bacterium | reverse complement strand
CCGCCCCACACACCGTGCTCGATGCGGTGCTCGAGAGCATGCTCGAGGCACTGGGCAAGCACGGGGCAGCCTGCACAGATCTTGCGGGCGCGATCAACGCCCACCCCGTCACTGGGGAAGAACACCTGGGGCGGATAGTTCCGGCAGTTTCCCTGAGCCATCCACGCCGTATCGGAGGGGTCCTGGTTGAGAGTGTCGTCCATGGTCGTCTCCTCGGGCTCGCCGGCAGGGCGGATCCCACTACCGGCGGTCGACATCTCATGAGACGTCCGTAGTGACCGGATCGGTTCCCGTCCTGGGGAAAGTCAACCAATTCTGAGCGCTCACGACAACGACCTCGGTCCCCAAAGCCCCGATAACATGACCATTTCGAATACCCCGGGAGCGTCCATGACCGATATCGACACTGTCACCGAACCCCCCGTGGCCCACACTCGCATCGTGTACCTGGGCCCCGTGGCTCCCCACTGGGAGGTCTACGGCGACTACGGCGATCACCGACTTCTCGACGAGTTCCGTACCCGGGTGCTCGCCCGCTTGGTGCTGCTGCCGCGGGATGATCCCCAGTTCCGACGCAACCGCGAGCGCATCCTTCGTGATGCCGAGAGGGAGCGGATCTCGGTGGAGTGGGATCTAGGGCTTCCTGACGCCGCGGAGTGACCTGTGGGCATTCTGTCCTCGTCGTGAACGCAAGGTGAATCCTCAGCGCTGACGGCTCAGGGGCGAATTGGCACCAGACCGAGCCTCGCTACGCTCGGTCCATCGACGAGACCTTCATCAACCGGGAGCTCAGTTGGCTCGATTTCAACGATCGAGTCCTCGCGCTCGCTCAAGAGCCTGCCGTAGCGTTGCTCGAACGCGCCAAGTTCTTGTCGATCTTTTCCTCAAATCTCGACGAGTTTTTCCAGGTGCGAGTGGCTGCGCTCAAGGATCAGGTGGCTGCGGGCGTGCGCCAGACGACATCGGATGGTCGTACACCGCATGAGACCCTCGAAGCGGTGGGGGAGCGAGTAGCTGATCTTGTCGAGGAGCAAGAACGGCTCTGGGTCGAGGAGATTCATCCGGCGTTGGCGATCCAGGGGATCGACGTGGTGCCCTGGGCGG
>CAYYHU010000062.1:4483-7194 GCA_964471865.1 uncultured Ilumatobacteraceae bacterium | reverse complement strand
TTGTTGACCACCTCGACCTCTTCGGTGTGACCTTCGGGCCAGTTCGTGATGACGAGGCGAACCGGATCCACCACGGCGAATCGTCGGGGTGCAGTCGCGTTCAGTTCGGTACGCACGAAGGATTCGAGAAGTTCGATCTGATGGCGCGAGTTGTGACGGGCGACTCCGATGTACGCGCAGAACTCGCGTATGGCCGAGGCCGGATAGCCGCGGCGGCGCAGACCGCGCAGGGTGGGCAGGCGCGGGTCATCCCATCCGTCCACCACGCCCTCGGCGACGAGTTGGGCGAGTTTGCGCTTCGAGGTGACCGTATGGGTCAGTTCCAACCGAGCGAATTCGGTCTGGCGAGGCCGGTCACCGGGAAGGGGCAAATGTTCCAAATACCAGTCGTACAGCGGCCGATGGGAGTCGAACTCGAGGGTGCACAACGAATGGGTGACCCCTTCGATGGCATCGGACTGTCCATGCGCCCAGTCGTAGGTCGGGTAGATCACCCAGGTGTCACCGGTGCGATGGTGACCCGCTCGTTTGATGCGGTACATCACCGGATCGCGCAACTGCATGTTCTCGTGTTGCATGTCGATCTTGGCGCGCAGCACCCGGGTTCCGTCTGCGAACTCTCCGGCGCGCATCCGTCGGAACAGATCGAGATTCTCCGCCGGTGTCCGGTCGCGATGAGGGCTTTCGACTCCGGGTTGGCCGTAGCCGCCGCGCTGAGCCGAGATCGTCTCGGCATCTTGATCGTCGACGTAGGCGAGACCGTTCTCGATGAGATCCTCAGCCCAGGTGTACAGCGTCTCGAAATAATCCGAGGCATACAGAACCGGCTCGGGCGGCGCAAACCCGAACCAGGTCAGATCCTCGATGATGCCCTCGACGTATTCGGTGTCCTCGGTGTCAGGGTTGGTGTCGTCGAATCGCAGGTTGCAGCGTCCACCGAACTCCGCCGCGATAGAGAAATCCACGTAGATGGCCTTGGCATGCCCGATGTGGAGGTATCCGTTGGGTTCGGGTGGGAACCGCGTCTGGACCCGACCGCTGAAGGTTCCCTCGGCGTTGTCGGATCGCACCAGGTCGCGCAGGAAGTCGCGGCTTTCGACGCCGTCATCGGTGCTGGTGGGGGCGTCGGCATCACTCATGACGCTGCGACGCTACCAACTCCCCCGGGGCAGACCCCGAGCCCATCACCACTCACCTCGAGGCGTCGATCTCTTCGATCTCGTAGCCCTGTTCATCCAGCCAGGCCAACGCCCGGGCCAGATCGTTCCCGGCGAGACGGATCACGACCTCGTTGTCGCAGGCATCATCGACACCGGCGGTAACGCACCGTGTCAGCACCTCCCAGGTCGCCTGCGCCCGCTGCTCCCAACTACGCCAGATCGCTTCGGCTCCCGGTTGGGTCTCGGCTCGTTCGCGATGACGTCCGGCGGTGATCCGGGCGAGCTCGATCCACGGCTCGACGAGCCCGGGAAACTCCCCTGCGTCGAGAGCCGCTCGTAGCAACGGCGTGAGATTCGAGCGCCCATCCATAGGCCTCCAGGGAAACCCGAGCCGTTGCGCTCCCCGCGCGATGTCATCGGTACTCAGCCATAGTCCGCAGCGGTCCGGAGCGAGGAGATGTCGGGCCAGACGACCCGGACCCATCGGTGCGGCAGTGGACGAACCCTCGTGGACGACAGTGTCGAGAACCGGAGCGGGACGGACCAGATCGATTTCGGTGCGCACGACGTCACGGACCGCGACGATCAAAGCCGCATAGGGGCCGTCACCGGCTGCGAGTGCTGCGGCATCGAGGGCGACTTCGGCCCAGGTGGCGAGATGATCGGCGAGAAACACCCGTTGGGTCTCGACATGCATCCCGGCCTCATCGGGGCGATCGGAATCCCAGGCCGCGGCCTCGGTGGCGATCAGATGAGCGAGCGCGCGCAGTTCGAGACCGAGATGGTCTGGACCGGCGACCCGCCACCGACCCTGATCGAGTTCGTCGAACCCGACCTCGACATAGGTGTCGGCGACTCGAGCGGCGATGGGGCCGCCACGGCGACCGTCGCTGGAACGAAACACGCTCTCATAGGGCGCTGCGCCCCGCAGGAAGACACGCTCGAACTCGACTGCTGCGTCGGACGCGGCGAGTGGGGCCAACGCCGGGATG
Organism: uncultured Ilumatobacteraceae bacterium; assembly: GCA_964471865.1. GTDB lineage: Bacteria > Actinomycetota > Acidimicrobiia > Acidimicrobiales > Ilumatobacteraceae > CAYMUC01. The sequence continues at coordinate 5,042 of CAYYHU010000062.1, read as the reverse complement.
TCGGCGACCCGTTCGGCGAGATCCGGTCCGGGTTCTTCGAGCAGCAACCAGCCGCATAAGGCCAGGGTTCCAGCGCGGGTGCGGGCCCGCTCGGCGAGATCCGAACTCACGTGGTGGAACGGTACGCGGTCGCGAGCGGCTTGACGGGCCGAGCGAGATGCAAAGGACGCCGCAGACCGCCCGGGCCCGGACCGGGACGGGTCTTCGCGAGCCATTCGTGAAAGACCTCCATCGAACGGCCGGTATCCACGGCAACATCGCCGTACCGATCGCCGGCCTGGGCCGGGCCGACGGTGACGCGCTGCAACCAGCAATGCATCCCCGAGATCGGATCGGGCTGCACCGGGAACGTCAGGTTCTGATGGACTCCGGTATCGGTCCACCAGACGCGTTGCGCATCCGGATCGGTGGACGCGAAGTTCTGGGCACCGTGTTCGCGAGTGAGATGCCACCGGCCATCGGTGGAGGTTCCCGCGCCGTAACCGGCTTCAGGTCCCGACACCGTGGCCAACCCCGACACCCAGGATGGGGTGCCCTGGTGTTCGTCGAGACGCCAGCG
>CAYYHU010000062.1:0-4383 GCA_964471865.1 uncultured Ilumatobacteraceae bacterium | reverse complement strand
CTCGGTGACGACGCGTTCGTGGACCTGCTCTTGATCCCCGGGCAGCGCGAAGGCTCCGTATTTGCGCATGTAGGCGAGCGGGCTGAGCCCCTCGGCTGCGGCCGCGTCGGGAAGTCCGGGAACGGAATGTTCGAAGAGATGCGAGTAGTACTCGTCGATCGACAACGGGGTGCCGGGTTCGCGAATCGATTCGAAATGCTCCCGGATCCCCAGTGATCCGTCGGGGTCGATCTTCCAGGACAGATCGATCCAGAACTCGTGTTCCTCCCAGACCTCACCCGGATTCGCTTCATAGGTGCGTCCGATCTGGCGACCCTGTTGTTCTGCGTACACCTTCATGACGGGTTGACGGAACCCGATCCACCGTCCGATATGAGTTTCGTATGACGCGATGTCGTGACGCTCCGATGCGACGCCCATCGGCAACACGTAATCGGCGAACCAGGCGGTCTCGCTCCACACCGGGGTCAGCGCCACATGGCAACCGACCAAGTCTTCATTGGTGAGGGCTTCGAGCCAGACGAACCCGTCGGGATTGGTCCAGATCGGGTTGTAGACCCGGGTGAAATACGTATCGAGACGACCGCGTCCCTCTTTGAGGAAATGGGGTAGCAGGATCGAGAGTTCGTGGTGGCTGAGGGGATACTCCGCCGGCCAGGTCAACTCGTTCCACCGGCCCTGAGGATGTGGATTCTTCGGAGGGACGGGAATGAACTTGTTCCAACCGTTGGGACTGGTGCCCCCTTCGGTTCCCACCGATCCGGTGAGCACGTTCAAGAAGAACAGGCATCGTGCGGTCTGCCATCCACCCTCGTTGCCTGCGGCGGAGGCCCGCCAGTTGTGCGAGGCGAAGCGTCCGGGAACCGCGCGCCCGATGTGCTCGGCGATCTCGCGGATCTTGCGCGCCTCGATCCCACAGACCCGTTCGGCTTCTTCGGGGGTGTAGTCGGCGTAGAGGTCGATCAGCGCGGAGGCGAGGTTGTCGAAACTGCATTCGAGATCGGGACGGGTGACGCGCAGGAACTCGTCCCAGTTCACCCAGCGCCGCATGAACTCGCGATCCCAGGTGCCGTTGAGTAATAACAGTCGCGCAATTGCGAGACACAAGAATGCTTCGGTGCCGGGCCACACGGGGAGCCAGTAGTCCGACATCGAGGCGGTGTTGGACAGTCGAGGATCGACACACACGACCTTGGCACCGCGCATCTTGCCTTCGATGATGCGTTGAGCGTGAGGGTTGAAATAGTGGCCGGCTTCGAGATGCGAGGAGATCAGAAAGATCACGTTCGCGTTCGCATGATCACCCGAGGGTCGGTCGAAGCCCATCCACGCGGCGTAGCCGACACGAGCCCCCGAGGAGCAGATGTTGGTGTGGGAGTTGTGTCCGTCGATTCCCCATGCGTGCAGGACGCGCTCCATGTAACTGTCGTCGCCGGGTCGACCCACGTGGTAGAGGACCTCGTCGTGGCGGCCTTCACGAAAGGCCGTGCCGATCCGCCCTCCGATCTCGGCGAGGGCCTGTTCCCAATCGATGCGTTGCCACTTGCCCTCACCACGTCGACCGGCGCGCTTGAGCGGGTACAGGATCCGGTCTGCATCATGGACCTGGTTGATCGTGGCGGGACCCTTCGCGCAGTTGCGTCCCCGGCTAGCGGGATGATGCGGGTTGCCTTCGAATTTGGCGATCTCGCCGGTGTCTTTGTCCACGAACGCCAACAGGCCACAGCAGGCCTCGCAGTTGAAACAGGTCGTGGGGATCAGGCTGAAGCGGCGCTTGGTCTTCTTGCCATGGGCCCAGTCCTTGGCATCCAACTCGACCCAGTCCGACCAGCGGTCGACGGGCGCGTAGTTGGTGAGAGCGGTGCCGGGGAGCAGCCGTTCGAGATCGCGGCGCCCGCTCTGGGCGAGGTCGTCGAGCAGAGACATGAAGAGTCCTCTCAGCTGAGCGGCACGGATTGACCGGCACGAACGAAAGCGTCCTCATAGGCCCACAGACCCACGAGGGAGATCACCGCGGCCACGACGCCCACAGCGGTGTTGGAGGCGAGAACCGCCGCGAGAGCGACTGCGGCGGCGCCGAGTTGACCGAGCACCACCCCGGTCCAGAACTTGGTGCGGTACGGACCCACCACCATGGCTCGGGTGGCGAGTTCGACCGACACCTGGGCTTTGGCCGTGACCTCGATGATCACGAGCACCAACTGAGCGAGCGCTCCCCCGAACAGGCACCACAGAACGAGACGTTCGAGATCGGCATCGAGATCGAACGCCGCCATCGGAATGGCGAGTCCTGCGGCTCCGGCGGTGACGGCCTGGGCGAGCAACACCGGAAGCATGAGCGGGGTCTGCCACAGGTCGCGGCCTTCGCATTGAGCGAACAGCCACGCCGTGTATCCGGCCGTGGCGGCGCCGAAGATCATCGTGGGCACGGCGAGGCCTTGTATGGCTCCACCGGCATCGGCGACTCCGGCAAAGAACCAGGCGGTACCCAGAGCTCCGAATCCCAACAACACGAGTGATCCCCGAACCAGCCAGGAGCCCCACTGAGGTTTGGTGAACAGGTAGTAGAACCGTTTGGGCTGCTTGAGGTCCCAGATCAACAAGATGCCCGTCAGCGCCGCCATGGCGAGTCCGAGGATCGGCGCGTACAGACCGATGAAGCCCTGTTCGTCCTCCCAACCGAGCAAGGCTGCAAGGCCGGCGATCATCATCGCGCCGCCCCCGATCGCCTTGGTGACGAGATATCCCGACACCTTGGACTTCCACGCCATGGGATGTTGGGTGGTGTAGGCGGTGCGGGCCACGACCTGTCCGCGATCACCGTGCGGTTCGACCGGCAACGTCGGATGGTCAGGCGTGGTGTCGGCCCAGATCATCCCGTCCTCGAGGATCGTCGTCCGCAACGGATCGATCGCGGCTTCGTCGACGCCTTTGTAGAACACATGCGGCTTGGTGCCTTGTTCGGGGGCTCGCACCTTGGTGTCGTGACGACCCAACATCATCGAGATCCGCGAGGACGGATCATCGATGTCGCCGGCCACGATCGACTGGGTGGGACACACGACCACACAGGAGGGTTCGAGTCCGATTTCGACGCGATGGGTGCAGAAGTTGCACTTGTGAGCGGTCTGAGTGTCGGGATTGATGTACAACGCGTCGTAGGGACAGGCGTTCATGCAGCTCTTGCAGCCGATACAGCGTGAATCGTCGAAATCGACGATGCCGTCTGACCGGCTGAAAAGCGCCGTGGTCGGACAGATCGTGACGCAGGGGGCGTCCTCGCAGTGGTTGCAGCGATTCACCGAATAGAAGCGGCGGGAATCGGGGAACTCCCCTTTTTCGATGTACTTCACCCAGGTCCGGTTGACCCCGAGGGGTACGTCGTGTTCGGACTTACATGCGACCGTGCAGGCATGACAGCCGATACAGGTGTCCTGATCGATGAGGAAGGCGTAACGGGTCATCGTGATCAGCCCACCGAGGACGGGGTGGCGATCTCGAGGCCGCCGGCCTCCCAGGCCCCGAAGCCGCCCACGAGGTCCGAGACGTCGGTGAAGCCGGCAGCTCGCATGAGCGACGCCGCGATCATCGAGCGATATCCGCCGGCGCAATACACCACCGTCGGCGCCGAGGGGTCGAGTTCGTCGAGTCGATCGAGAATCCGTGGCAGCGGCACTTCGATGGCTCCGGGAACCTTGCCCGTCGCGACTTCACCCGGACCTCGAACATCGACGAGTTGGGGAGCGCTCGGACCCTCGAGACGTTCGGCGAGTTCGCGTGCGGAGAGCCGCGGCGACACTGTGGTCCACCCGGGATGTTCGACGAACGCCTGCATGGGATCGGCGAGGTATCCCACGACCTGATCGAAACCGATCCGGGCGAGACGGTTACGAGCTTCGGTCTCGGTTCCGGGTTCCCCGACCAGCACGATGGGTTGGTCCGCGACGAGAACGTCACCGGCGTATTCGGCGAAGCGCCCGCCGAGACCGACGTTGTAGGAACCGCGGAGATGGCCATGAGCGAACGTTGCGGCTTCGCGGGTGTCGAGCACGACCGCACCCCGACGCTGCTGGGCGAGTACCTCGTGCAAGGTCATCGCGGTGGGCGGCTCTCCCTCGGTGAGCAGTTCTCGGTCCTCTTTGTTGCGGTTCGCCGCGAACGCGAAATACAGCGGCGCCACCGACTGCCCCTCGGTCACGGCGGTGACGAACTCCTCTTCGGTCATCGGAGCGAGGGCGTAGTTCGTGGCCCGTTGAGCGCCGATCGTGGACTCGGTCTCGTTGGAGAGCTGTTTGCCACAGGCCGATCCGGCACCGTGAGCCGGGAAGACACGCGTCGAATCGGGAAGGGTGAGGAGATGGTCCCGCGTCGAGTGGTAGAGCT
>CAYYHU010000061.1:0-7440 GCA_964471865.1 uncultured Ilumatobacteraceae bacterium | reverse complement strand
CCCTTGGTCGAACCCGTCACCAACACCCGCTTCCCCGCCAAACCCAAATCCATGACAACCCCTTCGTCGTTGTGTCGATGTCATCAGCCCCGACTGCGCGATTCCGATGACGTGTTCGCCGTGTTACCAGACGCCCGCGACGTCTGAAGGCTTCTATCTTTCCACGCCGCACCCCTGTGGGCCCGAGGCCCACATCATGACTGGCTCATTCACGGGTGAGGACCACGGCTACGCAGTACTGGTGGGTCGTGGATGTTGGGGTCCAGATTCCCATGGACACCTGATGATGAGAACCCACGAGTCGGGACGATGACGTGTTCGTGTCTGTGCAGGGCCCGTGCTGTTCGGACCCGATCGGGCGCAATATCGCATGCGATACTGGTCCGGTGGGGTCCGCAGCGCTACAGGCCGTGACACGAGAGGGTGTCAGCCGTCCGCGCAAGGTCGGACGACCAGCCGATAGCGATCCGGCCGAAACCCGTCGGGCGATTCTCGATGTCGCTCGCCAACTCTTTGCGCTTCGCGGATTTGCCGGAACCACCAATCGCATGGTGGCGGCACGCGCCGGGGTGACTGCCGGGGCGATCCATCACCACTTCGGGTCGAAGCTCGAGTTGTACGCGGCGGTGCACGAGGACGTTCAAGAACGGGTGTTCACCCGGTTCGAGGCGGCGATCAGCGGATGTGACACGTTCCGCAGCAGTATCGGCGCGGTGATGGCCTCAGCTCACGAGATGAACGTCGAGGATCACACTCTGGCTCAGTTCGTGGCGGCGGTTCGGATCGACTCTCGTCGTCATCCCGATATGCGTGAAGCGATCGCGACCCCGGTGGCGCAACGAGATGACTTCTTTTCCCGGCTGGTGGATCTCGGTGTCACGACGGGGGAGATCGATCCGGCAGATCGAGAACTCGCCAACGTCTTGGTGATCACCTTGATGGTGGGTTTGACCGATGCGGTGTCCTCGAGCCCGCAACGGCATCGTTTGGCGGTCGAGGGATTGGGCCGACTCTTCGATGGTGGCATCATCGGCCCGGCGACTCACACCAGTGTCCAGCCACCGTCCACCACGAGGGTCTGACCGGTCACATACGAGGCTGCGGCACTCGCGAGGAACATGACTGCCAAGGCGATGTCTCGGGGTTGCCCGAGACGGCCGAGGGGAATGTTGGCGGAACGTTGACGCATCAGGGGTCCCATCAATCCGGTCACCGACGAGTCCGGTGGCCACAGCGGCGGTAGTTCTCCGGACTGGATGCGCTGCAGAGTCGGAACCGGAACGTTGCCCGGTGCGACGGCATTGACCCGAATGTGATGGGGTGCCAAGTCGACCGCCAGGGTCTTGGTGAACTGGATCACGGCGGCTTTGGCCGAGTCATACGCCGTGCCGAGACACGGAAGAATGCCGTCCACGGATGCGATGTTGATGATGGTGCCCGGGCGCTGCGACGCGACCATCGCTCGGGCGGCGACCTGGGAACACACGAAGACCCCGTCGAAATTCACCGTCACGTTGCGTCGCCACGCTTCGTAGTCCTGATCGAGAATGCTGCCGTTGTCGCGATAGCTCCCGGCGTTGTTCACGAGGAGATCGAGACCCTCGATCGCGGAGAGGACCTCCGAAGCGGAGTCGGGATCGGTCACATCCAGAGCCACGGCGTCGCCATCGAGTTCAGCAGCGACGCGTCGAGCTCCGACGAGATCGATATCGGCGATCACGACATGGGCACCAGCACGCGACAGCACCCGGGCGATCTCTTCACCCAAGCCCGTGGCGCCCCCGGTGACGACCGCGCTGCGGCCGGTGAGTGAGAACAGCGATGCGAGTTCAGGATCCATACCGGCACGCTATTGCGCCACCTGATCCCCGGGGGGTGGCGGAGTAGGTTCGAAGCCGAGTCGCCGTGTCGAACCCCCGAAGTCGCTCGGATGGGGCGCACGGCGCGATGGGAGGTCTGGGCTGTGGAGTGTGCACCGAACCTGGTCGATGGAGGCGTCGATCCGGCCGCTTGGGCGTCACAGCGTGAGAGCGAGGGGTGGCCGGTGCTCGCAGCCGCCGACCACTTGTGGGATACCAATCGGGCGTACGCGCATTGGGCCGTCGTGTTGACCCAGTTCGCCATGGCGACCACTCGACCTCTCGTGACCTCGTCGTTTGGTAACAACCTGTTGAGAAGTCCCGTCGAATTCGCCCAGGCCGCGTTGACCCTCCAGCGGGCTTCTCATGGACGCTTCGAGGCTGGTCTCGGAGCGGGCTGGGCTGAAGACGAGATCACCGGGATCGGTCTCGAGTATCCGAGCCCGGGGGAGCGGGCGGGCCGGTACGCCGAGGCGATGACGATCGTGCGGACTCTGTTCGACACCGGATCCTGTCGGTTCACGGGCAGGTATTACGACGTCGACGTTCCCATGATCGGACCCGAGGTCCCCGTGAAGCCACCACTGGTCGCATCCGTTGGGGGCCCGCGCACCATACGCGAGGTGGTGCCCCTCGTGGACCGCGTCGAGTTGAAGGTCTCCTCGGCGGCAACCCGAGGGGGACGCCTCGACTTCGAACGTCTGGCAACGGTGGATCTCGATCATGTCAAGGATCTCGTCGCCCGGGTTCGCGCGGTACGCCACGACATTCCGATCGGAGTGTTTCTCATGGTGGGATGCGGGGAGCACCCTCGTATCACCGGGATCAAGTCGATGCTCGGTGACACGTTGATGGGGTCGTTTCTGGGGGAACCCGAACAGGTGGCCGACGCGGTTCGATCACTCGAGAGCCTGGGAATCGAACGAGCTCAGTTGACGCCCTACACCCCTGACACCCTGTCGTTGCTCGCTCCCCATCTGACCGGGACCACGTGATGGCTGCCGATGAGTCCCCTTCGACATGGGCAACGGGCTCGCGTGCGGCATCGAGTTGTGCGTATTCGCATCTTGCTCACGCGAACGATCTCGAACCCTCGCTGGGACATCATCATCTGTTGTCCCGGTGTCCAGTTCACCGTGAGGACACCTTCGACCCTCCGTTCTACGTGGTGAGTCGCTACCGCGACGTCCTGTCGGCGTTGCTCGACCCAGATCGGTACCTGAACGGAGCAGGCCCGGGCGTGTTCGTGCAGGAAGGGGGCGTCTTGGGATCCGCGGACGACCCCGACCATCGGCGCCAGCGTCGGGTTCTCCAGGACGCCTTTCGCCCTCGGGCGGTGGACGAACTCGCCCCCCGAGTCGAATCCCTCGGGCGCAGGATGTGGGCGCAGGCTTTCAGCGCCGATGGGGAAGGGGACTTCGTACATCTCTTCGCGTTTCCGTATCCGGCTCAGGTCATTGCCGAACTCCTCGGAGTACCCGTAGATCGCCGAGACGATTTCGGAGCCTGGAGCGATGACATCGTCGCCGGGCTGGGAGGCGGAGACCTCGCGTTGGTGGAGCGTGCCAATCAGGGCATCTACGAGATCGTCGCGGAGGTCCTCGAAGAACGTCTCGTAGGCCTCGATCGTGGTGATGTGATTCCGGAGGATCTCCTCGCGCGGTTGGCTCGGGCTCATCGCTCGGGTGAGCTTCGCCGCAGCGAGGTTCTGAGACTGTGCCAGCAACTGCTCGTCGCGGGGCACGAAACCACCGCCAGTCTGATCTCGCTGATGTTGTACCGGCTGATCACCGTCGAAGGACTCAAAGAGCATCTGCTCGCTCACCCCGATCTGATGGACGCAGCGGTCGAGGAGTTCATTCGGGTCGACGCCCCCGTCCAGGGACTGTTTCGCATGACGTCCACCGACACCGAGATCGCGGGTTCGCAGATTCCACATTCCACCAAGGTCCAGTTGTTGTTCGCGGCGGCGAATCGTGATCCCGAGGTCTTCGTCGATCCCGACCGTATCCACCCTGAACGTCATCTCGAGGGGTCCCGACCGCATCTGGGATTCGGGTGGGGAATCCATCACTGCATCGGTGCACCCCTCGCGCGTCGCGAAGCCCGACTCGCTTTGAGATTGATGCTCGAGACCTTCGACGAGATCGACATCATCGGTCCCGTCCAGGTCAATGCCCCTTTCATCCTGCGGGGTCTCACCACCCTTCCGATCCGGTGGAGTCTGCGTCGGTGACCGTTCGGGCAGCGCCTGTCTCTGACAGCGTTCACAGAGGATTCGGTGGCCTAGGTTCGGTGACGTGAGCGGCGCCGCGCATGTCATCGAACGCTTCTGGTCGATCCAAGATGCGGGCGACTACACCGCAGTGGCGGATCTGTTCGCGCCCGATGCCGAGTTCGTCGATCCGATCTACGGAACCTTCCGTGGCGCGGAGATTCCGAGTTTTCTCGAACGTATGAACGAGGTGATGCACGCCCGTGGCGTGCGTTTCGAAGCGCTCGAAATAGCGGGCGGTGACACCGTGGCTTGGAGCCGGTGGGTGGCGCACACGCCGGATGGACACCGGTACGGGATCGGTCTGTATCGGGTGGCCGACGGGCTCATTACGTTCTACCGGGACGCCCTCGTGGCGGACCATCCAGTACCGGCGGCGTCATCGTGACGAGGCCGACCTCGAGTGAAAGGCACACACCATGGCCGATGTGAACGGCAACTACGAAGATGTCACCCAGTACGACCTCGACGCCGATGTCGAAGAGGAACTCCTCAAAGCCCATAACGAATGCACCTTCATCTGGGCGAACAAGGAGGGGTGGCCTGTCGGCGTGATCATGTCGTATCTGTGGAAAGACGGGCGGTTCTGGTTGACGGCGTCGAGCCAACGGGCGCGAATTTCAGCGGTTCGACGTGACCCCCGAGTCTGCATCGTGGTCACCTCGACAGGATCCCCGCTGCCTCGCAACAAGGCGATCACCTGGAAAGGCATGTGCACGATCCGCGACGATCGGGAGACCAAGGATTGGTTCTACCCCGAGTTCGCGGCGCATCTGCGGGGCAATGATCCGGCACGTGTGGCCGAGTTCGTGCAGTTCCTCGATTCCCCGCGTCGGATCATTCTCGAAGTCGAGCCCACCCAGCGCATCGGCTACGACGGCGCCAAGATGGGCGCCGCCACCCAGGAGTGGATCCGCAACAACACCTGAAATTCGGAGCCGAACAGTCGCAGTTGCCGAACCAGTCCGGACGCTCGAGGCGTTCAGCGGGCTCGTTCGGCGCTGCGACCTCGGGCCCAATCTCGCGCGTGGTCCGACGCCGCCCAGGCGATCGAGTTCGCCAGGATTCGTCGGAAGTTCGGGTCCGCATAGGTGACGGGTCCGTCACCGAACTGCAGGTACACGATCGGTGCCGATCCTTCGCTTCGAACCCAGGCCACGAGATCGCTACCAGGGGGGTGGCTCCAGCCCTCGTTCACGTTGCGGCGCCCGCGAATCGCCAGATCGGCCGAGTAGAACTTCGAGGAGTCGCTCACATCGAACGTCGTGCGCATCAACGGGACGACATCGTCGAGCACCGGGAAGCAGTACAACTCGTCGGTGAGTTCGAACCGACCCTCGAGACCATGACAGATCGGATGCTCGGGCTCGAGCACCTCCACGGTATGGGTCACGTCAAAGACGTAGCCCGAGTCCGGGTAGGACGTCGCTGCAAGCGTTCCAGGTTGGTAGTGGAACCGTCCGCCCACGAGATGGGCGTAACGCTCCCAGGTCGGCCAACCCGCCACGGCGTGGTGCATGAAGACCATCCCGGTACCCGCCGCCACGAGAGCCTCGATCGTGTCACGCCGTGACGGGGACGGATCCACGAGTTCGACAGGGGGATCGCCCTTGGTGAAACGCAGACCCGGCATGTCGTAGAACACCACGACGTCATGGCCGGTCTCAGGGGCGGTCTCATGCGACCACACGATGTCGTCGAGCGAGTCGAAGACGGCAAAGAAGGGATCGGGCTCATAGGGGTGACCCCCGGTGACCACGAGTGTGTCGATCACGTGAGATCCCCCTTCATGTGGATGTGAACCGAACGAGATGGTGCTCAGGCGCGGCCCACGAAGGACCATTCACCCATGATCTCGGTCTCATGAGCGAGCCGGGCATCGAGCAACGCCCGTCCTTGGAGATGCAGGACATCGTCGCCGGCCGCCATGACCGCTTCGAGCGCGACCGACAGGCACCCTCCGGCGAGGTCGTAGGTCGCAGCGACATCATCGAGGTGCAGACTGTCACTCGCCCCCGCATCAAAGGTCGCCAACGCCGACACCACGTCCGGCGTCGAATGAGGTCCGTTCGCCACGGTACGGGCGAATGCCACCATGGCCTCGGTTTCCTCACGCATCCAGGCGATCTCATGGGCGGCCCGGGTGGCGCAGTTGCGCAGCACGTTCTCCATCATCTGGATGGCGATCTTCACCGGTTCCGAACTCACCGCGGGATCGATCGTGTTGAGGAGTTCGTTACGGCAGTCGAGCAGGATCTGTTCAGTGGTGGGACGTGACAGCATCAGCGGCCTCCGGCATCGGGGGGCGTGCAGCCCGCCATGAAATTCGAATGGCCCACGGTGAGGGCATTGAGGGTGTAGGTCGTCATCAGGCCCGCATTCGCACCCTGAGCCATGGCTCCGGCGCCGAGGAGGATCTGGGCGTAGACGGTGATCGCAGCCAGCGAGGAGAAATAGGCAACGGTCTGCAGGTTGACGGCGTCCTCGCTGAAACCGGTGCGCTCCCGGTAGCGGGCGAGGAAGCCCTCGGGATCGAGCATGAACAGGTTCGGGCCCGAGGCCGATGAGTACACGTTGTAGTACCCGAGATCCTCACGCGGATCGCCGATGTGGGCGAGCTCCCAGTCGATCACCTGATGTCCACCATCGGAGGTGACCATGATGTTGGCCGGCTGGAAATCGCTGTGGACGAGACGCAGCGGCAACGGAGCCGGACGATTCGCGTCGAGCCACGACGCCACGTACCGTAGGAAGGGCATCGCTTCGATATGAGAAGCATCGGCCTGGCGGTACCGGTCGATGAGACCACCGATGTAAGAATCCCAGTCGCTGGGAACCTCGAGAACACCCGAGACCGCGTCCACGTCCACGGTATGCACCGAGGCCATCGTGTCGACGAGGTCGCCAGGGTGTGAGCCGTAACCCTGAGCGGGATCGCAGTCGTTGAGCAGTTGTTGAAGTGAGCGGCCCGCCACGTGATCGATCACGATGCACTTGGTGCCCAAGGCATCGCCGGTGGCGTCGTAATAACGCGCGGCCGGCATCGGAATCGAACCTGCAGATGTCAATGCCGACAGCAGCGCCCATTCGGCGTCTCGCGAGGTCTCCATCATCGCCTTCCCGGGAGGCGGGTCGCCTCGCAGAACCAGCGTTTCATGAGAGCCGTCGTCCCAGGTGACCTCGGCTCGGGCCATGAGGCGGCTGTAGCCGCCCACCATGGCCTCATAGGAATCGACCGTGGCGCTGCGGGAGCCGTCCTGAGCGGTCAAGAAGGCGCCCAGGCGGGCAGGCATCTCGTCGGGGGTG
>CAYYHU010000060.1:2823-7661 GCA_964471865.1 uncultured Ilumatobacteraceae bacterium | reverse complement strand
TATCAGGAGATCGCGGATCGAGTCGGCTTCAGCCACAGTGTCGTTCGTAAAGAGGCGATCGCCGTCTACGCACTGTTGGGAGCGGACGGACGCGATGACGCCGTCGCTCGGGCTCGCGAGGCGGGACTCGTGCCCTGATCACGGGCCGAGTGAGTGGCACCCGATACGGTTCAGGAGCCGATTTCGACGGGAGGATCCATGCTCGATGACCGTGCCCGCAGCATTCTGGCGGGTCTGCACACTGCGGTTCTGACCACACTCAATCCCGATGGGTCACCCCAATCGACACCCCTCTGGTACGTCGCTGAGGAACTCGAGGACGAGATCGTGGTGTGGATGTCGGCGCGCAGCGACCGCCAGAAGGTCAAGAACGTGGCTCGCGATCCGCGGGCGTCACTCGTGGTCGTGGACGCCGAGTCGCCCTCGCATTACGTGGAACTGCGCGGCACCGTGACGGTGTCAGATGATCCCGACTACGCAGTCCGGGATCGAGTGGTCCAGAAGCACGGATGGGAGAACGGCAATTCGTTCGATCCTCCCGGGACCCTGCGCACCGCGTTGCGCCTGAGCGTTCAGCGGGTTCTCGGGCGCTGATCACCGCCCTCGATCAGTGGTAGTGCTCAGGTAGCTCACACCAGATCGTCAGGGAGTATTTCGTGCCCTCGGTGACGGGTTCGCCCGCATGGGGGTGAGTCACCAACGACGGCCAGGCGATCAACGATCCCACCGGAACATCGGCATTCGAGGCGCCCTGTCGGGGAAAGGTCAACGCCCCGCCGACATAGTCCTCGTTCAATTTCACCGAGGCCGAGACCTGGGCGACATCGTGATGGAGGCGCAGTTCGCTCTGATCTTCGGGTCGGTATCGGATCACGAACGCATCGCGTAGACCGCAGTAGTCGATGAGAGGCCATCGGCGTCGAAGAAGAGGCCACAAACGGGTCCCGACATCGTCTTGGACGGCCTGAAACAGCCGAGGACTGATCGCTGCGAGGCTGATCTCGGTTCCTGGAACGGGATCCTCGGGATCGGACTCGAAACCGCCGACCATCTCGGCCGCCCGGATGATCGCCGCACAGAACTCGGGTGTCCACCACGGCACCATCACGATGTCGGGAGCGAGTTCGACGGGGTCGGGACCTTCGTCGGGCTCGCCATCGGGGGCGAACGCCGGGTCGATGGCGTCCCGGTATCCGAGGATGCGTTCGACATCGTCCATGACAACCCCCTCGGGTTCGGGATGATCAGAGGGTGCGGTCAGCCGGTACGACGCCGCGCCTCAGCGGGTGTGGTGGGCAGATCATGGCCCATTCGATCACGCTTCGTGGCGAGATAGCGCTCGGCTTCGGGATGCACCGGCACCAGAAGTGGCATCCGGGCGCTCACCTCGATGCCCCGAGACTCGAGTGCCTCGACCTTGTCGGGATTGTTCGTGAGAAGGCGTATCGAGGTGACGCCAAGTCCCGAGAGGATCTCAGCGGCCGTCGCGTAGTCCCGGTCGTCCACGGGAAGACCCAGTTCGAGGTTCGCGTCCACGGTGTCGAGCCCGGCGTCTTGGAGGCGGTAGGCATGGAGTTTGTGTTCGATCCCGATGCCCCGGCCCTCATGGCCTCGGAGATAGATCACCACCCCGCGACCCTCGGCCTGGATCACTCGCATCGCCTCGTCCAACTGGGGGCCGCAGTCACAGCGCACCGAGCCGAAGACGTCGCCGGTGAGACATTCGCTGTGGACCCGCACCAAGACGTCGGTCGCGCCGCCGACGTCGCCTGCGATGAGGACCACATGCGTGGTACCCGATGAATCGCGATGCGAGGAACACGCGAACTCGCCGCCGCGAGTCGGCAGTCGAGCCGCGGTCGGCTCCTGCGGGCGTTGCTCCATCGACCCCACGCTAGTGGGGGTCAGGCAGGACCGGTCGGGTCCGGGCCATGCCTGCTGGCGGCCATGACGGGAGTCCATGAACCGAAAGATCCTCGGTCGGCCAGGGTGGGGCGCCACCGAACCCAAAGTGTCAGTAATCATGACAATGGTCACACAGTCGGGTACAGTCCCCTCGATGAGCGAAGCCGTGCCCTCCCTCGACGGTCGTCGAGCGCGGCGGATCGCCAACCGGGACGCCGTCATCGACGCGCTCTTGGAACTGTTCGCCTCGGGAGTGCTCACACCATCAGCGGCCGCGATCGCTGAACGGGCCGGGGTGTCGGAACGATCGATCTTTCGATATTTCGATGATCTCGGTGATCTCGTTCAGGCGGCAGTCGAACGCTTCACGGAACGTCATGCCGAGGACTTCGTGATCGAGGTGGATCCCGAGTGGACCCTGGCTCAACGAATTCTGGCGGTGGCGGATCGCATCACCTACCAACGTCAGGTGATCGGTGGGATCGCGATCGTGGCGCGAGCGCGGGCGCCGTTCCAGCCGATCATCGCCGACGTGCTGGCACGCCGGCGCCGATTCACCCGGGAGCAGTTGGCGCTCGCCTTCGCTCCCGAACTCGACCGACTCGACGTTCGGACTCGCCAGATGACCCTTGTGGCGATCGACGCCGCGTGCTCCTTCGAATCCCAGACCCTCGTCAACGCGGCGGTGGCCGATGCCGCGTTCACTGCCCATCAGGTACTCGTCCACACGCTCACCCGACTGCTCGCAGGGCTCTGAATCCCATGGCGCTCGGTTCGATTCGTCATCATCGTCGTCTGGGAGCCACCGCCGCGACGGTGTGGTCCTTCATCGGGGATCCCGCCCGGCTGCACGAATGGTTTCCCGGCATGACCGCGACGCGCATCGACGGCTCGACCCGTCATGTCACGGTGGGGAGTGGGATGACCTTCCCTGAGACGATTCTCGTCGAGGATTCGATCCAGCACCGCTTCCAGTACCGGTTGGATCTCCCCATCATCAGCCATCACCGCGGGACCATCGACGCGATCGATCTCGGCGATGGAACCTGCATCGTCGTCTACAGCACCGACTGCGATCCTCGCACCATGGCTCTCGTGATCGCCGGTGGGACCGCTGGTGCGCTCGACGAACTCGAACGCCGCTATCCGCTGCCCTCGGTGGCGGCGGGGACCAAGGGGGAGTGATGGGTCGTCGGATCCTGCTCGTGACCACCGATCAACAGCGTTACGACACGCTCGGATGCAACGGTGGTGTGTTGTCACGCACCCCGGTCGTGGACGGCCTCGCCGCCCATGGCGTGCGGTATGAACGGGCGGTTCCCCAGTCGGTGGTGTGCATGCCGTCGCGGTCCACGATCATCACCGGACAGCACCCCTCCACCCATGGCGTCTGGATGAACGGGGTACCCCTACCCACCGATGCACCCTCGGTGGTCGAGGTCCTCCGAAGCGCCGGCTACCGCACGGCTCTCGTGGGCAAACCCCATTTCGAACCGTTCCTCGATCCGTTCGCCCGATTCGCCGAGAACGGTTTCGCAACCGCGGATCTGTGCGGTCCCCAGGGACCGGGACCTCATCGCGGGTTCGAACATTTCGAAACCGCAACCCACGGAGCGATGGGCCCGTTGCATTACGCCCGGTGGTTGGCCTCGACTCATCCCGAGGCCGTTGGCATGTTCTACCGGGTGCTCGATGGTGCGCTCGAGGTGAACGCCGAGGGTGGCGGCGAGACGGGAGCGCCCCAGGTTCACGACAACCCGATTCCTCGCGAGTGGTACCACACCGACTGGGTAGCCGATCGCACGATCGCCTGGATGGACGGCCTCGACGATGATGAGGACTGGTTCTGCTGGGTGAGTTTCCCCGACCCCCATCATCCCTGGGATCCACCGAACTCGGAGATGCATCGCGTCGACTGGCGCGAGGTGCCCCTTCCAGCGGGATATCCGACCACCGCGGCCGAGCGTGAACGGTTGCTCGACGCGAAGCCCCGGCACTGGCGCGACTGGTACGAGGGTCGGGTCGTGTCCAACTATGAAGCCCCCCTCGACTGGGTGCCGGCCACGATGACCGCGGATCAGGTTCGGGAGGTCAACGCTCGTAACGCGGTCGAGATCGAACTCATCGACGAGGCGCTCGGGCGGATCCTCGCCACCGTGCGCCGCCGAGGTTGGGACGGCGACCTCGACGTGATCCTCACCACCGACCACGGTGAACTGCAGGGCGATTTCGGTTTATTGTTCAAAGGTCCGTATCACGTGGACGGTCTCATGCGGCTGCCTCTGATCTGGCGGCCGGCTCCCTCGAGGGGAGCGGCCCCGGCCACGGTGACGCGACCTGTCGGACTCGTCGACATCGCCCCGACGTTGTGTCAGGTGGCCGGGCTCGCCATTCCCGAGTGGATGCAGGGTCAGCCGCTCCCCGTGGACGATGCCGATGCCGAGAGCCGCGGTTTCGAACGGGCGCTCACCGAATGGGATTCGGAACTGTTCGGCATCGAGGTGCATCTGCGCACCATCACCCGTGACAACTGGGTGTGCAGCGTCTATCTGCCGGGAACCTCCCATGACGGCACCGAAGGCGAACTCTACGATCTCGGCGAGGATCCGCTTCAGCAGGTCAACCGGTGGGATGACCCCGCATGTGCGGCGCTCAAGTCAGATCTGGTGGCCGATCTCTGGGATCATCAACCGCCGATGCGTCGACCCCGAGGTCGCGTCGAAGCTCCGGTCTGATCAACACTTCGGACTCGCCGTTCAACCGCGGCGTCGGAACCATTCATCCGGTGGGCGCCCCAACTCGTCGAGTCGACGCTCGATCCATAACGGCACTTCCATCTCCTCACCCCGCCGCAACAGCGTCACCTGCTCGCCGTGTTCATCCCAGACGTGACAGGTGTTCATGTTGCCGGCGTAGATCGCTTCGCGTTGTTC
>CAYYHU010000060.1:0-2723 GCA_964471865.1 uncultured Ilumatobacteraceae bacterium | reverse complement strand
GTTTCGAACACCACCTCGGCCGCGGTGATGACGAGTTGGGGATAGGACAGGGTCAACTCGACGACCATGTGATGGATGTCGAGAGGTTCGGTATCGCCCTCGATGTACATGCCGGCCGGTTTGGTGTCGCGCACCTCACCGCGTAGCACCATCGTGTCCTCGGCGATCTTGAAGGCCTCGACTCCATAGCCGCGGGTGTGCAGGGGTTGACGGGTCATCAAGAACCAGCCTGACCGATCGCACCTCGCCGCAACCAGGCGGCGGTCAACTCCTCGCGACGTTCCTGCCATTCCTCGGCTGTGATCGCGTAGCGGATGTGATCCTCCCAGGTGCCGTTGATCTCGAGCATCCGCACCGCGACCCCCTCGTCGCGCAGGCCCAACTTCTCCGCCACCCGGCGACTATTCGCATTGCGGGGCACGATGCAGACCTCGAGACGGTGCAGACGGAGTTCGTCGAAGGCATATCCCAGCAGTACGACGACGCCTTCGGCGACGTAGCCATGACCGGCACGGTCCCGGTCGATCCAGTAGCCGATGGTGCCGGTTTGGATGGGGCCGCGTTGGATGTTGGCGAGGTTCACCTCTCCGGCGAAGGCCGCATCGACGAACAATCCGAACGCGTACCCGGCTCCCGTGGCACGATCACGATCGCGGGCGGTGCAACGCGCCGAGAACGCATCTCGCGATCCCGCCGGGTCCACCGCTCCGATGGGTCGCGCCGGTTCCCAGGGCGTCAACCAGTCGTGATTGCGCCGTCGCACATCACTCCAGGCCGCGAAGTCCGACACGTTCAACGGCCGCAGCAGGATCCGCCGGCCATACAAACGCAACGCCGACAGCGACGGATGAGAGCCCCGAGGATGGTCCACTGCCATCAGAGCTCACGGCCTCGGCGCACGCTGTCCACGACCCCATCGAGAAGGTTGTGGATCGATACGACCAACTCGGGTGTCTGCAAGGTGCGCATGATCGCCACCAGGATGCACAACCCACCCACGATCACGTCGGCCCGGTCCGGGGGCAAGCCCGGATTGTGGACCCGGTCCGCGAGGGATTCGGTGGCGAGCGTGCGAAACACGTCCTCGGCGGCGGGGCGATCCAAGACGAAGCCGTGCAGGACCGAGGGTTCGAAACGACTCAACCCGATCTCGACGGCTGCAACGGTGGTTATCGTTCCGGCGATTCCGACCATGGTCGCCTCCGCTGGATCCGAGGGCAGATCCCGGAGATGATCCGCAAGGAGATCGCTGACCTGGCCGATGGCATTGGACAGCTCCTCAGGTCGCGGCGGATCGCTGTGGAGTTCGCTCTCGGTGAGGCGTACTGCGCCGACGTTCAGCGAGATCACATGCTCGGGATGATCCCGTCCCCACATCACTTCGGTGGATCCACCGCCGATGTCCACGACCAGCCACGGAGGCGACGCGGCGGGAACGGCCCCATGAAGGCCCAAGGTGGCTCCGGTGAAGGCCAGCCGGCCCTCATCGCTGCCTGAAAGGACCACCGGGCGGGTTCCGATCACGGCGTTCACGGCCTCGGCGAGGCGTTCGCGGTCCTCCTCGTGGAGTTCGCGGGCGATGGCGGTGGTGACCACTCTCACCGAGTCGATGTCGACGCCGTGATGGTCGAGTCGTTCGCGATACGTGGTGAGTTGGGCGATGGTGCGCTCCAGTGCGGAGGGCTCGAGGCGGGCAGGGGTTCCCGCTGCGGTGCGTCCGAGACCGGCACTCAGGCGAGTGACGGCCACGATGCGTTCGAGTTCACGCCCTTGGGCATCGACGATCAACAGATTCGTCGAATTCGATCCGAGATCGATGGCCGCCACCGATGTCACCGCATCACCTCGTGATCACCGTGCGGGTTCTCGCCGAGGCGATCAGCGACCCAGCGCCCCACCGGATCATCGCCCCCGGCGAGGAACCAGCCATAGTGCGCGTGAAGGCATTTGACGCCACGGCGGGTTCCTCCCACCCCGCCACTGGGTCGGGGTCCGTCGTGATCGGGAGGCATGTCGGCATCGCGTTCCGCGCGGTAGCGCTCATGGGCTCGAGCGATGAGTTCGGGATCGATGGTGGCATCGGCTTCGGCGACACCGCCAGCGGCTTCGAGGCGACTCACCGCGACCACCTCGCGTCGGCCCACCAGCCAGTAGCGGGTGGGCATGGGGGTGCCGTCGTCGAGCAGGGGAGCGTTGCGTAGCACCACCGGCCAGCCCGCGCCGTCGCGCACGACGACCTCGAAGTCACCTCGCGGTGCTCGTCCGAGGAGCTCGGTGACCTGCTCCACGTCGACGGCCGTGGCCATCGCGTCGTTGGTCCTCTCGGTCAGCGGCGCCGCCGGCGCAGCAACAGGACGAGGACCAGCACCACCGCGACGACGGGAGCGATCCGCTTGAGCATCGGCGCTCCGGCGGTGCCGAGCAGATCGATGGGTTCGTTCGCCGGCGCGTCGATCTTGCGGACCGTGGGCTCTTGGGCCGGGGCGGCCGTGGCACCGGTTTCATCCTCACCAGTCGGAGCCGGCTCGGTCTCAGACGGGGATGCCGCCTCAGCCGGGGTTGGCGCAACCTCCTCGGGGGCGGTGTCGCCAGCCGCGGGCACCGCTCCTTGTTCAGCGAGCATGGCGGAGAGGTTCTTGGTGAACTGGGCGAGCAACTTCTCGCTCACATCTGCGAGCGCTCCGCGACCGAACTGGGCGACTGTGCCGGTGATCGTCAGTTCG
>CAYYHU010000059.1:0-7856 GCA_964471865.1 uncultured Ilumatobacteraceae bacterium | reverse complement strand
GTGCTCGAGTCCTCACCGGGATCGACCGCGGTGATCAACGATCTCGACGAGGTCCTACCGGCGGGTCAGGCGGTGATCGAGGAACGGGGACTTGCCGACCGAGTCGAGTTCCGACCCGGAAATTTCCACGACATCGACATCGAGGCGGGCGCTTTCGATCTGGTCGTGCTCGGCCACGTCTGTCGTACCGAGGGCGAACAACGCTCCCGGGAACTCGTCCAACGGGCCTATGACGCGTTACGCCCCGGCGGGCAGATCGTCCTCACCGACTACTTCGCCGACAACGATCGCAAGTACAACCCCTTCGGCGTTCAGATGGGCATCACGATGCTCGCCAACACCCGCCATGGCGGACGGTTGACCCATGCCCAGGTCGTCGACTGGTTGAACTCGGCCGGGTTCGAAGCGATACGACTCGTCGAACCGATCGGCTTCAACCAGGTCTACGTGGCCGAGCGCCGCTGACCCAATCGATACACCCACCCCCCGAGGAGGCACCATGGACCAGGAACCGATCGACCTACTCGTCAAGGGTTGGTACGTCGTCACGATGAACGCGGCGCGGGACATCATCCGTCACGGCGCCGTTGCGGTGCGCGGCAACGAGATCATCGACGTCGGCAAGGCTGCCGATCTCGAGGCCCGCTACGCGCCGGCTCGGGTGGTGGGTGGTGATCGATTCGTGGTGACACCGGGGATGGTCAACACCCATATCCACATCACCGGTGAACCCCTGACCCGCGGCTACGTCCCCGACGACACCCCCTTCGTGGAGAACGTCTTCGAATGGTTGTGTCCGCTCTACGCCGTCTATGACGGGGCCGAGGAGAAGGTCAGCGGTCAGATGGCCGCGCTCGAGATGTTGCGGTCCGGAACCACCACGTTCTTGGAGGCCGGCACCATTCGGTTCCTCGACGATGTCGTCGAAGGACTTCTCGAAGTCGGCATCCGCGGTCGAGTCGGGCGATGGGTCTGGGATCTGCCGCCGGAGCCATCGGTGTATCGCCAGTCCACCGACGCGGCGATCGCCCACCTCGAACACCAACTCGACGCTCACGCCGACCATGCCGATGGTCGTATCGCGGCGTGGAGCATTCTCGTTGGGCACACCACCTGCAGCGATCCGCTCTGGAAGGCCGCGAAGGCCCTGGCCGACGAACGCGGTGTAGGCCTCAGTTTCCACATGTCTCCGGCCCAGCTGGATCCCGACGGTTTCATCGCCGAGTTCGGTCAACGACCGATGGTGCACCTCGCCGAGATCGGCGTCCTCGACGACAACGTGGCGATGACGCACGTGGTTCGGATCGACGATCGGGAACTCGAACTCATCCGCGAAAGCGGTGCGAGCGTCGCGCATTGTCCGACCACTGCTCTCAAGGTCAGCTATGGGATCACTCAGGTCGGTAAGTTCCCCGAGATGGTGGCCCAGGGAATCAACGTGTCGATCGGGACCGACGGCAACAACGCCTCGAACTATTCGGATCTGATGCGAGCCACCTATCTGGTCGCCGGGTTGTTCAAAGATGCCCGCACCGATCCTCAGATGTTCCCCGCTGAGAAGGCCTATGAGATGGCCACGCTCGGTGGGGCACGAACGATGCATCTCGAGGACCAGATCGGTTCACTCGAGGTGGGTAAGCGTGCCGATGTCGTCGTGCACGATACGGATCGTCCCGAGTGGCGTCCGTTGCTCAACGTGATGAACCAACTCGTGTGGTCGGCGGACGGGCGCGGTGTCCACACGGTGATCGTCGATGGAACCGTGGTGGTCGAGGACGGTCACAGCACCCTCGTCGACGAGGAGCGTCTCTTTGCCGAGGCTCAACGGATGGGCGAAGCCATCACCGCGCGCTCGGGCCTTCCCGACAAGGCCAAGTATCCGACCTGGTGACGCCGGCCATGTTGAACCACATCGAAGCCGAGATCTCGCCGGGGATGTCGGCGCAGGAGTTCGTCGACTTGGCCAGGCTGGTCGAACAGGCCGGCTTCGATCGTCTCGGCGTCTCCGATGTGGTGTTCTGGCCGGATTGCTTCGTGCTGCTCGGACTCGCCGCCCAGGCCACCGAGAGGGTCCATCTGGGACCGATGGTCACCAACCCGTCATCGCGCCATCCCGCGGTCCTTGCTGGGATCATGGCCACGCTGCAGGACGTCAGCCAGGGGCGAGCCTTTCTCGGTCTCGGGGTCGGGGCGGGCCTCGAAGCGCTGGACCTCGATCTGTCGGCACCCGTCACCCGGTTACGCGAGGCGGTGAGCGTGATCCGTGGTCTGCTCGCAGGGGAGGAGGTGGACCTCGCCGGAGACACCATCAGCGTACGACGATCCCGCATGGTCGGTCCCGTGTCACCGGTACCGATCTCGATCGGTACGCGCAGTCCGGGCGTCATGGGTTTGGCCGGTGAGATCGCCGATATCGCCCTCGTCGGAGGTCGATACTTGTCCCCGGCGATCGCTCAGACCTATCGGGACTGGCTCACCGAGGGCGCTCGACGCGTCGGGCGGAACCTCGACTCTCTCGAGGTCGCACCCCGCCTGACGTTGTGTTGTTCCCCCGATGGGAATCTCGCCCGGCGCAGCGTCAAGCGGTATGTGGCGCATTACGTGGATCTCATCCGGCCTCCGGAACTCGATCTCGATCCAGCGTGGCTCGAGCGGGTACGGGGTGCGCTGGCTCGATCCTCGGGTTGGTATTTCGACCACGACCGTGTCGACGATCCCGAGATCGACGAGTTGATCCCTGAGGACCTGGTTCGGTCCTTCGCGATCGCGGGGACTCCGGATGAATGCCTGGAAGCGACGCGTGAGATTCTCGGGCTCGGCTTCACGAGCGTGTCGATGAACTTGGCCTTCCCGATGCGGGAGTCGATGGCTGTGGGCCTACGCGAGACGATCGAATCCTTCGCCACGGTGCTCGACGCGCTGCGCTGACCGAAGCCGCCTCGCGGATGGTGGTCTCAGCCGGACGCGGCGTCGAGTTGGCGTTGGAACACCAGCGAATCCCAACAGTCGATTCGTCGAGCGATGAAGCCGTCACGAACCTCGAACCGCATGACACCGGGAACCATCACGTCGACGCCCTCGACCGTTGCATGCAGGACGTAGCCGATGCACACCCGGTCATCTTGCGCGATCACATCCCGATCGGGATCCCGAACCTCGTAGCGAAGGCCCACCATCGAGGCCAAGAACCCTGGGAGCCGGCGCCGATACTCCTCGATCCCGCTACATCCCGAGCCGTAGGCGGCGAGATGTTCGTTGGAGAAGTCCTCGGTGACGTGTCGAGCAACCGTGTCGGGATCCCCCGTCGAGAACGCCGCGAGATAGCTCAGACAGATCGCGACGGGGGATGTCGACGTGCTCACTTCGGACCCCAGACCTCCTGAGCCTTGGCGTAGACACCCTGGTCGTAGGAGAACTCGATCATGTTGCCCTCGGGGTCGGTGAGGGCGCAGATGTAGCCGATCGGCGGGGGCATGTCGGTGGGAGGCCACGCGAGACACCCTTCGGCTTCGCCGCGACGTGCAATCTCTTCGACCTCGGCGCGACTCGTCACCTCGATACCGATATGAGCGAAGGGCGCCATGATCGGCTGAGCGCCTTTGTCCTGATCCCTGAAGAACGCCACCAAAACGAGGATGAACGGTTTGTCGGCCTGATCGGGATGTCCCAGCCAGGCGCCATACCCATCGGGATCCTCGCGGCGATCGAGCAGTTCGAGAGGAGTGAACCGGGTGTACCAGTCGATCATCTTGTCGATGTCGCTAGCCGGCAGGGCGATGTGAGTCCATCGCATCTGCGGCGGATGCAGCGCGTAGACGTCTGCGGGGGCCTCGGTGTCACTCATTGGTCCACCCGGCCGGAATCTGGGGGTTGTCACCACCCTTGGTCCACAGAATGAACGTGTTGCCCCAGGGATCGAGGAACGCGCTGTTGAAACCGTTGAACTCGGCCCAGTAGTGGTCCTTCCACAGAACTGTGGCGCCGAGGCGCTCAGCCGTCGACAGGATGCGTTCCTGGGAATCGTCCTCAGAGACCAGGATCCAGATCCGCGGCGTACGTCCACCCTGGACCAGCGTCCGGGGCTCGGCTCCGGCCGGATCCGGATGGGGCCGGGCATTGGCCACGTTGTGGATGCCCATATGGAGGTTGCCGACGCCGGAACGGGAACCGTCATCGTTGAGGAACTCGTCACCAGGGACGATGCGATGGAACACGCCAGCGGGGCGGGGTTCGACGGTCCAGCCGAACACCTCCTCGTAGAAGCGACCGGAGGCCTCCGGATCGTCACTGGGGATATCGACGAAGATGAGCGCATTGGGGTACGACATGTGCTCCACGGTAGCAGGGCCACAGGGTTGGTCAGACCAACAGACCTACTGAATGGACCTGGTCCCCGGACCGGGTGTGATCCCGACGTTCGGACCCACTCAGGGCTGGCGGTTAGTGAGCCGGTGATGCTGTTCGCGAGCCGCCTCACGTAACTCGTCGAGATCGATTCCCGTGCACAGCCGATCCCTCACGACCCATCGCCCCGCAACCATGACGTCGCCGACACTGCGACCGTCAGCGCCCCACAGGACCTGGAGAACCGGATCGGAGGATCGAGGAATCCACTCGATGCGCCTCGTGTCGTGAATGACGAGATCAGCCTGCTTACCCACCTCGAGCGAGCCGACTCGGTCCTCCATCCCAATGGCTCGCGCCCCTTCGACGGTGGCCATCGCGAGGGCATCAGCAGCGGTGAACGCAAAGGGATCCATGCTCTGATCGCGAACGAGACCCGCAAAGAGAGCCGCGGCTCGCAAGATGTCGATGAGATCGCCGGCATTCTCAGAATCGCATCCCAACGCGACGCGACCGCCGCGGCGGCGAAAGTCGCCATGGCGACCACCCACCGTCAGCCCCTGTCCGAGACGGAGATAGGCCCACGGACAACACGCGATCGCGGTATCGCGTTCGAGGAGGATCTCTCGCTCCTGATCATCGAGGTGAACTCCGTGACCGAGCACCACATGGGACCCCAACACCCCGAGGTTGTCGAGGTGAACTGCGGGGCGGTGACCGGTTCGAGCGAGGTAGGACTCGGCATCAGAGGTCGAGGGTGACAGATGGAACGTGAGGTGAGTCCCGAGTTCACGCGCCAGATCCGAGGCGCCAGCCACGAGTTCGTCGCTCATGAGGTCATGGCCCACGAGTGTCACCCAGCCCGTCACCAAGGGATCGCCTTGCAGGCCCTCCACGAGCTCGCGTTGACGGGCCAGGGTCTCGGGTGCCGGCGCCGCGAAGGGCGCGTCGGCGACGTCCCATCCCCATCTCCCCAGCGTGATCCGCGCCCCGACACGATGAGCCGCAGCTCGTACTCGATCGGGATGGGCCACGGTGCCCGCCTCGACGGTGGTCGTCACCCCGTTGATGAGTGCCTCCGCCAAAGCCAGCGAGGCCGAGAGCTCATCGTCCTCGGGGCGGTGGGCGCTGTGGGTGGGAACCGCCCAGTCGAAGATCGCGTCGTGTGAGGTGATGGCGTCAGGGATGCAGGACCTCACCAGATGATCGCCAGTGAGATGTTGATGTGCGTTGACGTAACCGGGGGTGATCAGGCCTCGGGGTGCACCGGCGTCGATGGCGGTGGGGAAGCGCGAGCGCATCTCGTTTTCGGGTCCCACGGCGAGGATCACCGAGTCCTCCACGACCACGGCCCCATCGGAGATGACGCGGCGTTCGGGGTCCATCGTGATGACGGTATGGCCGGCAATCAGCTCGCTCATGGTCTGTTAGTCTGACAAAGATGACGACGCTGTGTGATCGTGGTGCACTCAGGCGATCTTGGCATCCCGTGGCCCGCTGCGCGGATGTCGGTGGTCCGGTCGCCGTGCGACTTCTCGGTGAGGATCTGGTGTTGTGGCGAGACCCCGCGGGCGCCATCGTGGCGGCTCCTGATCGCTGCAGCCATCGCGAGGCCCCCCTCTCGGAGGGAACGGCCGATCGCGGCTGTCTCACCTGTCCCTATCACGGGTGGGTGTTTGGTGAGTCGGGTCGCTGTGTCTCGGTTCCTTCCTCTGCTCCCGGCGTCCCGGTGCCGCCCAAGGCGCATCTGTCGACTCTGCCCGTCGAGGAGCGTTACGGCCTGATCTGGGTGGCGCTCGAGACGCCGGATCGACCCATCGCCGACATGCCCTGGGATCGGGACGAACGTTTCCGGCGGATCAACACCCCCGTCGAGGTCTGGAACACCTCGGTGACGCGGATGACGGACAACTTCTGCGATATGACCCACTTCCCGTTCGTGCATACCGGAACGTTCGGCAAGGGGCAGGATCCCTTCGTTCCCAAGTTCGATCTGGGACCGCTTCCCGATGGTTTCCACGGTTTCACCTTCGAGGTCATGGCCTACAACGAGTCGGCGGGAACCGTGGCCAGTGGCCAGACCGAGGACCGGGTCCATCGGGTGATGACCACGGGCTTTTCTCTGCCCTTCACGGTTCGTTCGACCATCAGCTACGACACCGGACTCGAACACATCTTGTTGCTTCTGGGAGCGCCCATCGACGATGTGACCTCGTATTTCACCTTCGTGGTGTGGCGTAATGACGACTTCTCCACTCCGGCGGATGAAGCGATCGCCATGGACATGGCGATCGGGGCCGAGGACAAAGCGATGTTGGAGAAGGTGCGTGGGGTTCTGCCACTCGATCAGACGAGTCTGGCGAGCGTGCAGGCCGATAAGTGCTCGGTCGAATGGCGCCGCCAATTGGCCGAGATGCTCTCGGCCGACTGATCGCAGCATCGACGCCACCCGGCGCCTGGGTCGTACCCGCCTGGTCTCAGGTGCGATCCAGGCTGGTCACTCTCAGGCTTGACGCTTCGCGTAACGCGGAGCGAGGCGTCCGTGTTCGTCGCGGATATCGAACTGCTCAGAGAGGTCCTCGACCCACTGGATCGTTCCGGAGCGTTCCATCAGATCGGGAGCCATGGCCAATGCGGCGATCGCCCGTCCCACACCCAAGGGCGTCTGGGCGCCGTCCATGTCGGTACCCCGCTTGCCGGACCATTCCATGATGAACTCGGTGGCCACGGTGCCCGGATAGATCGAGCAGCAGGCGATTCCCTTGGGGCGCAGTTCGATCGCCATATCGGCGCTCAACCGATCGAGACCGGCCTTGCCGGCGCCATACGAGGACGAGAAGTGATAGCTCTGACCTCCCGGCGAGGACACGTTGAGAATCGCTCCACCCTCACCGGCGGCGAACAGCAACGGGGCGGCGTGCCAGGAGGCGACGTAATGCGCGCGCAGTCCGATGCCTACCTGATCGTCCCAGATCGAGATCGGGTGATCCCAGAATCCCCCGCCCCAGGCCGGAGGATTCGGAATCTTGTAGACGTTGTTGACGAGGACGTCGATCTTGCCGAAGCGCGAGCCGACCTGCTCGAACAGGTTCGCGATCTGGGCATCATCGCCATGATCGACCTGAATCGCCACTCCGGTTCCACCGGCCTCGTTCACGAGACGGGCTGTGGTGTCGATGGTCAACTCGCCTTCGCCGGTGGTCCGACCGGTGACGACCACGGTGGCGCCTTGTTCGCCAAAGGCCACAGCGGCACCCCGCCCGATGCCTCGGCTCGCTCCGGTCACGACGACGACGGTGTCCTTGAGTGCTTCGCCCATGATGCCTCCCAGCGATGAGAGCCCACGCCAGGTGGACTTGGACCTGATCCGACCCAGAATCGAACCGGTATCCGACTAGGGAACTGATCATACGAACAATTACCCTCAGGTCGTTCAGCCGGAGTGAAAAGGGGCTCATCATGGATTTGGGTTTGGCGGGGAAGCGGGTGTTGGTGACGGGTTCGACCAAGGG
>CAYYHU010000058.1:0-8040 GCA_964471865.1 uncultured Ilumatobacteraceae bacterium | reverse complement strand
ACCTCGACGTTCATCGCGATCGACCCTGACGTGTTCGTCCAAGGTGTTCGTTCCGCCGATGACGCTGAGGCCACTGCGGCAACGGAATCACCATGACGTCTCGGCTGATCTCGCTGGCAGCGGGGGTGCATCCCGATCTCGCTCCCGAGGACGCGGTGACGGTCTCGGCAGCAGCAGGCTGGCCCGCCTGCGGAGTCTGGTTCGATCCCTCCTCGTGGGCTGACACCACGAGTCGAGAGGTGCGACGCCGCCTCGACGACACAGGACTCGTCGCGCTCGATCTCGAACCGATCATCCCGGCACCCGACTCCAAGGATCACGGGGAACGCGTGCTCGACGCCGCTGTTGAGATCGGTGCCCGGTTCGTGCTGTTCACCAGCCGACTTCCCGATGAAGCCGCAACGGCTGATCGCTTCGCTCAACTCGTCGATCATGCCCGAGGCAGCGGGGTCGTTCTGGTCTGTGAATTCCTACCGATCTTTCCCCTCGCCACCCTCGAGGCCGCTCATCGTGTCGTCGCTCCCCATCGGGTGAACGAGGCGGGCATTCTCGTCGACAGCCTCCACCTGGCACGGTCGGGAGCGACCCCGGGGGACGTGCGCGAGATCGAGACAGCCGAACCGGGTCGCTTTCCGTACCTTCAACTCGCCGATGCACCGACGGTGATTCCGTCTGATCGGGCGGGCCTCTATGACGAGGCCGTCAATGGTCGATTGCTGCCCGATGAGGGAGCCTTACCCCTCGACGAACTCTGCGATGCCGTGGCGAATGTGGCGTTGTCTTTCGAGATCCGCTCGCGGCGACTTCGAGAGATCGGTGATCCGGTCGAACGAGCTCGCCGGGTTCTCGACAGCGCTCGGCGATTCATCTGATCACCAACTGCTGGAGCGGAGTCACAGGCTCGGGAGGGAGTCGGGAAATACTCTGACTCCTTCCGTCGCCGCCGCCCTCAGGCGATGATCGAAACACGCGAAGCCCCCTACCGGGGCGATCCGTTCGTGTAGGGCGACGGGAGCGATCCCATCGGCGTCCGTCATACCGCGAACGAGATCAGCGTCGAACTCCGAGCCGAGGATTCGGGCCATGCTGGCATCGAGAAGGATCACGTGCGACCTTCGATGACGTAGTCCGCAAGCGATACCTCGCCGGCACGTCGTCGGCAGACCTCGGCGATCTCCGCGGGATCAGGAGGTGACACGGACGCGAGATCGAGCACCAACAGTTCGGCACACCGGAGGCGTTCACGGATCTCGGCCCCCTCCTCACCGGCTCGAGCCGGATCGGTGGCGACATCCAACACGATGCCGATGAACTCGTTCATCGAGTAGCCGCGCTCGGCCTCGGCTCGCTTGACGGCGCCGGACGAGATCCGCGTCGGCCCGCCAACTCACCGGCGACATGACAGCATGCTCGCACTCACGACATCACCATGATCGGTGTCGAGGCGATGAGAGCGGGCCGTCAGCCCACGGCGCCGAACACGCTGAGGCTTCCTGCGTAGTCGGCCACCCACACCCGATCGGTGGTTGGCTCATAGGCCACGCCCACCGGACGGGTTCCCGTGGTGAGCCGTTGCAGCACGGTCACGTCCGAGGCACGCACGACGACGAGTTCATCATCGCGGTAGGTCACCACGTACAGGGTTCGCCCATCGGGAGCGAGCACCATCGTGCGCGGTTGTTCTCCGACATACACCTGGGATCGAAGTTCACCGGTCGTGGCATCGAGGGCGCGAACGGTGCCTGCCAAGTTGTTCGTCACGTAGAGCACCTCGTCTTCGAGGCCGAGCACCAGATGACGCGGAGTCGGGCCAGCCGTATCGAATGAATCCACCACCGTGGCCAGCACGAGATCGATGACATCGACACGGGATTCACCCATGATCGCCACATAGGCCGTCGAGGAATCAGCCGTGATCGCCACCCCTCGCGGATGCCGTCCGACATCGACGCGCCGTTCGGTACCCAGCGCCAGATCGATGACCGACACGTCGAAGGAGCACCAGTTGGCCACGACCAACCAGCGCCCATCCGGACTCGTGGCGAGATATTTGGGAACGGCACCGACCCAATAAGCGCCATCGATCTCCCAGGTGGTCGTCGAGATGCGGTACACCAGGCTCGGGTCCCAGTTGCCGCGGTTGCAGTCGTCATCGGCGACCGGATTCCAGCCGGGTCCGTAGAGCTTGTAGTTCGACACGTAGACGTGAGCGCCATCCGCGGACACCGCGGCTTCCACCGGTGAGCCTTGAACCACTCCATCACCGAGGTCGAACTCGGCGAGATCGATGGTGTCGTCGATGACGGTGACGATGCTGCCCTCGGCGTCGAGCACGGTGACGTTGTGTCGGTACATCATGTTCTGAGCGACGAGATGACCATCGCCCACAGCCACGATGCTCTTGGGTTGTAGACCGTCGTCGCGCACGACGAGATCCCGTTCGAGCACCGTCTCATCCGATGGGGGCGCCGGAACTGTCGTCGTTGTTGTCGTCGTGGTCGTTGTGGAGGTGGTCGTTGTGATCGTTGTCGATGGTGTCGTGGCAGCCGGTCGTGACGTGATCGTCGTCGTCGAGGACTCCACCGATGGTTCGAAGTCGTCGCCGTCCTCACGGGAGTCTCCGACACAGCCGGCCATCAGACTGGCGCCGACCATGGCGACACCGGTGATCCAGCCGCGACGAGCGCGACCCCGAGTGCTCACGCGCCGGGCTCCCCGAGCCTGATCAGCGTCGTGGTGAGCCGGTTGAGAGGAACCTCGATGCCGTGACGCTCGGCGAGTCGAACGATGATCTCATTGCGTTCACGCCATTCACTCACCAACCCGTCGCGACGGTCCTGGGCGATGGAGGGCAGATGATCGCCGGTGGACGACCCGATCACCGAGGCCAGTTCTTCGGCGATATCGGGCCCGAACTCGGCGCCTTCGGCTCGCGCCACCTCGGCAGCTTCGGTCATGAGCGCCACGAGGACGGCTCGGGCTTCAGGATCGTGCGCCACTCCCAGACCGCGCCCGCACAACACTCCGAGCACCCCACTGGATGCGTTCACGAGCAGTTTGCGCCAGGCGTGGGTGGTGAAGTCCCGGGTCGCTCGCACCTCCAACAGTGATGGATCGAGCCAGTCGGCGAGACGCTCGCTCCAGGGTCCCGCGGGCACCACGAGGCGACCGGGACCTCCGACATGGACCGCACCCGACGCGTCACGATGCGCCGCGAGATACACCACGACCGGAACGAGCAGACCCTCAGGGTCGGGCCCGACGACGCCTTGGAGGCGTTCTCGATGGTCGATTCCGTTCTGGGCGATGTAGACCGGAAGGCCGGCGCCATGGGCCGCTCGGATCCATGGGGCCGCGGCATCGACGTGGGTGGTCTTGGTCGCAAGGATCGCCGCGTCGAATCCGGAGAGGTCCTCGGACGATGTGACAGGAACTCCCGGAACGACGACCTTCGAGGGTTCGTAGTCGCCGTCGATGTGTACCGTCACCTCGTCTCGAACCTGGCGAGCGATGAGGGCAACCCCGTGTCCCCGCTGGTGCAACGCAACGGCCATCGCCGCTCCGATCGAACCCGGACCGATGATCGCGATGGTTGCCATGACGCCATCGTGTCAGACCGCTCT
Source organism: uncultured Ilumatobacteraceae bacterium (assembly GCA_964471865.1). Taxonomy (GTDB): domain Bacteria; phylum Actinomycetota; class Acidimicrobiia; order Acidimicrobiales; family Ilumatobacteraceae; genus CAYMUC01. The sequence goes on along the minus strand of CAYYHU010000058.1, from coordinate 4,417 downwards.
CGATATGTCGGGGAGACTCGTGACCCCAACACGCCCGCTACCGTGCACAGCGATGGCACGCCGGCTTGAAACTCTCGTTCTCGAAGGATCCCGAGTCCGCCTCGAACCGTTGTCCCATGGCCATGTCGCCGGTCTGATCGATGCGGCGTCGGGGCCTCGGGACAGCTTCGTGTTGACCTGGGTTCCCGAGCCGACACGCGACAGCGTCACGCGTTATGTGGACTCGGCCCTGGCCGCTCACCACGCTGGCACGGCACTACCGTTCGCGACCGTCGATGTCGCCACGTCCGAGGTCGTGGGCTCGACCCGGTTCACCGCGATGCAGTTCTGGACCCATCTCGATGGAACTCCCTCGCCGGGTCCAGGACCCGATGCGGTCGAGATCGGCTACACCTGGTTGAACCCGCGCGCTCAACGCACGGGGATCAACACCGAGGCCAAATGGCTGATGCTTCGCCACGCGTTCGAGACCTGGGGTTGCCAACGCGTCGAGTTCCGTACCGATGAACGCAACCAGCGATCACGGGCCAATATCGAACGGGTGGGTGCCACCTTCGAAGGGGCGTTGCGCCGCGACCGGTTCAATACCGATGGCCACGGCGACGGTGTCCGTACGACGGTGGTGTACTCGATCATCGGTCCCGAATGGCCCCGGGTTCGCGATCACCTCATTCGGCTTCGGGACCGCGTGCAACCGTCCGAGTCGACAGCGTCGACCAGGACGCAGTCGTGATCCCGAGCACCAGACAGTCGTCGTTGCCGAAGCGACGCTCACCACGGATCTCGAACCCGCAGCGCCGGTAGAAGCGGATTGCGTCATGGTTCGACAGGAGAGGGTCGATCACCACCTCGGATGCGCCATGGTGTTCGAAGGCCTGTTCGAGGGCTTGCTGCATCGCCCAGGCCCCGAGTCCTCGCTGGCGGTGAACGGCTTCACCGATCCACAGATCCACCGCCCAGGTTCCTGGAGACGTACCCGGTCCCCAGTAGCCGTGGGGATCTCGGAACGCGTCGAGGAGTTGGAGAAAGCCTCGGGGTTCGTCGTCCTCGGTGATGATGAACATCTCTTGGGCGGGGTCCTCGAGACCGAGTTCGGTCTCCCAGTCCCAGGGGCCATCGCTCCCCGCCCAGGACGCCACATCGGGTTGGGAATCCCAGAACTCGACAACGGCCCGGTCGGCGGGAACAGCTCGTCGCAGTGCCAGCATCAGTTCCGACGGTACTGTCCCGGCGCCCCGACCCGCAGCAGCCGACGACGGGGTGGGAGCGCGACGAGGGCGAGAGTCAACACATGACCTCCCTGAGTCTCGATGAGGCCCGACGCCTCGCGATCTCCGCCCAGGGTCTCGCGCGCCCACGACCCTCCGGTCGGGTGGATCGCCGACATCTGCGTCGGATGATCGACGATGTCGGTGTCATCCAGATCGACTCGGTGAACGTGCTCGCTCGAAGTCACGAACTCGTGCTGTTCGCGCGCCTGGGCCCCCACCGGCGTGATCTGTTGACCGACGCCGTGGCCGACGGCGAGATCTACGAATACTGGGTTCACGAAGCGTCCTTTGTTCCCGCTCATCATCATCACCTGCACCGGTGGCGCACCACCCTCGAGCATCCCTGGAAGCGTGTCCGTCAGATCGCTACACGTCGTCCCGAGTTGATCACCGATCTCGAACGCCGGGTTCTTCACGCCGGCCCGGTGACGGCTCGACAGGTCACCGAACGTCAAGGACCCAAAGGAACCTGGTGGGATTGGGATGATCCCAAAGCCGCCTTGGAATGGTTGTTCTGGCATGGTCGGATCTCAGCGACGCGCGATCCTCGAGACTTTTCTCGTCGGTATGACGCTCCGGAACGGGTGATCGACGCCGCCGCGATCGCGCAAACGATGCCTCACCTCGACACCGTACGGAGGGAACTCGTGATACGGGCGGCCCGCCATCACGGGATCGCCACCCTGGCCGATCTCGCCGACTATCACCGTCAACGCCCTCGCGATATCCACCCGACCGTGGAGGCTCTGGTGCGCTCCGGCACCCTCGTCACCGTCGAGGTCGACACCTGGGACCGTGACGCCTACATGCTCGCTGACACTTCGATCCCTCGACGGGTCACCGCTCGAGCGCTGCTGTCCCCCTTCGATCCCCTGATCTGGTGTCGACCTCGCGTCGAGCGGTTGTTCGGCTTTCACTATCGCCTCGAGTTCTACACGCCCGCCGCCCGACGTCGGTTCGGATACTTCGTGATGCCGTTCCTCCTCGATGACCAACTCGTCGCTCGAGTCGATCTACGAGCCGACCGCTCCCAGGGTCGTCTCGTCGTCGCGGGCGTCTTCGCCGAGGACGGGATCGATCATCGACGGGTTGGCTCAGAACTCGCAGCCGAACTCGTCGAGCTGGCGCGATGGCTGGACCTCACCGACATCGAGGTCGCCGACCGCGGAAGTCTCCATACGGCGCTGCGTGACGCCCTCGGCTGATCCCCGATGCCCCGAGGGACGCGCCGGCTGAGAACAGGAGCGCAGTTCACTCCGAGGAACACGGGCCCGACGCCATCACCCGGCGCACCGCCCGCCACGACATCACTCCGAGAATGGACAGGCCCGACAGCAGACTGGCGACGCTGAGAAACGATCCGATCGCAAAGATCCCGCCGAAGGACCCGACCGAACCGATCGAACCGAACGAGCCGACCGATCCCACCGACAGCACCGATCGATGCGAACCGATGGACAGAATCGACTCGGTCGAGCGATAACTCCAACGCGACCTCGATGCCATCACTTCAGTCTTGCGGACCTCGAACCTCGACGCCAGAGTCCCATGGCCCCATCTCCAGGTGCCCACGGCGATCGCATCCCCTCGACACATCGAACCAGTCCGGTACCGGGGCCTGAACGCCGACCACATAGTTCTGACGAGTACCGTCCCGGATCGTGTACACATCGTCATCGTTCGCCATGAGTGACCACGATGCAGTGGCCTTGGCCCGCGATATCGGTGTCGGACATCTCGTCACGCTTCACCATGGTCGCATCGAGTCCACGCTGGTGCCGTTCCTGATTCAGGACGTCCCCCGGGGACTCGTGCTACGAGCCCACCTCGCACGCGCGAACGCGACCCAGCACCATGTGATCACCGAGGGCGATGCTCTCGTGGTGGTTTCGGGCCCCGATACCTACGTCACACCGAGCTGGTACCCCTCGAAACAGGAGCATGGTCGGGTCGTACCGACCTGGAACTATTCGGTGGTGCATCTCCGTGGTCGACTTCGACGGGTAAACGACCCTGACGAGTTACGTGAACTCGTCAGCGACCTCACCGACCGTCACGAAAATGTCCGTAGCGAACCGTGGTCGATCGAGGATGCGCCTGCGTCCTTCATCGAGGGCCAACTCCGAGCCATCATCGGCATCGAGATCCAGATCGCCGAGATCGAGGGCAAGGCGAAACTGAGCCAGAACCGTTCCGAAGCCGACCACGACGCAGTACGCGATGCACTGCTACGCGGCGATGAACGCCAGCGAGCCGTCGGCACCGCCATGAGCTGAGGGCTAGATCCGGTCTCCGTCAGTGATCCGAGCGACGAGACGTCCGGTGATGCGGTGGTGCGCGAGGTCATCGAGTGCGGTCGGGATGTCCTCGAAGCCGATGACCGTCACGGCCGGATCGAGATCGCCTTGGGCCATGAGCGCGTACACCGCGGCGATGTCCTCGATGGTTCCACCACCCGATCCAACCAGGGTCACCCGGTTCAGGATCACATCCATCGTGTCCAAGGTGAACTGCATCGCTCCCATGCCGATCAACACGACTCGGCCGCCGCGCCGTACCGCTTTGGTCGCGGCGCGCGTCGTGGTGCCATAGCCGGCGTAGTCCACGATGAGATCGAAGCCTCCGCCGGCCCACGCCGAGGCATCGGCGACGACCGAGGTGGCACCGATGTGCTCGGCGAGGGGCCAGGCGGCCTCGTTGGGTTCAGCGACATGAACCTCAGCGCCGGTGACGACTGCGACTCGGGCACCGATCTGGCCGAGGCCTCCGAGCCCGATCACCCCGACCTTCATGCCGCTGCTCACCTGACCCTCGGCCACCATGGCGTGGTAGGCGGTCATCCCGGCGTCAGTGCCCATGGCTGCGAGTTCGAAACTGAGACCATCAGGCACCGGGACCAGATCGGCTGCGGGAGCGACATGGAAACGGGTGAAGCCGCCGTGGCGGGCGAAACCCGGAGCGCCTCCCGTCGCCGTCGGACAGACACCCACTCGATCACCCACAGCAACGGAGTCGACATCGGGCCCGAGTTCCACGACGATTCCACTCACCTCATGGCCGAGAACGATGGGAGTGAACGCGAGCGTCCGACCCCATGACTCCTCGGTCATCACTCCGACGTCGGAATGGCACAGACCGGCAGCGGA
>CAYYHU010000057.1:0-8596 GCA_964471865.1 uncultured Ilumatobacteraceae bacterium | reverse complement strand
GTGTTCGATATGGATCTCAGCGGGGTGCTTCTCGATGGCGCTCTGGTTCTCGATTCCAGCTGGACCCAGGTCAACGCTCGGGGTCTCAGCGCCGTGGAGGCCAGATTCTCAGGCAGTCGCTGGCAGGGGGTGAACCTGACCGATGCCGATCTGCGCCGGTCCCAGTGGGCTGATGTGGATCTCTCCACGGAGGATGCACGGATTCTCTACGACGCCTCGATGTCGCGCTCCGGAACCCAGGGTGCAGCGTTGAACCGGGTCGATCTGTCCGGTGCCGATCTCGATGATGCGCGCTTGACCGAAACCCGTTGGCAAGGAGTGACGGGTACGGGGGCGTCCTTCGAACGAGCCGAGATGCAGCGGATCCAGTTCGACCGTTCCCAGGTGTGGGCCGCGACCTTGGATGAGGCGATTCTCGATGGATCGGTGGGTTCGCTGGACGTGTCCTCGGCGAGTCTGTTCGGTACCAGCCTGCGCGAGACCGACCTGGACGTCATCGCGTGTGATGCGGTGCTCACCGAATCGATCTGGACCGGTGCCCGCTCCCAGGTTCTGACATCGGGTGCGCATAGCGGTGAGCTCTCCCGCAGCGATGCGCCACCGGCTCAAGCCTGGGGTGACCCGGGCTGTCCGCCTCGCTGACAATCTGCGATCGACTCAGCCTGCTGCCGACGCGCTCGTAGTCGCATCGCCGCCGCCGTCGGGAACCTCAGGTGCCAGGGTGGTGTCGGGGGCGAGAGTCGTGGTCGTGGTGGTGGGAACCGCAGCCACGCCGACGCGCAGGCGCACCACCGTTCCCGGATCGACGAGAACCGTGGGAGCGATGCTCTGGGACAACACGATGCCGGCATCGGGTGACTCGAAGGGAACGGTCACATAGGTGATGTCGGCGAACAGACCCAGATCGCCGAGGATCTCGTCCACGTCGAGTTCGTCAGCGCCGACCAACGAGGGCATGGCGATGCGATCGGTGCCACTGGACACCACGAGAACGATCGATTCTCCACGGGGCACCGTGTTACCGATCGCTGGTTCGGTACCGATCACCGCACCTGCGGCCACGGTTTCGGAGGGTTCCTCCACCGGGGTGACGGTGAAGCCATAGGGATCTCCTGTGAGCAGTGCCGAGGCGTCCTGAGCCATCTGACCTCGCACATTGGGGATGACGACCTGATTGGCCCCTGAGGACAACACGACCTCGATCGTTTCCCCGGGTCGGACCTCGACCCCAGCGGCTGGGACCTGGCTGAGGATCAGACCTTCGGGGACTTCGGCACTTTCGGCCAGGTCGACGACCACGGCCCGTAGGCCGCGGGCGGTCAACGCTTCGTTTGCGGTGTCGAGATCTACTCCGATCACCGTGGGCACCGTCACAGGGACTGGAGCCGGGTTGTAGGTGACGACGATCTCGGTACCGCGTTCCACCGGGGTCTCAGGCGCCGGCTGTTGGGCGTAGACGACGTCGTCGCCCACACCATCACGAGGCGTCGGGCGAGGAACCGGATTCAATCCGGCATCGATCAGGGTGGTGGTGGCCTCGCGCAGGGATGACCCGGTGACATCGGGAACCGTCAACGATGCCGCCACTTGTTCGTCGGTGAGTGCCCGATACAGCCCGATACCGCCGAGCACGAGCGCCACCGCCACGATCACCGAGGCGAGAAGGAACCATCCCGCGCGGCGCGGCAGGACGTCCTCCACCGGCGGTTGATCCACCGACATCTGGCGGGGCATCGCGCGAGTCGGAACGTTCTCGGGATCGGTGGGTACCGCCATGGTGGCTGCCAAGGCCTCCGTGGGGGCCTCGGCGCGTGCCCCCTTGGCGATTTCGAGAGCTTCGACCGGTTTGCCTTCGCGGAAACGTCGAAGATCGTCGCGGACCGACTCGGCCGTGGGGTAGCGCGAATCCGGGGACTTGGCGAGCAGACGCGCCACGATCGCTTCGAAGGGCCGCGGGAGATCGGCCACGAGTCCCCGCAAGGGCGGCGGCGTGTCGTGAACCTGCTTGTACGCGATCGACACGGGAGTGTCACCACTGAAGGGCGGACGTCCCGCGACCATCTCGTAGAGGACCACGCCCAGGGAATACAGATCGCTACGAGGGTCGGGTTGGCCACCTTGGGCTTGTTCGGGCGAGAAATAGGTGGCGGTGCCCATCACCGCGCCGGCCTGGGTGAGGTTGGCCTCGACGCTCGAGCCCAGAGCCCGGGCGATTCCGAAGTCGGCGACCTTCATCTGGCCGTTGTCGCCGATCAGGATGTTGGCGGGCTTGATGTCGCGGTGCACGACGCCGCTGTGATGTGCGAAAGCAAGTGCCGCCGCCACCTCCAACGCCACGGTGCTCGCTTGATGGGCGGTGAGACGGCCGTTGGACTTGAGTACGTCGGCCAGGGTGCGGCCGGGAACGTATTCCATGGCCATGAAGTACGTGGTGCCGGCTCGGCCCCAGTCGTAGACGGCGACGATGTTGGGGTGGGTGAGGTTGGCCGCTGCCTGAGCTTCGCGTCGGAATCGCTCCACGAAGGCGGGATCGGTCGCGAACTCGGGAAACAGCACCTTGATCGCCACGGGGCGATCGAGCAGAAGGTCGCGGGCCAAGAAGACATCGGCCATACCGCCGCGGCCGATGCGGCGTTCGATCTCGTACCGGTCGTTGACGACGCTGCGGTTCCCGCTGCTGCTCATGACGGGCGCAGGTTACCGATCCCGGACCTGGTCTGACCCGTCACCCGGCTGTCGCCTCGAGTGCGGCATCGAGGACTTGGGCCGCGACCGGCCCCGCCAAGGTGCCTCCGGTGCCCGCGGAAATCTCCGCGGTGGTCCCTTTGAGCACTACCGCGACCGCGACCCGAGGGGCCTGGGCCGGGGCGAATGTGGTGATCCAGGCATGTGAGCGTTCAGGCTCGCCTTCAGGATTCAACTGTGCCGTCCCGGTCTTCGCGGCCGCTTGGACACCGCCGGTGAGAGTCAGACAACACCGAGCGGTTCCGTCTCGCGCCACTCGGATCATCAACTCGGTGAGTACCGCCGCGGTCCCGGGGCGGATCGGACGTTTCCACACCGAGGGTTCGGTGCGCTCGAGGACCCGACCGCGATGGTCGAGGGTGGCTTCCACCACATACGGCGTCATCATCGCTCCACCATTCGCCACGGTGGCTGCGACCATGGCCATGTGCAACGGGGTCATCTGCACCTCGCCTTGGCCGAATCCGTTGAGGGCGAGCAGCGGCAGGTTCTGGTCGTAGTCGATCTCGGGTGCGAAGGTGCTCGCGGCCGGCCGGGGCAGGTCGATGGGAACCCGGTCTTCGAACCCCCATGCTGCGGTGCCCGCGAGCATCGTCTCGGCACTCAGTTCGACCGCCAACTGGGCGAAGGGCACGTTGCAGCTGCGTCTGAACACTTCGGTGAGATCGCCACCACAGACCGAGCCCCGATAGTTGCCGATCGGTCGGGTCGCTTGAGGGGGAACCCAGGAATCGGTATCGGGCCATGAGGATCCCAGCGAGATCGCATTCTCGTCGAGTCCGATGGCCGTGGTGATCACCTTGAACGCCGATCCCGGCATGTATCGCTCTTGGTAACTGTTGGCCAGTAGAGGTTTGGCGGGGTCGGCATCGAGGGTTTCGAGAAAGCGTCGCGCTGCAGCCGGATCGTCGACGACGACCTCGTTGGGATCGAAACTCGGCCAACTCCACAACGCGAGAATCGCTCCCGTTGCGACGTCGATCGCAACCACTGAACCCTCGCGATCCCCCAGGGCTTGCGCCGCGACCTGCTGGATACTCGAGTGCAGTGTGATCGCGACATCGCCAGGTGCCGGTTCGGAATCGACACCATCGGTGAGGGCCCGAGCCTCTTGGAGAGGCGTCCGTCCCACGAGGACCTCGTACTGCTCCCGTTCCAGCCCGGTGGATCCGTAAGCGAAGGACGAGTAGCCGGTGACATGAGCGAACAACTCCCCGAGGGGGTAGTCACGACGATGATCGAAACGTCCCTCGACGGTGGCCACGCTGCGGGCCACGACCACGCCGTCCGCGGTCACGATGTCACCCCGGGCCCGGTCGAAATCCCGTATGCGTCCCCGATCGTTGCGTTCATCCGAGACCAAGACATCGCGTCGAGGGCCGGCTTGGAGCAGGTTCAGTTGCACGAACAACACCCCGTAGGCCACGAGGAACGCGAGCGCCAACCGGCGGATACGTCGTCTCATGACGCTCCGTCAGCCTGCCGAGGAGCCAGCGACGGCATCGAGCGGGCGGATCGATCCGAGATCCGCACGAGCAACCCGAGGATCACATAGTTGGCAACCAGAGATGACCCCCCGTAGCTGACGAAGGGCAACGTGACTCCGGTGAGAGGAAGAACCCGGATGACCCCACCCACGATCAGCAGGGTCTGCACGGCGAGCACCGTGGAGAGACCCACGGCCACGAGCGCGTCGGCCACCCGATCGGTACGCAAGGCCGCTCGTAGTCCGGCCCCTACGAGCAGCAGATAGGTCACGAGAACGGCTGTGGCTCCCAGCAGCCCCAACTCCTCACCGATCGCGGCGAAGATGAAATCGTTCTCGGCGAGAGGGATCTTTTGGGGTTCGCCCTGCCCGAGCCCGGTTCCGGTCAGGCCCCCCTCGGCCAAGGCGAACGCGGCCTGAGCCAACTGGTAACCCTTCCCGCTGTACTCGGACCACGGATCGAGCCAGATGGCGATCCGATCACCGACATGGCTGAACACCCGTGCCGCCCCGTAGGCGCCGGCCGCGAAGAGGGCCAGGCCACCGAGGAGGAAACTCGTGCGCTCCGTTGCGACCCACAACATCACCACGACCAGGGTGAAGAACATCAGCGAGGAACCGAGATCTCGTTGCACCACCATGATCAGCACCGAGGCGGCCCACGCGGCCAACAGGGGCAACAAGTCGACAGCGTGGAGTCGGACCCCGGAGTCTGCGTGGCGATCGCGCGGGGTGAGCAGATGCCGACGTTCGGCGAGATAGGACGCGAAGAAAATCGTCAGTGCGACTTTGGCGAACTCGCCGGGCTGGACGTTGATCGGTCCGATGGCGATCCAGAGACGCGCCCCACCACTGGCGAAACCGAGACCCGGGACGAGAGGAACCAGGAGCGCGACCAGCGCCGCGATCACCAGCGTGTAGCGGTAGCGGGCCAGCCGGTCGATGCGCGGAACCAGGATCAGAGTCGCCACGAATGCTGCGACCCCCACCAATGTCCATGTGGCTTGGAGTCCGGCGAGTCGGTCCGAGAGTCGGGTGATGACCACGTAACCGAGTCCGTTCAGCAGCGCCACGAGAGGTACCAGAACGGGATCGGCATTCGGAGCGAATCGTCGGGTCGCCACATGGGCGATCAGTGAGAGCCCGACGATGATGCCCAGTAACGGTCCGATTCGAGCCGGAATGGACGTGATCGCCGTGTCGCTGGTCGCGCCTGCGGATGCAGCCAGATAGGCGAGAGCGGTGATCGCCGCCACGGCGAGCACCAGAACGAGTTCGATGCGTCGTCGGGTACGAGGATCGGTCCGCAGGCCGACGCCAGCCATGTCAGCGGTCAGTCACCGAGGGAAGTCCGGCGACGAACGCCACAGCGTCGTCGATGCTGTCGAAACGAGGTCGCTGTGCGATCCGTTCGAGATCGGCGAGGTTCATATCGTCGACGCGGACTCCCGTGGTGCGTTCACGGGTCGGTTCGAACCACCAGATCGCCGTATCGCGGCCTTGGAAGACCACGACCTCGTTGTCGTCGACGTCGACGAAGTAGCCGCTGCGGGCGTACCAGGCCATCGAACCCATGGCGATACCCACCAGGATCGCGGTGACTGCCACGGCGATGAGCCCGCGCCGTATCCGGCGTCGTGTCGTCGAGATCGGGCTGTGACCCTCATCGCTGGTCGCGACCGCTGTTGTCGTCTCTGTCGATGTCTCATCGTCGGCATCGACCACCAGGTCCTCGTCGGAGTCGGCGTCGTCGAGGCTCGGGTCGATCTCATCGCCTGGGGACGATCCGATCGCACCCGTGGCGTCCTCGGTGTCGTCGTCAGGGAGCGCCGCAGCGTCATGCGGTGAGGATTCGTCGTCGATCGAGGGTTCGACGATGTCGAGAATCACGATGGTGACGTTGTCGCGCCCCCCGTGATCGACAGCGGCGGTCACGAGGCGGTGGGCCACCTCGTCGGGATCGGTGTCGCCGGCATCGAGGAGGATCGTGGTGATCTCGTCGTCGGTGAGTTCGTCCACGAGGCCGTCACTACAGATCACGAAGCGATCGCCGAGACGGAGCTCCACCGGTGAGACATCGGGGCGCACCTCGGGTTCCACTCCGAGGGCCCGGGTGACGATGTTGCGCCGGGGATGGGTTCGGGCCTCACTCGGGGTGATCATCCCGCTCGCCACGAGATCTTGGACATAGGAGTGATCCACGGTGATCTGTTCGAGGGATCCCTCTCGCCAACGGTAGGTCCTCGAGTCGCCGACGTTGACGGCCAAAGCAGTGATCGACTCTCCATCCACCATGACGAGGCCGGTGATCGTGGTCCCCATACCCCGCGTCGCCGGATCGGTGCGGGCGCGATCGATGATCGCGTCGTTCGCCCGACGCACCACCGAAGCAACTCCTTCGGTGTCAGCCATCTCGAGGCGGCCCTCCTTCAGCGTGGTGACCGCGAGTTCACTTGCGACTTCCCCCGCCTGGTGGCCGCCCATACCGTCGGCGACGATGAAGAGCCCGGCCTCGGCGAGGAAGGTGTCTTCATTGGAGTCCCGCACCCGTCCCGGATGCGTCGCAGCACCAAAGCGCACCCCGGGCCTGGTCATCGCAGCTCCAGAATCGCGTCACCGAGCGCCACCCGATCCCCGGATCGCAGGGGCGTCGGCTCGGTGATTCGGTGTCCGTTCACGAAGGTTCCATTGGTGCTGTCGAGATCTTCGGCGAGACAGCGGTCCCCGTATCGGGCGATACGAAGATGGGTGTGGGACACATAGGGATCATCGTCGAGACGCAGGCGACACTGTGAGGAACGCCCGATCGTGACGGGGGTGTCGAGATCGAGGGTCAGCCCCTCGAGATGGCGTGGTGCACACACCACCAGCGTTGGCGCGCTCGGGGGAGTCTCTCGACGGGATGCATCAGCGGGAAGGGGTGCTCGAGGTTCGGATCGAAGACGGTCCCCGTCGAGAGCTCTGGCGGTCGGGCGGTCGCTGCGCACCTGAAGCCATACGACCCCCATCACCGCCGCGAAGAACGCATAGAGGGCGACGAGGAGAATCAGTCGCAGAAGCGACAAGACGTCGTCGTTCACGTCACCGATCCTCGAAGCGCAGGTCCGTGGACCCGACACTGATCACATCACCGTCGTGAAGCGGCCGATCACCATCGATGACGAGGCCGTTGACGAGGGTGCCGTTCGTGCTCCCGAGATCGACCACGACAAACCCCCGCCCAAGAGAGCGGATCTCCGCGTGACGGCGACTGGCGTTGGGATCGGCGATGGTGATGTCACAACTGGCGAGACGTCCGATCGTGACCGGCTCGGAAGCCAACTGGATCCGTTCTCCGGTCGCGAGAACCAATGTTGCCGCGGCGGTGCTCTCAGGGCTCGGGACCCCCGACGATGATGATGTCGCCACCGATGATGGCGGAGCCGATGGCGATGGCGCACCGGATGGTGATGGCGCACCCGAGAGTGATGGTGCCGACGCCTCAATGGCAACGCGCCCGGGGCGAAGATCGTCACCGATCTGGACCACGACCGACACCGGTCCCACCAGAACGAGATCCTCGAGCCGGACGTACTCGCGAACCGCTTGTGCGAGTTCACTCACGAGGGCGTCGCGCATGGGGGCGAGTTCGCGATCGTCGTCGGGATGCACCATGACGACATAGGAATGGGGCACCACGACGGTCCCGTCTTCGCGACTCTCGCGGTGATCCTCGATCGCGCGAACCAGATGACGGCCGATGTCGATAGGACGCACTCGGGATCGCGACGCGCGGCGGAACACACCCTCGACCATACGCTCCAGACGGTCCTCGAGCGATTGCAGACCCATGGCATCGGCAGGCTACTGGCGTCGTGGCCAGCGAACGGGGGCAGTAGCCTCGCTCGACGGTGATCGACGTCCGCTTGCTCCGAACCGATTTCGACATCGTCCGCTCGGCTTTACTGCGGCGAAGTCCCGATCTCGAAGGTCCATTGTCTGAAGCGGTCAGCGCCGATGAGGCCCTGCGAGCGATCGCCCGTGAGCGTGACGAACTGCGTCACCAGATCAAGGAGCTCTCCTCTCAGGTCGGATCCTTGCGCAAAGCCGGGGACGCCGCCGGTGCCGAAGCGGTGATGGAGCAGAGCCGGAACCTGCGCGAATCCGAACGCGATCTCGATGCCCGTACGGCTGAGATCGAGGCAACGCTGCGAGAGGTACTGCTACGTCTGCCGAACCTGCCCCATCCCGAGGCCCCCGACGGTCGTGACGACTCCGACAACCCCGTCGTGAAAGGGCCGCTGCAGGATCCGGGACAGTGGGCGCCTCATCAGGAGGTTCCTCATTGGGAAACCGGTGCCGCCCTCGGAATTCTGGACAACGAGC
>CAYYHU010000056.1:0-8760 GCA_964471865.1 uncultured Ilumatobacteraceae bacterium | reverse complement strand
CCATGACGCCCATGACAGCCATGACGCCCACCACGGCCCCCATGAGTCAGGCAAGTTGATCACCATCCCGTTGATCCTGTTGGCGGCGCTGTCGATCACTGCAGGTTTCTTGAATGCTCCGCCCTTGGGAGAGAGTTGGGAACGTCTCAAGAAGTGGGTCGAGCCTTCAGCGGCGGTGGTCGAACTTGAGGATGCGGCCGCAATCGCTGGTGGTGGCCCTGGTGAAGCCTTGGGAACCGGTTTGGTGCAGGCCAGTTCGAAGGACGGATGTGGCTTCGCCACCCCCGAAACCGACACGGTGTGCTTCTTCCCGGCGGTGTCTCACGCCCCCTTCTCATGGGTCAAGGCTGGTATCGCTACCTTGGTGGTCTTCGTGGCCTACGGGGTCTCGTGGTACCTCACGGCGGGTATCCATGGGGCCCGAGCTTTTGCTCTACGGGGGCTGACGCAGAGGAATCGGCTGGCGGGAGCCGGGTACCGATTCCTGCGCAACAAGTACTACTTGGACACGATCTACGAAAAGGGAATCGTGCGGGCCGTGGCCTATCCGCTTGCGAAGGCGGCCTACTGGATCAACCAGCACATTCTCGATGCCATCGTCAACGGGGTCGGCCGTAGTGGTCGGTCCACGGGGCAGTGGGTCTATCGCAATATTGATCAACGAGTCGTCGACGGTGCCGTCGATGGCTCAGGAGCCGTGGCTCGAGGCACCGGTGGTGCCTTGGCCCCGATCCAATCCGGCAAGGTCAACCAATACGGAGCGCTGCTGTTCGGTGCAGCCGCGGTCGGCGCTCTCGTACTCGTGCTCGTGAACACCTGAGGAGCAGCAGCATGGATGTGATTCGAGATCAGAACTGGCTGCTGAGCGTCGGCACGTTCCTGCCCCTCGTCGGGGTGGCGATCATGCTGGTGATCCCCGCCGCCGAGGAGCAACTTCACAAGCTCATCGCCGTGTTGACCTCCGCGGTCACACTGGGCGTGGGCATCTACACGTTGACTCAGTTCGACTACGACCGCGCAGAGTCTCTGCAGTTCTTCGCCAGCACCGAGTGGATACCGGTGATCCGCAGCGAGTACACGATCGGACTCGACGGGATCAGCTTGCCGCTGTACGTGTTGTCGATGGTGATCACCTTCCTGGTGATGATCTACACCTGGGATCACGTGCCAGCACCGGGCAACCCGAAGGCCTTCATGAGCCTCATGTTGGTTCTCCAAACGGGCATGGCCGGAACCTTCATCGCTCAGGACCTGATTCTCTTCTTCGTCTTCTTCGAAGTCGTGCTGCTGCCGATGTACTTCATGATCGGCGTTTGGGGTGGCGAGCAGCGTCAATACGCCTCGTTGAAGTTCTTCCTCTACACGATGTTCGGATCAGCACTGATGCTGGTGGCCTTCCTGGCGTTGTTCTTCAAGACCGGCGCAGAGTCCTTCTCGATCCCGTACTTGGTGGAAAACGGCGCCTCGATCGCGAAGAACACTCAGATCTGGATCTTTGCGGGAATGTTCGTCGGCTTCGCCGTCAAGGTGCCGATGTTCCCCTTCCACACCTGGCTGCCCGACGCTCACACGCAGGCCCCGACTCAGGGTTCGGTGATCCTGGCCGCCATCTTGTTGAAGTTGGGAACCTACGGGTTCGTGCGAATCGCAATTCCGATCCTGCCCGACGCAGCGCGTGAATGGGCTCCGGTGATCGGTGTTCTGGCCGTCATCGGCATCATCTACGGCGCCTTGGGCTGTCTGGCTCAAACGGATATGAAACGCCTCATCGCGTTCTCCTCGGTTGCGCACATGGGCTTCGTCATGTTGGGTATCTCCACCCTGACCGAGTTCGGTGTCAACGCTGCGATGTTCGGCATGGTGGCCCACGGTCTCATCACCGGCATGTTGTTCTTCCTCGCCGGATCGGTGAAGGATCGCTACCACACCCTCGAGATCGCTCGACTCAGCGGTTTGTTGAAGCAGATGCCCCGACTCGGATGGATCATGGGTTTTTGCGCCATGGCGAGCCTTGGTCTTCCGGGCCTTGCCGGGTTCTGGGGTGAGTTCCCAGCCATTCTGTCGGCCTACAACCCGGCTCCGGGTCTGTCCGAAGAGCTGTACCGAGTGCTGATGGTCATCGCCGCTTTGGGAACGGTGTTGGCGGCGGCCTACTTGCTGTGGCTCTACCAGCGCACGGCCTTTGGTGAACCGAATCCCGAATTCGACAACCACGGCGCCCATCATCTGAGCGCAGCGGCGAATCACGATCACGACGAACTGGTGGATGTGAAGCCGACCGAGTGGATCGCGTGGACCCCGCTGCTCATTGCGATCGTGGTGTTCGGTGTGGCGCCCAACCTGATGTTCAAGGTGTTCGATCCGGCCGTGACCGCAACGCTGTCGGCCTTCAGGGTCGGAGGTTGATCGGTGCTGGGCCTGCTCGCCCAAGCGGCGCCGTGGTCATCTCCTGAGATCGACTACCACGCGCTCGCGCCCGAGATCGTCCTCAGCGTCGGCATCTTCTTGTTGTTGCTCGTGGAGGTGAACCTCTCCGAGACGCGCAAGTGGGTCACCTCGGCGATGGCGTCGGGAATCCTGCTGGCAGCCATGTTGCCGGTGGTGACCCTGGCCGTGGATGACGTATCGGTGCGTTCGCTCTTTGACGGTCGCTACGTCGTGGACGAGTTCTCGCTCACTCTCAAGTTCTTGTTCCTGGCGGCGGGATACGTCGTGGTGTTGTTGTCCACGACCTATGTGGAAGAGGGCGACTACTACCAGGGTGAGTACTACCTGTTGATGCTCTCAAGTGTGCTCGGCATGGTCATGATGGCCTCGAGTCGAGATCTCATCAGCGTCTTCGTGGCCCTCGAGTTGTTGTCGATTCCCGCCTATCTGCTCGCGGCCTGGCGCAAGCGCGATGCCCGCAGCAACGAGGCCGGCGTCAAGTACTTCCTGCTCGGCGTGTTCGCGTCAGCCTTGATGCTCTATGGCATGTCGCTGTTGTACGGGGTGGCGGGATCCACCTTGTTGACCGACGTCGCCGACGCGGTCGTGGGCGATGGCTTCGCCGCGATGACCGCTCTTGCGGTCGTGTTCGTCGTGGTGGGCTTTGCGTTCAAAGTCTCCGCCGTGCCCTTCCACACCTGGGCTCCTGACACCTATCAGGGAGCTCCGACCCCGGTGACCGCCTTTTTGTCGGTGGCCTCGAAGGCCGCCGGTTTCGTCGGGCTCGTGGTGATGTTGCTCGTCGCCTTCCCCGGTGAATCCGATGTTTGGGAGCCCCTGTTGTGGGTGCTGTCGGCCTTGACGATGACCGTGGGCAACGTGGTGGCGCTGCGCCAGACCAACGTGGTGCGCATGCTGGCCTACTCATCGGTGAGCCAAGGCGGCTTCGTGTTGATGGCGCTCGCGTTCGCGGGATCGGCCCAGGTCGCTGATTCGGCGCTTGTGGCGGTCGTGACCTTCCTGGCGGTGTACGCCGCGATGAACCTCGGAGCCTTCGCAATCGTGTTGGCCGTGGCCCGCCACACCCGTTCCGGTGACATCTCGAGCTTCGGCGGCCTCTTCAGCTATGCGCCCGGCCTCGGGGTGCTGATGACGATCTTCTTGGCCTCTCTCGCCGGTATCCCGCCCTTGGGGGGATGGATCGGAAAGTTCACTGCATTCAAGGCAGTTCTCGACGCCGGAACCGGATGGGCCTACGCCTTGGCCGTCATTGGAGCCGTCAACACCGTGATCGCCTTTGGCTACTACGGCAACCTGTTGCGCGAGATCTGGATGAAGCCCGTCCCCGCCGAAATCGACGGATCCGCTGGTGTTCGCACCCCCGCTCCGCTCGTGGCAGCGCTTTCGCTGACGGCGCTCGCCACGGTGGCCTTTGGCGTCCTGCCCGACATCGTCACCCGGTTCGGGGGTCTGGAGCACCTCTACGGTGCGCTCGGTCGCTGAGGAACTCCGCGACCGCATCGACGCTGCCGGAGGCAGTCTCGGGTTCGACGAGTTCATGGAGGTCGCTCTCTACGGGGAGTCGGGCTTCTACACGACCACCGGACGGGCCGGACGACGGGGAGATTTCCTCACATCACCCGAGGTGGGACCCCTCTTTGGTGCGGTCGTTGCTCGTCTGCTCGACGACGAGTGGGATCGGCTCGGTCGTCCTGACAACTTCGTCGTGGTCGACCTCGGTGCTGGACCGGGGACTCTGGCCCGCACCGTTCTTGCCGGTTCCCCCCGATGTCTGCACGCGGGCCGATACGTGGCTGTGGAGATCTCGCCCCAACAGCGAGCCCAACATCCCGGCGGCATCGAGAGTCTTGCGAGCTTCGACGAGGAATCGATCACGGGAGTGGTGATCGCCAACGAGTTGCTCGACAACATCCCGTTCCGACTCGCGGTTCACGACGGGATCTGGCGCGAAGCCCGTGTCATTCACGAGCGCGGACGATTCCTCGAAATCCTCGGTCCTCTCGACACCTCCGATCTCGACGGCATCCTGCCCACATCGGCGGCTCTTGGCGCTCGGGTTCCACTCCAATCGCGCGCGGCGGAACTTGTCGACGACTTCCGAGGCCGTCTCCACCAGGGTCGCCTCGTGGTGCTCGATTACACGACTCCCACCACTCCCGGACTCGCTGAGCGACCATGGCGAAGTTGGTTGCGGACCTACCGGCACCATGAACGTGGTGCCCACTATCTCGCCGAGCCTGGCACCCAGGACATCACCGCCGAGGTCGCGATCGACCAGTTGATCCACAGGGTAGGAGAACCCGACGCAGTCAGGACTCAGGCCCAGTGGTTGGGGCGTTGGGGCATCGACGATCTGGTGGAGGAAGGTCGTCGTATCTGGACGGAGCAGGCGGCATCGCCGGGGCTCGAGGCGGTGCGCATGCGGAGCCGGATCGCTGAATCCCAAGCCCTTCTCGACCCCGAAGGCCTCGGAGCCTTTGGCGTCCTCGAATGGTCGGCGAGATCAGATCGCATCCGTCCTGCCTGAGGAGTCCTCGATTCGGACCGGACTCTGTGCAGGTGTTCTAGTGTCGAGGTGTCGGGGGCGGCGATGACCTGTCGCTGCGAAAGGGGAAGATGATGACGCAGGATCCCACGACCATCGATGCGCTCTTGGCGGAGAACCGTCGATTTCCTCCGCCCCCAGGCTGGTCCGAACGCGCTGAAGAGATCGAGGCGATGCGTCGGCGAGCCGATGCCGATCCCGAGGGATTCTGGGCGGAACAGGCCCGGGAGTTGATCCATTGGGACCAGACCTGGACGACGGTCTGTGACTGGAACCTTCCCGACGCGCAATGGTTCGTCGGGGGACGCCTGAACGTCTCGTACAACTGCCTCGATCGTCATGTCGAGGCGGGGCTGGGTGACCGGGTCGCTCTTCATTGGGAAGGGGAGCCCGGCGACACCCGCACCATCACGTATGCCGATCTCCTCGCCGAGGTCCAGAAGTTCGCCAACGTCCTACGGTCTCTGGGAGTCGAGCGCGGGGACCGCGTCAACATCTACCTACCGATGATCCCCGAGGCCGCGGTGGCCATGTTGGCCTGCGCCCGAATCGGAGCCGCCCACAGCGTCGTCTTCGGAGGCTTTTCGGCGCAGTCGTTGGCCGACCGCATCAACGATGCCGAGGCGAAGGTGCTCGTCACAGCCGACGGAGGGTGGCGTCGAGGCGAGGTATTCCCCCTCAAGCCTCAAGCCGATGAGGCCGTCGCCCAAACTCCCACGATCACCGATGTCGTCGTGGTCCGCCGCGGCGGTAACCCCGTCACGATGGCTCCGGGACGTGACCATTGGTATCACGAGGTGATGGCTACTGCGGATCCGGTGTGCCCCGCCGAGCCGATGGACGCTGAGCAGCTGTTGTTCCTGCTCTATACCTCCGGAACCACGGGCAAGCCGAAAGGCATCATGCACACCAGTGGCGGCTATCTCGTCCAGGCGGCCTACACGCATCGCCACGTCTTCGATCTCCGGGCCGAATCCGACGTGTACTGGTGCACCGCCGACGTCGGGTGGATCACCGGACACACCTACATCGTGTATGGGCCCATGGCGAATGCCGCCACCCAAGTCATGTACGAGGGTGTGCCCAACTTCCCCGGTAACGACCGGTTCTGGGACATCGTCGAGAGGTACCGGGTGACGCTGTTCTACACCGCACCCACCGCGATTCGAACCTTCATGAAATGGGGGGCTCAAGAACCTGCCCGGCACGATCTGTCGAGTCTGCGACTCCTTGGGTCCGTGGGGGAGCCCATCAATCCCGAGGCGTGGATGTGGTACCGGGACACCATCGGTGGTGGCCGGTGTCCGATCGTGGACACGTGGTGGCAGACCGAAACCGGGGGGATCATGATCTCACCGCTTCCCGCCGAGACGACTCTCAAGCCGGGCTCGGCGACGTTTCCACTGCCAGGTATGGCGTCCGAGGTCGTCGACGATGCCGGAGTTCCGGTGAGCCGAGGTGGCGGCTATTTGACCCTGACTCGTCCGTGGCCGGGGATGCTGCGCGGGATCTGGGGTGATCCCGAGCGGTTCCGCGAAACGTACTGGTCTCGTTTTCCTGGTCGGTATTTCGCCGGTGACGGCGCCAAACTCGACGACGACGGCTACCTGTGGTTGTTGGGTCGAGTCGATGACGTCATGAATGTGTCAGGTCATCGAATCTCCACAACCGAGGTGGAATCGGCACTGGTCTCGCATCCCAGCGTCGCTGAGGCGGCCGTCGTCGGGGCGAACGACTCCACGACTGGTCAGGCCGTCATCGCCTTCGTGACGTTGCGCGCCGGACACGATGCCGCAAGCTCCACGCTTCGTAATCATGTGGCAGCGGAGATCGGCTCGATCGCAAAACCCAAGACGATCTATTTCACCCCGGAGTTACCCAAGACTCGTTCCGGCAAGATCATGCGCCGGCTCCTGCGCGATGTCGCTGAGGGACGAAACCTCGGCGACACGACGACTCTGGCGGACGCCTCGGTGGTCGCAGAGCTGCAACAGCGCGCCGCTGAGGCTCCCGGAGAGGATTGAGAGCAGTTCAGTCCCGGAAGTTGTTGAACTGCAACGGCACGCCGAGATCGGCGTCCTTGAGCATTGCGATGACACCTTGGAGGTCATCGCGCTTTTTCGACGTCACTCGGACCTGATCGCCCTGGGTTTGGCTCGATGTGCCTTTGGGGCCCTTGTCCTTGATCAGTTTGTTGATCTCACGGGCTTTGTCGCTCGAGATCCCCACCTGAATCGTGACGACCTGTCGAACCGTGTCGCCTGAGGCCGCTTCGATCTTGCCCCAGTCGAGGCCCCGCAAGGAGACACCCCGTTTCACCAACCGCTCCTCGAGGACCACTTTGAGCGCGGCGAGGCGATCCTCTGAGGAGGTCTTCAGGGTGATCACGAGATCCTGTTGTTCGATCGAGGAGTTCGTCCCCTTGAAGTCGAAGCGGGTGGAGATCTCGCGCTGGGCTTGGTCCACGGCGTTACGGACCTCCTGGCGGTCGACCTCGGACACGACGTCGAAACTGGGCATGGCGACCACGCTAACGCGAGCGCAGTGGGAACCCCGGAGCCGGTCCGCTACAGTGCTGCGTCCTGGGTCGGTGCCCGAGCGGCCAAAGGGAGCAGACTGTAAATCTGCCGGCATACGCCTACGGAGGTTCGAATCCTTCCCGGCCCACCATGTCGCCCCGAAGCGACCGTGTTCGTCTCACGGTCGCTGCGGGGCGCTCGTCGTTGCGGGACCATCGACGCGCACATCCGTGATCTTCAGCCTCGGAGCTCGAGCTGCCAGGGTCGGGACTCGAGCACGCTCAGTGGGGTCAGCGGGGTGGAGACGGTGTGGGGGTCGATCGCGAGATCATCCGTTGGTATACCGCTACATCGAGCCAGCGGTTGAATTTTCGTCCCACCTCGCGTTCGATCCCGACGAGTTCGAATCCGCAGGCCTCGTGGAGGGCCCGTGAGGACCGCCCGCTCGCTTCGATGCGAGCCATCACGGCATGGAACCCTGCGTGTTCAGCCCGGGTGATCACCTCGCTGAGTAGCCGCCGACCCAAACCCCGGCCGTGATGGGCCCGAGAGATGTAGACCGAATCCTCGACGGTGGTGCGATAGGCCGGACGTTCCTTATAGGGCGACAGCGAGGCGAAACCCACGACTTCACCCTCGATATCTGCCACCACCGCACTGAACGCCCCCGATCGATCCGTGATCCAACGCCGCTGGGTCTCAAGATCTCGCACGACGAGGTCGAAGGTGGCCGTGGAGTTGAGGACCTCGTGGTTGTAGATCGCCGCAATTGCCTCGGCATCTTCGACACTGGCAGCGCGGATCGTCACATGGTCCATGGCTGGGCCCACGGTAGCGCCGGGGAGACCGAGCCTGGGGCTTGGTGGGATCGGGGACCTCGCCGCTATGCTGGCACGTCGGTCGTGGACCCCGGTCCGCGTTCGCCCTCTTAGCTCAGTCGGCAGAGCACAGCCATGGTAAGGCTGGTGTCGTGGGTTCGATTCCCACAGAGGGCTCGACCAGACGGTCGATCCCCGGATCGGCCGGGGCAAGCCCCGGCGGCGTAGCTCAGTTGGTCAGAGCATCCGGCTCATAATCGGAAGGTCATCGGTTCGATCCCGATCGCCGCTACCAGTCACGACCGGGCCCCAGGCCCCACAACACCAGCACCACCAACCAGTCCGGACGGATCCGGACACGATCATGGAGTCACCACACTGCGATGAGCAAGGCGAAGTTTGAGCGTACGAAGCCGCATGTGAACATCGG
>CAYYHU010000055.1:0-9849 GCA_964471865.1 uncultured Ilumatobacteraceae bacterium | reverse complement strand
CCACCCGGATGCCTTTGATCGACTCGGCACCGGCGAAGGCTTTGAACTCGGTCGAAGCGAACACCTCGGTCAACTCGACGAGTTCCATGCCGAAGCGAAGATCCGGCTTGTCGGATCCGAAGCGGTTCATCGCGTCGCGCCAGGTGATGCGTTCGATCGCCGGGGGCCTCTCCCCCGTCGCGGCTTCGGCCGCCGCCAACACGGCATGACCGATCGCGCCGAGCACATCGTCGACATCGACGAAACTCATCTCCGCGTCGAGCTGCATGAACTCGTACTGACGATCCGCGCGCAGGTCCTCATCGCGCAGACAGCGTGCGATCTGGTAGTAGCGGTCGACACCCGCGACCATCAACAACTGTTTGAACAGCTGCGGCGACTGCGGCAACGCGTAGAACGAACCGGGCTCCTTACGCGAGGGCACCAGGAACTCTCGGGCCCCTTCCGGTGTGGAGGGCACGAGCATCGGGGTTTCGACTTCGACGAAACCCTGTTCCTCCATGGCCCGGCGGATCGCCGAGTTGATGGTGGCGCGCAACCGCAGATTGCGTTGCATCCGCTCGCGGCGCAGATCGAGATATCGGTGCTGCAACCGGATGCTTTCGTCGACGTCATCGGCACGAGCATCGATGGGGAACGGCGGCGGCTCAGCGGACCGCAACACCTCGACGACGCAGTCGCCGAGTTCGATCTCACCAGTCGCCAGTTGTGGATTCAGCGTGCCCTCGGGGCGTTCGCGCACCGTGCCGGTGATCCGCACCACATATTCGCTGCGCACATCGACGGTGTTGTCGACGACACATTGAACGATTCCGGTGTGATCGCGAAGGTCCACGAAGGCCAACTTGTCGCCGTGTTCACGACGGCGACCCACCCAGCCACACACACTCACCGTGGAGCCGATATCGCTTCGACCGAGACGGCCACACAGATGGGTGCGCAAGCGCGTGGCGTCACCGACTGGACCACCAGAACCGGTCTCGGGCAGGGAACGATCGGTGGAGGTCATCGGGGAAGCACCGTCCTCAAATGGTCGACGAGAGCGTCGAGGGGGATCTGTTGTTGGGGGTGGTCGCTGTTGCGGAGGCTTCGGACCGTGGCGACCCCGGCTGCGAGTTCGTCGCTGCCCACGATCACAGCGACCGCTGCGCCGCTGCGATCTGCGGCTTTCATCTGGCTTTTCATACTGCGGCCTTCGAACGCCCGGTCACAGGACCAACCAGCAGTCCGGATGCGATGGGTCAATTCGAGTGCTGCGGTTCCACCGGCGGTATCGACGACGAACACCTCGATGCTGCGGTCCGGGGCTGCGAACACCCCTTCGTCATCACACGCGATCAGGGTTCGGTCCACTCCGATCGCGAAACCGATACCCGCTGTCGGCGGACCTCCGAGGTCGGCGACGAGACCGTCGTACCGGCCGCCACCACCAAGCGCGTTCTGAGCGGAATCGAGAGTGCCGCCCACGAACTCGAAAGTGGTTCGCCGGTAGTAGTCGAGACCGCGCACCAACAGCGGTGCTTGTTCAGCCGGGATACCGAGCGCGGCGAGCCCGGCGGTGACCGCAGCGAAGTGTTCAGCGGCCGCGGTGCTGTAGAACTCGGCGATACGAGGAGCCGTAGCGATGAGATCGGCGTCTTGGGGTCGTTTGGAATCGAGAACCCGCAACGGGTTGCGCTCGAGCGTCGCCTGAGATTCCGGTGACAGTTCGGCCCGATGCGCCCCGAAGTAGTCAGCGAGGGCAGCGACATACCGGGCTCGGTCCTCGGGTTCACCGAGTGAGTTCACAAGCAGCCGCACCTGGGTGAGTCCGAGAGCAGCGAAGAACTGCCAGCCCAGCGCAATCACTTCGACATCGAGGTGCGGATCATCGACTCCGAGAACTTCGATGCCGACCTGATCGAACTGGCGATATCGACCCCGCTGCGGCTTTTCGTACCGGAAGTTCGGTCCTGAGTACCAGACCTTCCAGGGTGTGGCGGGCCGGTGCTGAACGAACGCTCGACATACGCTCGCGGTCTGTTCGGGACGTAACGAGACATGTCGTCCGCCCTTGTCCACGAAGTCGTACATCTCTTTCGTGACGACGTCGGTGGCGTCACCAATCCGTTGAAAGACGCCGAGATCTTCGAGGAGCGGCGGGATCACCTGGCCGTAACCGGCAGGTTCGACGACCTGGGCGAAGGTTTCGGTGAAGCGTCGCCATCGTGCCGATTCCGGAGCCAGCACATCGCGCATGCCGGGACTGGTCTGGAAGGCGAACACGAAGGGCAAGGCTAGAGGGTGATCCCCCTTGGCTTGCGATTTCGATCGAACCCCAGCCGTCGAACAGGTGAGCAACTGGCGGGATCTTGCTCGCCACCTCCCAGGTCAGCTGTGCCCCGGCACCAATCGATACGCGTCGTACACCCCGCCGATTCCCTTGATCGTGCGCACCACGGCGTCCAGCGATCGGGTATCACCTAATTCGAACTCGAAGCGCATCTTGGCGACGCGATCACTGCCCGTATGCGTGGTGCACGAGACGATGTTCACATGATGATCGGCCAACGCGTTGGCGACATCGCGCAGCAGGCGTGACCGGTCGAGTGCCACGACCTCGACCCCGGCTCGATAGGTCCCCCCACCGGTCTGGTTCCATTCGACTTCGATCATGCGCGCCGCAGCATCGGAGGCCAGGCCGGCGGCATTGGCGCAGTCCGATCGGTGCACGCTGACGCCCCGTCCCCGGGTGACGAAACCGATGATCTCGTCGCCCGGTACAGGTGTGCAGCATTTGGACAACCGCACGAGCACGTCGTCGAGGCCGTCGACATGCACTCCGACCGAACCGTCGTCGCTTCGGGATCGACGCGGGCGCAGTGCCGAGGGCAGATCCTCGTCCGCATCCTCACCGCTGCGCAGAATCCGTCCGACCACCGCCGCAGAGGTGATCTGATGTTCTCCGATCGCCGCGAGCAAACCGTCGACATCGGTGAAGCCCATCGCCTCGGCAATACTGCCGAGTTCGTCGCTTTCAAAGGTCGCCGAGACCGGCACCTGCTCGCGGCGTAGCGCCTTGGTGAGGTCCTCTCGCCCGGCGTCGATCATGTCCTCGCGTCGTTCCCGGCTGAACCACTGGCGAATACGGGACCGGGCCCGGTTCGACGCGGCGAACTTCAACCAGTCCTGAGAGGGACCGGCGCCTTCGACTTTGGAGGTGAAGATCTCACAGGTGTCACCGGATCGCAGTTCTTGATCCAGCGCGACGAGTCGGCCGTTGACGCGAGCTCCGATACAGGCGTGACCGACCTCGGTATGCACGGCGTACGCGAAATCGATCGGCGTCGACGACACCGGAAGTGTGATCACCTTGCCCTTGGGGGTGAACACGAACACCTCATCTTGTTCGAGGTCGATCCGCAGGCTCTCCATGAACTGGGCGGGATCGGCGACCTCGGCCTGCCAGTCGATGATCCGATGCAACCAGTCCATATCGGGCGCGCCGGTCGCGTCCTTGTACGCCCAGTGCGCTGCCACTCCCCATTCGGCGCGCTGATGCATTTCGCGGGTGCGGATCTGCACTTCGATGGGTTTGCCCTGGGGCCCGATCACCGTGGTGTGCAGCGACTGGTACAGGTTGAACTTGGGCATCGCGATGTAGTCCTTGAACCGCCCGAGCACCGGCGTCCAGCGGCCGTGAATCGAACCCAACGCCGCGTAGCAGTCCTTGACCGATCCAACGATCACCCGCAAGGCGATCAGGTCGAAGATCTCGTCGAATTCTCGGCCCTTTTGGATCATCTTGTCGTAGATGCTCCACAGATGCTTTCCGCGTCCGGTGACATCGGCTTCGATCCCGAGCTCGGCGAGGCGGCCTTGGACCTCGGCCACCGCCCGAGCGACATACAGGTCGCGTTCAGGAGCCCGCTGGGAGACGAGCTGGTCAAGCTCCGCATACCGTTTGGGATGCAGACTCGCAAAGGCGAGATCCTCGAGTTGCTGCTTCATCTCCTCCATGCCGAGGCGATGAGCCAGCGGAGCGTAGATGTCGAGGGTTTCCTGCGCCACCCGGCGTTGTTTGTCGAGGGGCCGCCCAGCGATCGTGCGCATGTTGTGAAGCCGATCGGCGAGCTTGATGATCAGGACCCGCAGGTCCTTGGCCATCGCGACGAGCATTTTGCGCATCGTGGCCGCCTGTTGGGCTTCTTTGGAGTCGAACTCGAGGCGTTCGAGCTTCGTGACCCCATCCACGATGGACGCCACCTCGGGTCCGAAGGCCCGTTCGACATCGGACACGGTGATCTCGGTGTCCTCGACCGCGTCGTGCAACAACGCGGCGGCGAGTGAGATCTCGTCGAGGCCGATCTCGGCGACGATGCGGGCCACCGACATCGGATGGTTGATGTAGGACTCGCCCGAGGACCGCTGTTGATGTTGATGTGCGGCGCGAGCCATGTCGTACGCCCGGGTCACCATGTCGGTGGAGGACCGAGGATGACGCTTCTTGTAGGCGGCGAGGATCGGCGCGAGTTCACCGGTGGGAGCAGCCTGATGTCGGCGCCAGGGCAGGACTCGGTCCACGGTCGCCATGGCGCCCTCAGATCACCGCCAGGCTGTGGACATGGCGACCTTCGAGTCGTTGCCGTCCGCCGAGGGCTTCGAGTTCGAGCACGATGCCCACTCCCACGACGATCCCATCGAGGGTTTCGACCAGACGACATGTCGCCGCCGCGGTCCCACCGGTGGCCAAGACATCGTCGATGATGAGGATGCGCTCACCGGGATGAATCGCATCGCGGTGCATCTCGAGGGTGTCGGTGCCGTATTCGAGTTCGTACTCTTCGCGCACCACCGCCCAGGGCAATTTGCCCGGCTTACGCACCGGTATGAACCCGGCTCCGAGAGCCACGGCCACGGGTGCAGCCACGATGAATCCTCGGGCTTCGATCCCGATCACCCGGGTCACACCAGAGTCAGCAAAGGCTCCGGCGAGATCCTCGACGATCTCGGCCAACGGTCCTGGGGCGCCGACCAAGGGGGTGATGTCCCGGAACGTGACCCCGGGTTGGGGGTAGTCGGGAATCGCCCGGACGTGATCGGCGAGCCAGGCAGGCGTCATGGCCGAAATCTACCGTCAGCGCCGCCGCTTCTTACGAGGCCGCGGTGGATGGGTGAGCACAGCAGTCGCGTCACGAGGTCCCGTCGGTGCCGCCGGGGTCGAGACATCACTGTCCTGGGAGGTGTCGACGTCATCGGATCGCTCCGATCCGGCTCGCGCTGGGGCCGATCGACGGGTGCTGCGGATCTGTTCGTGCTTGAGAGCTCCCGGGCCACCAGCCATCAACGCTCCCAGTGCGTCACCGGTCGCGTGGGATCCCCGCAGCGAGCGATAGCGGGGTTCGCGTTCTTTGAGCACGCTCAACAATGGCGCTGCCACCACGATCGAGGAGTACGTGCCCGCCATCAACCCGATCGTCAATGCCACAGCGAAGTCCCGCAGTGCGATCGCCCCCATGATCTGAGAGCCCACGATCAACAACGACACCACCGGAACCAAGGTCGTCACGGTCGTGTTGACCGAGCGGAACAACACCTGGTTCAACGCCACGTTGACACCGTCGGCATACGGCACGCGAGACCCCGAGAACCGCTCATCGGTTTCTCGCACCTTGTCGAACACCACGATCGTGTCGTAGAGCGAATATCCCAAGATGGTCAAGAACGCCACCACGGTGGCCGGGGATACTTCGAACCCGATGAGGGAGTACACCCCGACGGTGACCAACACGTCATGCGCGATCGCGGCGAGAGCGGCCACAGCCATTTTCCATTCGAAGCGCCACGCGATGAACACGGTCAAGATCACGAAGAACACCACGAGGGCTCGGATCGCTTTCTCGGTGATCGAGCGTCCCCATGACGCCGAGACCGATTCGACGCTGACCTCGTCGACGGGAACCGCAGCCGCGTCGGCGAGGGCTTGACGCACATCGATGCGTATCTGATCGGTCTGATCGGCGACTTGGACGCGGATCCGGTCTTCACCGCCACCCGACAAGGTCTGGACTTTGGCCGAGGAGCCGTCGAGTCCATTCGCGTCCAGGACCCCACGAGCATCCTCGACGGTCATCTGTCCCGATGGGACCTCCCAGACGACTCCGCCTTCGAAATCGATACCCAGGTTCAGTCCTCGGGCCAACAACGACGCGATCGCCACGAGAAGAACCGCAGCCGTGGTGATGAACGCCCGTCGCCGCCAACCGATGAAATCGATCTGGGTGCGTCCGGCCACGAGTCGAGACAGCGCTCCGGGTCGTGAACCGCTCATGAGTTCACCTCCGCTCCGACGGGGACCACCGACAACAGTCGTCCCGTGGCCGCTTTGGGCGATGCGACGAGTAGTTGCACCGCCGGGCGGATGAAGAAGTAGGTGGCGGCCATGTTGCACAGGGTCGCCAGACCCAAGAAGAAGGCGAAGCCTCGCACGGAACCCACGGTGAGATACCACAGGATCGCGGAGCCGAGCAGGGATGCGATGTTGGCGATCATGATCGTGCGCCACGCGGCCTGGAATCCGCGGTTGGCGGCGCTGCGCAGACTGCGCCCCTCACGCATCTCTTCTTTCATCCGTTCGAAATAGACGATGTAGGAGTCGACTGCGATAACGATCGACACGATGATGCCCGTCGCTCCCGCCAAGGTGAGAGCGAGACCGTTCGTCGCCGACAACAGCGCGATGACCGCCCAGTTCAACATGCCGAACACCACGAGGCCACCCGCGACCACAAGGGCCATCAACCGGTACAACGCAGCGAGATAGATCAGCACGACACCGATTCCCACGAGGCCAGCGATGATCGCGGCCCGCAGGGATTCCGAACCGAGCGTCGCAGAGACGGTCTGGGCCGTGGGAGTGTCGAAATCGACGGGAACAGCACCGAATTCGAGGATCTTCGCGAGATCTCGCGCTTCGGTTTCGGTGAAACCGCCAGTGATTTGGACTTCGCCCGAGAACGACGGGGTTTGCACCACCGGAGCGGAGACGACCTCGTCGTCGAGCACGATCGCCAACTGACGGGTCGGACAAATCGGAGTCGCCGAGTAGCACTGGGCCGCAGCCGCGTTCCACTGGTCCTCACCCGCAGCCCCCGATCGCAAACCGACGATGACGAGCCATTCACCATTGAGAATGTCGGCTCGGGCATTGTTGGAGAGCACTTCGCCCGTGGCGAGAGACGGACCGGTCACATAGGCATTGCCGTCACCATCGGGCAAGGTCACCTGCGCCGCAGGATCGCTGGGCTCGGTATCGACGAGAACCGCCGCCCCACCCGGTTGGATGTCGAGAACGGGACGCAACAACACCTTGCCCGTCACCGCGACGAGATCGAGGGCTCGTTGCTGATCTTCGACGCCGGGCAGGTTGACCACGATGGTCGACCCCTGACGCACGATCTCGGGTTCGGCGACACCGAGGGAGTCGACACGTTGACGAATGATGTCCACCGCCACATCCAACGCGCCGTCGGTGGCCTCACCGCGGGGCTCGAGAGTGACCGAGGCTCCGCCGCGCAGGTCGAGACCCAAGTTCGGAGTGTTCCCGGCGATCAGGTTGGCGACGACACCAAAGACGGCGACCATCACCACCCCCCACAGGGCGCTCAGCAGTTTGGACCGCACCGATCACTCCCCGTCGGGTTCACTCGGATTGGCCGCAGCTTCGACGGGGGTCACGCGTCGAGCGACCGAGGATCGTGCCACCCGGATCTCGACCCCCTCAGCGATGTCGAGCCACAACACGTCACCTTCGATCGCGTTGACGAACCCGTACATCCCCGAGGACAACAACACCTCGTCACCTTCGGTGATGCTGGACTGCAGCGCTTGGGCTTCGCGCATCCGGCGACGCTGGGGCCGGATCAACAAGAAGTACATCGCCACGAAGATCAAAGCGAAGAAGACGAGCTGGAACGCCCCTCCACCGCTCGACGACTCGGATTCCTGGGCGATGAGGATCGTGGGGTTCACGGGCGGCACCTGCTCGAGATCGGGGGACCACGCACGTCACGAGTGCGTTCTGACGTCCGTTGACACTATCCACTGGGACCCCGCTCGCGGCGGTTCCCATCCCGAGGTGGTCGGGTTCGACTCAGCCCCACACAGCGAGAACGTCGCGCCGTAACGTCTCGAAGGTGCCGTCCTGAATGGCCGCGCGCATGCGCGTCATCAAGTCCAGCGTCCAAGCGATGTTGTGCCAGGTCAGCAAGCGGGCGACGGTGGGTTCCTTCACCTGGAGCAGATGTCGGAGGTAGCCGCGGCTGTGGCGGGCGCAGACCATGCAGGAACACTGCGAGTCGAGAGGTTCGTCGCTGTCGGCATGTTGGCGATTCTTCAACTGCAACCGACCCTGGGAGGTCAACACGGTGCCGTGGCGACCGAGGCGACTCTGCATCACACAATCGAACTGATCAACCCCGAGCGCGACCGCTTCCACCAGGGACGCCGGATCGCCCACGCCCATCAGATACCGGGGACGATCGGTAGGCAACACTGCGGTCACGGCGTCGAGGGCAGGCAACATCTCGTCGCGGGTCTCCCCCACCGACAACCCGCCGATTCCATACCCGTCGAAACCGATCTCGAGGGTCCGTTCGGCACTTTCGCGCCGCAACGCCGGATCGACACCGCCTTGAACGATTCCGAACAGGGCCTGGTCCTCGCGGCGATGTGTTGCTCGAGCCCGCGCCGCCCACGCCGCGGTCCGTTCCACAGCGCGGCGCACGGTCTCAGGGGGTGACGGCAGAGGCGGACAGACGTCGAGCACCATCTGGATGTCGGCGCCGAGCAGTTCTTGGGTGTGAACAGCGATTTCGGGAGTGAACCGATGACGGGAACCGTCATAAGTACTGGTGAAGGTGACCCCGTCGTCGTCGATGGCCGGCGACAACGAAAACACTTGGTAACCGCCCGAATCGGTGAGAGTGAGGCCTTTCCAACCGGCAAAAGCCCCCAAGCCTCCGAACCGGGCCACGGTCTCAGCGCCCGGTCGCAACATCAAGTGATACGTGTTGCCCAACACGATCTGGGCGCCAAGGCGTTCGTAATCCTCGGCGCTGAGATATTTGATGGCGCCCCGAGTGCCAACCGGCATGAAGCACGGCGTCGTGTACGAGCCACGCGCCGTGGTCGCGACCGCGGCTCGAGCGCGTCCCTGATGGGCGAGGACCTCGACGGTTACGGGATGCATCGGTCGAGCAGCATCGCATCTCCGAATGACAGAAAGCGGTATCCCGAGGCGAGACCATGGTCATAGAGGCGTCGCCACCGCGATCCGATGAACGCGTCGATCATGACAAGCAGTGTGGTGCGGGGCAGATGGAAATTGGTCATCATGGCGTCGACGACCTGCCAGTCGTAGCCCCGGTGGATGTACAGCGCGCTGCGTCCCGCCATGACTCCGGTCTGGGCGACGGTTTCGAGGGCCCGCACACTCGTGGTGCCGACCGCGACGACGCGCCGGGCATCACGGATCCGAGCGAACACCTCTGGATCCACCACATAGGACTCGGTGTGGATCCGGTGCTGGCGAGGATCTCCGGCGTCGAGAGGCCGAAACGTGTCGAGCCCGACGACGAGTTCGACCCGCTCGATACCGACGCCCACCTCGCCTAGACGTTCAAGGACTCCGGTGGTGAGATGCAATCCCGCTGTGGGCGCAGCTGCTGAGCCGGGGCGGTTGGCATAGACGGTCTGGTAGCGCTCCGCTGCGATGTCCACTGGACCCAGATATGGCGGCAACGGCATCGACCCGAGACGTTCCAACACGATGAGAGGGTCCTCGTCCCCGTCTAACTCGACCAAGAACGT
>CAYYHU010000054.1:0-10259 GCA_964471865.1 uncultured Ilumatobacteraceae bacterium | reverse complement strand
CCGATGTTCACATGCGGCTTCGTACGCTCAAACTTCGCCTTGCTCATCGCAGTGTCGCTCCATGTCCTGAAAGGGGTGGTGTGGTTGGGGGGACGCCGGGCACAGGGACCGGCAGGTTGTCAAGGTGCTGCGGGCTCACTCGCCCCGTACCCGCTTGATGATCTCTGTAGCGATCGAGTCGGGCACCTGCTGGTACGAGTGGAACTGCATGCTGTAGGTCGCACGCCCTTGGGTGCGCGACCGAAGGTCGGTACTGTAGCCGAACATCTCCGACAACGGCACCTGCGCCCTCACGTTCTGGGTGTTGCCCACGGCTTCCATTCCCTCGATCCGTCCACGACGGCTCGACAGGTCGCCCATGACGTCACCCATGTACTCCTCCGGAGTCACGACCTCGACAGCCATGATCGGTTCGAGCAGAACAGGCTTGGCCATTTCGGCTGCCTTCTTGAAGGCCGCCTGACCCGCGATCTTGAAAGCCATTTCGCTCGAGTCCACATCGTGGTACTGACCATCGACGAGGCTGGCCTTGATGTCGACGGTCGGGTATCCAGCGAGCACGCCCGAGTCGAGCGCCGACTGGATGCCCTGGTCGACCGCGGGGATGTATTCACGAGGCACTCGGCCGCCGGTGATCTTGTCCTGGAAGGTGTAACCACCACCCGGACCAGCCGGCTCGAGGGTGATCTTGACCACGGCGAACTGACCCGAACCACCGGACTGCTTGATGTGGCGGTACTCGACGCTCTCGACGGTCTTGGTGATCGTCTCACGGTAGGCGACCTGGGGCTTGCCCACGGTGGCCTCGACGTTGAACTCGCGCTGCATCCGGTCCACGAGGACTTCGAGGTGCAACTCGCCCATACCCGAGATGACGGTCTGGCCGGTCTCTTCGTCGGTACGAACTCGGAACGTCGGGTCCTCGTCGGACAGGGACTTGAGGGCTTTGCCCAACTTGTCCTGATCGTTCTTGGTCTTGGGTTCGATCGCGACGTGGATGACCGGCTCGGGGAACTCCATGCGCTCGAGCACGACCGGACTGTTGCGATCGCACAGCGTGTCGCCGGTCGTGACGTCTTTGAAGCCAAGTCCTGCCACGATGTCACCCGCCATCGCGGTGTCGATGTCCTCGCGCTGGTTGGCGTGCATCAGCAGAAGGCGACCGACGCGCTCACGCTTCTCCTTGACCGAGTTGAAGATCTCCTCACCCTTGGACACCGTGCCCGAGTAGACCCGGAAGTATGTGAGCTTGCCGAAGGGATCCGACACGATCTTGAACGCCAGTGCCGCAAACGGCTCGCTCTCGTCGGCGTGGCGCCAGATCGACTCGTCACCTTTCATATTGGTTCCTTGGGCCCCGTCGATGTCGAGAGGACTCGGCATGTAGTCGATCACGGCGTCAAGCATGGGCTGGACACCTTTGTTCTTGAATGCCGTTCCACACAGCACCGGAACGAAGCTGAACGCAAGGGTTCCGGCTCGAAGACCCTTCTTGATCTCGGCCACGGTCAGGGGCTCGTCAGCGAGGTACTTCTCCATGAGTTCCTCGTCCTCGGACGCCACGATCTCGAGGAGCTTGGCGCGCCATTCCTCGGCCTGCTCCTGATACTGCGCCGGAATGTCGACGCTGTCGTACTTCGCGCCCAACTCGCCCGAGTCTTCCCAGACGAGGGCCTTCATCTCGACGAGGTCGATCACGCCCTTGAAGTCGGCTTCGGCTCCGATGGGCAACTGGATGACTGCAGGCGTGGATTCGAGACGCTCTTCGATCATCCGCACGG
This sequence comes from uncultured Ilumatobacteraceae bacterium, assembly GCA_964471865.1. Taxonomy (GTDB): domain Bacteria; phylum Actinomycetota; class Acidimicrobiia; order Acidimicrobiales; family Ilumatobacteraceae; genus CAYMUC01. The sequence continues at coordinate 8,478 of CAYYHU010000054.1, read as the reverse complement.
TGCGGAAGAAGTCGGCACCGACGCGATCCATCTTGTTGACGAAGCACATACGAGGAACGCGGTACTTGTTGGCCTGACGCCACACCGTCTCGGTCTGAGGCTCGACACCGGCCACCGAGTCGAACACCGCCACCGCACCGTCGAGGACGCGCAAGCTGCGCTCCACTTCGATCGTGAAGTCCACGTGGCCAGGGGTGTCGATGATGTTGATGCGATGGTCGCGCCAGAACGCCGTGGTCGCGGCTGAGGTGATCGTGATACCGCGCTCCTGCTCCTGGACCATGTGGTCCATGGTCGCCGCGCCTTCGTGGACCTCACCGATCTTGTAGGTCTTGCCCGTGTAGTACAGGATCCGTTCGGTAGTGGTCGTCTTCCCCGCATCGATGTGAGCCATGATGCCGATGTTGCGGTAGCGCTCGAGGGGGAATTCTCGCTTGGCCATGATGATCGAACCTGCTTCGTACTCGTGAGGGGGAGACCGTGTTGTGGGGGCTGCGGTATCGGAGGTACTCCGGGCGCGCTAGGGCGCGGCGCGATGCTATCGCCCACACGTCCGATGCGGTCGCTCGTTGCGAACCGACTCAGCGCGAACCGGAAACGTAGTCCAAGAGGGCGCGATTCTCCGCTTCGAGTTCACCAAGGCGAGCCTTGACGAGGTCACCGATCGACACCAGGCCCCGGAGCCGGCCCGAATCGACCACGGGCACATGACGTATCCGATGATTCGTCATGAGCGACATCAGCGATTCGATGCGCTCGTCGAGACCACAGGTTCGCACCTCGGTCGTCATCGCTCGCGCCACGGTCATGTCGAGAGCATCGACTCCATCGATCGCTAGTCGTCGAACGACATCACGTTCGCTCAAAATCCCATCGATTCTCAACCCGTCCGTGCTCACGACCAAGGCGCCGATGCCTTCCGATCGCAGGATAGCCACGGCCTCGCGCAAGGTCGCACCAGGAACCACGGTGTAGACGTCTGAACCCTTCGACGTCAGGATCGTCTCGATGAACACGGCCCACCTCCGCACACTCGATCTTCCCTGACGGCCCCCAGCCGCAGGTGACATCAGAGTAGTGCGATATGGAACCGGGTGGCGCCGCACGGCGCCGAGCTCACCAACGGTAGTGAGCGAAGGCCTTGTTGGACTCAGCCATCTTCTGCATGTCGTCGCGCTTCTTGATCGACGCGCCCAGACCGTTGGCAGCATCAAGGAGTTCGTTGGCCAGACATTCCGCCATCGACTTCTCGCGACGCTTGCGGGCGAAATCGACGATCCACCGAATCGCCAGGGTGTTGGCGCGGCGGGGTCGAACCTCGACGGGAACCTGATAGGTCGCTCCACCCACGCGGCGGCTGCGCACCTCGAGAGGCGGCTTGACGTTGTCGACCGCCCGCTTCAGAGTGGCGAGGGGCTCGGCACCCGTGCGTGCCTCGACGATTCCAAGAGCGTCGTAGACGATCTTTTCGGCCACGGACTTCTTGCCATGCAGCATGACCTTGTTGACGAGCTGCGTAACCACCAGGGAGCGATGCAGCGGATCAGGAGTGAGCTCGCGCCGTTGGGCGGGACCTTTGCGGGGCATGGGTCTCAGTTCCTCACTTCTCGCGCTTCGCGCCGTACCGGCTGCGAGCCTGCTTGCGATTCTTCACACCCGACGCGTCGAGCGCGCCGCGAATGATCTTGTAACGGACACCGGGGAGGTCGCGAACACGACCACCACGAACGAGCACGATGGAGTGCTCCTGAAGATTGTGGCCCTCACCGGGGATGTAGGCCGTGACCTCGATCCCACTGGTCAAGCGGACACGGGCCACTTTGCGAAGTGCCGAGTTCGGCTTCTTCGGCGTGGTGGTGAACACGCGAGTGCACACGCCGCGTCGCTGCGGCGAACCCTTCAGTGCCGGGGTCTTGGACTTCGTGAACTTCGAGGACCGACCCTGTCGGACCAACTGCTGGATGGTGGGCACCCGTCAACCTCTCGGTGTGATCTCGTGGTTCGCGACGGCGCTGGAGCGCCGCGGCAACTGTGCAATGTTAGGGGTGGGTCGGCGATACCGACAACCCGATGTGGCAGAGGGGCTCATCCCTCAGCGGATACCTCGGCATCGGCTGAGAAGGTGCCATGAACGTTGGCGAGCCACGCAGCGGGGTCCTCGGTGTCCTCATCAGAGGAGTAGAACGCCATCGGCTCGTAGTCGGGAGCATCGACTTCGAACTCGCGGTACCGCTCCATACCGGTACCAGCCGGGATCAGCTTGCCGATGATGATGTTCTCTTTCAGCCCGATCAGGTGATCGCCTCGACCATCGATAGCGGCCTCGGTGAGAACACGCGTGGTCTCCTGGAAGGACGCAGCCGAGAGCCAACTTTCCGTGGCCAAAGACGCCTTGGTGATTCCCATGATCTCGGGGCGGCCCTCAGCAGGACGCTGTCCCGCTTCGACCATGGCCCGGTTGGTGTCCCGGAACCGCTTCTGATCGACCTTCTCCCCTGGCAGGAACTCCGTGTCCCCGGGTTCTTGAACGCCGATACGACGCGTCATCTGACGCACGATCAATTCGATGTGCTTGTCGTGGATCGACACACCCTGGTCGCGATAGACCCGCTGGACCTCTTCGACGAGATACAACTGGGTCTCGCGAATGCCCTTGATCTCCATGATCTCTTTAGGATCGAAAGGCCCATCGGTCAACGGGTCTCCAGCGCGCACCTCGTCACCGTCTGCGACGAAGGGACGACTACCCGTGGGCAGAGTCAGCGAATGCTCCTCACCGGCGTCATCGACGATCGTGACCTGAATACCCTTGGTCTCGTCTTCACCGATGCGAACCACACCTGACGCCTTGGCCAAACGGGCCGAACCGCGCGGGGTGCGGGCTTCGAAGAGTTCCACGACGCGGGGCAGACCACCAGCGATGTCCTTACCGGCCACACCACCGGTGTGGAAGGTCCGCATCGTCAACTGGGTACCGGGCTCGCCGATCGACTGCGCGGCGATGACACCAACGGCTTCGCCGAGTTCGATCTCTTTGCCGGTCGCAAGCGAGCGGCCATAGCAGAGACCGCAGATTCCGAGTTCGGCATCGCAGGTCAGGACCGAGCGGACACGCACTCGTGTGATCTCGGGATCGTTCTGGAGCAACTCGAGTTCGCGGTCACCCACGATCGTGTTGCGCTCGAGGACCTCACCGCCGGCGAGCGTGAGATCTTGCAGCAGAGCTCGACCGAAGAGTTTCGTATCGAGATAGTTCCGCTTGTTGGCGGTATCAGGCTCGACACCTTCGATCCAGACACCCAACGTCGTTCCGCAGTCCTCCTCGCGGATGATCAACTCTTGGGCGACGTCCACGAGACGCCGAGTGAGGTATCCCGAGTCGGCGGTACGAAGCGCCGTGTCCACGAGACCTTTACGGGCTCCGGGGGTGGCGATGAAGTACTCGAGAGTCTCGAGACCTTCACGGAAGTTCTTCTTGATGGGTCGAGGAATCATGTCACCGCGAGGGTTGGCCACCAGGCCGCGCATACCGGCGATCTGACGCATCTGAGTCATGTTTCCTCGGGCCCCCGAGCCCACCATCATGTCGATGGGGTTGAAGCGCTGCGCCTTGAACGCCTCTTCCATGGCCCGCTGCACATCCGCGGTCGCGTCGGTCCAGATCCGGACCTCCTGCTGGCGACGCTCACCGTCGGTGATGATCCCCCGCTTGAATTGGGTTTCTATCTTGTCGGCTTGAGCCTCGTAGCTGTCGAGGATCTCGCGCTTGCTGGCCGGGGTGCGGACGTCATCGATCGAGACCGTGAGACCCGACTGAGAGGCGTAGCGGTAAGACACGTTCTTGATGTCGTCGAGAGCCTTGGCCACGACGGCCTTGGGATAATGGTCCGTCAGGCGCTCCACGATCACGCCCGCCTCGCGCTTCTTGACCAAGAAGTCGATATGGCCGAATCGCTCGGTGTATCCCTCGGGCAGCGCCTCTTCGAACAGCAAACGTCCCGGTGTCGTATCGAACTCTTCGCGAGTTCCGTCCTCGCGACGAGGACCGACCACCTTGATCGACGCGTGCAACGAGACGGCACCTTCGTCGAGAGCGCGGAACACCTCGTAACGCTGGCGGAACACCCGCCCCTCACCCTCGACTCCATCGACCTGCTCGGTCAGGTAGTAGGCACCGATGACCATGTCCTGGGTGGGGGTCACGATCGGGCGACCCGATGCCGGCGACAAGATGTTGTTCGCCGACAGCATGAGGACCCGGGCTTCGGCCTGGGCTTCAGCCGACAGGGGCAGGTGCACCGCCATCTGGTCACCGTCGAAGTCGGCGTTGAACGCCGTACACACGAGAGGATGAATCTGGATCGCCTTACCTTCGACCAGGACGGGTTCGAAGGCCTGGATACCGAGGCGGTGCAGGGTGGGCGCCCGGTTCAGCATCACCGGATGCTCCTTGATGGCATCCTCGAGAACATCCCAGACCTGAGGGTGACGGCGCTCGACCATTCGCTTCGCAGACTTGATGTTCTGGGCGAGTTCGAGATCCACGAGGCGCTTCATCACGAACGGCTTGAACAACTCGAGCGCCATCAACTTGGGCAGTCCGCATTGGTGCAACTTGAGCGTGGGGCCAGCGACGATGACCGAACGACCCGAATAATCGACGCGCTTGCCGAGCAGGTTCTGACGGAAACGTCCCTGCTTGCCCTTGAGCATGTCGGAGAGCGACTTGAGCGGCCGGTTCCCCGGACCCGTGACCGGACGTCCACGACGACCGTTGTCGAACAGCGCGTCCACAGCCTCTTGAAGCATCCGCTTCTCGTTGTTGACGATGATCTCGGGAGCCCCGAGATCCAACAGCCGCTTCAACCGGTTATTGCGGTTGATGACCCGGCGGTACAGATCGTTGAGGTCCGAGGTGGCGAAACGGCCACCATCGAGTTGCACCATCGGTCGCAGTTCCGGAGGAATCACCGGAACGACGTCGAGGATCATGGCGCGAGGATCGTTGAGACGACGACCGTGTTCATCGCGCTGGTTGAACGAGGTCACGATCTTGAGACGCTTGATCGCCTTTTGCCGGCGCTGCACCGAGAGGGGCTTGGCACCGCTGTCGGGGTCGATCGCATCGCGCAGCTTGGTCTCTTCTTCGTCGAAGTCGATGCGCTCTATCAATGCCTTGATCGCATCAGCACCGGTGCCGCCTTCGAAGTAGTCGCCGTAGCGATCCATCAACTCACGCCACAGGACCTCGTCCTCGATGATCTTGCGCGAATGAAGGTCCCGGAATTCGTCCCAGGTGCGCTGGAGCAGATCCCGCTCTTCCTCGAACCGCTCACGGATACTCGCCAGGTCTTTGTCGAGAGCCGTGCGCATCTTGCGAGTGTCACCGCCCTCGGCTTCTACTCGAGCAGCCTCTTCCTCGGCCTCTTGCATCCGACGATCGAGTGCCAACTCGAGATCCTTGTCGATCGCCTCACGCTCTTCGAGATACGAGGCTTCCAGGCTCGACAGGTCTTCGTGGCGCCGCTCGTCGTCGACCCAGGTCACGAGATGAGCTGCGAAATAGATGACCTTTTCGAGTTGCTTGGCCTTGAGCTCCTCCCGCGGCTCGAGACCGGCGAGCAAGTAGGCCAACCACGAGCGGGTGCCGCGCAGGTACCAGATGTGCACGACGGGGGCGGCGAGCTCGATATGGCCCATCCGGTCCCGGCGGACCTTGGAGCGAGTGACCTCGACGCCACAACGCTCACAGATGATCCCTTTGAAGCGGACGCGCTTGTACTTACCGCAATAGCACTCCCAGTCACGGGTGGGTCCGAAGATCTTCTCGCAGAACAGGCCGTCTTTTTCGGGGCGCAGTGTCCGGTAGTTGATCGTTTCGGGCTTTTTGACCTCACCCTGGGACCACATCCGGATCTGGTCGGCAGTCGCCAACCCGATCTTGAGCTGGTCAAACATGTTGACGTCGAGCATCGTGTCGTCTCTCTTCGTTCGCGTTTCGCCGGAGTACGGCGGATCAGAGCGCCCGCTCGCGGCGGCGCTCGCGGTCGTCCTCGTCGGTACCCCGTTCGGGGCGGCTGATGTCGATACCGAGTCCTTCGGTGACCCGATACATCTCCTCATCGGCCTCGCGGAGTTCGATCTCGGAGCCGTCGGAGGCCATGACCTCGACATTGAGGCACAGGGCCTGCATCTCCTTCATCAACACCTTGAAGCTCTCAGGAATACCGGGCTCGGGAATGTTCTCGCCCTTGACGATCGCCTCGTAGACCTTGACGCGACCCAGCACGTCATCGGACTTGATGGTGAGAAGCTCCTGCAAGCAGTACGCCGCTCCGTAGGCCTCGAGAGCCCAGACTTCCATCTCCCCGAAGCGCTGACCGCCGAACTGGGCCTTACCGCCGAGGGGCTGCTGGGTGATCATCGAGTACGGACCGGTGGAGCGAGCGTGGATCTTGTCGTCCACGAGGTGTGCCAACTTGAGGATGTACATGTAGCCGACAGTGACCGCACGGTCGTAGGCCTCGCCGGTGCGGCCGTTGTACAACTGCACCTTTCCGTCGGGCTGGACCATGCGCAGACCGTCGACCCCGTCGGGGGTCAGGTTCTCCAGAATGCTGGTGATGGTCGGATGCTTGCCCGCATCCTCGGCCTCGTCCCAGTGGGCTCCGTCGAAGACCGGCGTAGCGATGAAGGTCGACGGAGGCGTGTTCGGACGAGTCTTGGACTCAGTTCCCCGCATCGGCTCGTCGCCGACATGCACACCATTGACCGCATCATCCCAACCCCACCGTGCGCAGTAACCGAGGTGGGCCTCGAGAACCTGACCGACGTTCATTCGGGAGGGGACACCGAGCGGGTTCAAGATGATGTCCACCGGAGTGCCATCGGCCATGTACGGCATGTCTTCCACGGGGAGGATCTTGGAGATCACACCCTTGTTGCCGTGGCGACCAGCGAGCTTGTCACCCACCGAGATCTTGCGTCGCTGAGCGACATAGACCCGCACGAGCTGATTGACACCAGGAGGCAACTCATGGCCCTCGTCACGGCTGAACACCTTGACGTCGATGACCTTGCCGCTCTCACCGTGAGGCACCTTGAGCGACGTGTCACGCACCTCGCGAGCCTTTTCACCAAAGATCGCTCGGAGCAATCGCTCCTCGGGCGTCAGTTCGGTTTCACCCTTGGGTGTCACCTTGCCCACGAGCACGTCGCCGGGTCCGACCTCGGCGCCGATACGAATGATGCCGCGGTCATCAAGGTCGCGCAGGATGTCGTCGGAGAGATTCGGGATGTCTCGCGAGATCTCCTCAGGCCCGAGCTTGGTGTCGCGAGCGTCGACTTCGTACTCGTGGATGTGGATCGAGGTCAGCACGTCGTCGCGAACCAGGCGCTCGGACAAGATGATGGCGTCCTCGAAGTTGTAGCCCTCCCAGGGCATGAAGGCCACCAGGAGGTTCTTTCCGAGTGCGAGCTCACCGTGATCGGTGCTCGGGCCGTCCGCAAGGACGTCCCCCTTGGTCAACCGTTGTCCTTCCACGACCCGAACCCGCTGGTTGATGCAGGTGTCCTGGTTGGAGCGACGGAACTTGGACAATCCGTACGTCCGCTTGCCCAGCGAGTCGTATTGAACCGTGACCGAGCGACCGGTGACCTCCGAGACGACGCCGGCATCGAGCGCCAACAAGACGTCTCCTGCATCCCGAGCGGCCCGAGCCTCGATTCCGGTGCCGATGTAGGGCGCCTCGGCGCGCAGCAACGGAACGGCCTGACGCTGCATGTTGGCACCCATGAGCGCCCGGTTGGCATCGTCGTGCTCGAGGAATGGAATGAGCGCCGTGGCCACGGACACGATCTGCTTGGGTGAGACGTCGAGGTAGTCGACCTCAGCCGGAGTCACGTAACCGATATCGGTGGTTGCACCAAAGAAGCTCTCGGCCTCGAGCATCTTGCGCAGGTCGTCGAGGCTCGCAGCCTGAGGTGACCGCCGCACGAGAACGCGCTCGTCTTGGAAGGATCCATCGGGGTTCAGCGGGGTGTTCGCCTGGGCGACGACGTAGTTCTCCTCCTCGTCGGCCGCCATGTAGACGATGTCACCGGTCACCTTGCCGTCGATCACTCGGCGGTACGGCGTCTCGATGAAACCGAACTCGTTGACCCGAGCAAAGCTCGACAACGCCCCGATCAGGCCGATGTTGGGACCCTCAGGGGTTTCGATCGGACACATCCGGCCGTAATGCGAGAAGTGGACGTCACGCACTTCGAAGCCCGCCCGTTCCCGGGACAGACCACCCGGGCCGAGCGCTGACAGTCGCCGACGGTGGGTCAGACCGGACAAGGGGTTGACCTGGTCCATGAACTGCGACAGCTGGCTGGTTCCGAAGAACTCCTTGATGGCTGCGACCACCGGGCGGATGTTGATGAGGGTCTGAGGGGTGATCGCCTCGACGTCCTGGGTGGTCATGCGCTCGCGCA
>CAYYHU010000053.1:0-10340 GCA_964471865.1 uncultured Ilumatobacteraceae bacterium | reverse complement strand
CGCAGCGCGTTCGCCGGAGCGGTGGCGGGCATCCTCGCCAGTGAACGTCTTCCCGGATCGACACGATCCTGGATGCTGCGCAGCATCGGTGTCGCCATCGCCACCGCGATGGTCACCACGGCGCTCGCGACCCTGGTCCATGCCCGCCGATGGTCGCGTCCTCGGGTGAACCTGCTCGCCGCGGTGTTGATGATCTGGCAGGTGCTTTCGATCCCCGATCTCGCTGCGGGTCCCCTGGATGTCATCGGGCGCATCGCGCTCGACGAGTTGTCACCGGACCCGGTGCCGGGTGCCGTGATCGGTTTCGTGACAGCAGCGGTGATCGGGCTCACCGTGGGGGCCTGGGCGATGGTGGGTGGGCTTTCCCCCGAACGCCTCGAACGCCGAAGCTCTCTCGTTGCTCAGTTGCGTTTCGCGCTGGCCGTGGGAGATCTGAGAACCGTGACCCTGCTGCGACGCCAACTCGTGGGCGATCACACCCGAGTCGCAGGATGGCCCCTACCGGGATCGACGCTTCGATCCGGAACCCCGTACCGGCTCGTGCGTCGACGGTGCCTTCGAGGATGGTCCCGAATTCCCCTCGGGCGTCTGGCGCGAATCGTCGTCGTCGCCGGCGCCACCGGGGCCGCCAGCGCCGGTGCCGTCACGGGCACGACTCCGTTGATCCTGATCGCCGCCCTGGGAGCCTTCGTCATCGGCTTCGATGTCACCGAGGCTCTCGCCGAGCACCTCGACCATCCCGACCTGACCCAGATGGTTCCCGTAGACGCCGGACGACTCGCGGCTGCACATCTCCCGGTTCCCGCCGTCCTGGTCGGGCTGCTCGCCGTGCCGGGAGTGATCGGGGCCCTGGTGGTCGCCCCCCACGCCATGACCATCGCGGTCGCGGCGATCGCGGGTATCCCGGCGTTCATCGCGGCAGCTGGCGGTTCGGTGGTGGCCACGATCAAAGGTGCCCCGGACCCCTTGGCCACGATCGAGCGGGTCGTGAGCCTGCCGCCCGAGGTCGCAGGGTTCGCCACCACTGCTCGAATCCTGTGGCCCCCGGTGGTCTCGGTCCTGGGAGCCACCCCACTGCTCTTCGTCGCTGCGGCGATCGACAACGACGATCAGATTCTCGCGGCTGCCTTTCGGTCCGCAGTCGGGTCATGCCTGATCGCTGGCGCGATCGCCCTATGGGTTCGCCACCGTGACGATCTTCGGCGCCGATGGCGCACCCTCGTCGAGCGCGGTGACCAAGCGAGACGACAGAGTTGGGAAGATCGACATCAACGAGAAGGAACGCAGCCATGACCGAACCATCCGCACTGGCGCTTCGTTGTCGACACCTGACCAAAGATCACGGTGAGGGTCGAGGACTGTCCCCGCTCGATCTCGAGATCGCGGCCGGAGAGGACGTGGCCCTGATCGGGCACAACGGTTCGGGGAAGACCACCTTGATCCGAATGGTCGCCGGGCTGAGCGAACCGAGTTCGGGAACCCTCGAGGTGTTCGGCGAGACACCGGGAAGTCTGAGTGCCCGAGCCGCCACCTCCTATCTCGGTGACACCCCGACCTTCTTCGACGATCTCACGGTGCGTGAGCATCTCGCCTACCTGGGCGGCCTCCACGGGGTCGAGGACGCCCCCGAACGCGGTGAACGTCTGCTCGAACGGCTCGGACTCAGAGCCCGTGGTGATGATCTGCCCACCCGGTTCAGCCGCGGCCTGCGACAAAAAGCGGCGATCGCATTGGCGCTGGTGCGACCCATGCGATTGTTGCTCGTGGACGAACCCTTCGTGGGTCTCGATGACGCCGGCCGCCGAGCTCTGGTGGCGCTACTCGACGAGTTCCATCACGACGGTGTCACGGTGATCGTCGCGACTCACGATCCCGAACTGGCCGCCCGGGCGACGCGTCGCATCGAACTCGCCGACGGTGTGGTGATGTCGGACTCGGCGTCTCCCCGTTCGGGTTCCCACGACGTCACCGTCGAACCCGACCCGAATCTCCAGGACCTCGACGAGGGCGACGTCGAGCCCGATGAGCCGGTACGGTGAGGCCATGTCCGCGATCGAGCGCTTCGAGTACACCACGGTGACCGCATCGACCTTCGATGCCGCAGCCCTCGCCACGAAACTGACCGCCCATTCGGCCCAGGGTTGGGACGTGGTCACGATCGTGTCGACCGGAAGTGAATTGACTGCGTTCTGTCGCCGCCCGGCCACTGGCGAGGTACCGACCTCTACGAGTCAGGTGCCCAGTTCGGTCTCACATCCCACTCCTCAGGCGGCCTCGATGCCCACGGCGGCCACGCCGACGAGTCCGAGTCCGGTCGCTCCCGAACCGGCACCGTCCTACAGCGCGGCGAATGCCACGCCTGCGGGCTGGTACGCGGACCCGTCGGGTCGCTACGAACTGCGGTACTGGGACGGTTCGGCCTGGACCGAACACGTCGCGCGCAACGGCCAGCAGTTCACCGATCCGCCCGTGGCCTGATCACCGTCGATGCGCGTCACGTCGATCGGGCATGCCGGACTCCTGATCGAGACCTCGGCGGGATCGATCACCTGCGATCCGTGGTTCCATCCCGCCTTTCGAGCCTCGTGGTTCGTGTTTCCGCGCAACGACCAACTCGATTCCGAGTTGATGCATCGGGTGACCCATCCCCGATGGATCTACATCTCCCATCTTCACGGTGACCATTTCGACGCCGAGTTCCTTCGGGAGTCGATGGATCACGACGCGACCGTGCTCTTGGCGGACTTTCCCACCGGGGAGTTGGAACGCGAACTTCGTCGGGTGGGTTTCCACCGATTCGTGAGAACCCACGACGCCACCGAGATCGAGATCGCGGCGGGTCTGCGGATCGCGATCCACGTCGAAACCTCGATCACCGATGGTCCCGGTGGTGATTCGGCTCTCGTGGTGAGCGCCGATGGAGCTCGACTCGTCAACCAGAACGATTGCCGAACCCACGATCTCGCCGCTCTGAGAGCGCATGGTCCGGTGGATCTTCATGCGCTTCAGCATTCGGGAGCCATCTGGTACCCGATGGTGTACGAAGGCGAGCCCGAATCGATCGCCGCCGCCTGTCGGTCCAAGGTCGCAAGCCAATACGCCCGAGCTCTCCGATACGTCGAGGCCATCGATGCGCGAGCGGTGCTGCCCTCGGCTGGCCCCCCGGCGTTTCTCGATCCCGAACTGTTCCATCTCAACGTCATCACCGGGGAAGAAGCCTCGATCTTTCCGGACCAGACCGGGTTCATCTCCCGACTCGACGAGGCCGGACGCCAGGGACTACTCAACGTGCCGGGAACGACGATCGAGATCACCCCGACGGATCTCGTCGTCACGCATCCCGGAACCGATGCCCAAGCGCGATGGCCCTTTGACCACAAGGCCGAGGCGCTCGAGACCTACGCCGCCGACTGGGCGCCGCGACTCGCCGCGGAGAAGGCCTCGTGGAGTCCCCATCGCCCTGATCTGATCGAGCGGATCGCGAACTGGTGGGAACCCCTCCTCGCAGGTGCTCCCACCGTGCGCGAACTCGTGAATGGTTCTTGTTTGATCCGCGCGCTTCCCGATCACCATGGCGATGAGGGGGTCGACATCCTCGTGGATTTCGCCGCTGGTGAAGTGCGGCCCTATCGCGGCGAGCCCATTCGTTACCGCTTCGAGATCGCTCGATCCCTGATCGAGACGGTGGTCGACGAATACGCGGTCGACTGGTCGAATTCGTTGTTTCTGTCCTGCCGCTTTCGGGCCTGGCGTGACGGTGAGTTCAACGAATATCTCTACAACTTCTTCAAATCACTGTCGATGGAACGCCTCGTGCGCACCGAGGCCGAGGCCCGCCGACGTCTCGAGGCCGACAACTCCACCAGCGACACCCCGGCCACCGACCCCGGTGAGGACGAAGTCCGCCTCGGTGACTGGATGGTGCAGCGTTGGTGTCCCCATCGTCGTGGTGACATGTCGGTGTTCGGAGAACTGGTTCCCGATCCCGACTCACCCGAGGGATGTGCAGTGGTGTGCACCCTGCACGGATGGCGTTTCGAGGTGCCATCGGGCCGCAGCCTCACCGCGCAAGGATCTCAGTTGCGTATCCGCCGAGCCGAGAGTCGGTAGGCCCAGCGATACGTTCCCGCCGCGATCCGGAACTCGGAATCGGTATCGGGGCCACAACTCGCGGTTCCGACCCCGCGATGGGCGCAGTCGATATGAATCACCAATGAGCGATTCGGTGCAAGATCCGTCAGATCCCGCGCGGCGGCGAGTTCACCGTCATCGTGACGGGTGACCGACAGATGCAGACCTCGCGGGGTGAGCGCTTCGATTGCGAGTGCCACGCCGTTGTCCGTGTCGACTGCGATGAGCCATCGGCAGTCGGTTCTCAGACCGTAGGACTGTGGTCGCAGATAGACGAGGTCGTCGGGGGGACCTGACCAGATCCCCAGATGTGCTGAGGACCGACGATCTGGAACATTTTCGTGAGGACCTCGACCGAAGTAGTGAAGCGTCCAGTCGCCCTCACCGAGGGTGAACGTCGAACCGACCCGCGTCACATCCGCAGCATCACTGGGAAGTTCGACCCGATGCCGAAAGACTCGCGCCGGGCCTTCGCGCTGCACCGTGGTCGTCATCGTCAACAGATCTTCGAGTGCTCGACCATCGGGAAGTCGAACGAAGCGATCGTTGTCGACCGGGGCCCGCCACAACGAGAGCCGTGGCGCACCGTCTCCATCGACATCGACGAGTTCCTCGACGGGAATCGACCGCCAACGCTCGAGTTCTCGGGGCCATCGCACCGGAACCGGCCGACGTGTTCGACGAAGCAGAATCTGGTCCGATCCCACCAGGTGATGACGTGGCGCCCAGGGTGTCGCTCGGCGTTGTCTCCAGGTGACGGTGAGAGTCAGGTCACCATCCTCGTTGTCGAGGGCCGCAAGGAGTTCGGCCGGCACCTCGACTCGCCGTCGCTCACCGGGGGCGCACACCACCTCGAGAGGCGCATCGGCGACGACCTCTCCGTTCGAGGCGACCTCGATCCGCCCTATGAGATCGGAAGTGTCGAGCACCTCGCGACGCGACCGGATCTCGAGCACCACCGGCGAACCGGGTGTCCACCGCCGAGGACCGGTCACCACCACGGGACGATGAACCCACGCGAGTTCCCAGGCCGCAGGATGCGGGGTGAGATCCGGACCCATGATCCCATCCGCACAGAAATTTCCATCATGAGGGTGATCGCCGAACTGTCCGCCGTAGGCGAAGCGTTCGTGTCCACCTGGTCCGGGAGGGTCGACGCGTTGGCGCAACCCGTGGTCCTTCCACTCCCAGACGAACCCACCCTGGACTCCAGGAGTCGTTTCGAACACCTCGGCGTAACGGTCGAGACCGCCATTCGAGTTACCCATCGCATGGCTGTACTCGCACACGATCATCGGGCGATCCCCGACCCCGGAGGAGCCATAGTCGGCGACTAACGATGCCGGTGGGTACATCGGGGCGGCGAGATCGCTGACGGCTCGTCCACCATCGGCCCATCCACCATGAAAGACCGCGCCCTCGTAGTGCAGGGGCCGGGTGGGATCCACGGCGCGCATCCAACCGGCTTGAGCGCCATGAGCCGCGTTGAGGCCACTTTCGTTGCCGAGCGACCAGATGATGACGCTGGGATGGTTTCGATCTCGGCGCACCATACGCACCGTGCGTTCCATCCACGCGCCCAACACCGCCGGATCCTCACCCAGACTCGTGTTGTAGGCATGGGTTTCGATATCGGCCTCGTCGATGACATACATGCCGAGTTCGTCGCACAGCGACAACAACGCCGTGGTAGGTGGATAGTGCGCGGTTCGGATCGCGTTGAGATTCAACCGCTTCATTGCGGTGAGATCGGCTCGAAGGTCCTCGCAGGTCATGGCCGGCCCCCGATCCGGATGGTGATCGTGTCGATTCACCCCTCGCACCATGATCGGATGTCCATTGACCAACAGAGTTCTGTCGCGGATCTCGACGCGACGAAATCCGATCAGGGTCCCAATCGCGTGAACCACCTGCCCTGACGGGTCGACGAGCTCGGCAACGAGACGGTGACGTTCGGGCTTCTCCGCGCTCCACGGTCCGACTCGGGGCACCTCCCAGGTCCACGACACCCGATGACCCTCGAAGCGGTATGGATCCTCGAAGCGGTGAGGAAGCACCCCCGACACGACCCGACCTCGGCGGCGGCCCGCGAGGGTCTCCACCCAGGCTCGAACGCTCCATCCTTCGGGTCGATCGGTCCGTGTCCCCAGCCCGGAAACATCGATGGTCGCGCTGCATCGGGCCTGCTGGTGCGAACACTCCCAGTCGGCCACGACCCCGAGATCGGTGATCGCAACCGGTGGGCGGGCCATGAGTGCCACACTGCGCTGAAGTCCCCCAAACCACCAGTGGTCCTGGTCCTCGAGATAGGAACAGGCCGCGTACCGCACCACCACCACCGCCAACTCGACAGATGAGCCCGGGGTGACCCAGGCCGTGATGTCGTAATCGCTCGGGAGGTGACTGTCGGTTCCGTAGCCGATCAGCCGTCCATCGAGATAGACCGCGTGAAAGGTCTCGGCTGCGCCGATGCGCAGGATCACATCGAGTCCCGTCCACTGCGTCGGGATCTCGATCCGACGCCGATGGACTCCGACCGGGTTGTGATCGGGAAGCCGAAACGGGGGCCCGGGAAAGGGCATCGCGATATTGGTGTAGTGAGGGACCCCGAGCGGATCGACGCCTTCGGCGTGGAGCAGCCAGGTTCCCGGAACCTGCACCGATCCCCACCTCGGCCCGGTGCAGGGTTCGGTGAGAGCTCGCGCTGGAACCCGATCGGGATGGGACCACACAGCGAGATCCCATCGCCCGTCGAGGGAGTGGTACCACGGAGTCTGCGTAATGTCATCGCCGCGAATCGCGGCCACATCGGAACCGATGACGAGATTGCCCGGCGTCATCTCGAGCCGCTGGAACGAGACCTCGCGAATCGATGTCCACGGCGCTCGCCGACCGATCTCGGGGAGCATGCGCTCAGACCCTCAGCAACAGATCACGAAAGTCACAACGGCGCAGTGGGGATCTCGCCGTGAACCCACACGGTGGTGCGCAACGGCACGAGCCCCGTGTCCCAGATCATGTCCATCGCCGGAACGCTCACGCGCACGCATCCATGCGATGCCGGGTAGTTGGGAATGCTCAGCGAACCGTGCACCGCCACTCCACCTCGGAAGTACTTGGGTCGGTAGATGCGACCGAGATCGCCTTCCCACCAGCCCTCGGCTCGTTCGCGGTCGGTTGCGAAGGTCCCCGCTGGCGTCACGCTGTCGCCGCGTTCGATACGGCTGGGATCCTTCTTGTTCTCCACCTCGTAGGGGATCTCCGAACCCGTGGACGCGTTGATCACCCAGACCGTATGGCCGTCCTTGACGAGGAACAGCAACTGACGCGCTTTGTCGACTTCGACGAGGGTGCCCTCCGGCGAGGCGGCTCGAGCTCGTTCGGTCACGGTGCCCAGGGTTTCGGCAGTGACCTCGTCCACGGCTCCTGTCGCTGACAGGCCGTGATACTTCTGGAACGCCATGACGGCTTGAGTGGTCGTGATTCCGTACTCGCCATCGACGCCGCTATGCCAAAAGCCCAGATCGGCGAGGCGTTGCTGGATGCGTGCGGTGTCGTCTCCATCCTCGTCACCGACCGCGACGAAGGCCTCTTGCGTGAGTCCCACCAACACCACGTTTCCGGGCCGAGGTTCGATCGTGGTGGTGGTCGTGGGCGCCACGGTGGTCGTGGTCGTCGTCGGTGGGATCGTCGTGGAGACCGGCGCCTGCGTGGTGGTCGTCGCCACTGTCGGTGGGGCGGTCGCGGCATCGGCGGGATCTCCACCTGCACCGGTGGAACACCCCGAGGTCGAGATGAGGGCCGCCACGGCGAGCAGACCGAGAATCCCGGTGCGTCTCGTGGTGCTGGCGCTGATCACGTCGCGTCCTCGCTCGACTCGTCGAGTCGGTCGGTCTCCGACTCCTCCTGTGACGATATCCACTCAGTGGACGTCGGTGGTGGCATCACAGGTCATCTGCCACCCACGGTCGAAGGACTCTCGCCACGACGGTCCAGTCGAAGTCCTCGACTCGATCAGCGAGGTCTGACAGTGACGCCACAGGCTCGAGTCCAAGAGTTCTGAGCATCGCTGACAGGATCTCTGTCGGAGTGCGCCCGCGCGATCTCAGATCCGACAGCGTCACCGCACCATGCCGCTTGGCGAGGCGTTCCCCGTCGGGTCCTACAACGAGAGGCACATGCGCGTAGCGCGGAATCGGATACTCGAGCACACGTGACAACAGGATCTGAGTGGAGGTGACCGGCGCGAGATCATCGCCACGAACCACCTCGTCGACACCCTGGAGCGCATCGTCCACGACGACGGCCAGGTGATACGCCGGCACACCGTCGTTGCGTCGTAGCACCACATCATCGACGGGCGCTTCGACGTCACCGAGGACGAGATCATGAACGACGAGATCGGTCTCGTCTGCGAGCATCTTGCGGGCCGTGGCCGCGTCGAGCCGCAACGCCGGGGCTCGATCCCCGACCAGTTCTCGCGCCTGACGGGCTCGTTCGCGACGACCGTCGTCGTCGAGATGGCGACACGTCCCGGGATAGACCCCTTGGCGTTCATGGGGAGCCTGTGCCGCCTGGAGGATCTCGCGTCGAGTGCACCAGCACGGGTACACCAATCCGCGCTCCTCGAGACGGCGTAGTGCGGCGTCATACAGGGGGAAGCGCTCCGACTGGCGAACGACATCACCGTCATGGTCGATGCCGAGAGCCGCGAGGTCAGTGAGTTGGCGACGTTCGTACTCCACGCTCGAGGTGACCCGATCGAGATCCTCCATCCGCACCAGAAATCCGGCGCTGCGCGATCGGGCCGAGAGCCACGCAATGAGTGCGGTTCGCAGGTTTCCGAGATGGAGATCACCCGTGGGTGAGGGTGCGAAACGTCCGTTCACCGCCCGAAACGCAATGCCATAGAGGGCGCGTCAGGTCTGATCCCGCCGCAACCATACGGTGCGCTGCGGGAAGGGGATCTCGATTCCGGCCTCATCGAACGCCCGCTTGACCTCGGTTCGCAAGGCGCGCTGAAGCGCCCACTGCTGACCCGGCTGGGTCTTGACTCGCAGACGCAGCCGGAGACCATCGGCCCCGAGAGCCTCGAGACCGACGAACTCGGGGGGATCGATGATGAAGGCGGCGAATTCTTCACGTGCCACAACCCGATTCGCGGAGTCCGTCATGATCGCCGCGGCCTGCTCCACGTCGGCGTCGTAGGCGATGTCGACATCGAGAAGCGCCACCGACCACAACTGGCTCATGTTGCCCACGCGACGGATTTCGCCGTTGGGAACATGCCAGACCGTGCCATCGACGCTGCGAAGCCGGGTGACTCGCAACGTGATGGCCTCCACAACACCGGAAGCGTCGCCGACGTCCACCACGTCACCGACTCCGTACTGATCTTCGAGCAGCATGAACAGACCACTGATGCAGTCCTTGACGAGGCTCTGACCGCCGAAGCCGACCGCAACACCCACGATTCCGGCACCAGCGATGAGCGGCGCCAGATTGACCCCGAGTTCACCCAGGATCAACAACACCATCAGCGACCAGACCACCACCGACAACAAGCTGGTGAGCACCACCGAGATCGTTCGGGCTCGGGCCCCGGCACGGGGATCATCGTCGGCGAGATCCGCAGCCCGTAACAGCGCTTTGTGGATTGCTTGTTTGCCGTACCGGCGCACGATCGCAGCACCGATCACCGTCCCGAGGATCGTCAGTGGTGGCCCGACGAACCAGTCGGCGATGTCGCCGAGAACCTCACCGATATCGGTTCCGTTGTCGGTCTCGCCAACGATTTCATTCTGACGTATGAACATCGACGAATGACCGTAGCCCACAGTTGGACTACGACCGGGGCAAACGACCCGCTTCGACCCCGGCGGCGATCGCGTCGTCGATCTGAGTTTCCACGATCGCGAGCCCACCATCCCAGAAGCCGGGATCCGTCAGATCGCATCCGACGATCGATGCCAACTCCTCAGGCGACTTCGAACCTCCGGCCTTCAGCAACTCCAGGTAGGCGGGGACGAAGACGTCACCCTCGGACTGATATCGCGCGTAAACCGAGAGTGCCAACAGTTGCCCATACGCATAGGCGTACACATACCCCGGGACGGCGATGAAATGCGGGATGTAGCTCCACCACGAGCGGTAGTCGTCGGTCACCTCGACGGCATCCCCGAGCATCTCGGTCTGGGTATCAGCCCACA
>CAYYHU010000052.1:0-10371 GCA_964471865.1 uncultured Ilumatobacteraceae bacterium | reverse complement strand
TCGTGGCGGCCCTTCGCGATCTGGGACTGTCGGGGGAGCTTCTTGTTCAGGCCTATCAAATGGTGGAGTCGTTCTCCGTCGGTGCCGTGATCATCGAGAGCGGAGCGCGAAGCACCAACATGGCGTTGCGAGTTCGTCGCTACCGGACCTTTGGTACTGGCACACCCGAGTTGGAGACACTTGGTCAAGATGAGGCCAAGGAGTTGAGCGATGCGGCGTTCTGGCGGGCAGTCGACGCCATCCTCGACGCCATCGAGGCCATGGCCGCGACCAACACGTCAGTGGAGTAATCGGCCGTCGTAGGAGTCTCTCTGGCTGGCGCATGCTGATGCAGCCGCTCATGGACAGACCCATCCAACGACGTGTGGCCCGACCCTTGACCACTCAGCGACCAGGTCGACACAGCCGAGCCCCTGGGCTTCGTATGCTCCTCGAGGTTGTTGTCCAGCCTCGTGTCGATGTCGAGCGTCCCTCGGCGAGACACGGTTGGTCATCGATCCACACTCGATTCCTGCTGTTGTCTTGAAGCGGCACCCTTCCATCACTCCTCGACCCGGACGTGAGGCGTCGTGGGGGTCTAGTGTCGGTGGTTGATCGAGATGTCGTAGCGCGACGAGTCGGGTGAGTCACACGTCCCCGCAGGCGCCAGACAGGGTGGCGACCGCGCCGTCGCCGTCGCATTGCTGAATGACTTCCGTGCCGTGTGTGTCGACAGGCACCCCCGCCAAGGGGGGCGCGTCAGCGGCGGTTCCAGGTCACGCCGATGCCCTCTGAACCAGGGTCCGGCCCGTCGCACGTTTGGTGCTCCGAGCGGGCTGGATCGCGCCGCTGTGGTCGTGGTGGATCTGATGGTGACGACCGCCCAGGTCTCGCGCACGAGAGACGTCATCTCGACCACGTCACCCACGCGGCGCTTGCGCGTGACTCTCGACAGGGAGTGCGAGGTGGTCCGCTGCGAATTCTGGTCGCTCAGCGACGGGGGCTGTATCGACGCGATCCAGCAGGCCGCGTTCGCTGGTGGCTCCAGACGATTAGCGCACCGATGACTACTCCCCGTCCGCTATGCCCGAGTCTGGTGAACGTGAGGCCGATGCCCAGACCCTGTAACTCTCGAAGGAATCATCCACGTGGTGAAGTCGATGCTCGATGGAGCCCAGTGCACCATCTGCTTTCCTCGGCAGGACTCTGGTACGGTCACCCACTCGCGAAAGTGCCGCTCGAAGCGGGTCTTTCTGGGGCTATAGCTCAGTCGGTTAGAGCGCATCCCTGATAAGGATGAGGTCACAAGTTCGATTCTTGTTAGCCCCACGGTGACACGGCGGCCTGCGGGCCGCCGTTCGTCGGTATCGGGCGCGATGGCGGCGCTCGAGCCGTGGTCCTGATGGAGCTGACCGCCCCACAGCGGCCCTCGACGCGTCCGTAAGCCGCATGTTCGTGGCCGTCGCCCGGGATCTGAGTCGTCGAGAGATACATCCAAGGCGGCTGATGCGAGCCTCGAATCCCGAAATCGGACTGGTACAGTCAGGCGTCGTCCAGTGACTCGCGAAAGGGCTGCTGATCGTGGAGTGTCGTTGGTCTGTCGGTGGAGTAGCTCGAGGGCTGAACCCTTGATGTCGATGGTCTGGGTTCGAGAGTTCGACGTCCCATGGTGAATCTGTTGCGCCGAGCGCTCGTAGCGCTCACCTTCGCTGGCGCCGTAGCTGCGGCCCTACGCGCGCGCGGTCGGGGCGGGGTGCCTCCCACTCAGGGTGGATGGCGCCGGCTCGACGTGTCGTGATGAGCATCGCGGGTTCGTCACCACGCGAGCTGTCGTCGCTTCGCATTGGAGTTCTCGGTCTTGGAGCCGTCGGCTCTCGGGTGGTGCGCCAACTCGCCCCGGCGGTAACCCAAGCCGGAGGCGAACTCTGGGCCCACGATCTGCACTCGACGGCGTTGGTGCGAACCTCACATGTTGCGTTCGTCGGGTACGAAGACATCGCTCGCTGCGATGTCGTCGTGGTGGCGACCCCGGCTCCTCAGACGCCCCACGCCGTCCGGCTCCTCGCCGCGGGGAGTGACGTCGTGTGCACAACGGACGATCTCACCGATCTTCGAGACCTGACCGAACTCGCATCGCTCAGTCCAGGACAACGACTGGTGGTGGGGGCCTCGGTTGCTCCGGGGCTGTCGGGGCTCTTGGCCAGATTTCTCGCTGATCGCCTCGATGACGTCGATGAGATTCACATCGCGGTTCATGGAACCGGTGGCCCATCGTGCGCACGCCAGCATCATCGGGCATTGGCCGGGCGAGCCATCGGTTGGCACGACGGTTCATGGCTGCATCGACCGGCGGGCAGTGGACGAGAGCTGTGTTGGTTTCCCCAGCCCATCGGGCCCCGTGACTGCTACCGGGCGGAACTAGGAGATCCATTGATGTTGACGCGGGTGTTTCCCACCGCGTCGCGGGTCACGGCTCGGGTGTCAGCCACCCGACGCGATCGCCTCACCGCCCGATTGCCGATGCTCTCGCCCCCTCATGCCGAGGGAGGGATCGGAGCTTTACGAGTCGAGGTGCGCGGCCAACGCGATGGCCAGCGGGTGGCACTCGTAGCGGGCGAAAGCGAACGAGCTGCAGTGGCAACGGCGGCCGTGGCCGCGACCTTTGCTGCCCGGATCAGTGAATTGCCCGAAGGACCATTGGTCGCTGGTGACGCGTCTCTTCCCACCGCCAGCCTGCTTGCTCAGATCGTCGAGCGGGGAGTGGCGCTGTGGGAGTTCGTGGGCAGCGAGTACGAACCCCGGGCGGGAGGCTCTCGCTACGCTGGGGCCGATGGTGACGGTGGCTGATGATTCCGAGCTCCACCAGGTGGCCGACAGCCGCCTGGGACGGCACGGTCATCGCTACACCCCGAGCCGTCGACGACTCGTCGAAGTCCTCCAAGCCACCGAACATCCACTGACCATCGCTGAGGTCACCGAAGCGGGTGGCCTGCCTCAGAGTTCGGCGTATCGGAATCTGGCGATTCTCGAGGGTTCCGGTGTGGTGCGTCGGGTTCAGACCACCGATGAATTCGCACGATTCGAACTCGCAGAGGATCTGACGGGACATCATCATCATCTGATGTGTGAGATCTGTGGCACGGTTCGAGACGTGGTGGTTCCCGATGCGCTTGAGCGTCGCCTCGACGCCGAACTGGAACGCCTCGCGGGCTGTCATGGTTTCGTTCTCGACCATCACCGGCTCGATCTGATCGGGCGCTGCGCAGACTGCGCCCGGAGCGCGTCATGACGGCCAGCGTGCCGCCCTTTCTGCCTCCGGGACACATCGTCGAGGTCGAGGGTCGGGGCGAGTTCTTCGTGCGGCATCATCGCCATGAGGATCCCGAGGCCCCGACACTGTTGTTGTCGCATGGATGGACGGCCTCGGCAGATCTGCAGTTCATGACGGCCTATGAAGCTCTCGCCGAGCGATGGTCGTTCGTGGCGTTGGACCATCGCGGTCATGGCCGGGGGCTTCGGCCTCCCGTGCCCTTCGAACTCGAGGACTGTGCTGATGACGCCGCCGGTGTTCTTCGAGCGCTGGGGATCGCTTGCGCAACCGCCGTGGGGTATTCGATGGGCGGTCCCATCGTGTTGCATCTCGCTCGACGGCACCCCGAGTTGATCGAGGGGCTCGTCCTTCAAGCCACCGCGCTTGAATGGCGTGCCACTCGGCGCGAGCGGATGCAGTGGCGGGGCCTGCGCCCGATGGGGTGGGTCATGCGGTCGTTTGCGTATCCGCGTTGGCTCGACAAGGGTGTGGCCCGGTTGGTCCACACCGACCACGAACTGGCCCCGTACCGGTCGTGGATGTTGGGCGAGATGCGACGCAACGATCCCTGGATGATGATCGAAGCGGGCAAAGCCCTGAGTCGCTATGACGCCCGAGGATTCGCGTCCTCGCTCGGCTGTTCGGCCGCAGTGGTCGTCACCACCAAGGATCGACTGGTTCGACCCCGTAAGCAACGCCAACTCGCGGTCGCGTTGGGAGCGACCGACAGAGTGATCGAGTTACCCGGAGATCATCTCGTGCCCTGGGAGGACCCGGGGGCGTTCGCAGAGGCGACGGTCGCCGCTGTCGACTCGGTGGTGTCGCTTCGGCCAGCAGTCGGATCGGCATCGGACGGCGATGATCGTGAATCAGCGGTGTCGTCAAACGCGGCGCCTTCGGCCTGATCGAGGCGCGCACGGAGGTCGGCGAGAAGCCGAGCGACGTCGTCGAGTTGCTCCCGCAGATCCTGGGTGGTGACCACGTCGGAGAGCATCACCCGAACACTGGCGATCTCTCGAGCGAGGAACTCGGCATCAGCCTGAGTGCGTTCGGCCACTTTGCGATCGTTCTCAGCGGCGGCGCGGTCCCGAATTTCCTGGCGGTTCTGGGCCAAGAGGATCAACGGCGCCGCGTACGCGGCCTGGGTGGAGAAGGCCAGGTTCAACAAGATGAAGGGGTACGGGTCCCAGCGCAGGGTCACCAATGCCACGTTCGCGGCGATCCACAACACCACGATCAACGACTGGATGACGAGGAATCGGGCGGTTCCGAAGTAACGAGCGACGCTTTCGGCGAAGCGTCCGAATGCGTCGGGGTCGTAGGACAATCCGAGACCACGCGAGTCCCGGGGTGCCGACAGATCCGGTCCCCGGCGCGGGGCGCTGCGCACACTGAGGCGACGGCGGGGGTCAGGGGTGTTCATGAGCGCACCACCTGGCGTCGACGCTGGCGCCAACCCACCGGGAGAGCTCGGTCCAAGACGTCGTCCACGGTGATCGCACCGAGCAGTCGTGCGGCATCGTCCACCACGGCAATGGCCATCAGGTTGTAGGTGGCGATCCGCTCAGCGACCTCGCGTTCGGTCGCGTCCGGGCTCACGGCGGGCTCGTCTTCGAGACAGGAGCCCAATTCCATCGACGGGGGTTCGCGTAGGAGCCGCTGGAAGTGAACAACACCGAGATAGGACCCGGTCGGTGGCTTGAACGGCGGCCGGGTGACGAAGACCTGAGCCGCGATCGAGACCAACCAGTCGGGGTCCCGAACCTGAGCGAGTGCCTCGGCCACGGTGGCGTTGGCTCCCAGGATGATGATCTCGGGAGTCATGAGGGCGCCGGCGGTTCCCTCCTCATAGGCCAAGAGGCGCCTCACGACCTCGGCATCCTCGTCGTCCATGGCTTCGAGGACCTGGGTTCGCTGGTCTCCAGGCATTTCCGCGAGAAGGTCGACGAGGTCGTCGTATTCCATCTCCTCGAGCACGCTGACGAGCCGCTCGGGATCCAGACCTTCGATGAGCCGGAGTTGTTCGGGCTCGGGAAGTTCCTCGAGCAGATCCGCCAAACGCTCATCGTCCATCGATTCCGCCAGAAGGCGTCGCTGGGCCAGGGGGAGAGCGCGCACGACGGAGGCGACGTCACTGGGATGGAGGTCTCGTAGCCGGGCGGCTTCGGCTGCCATTTCCGAATCGGCAGCGAAGAGCGAGCGCACCTCGGTCCAGTCCACGAGACGGTGGCTGGGGCGGCGCCGCAGAGCGCTGCGGCGCACGAGGCGCACCTTGGCGACCTCCCATCCGTGGGTCCGACCATCATCGATGGGGCGAAGGGCCACATCGCTGACTGTTTCATCGCCGACGCGGCGGTCGATGACGTCATGACCCAGCAGCCGCTCGCCCGGTCGCGATTGGAAGGGGTTGACGTCCACATCCCAGCTCCGCAGCCGGGCGCCGGTCGGGGCAAGCTCGGCGATGCGGTTCGCGTTGACGAAGATCCGTCGGCGCTGGCTCAGCGCCACGAACCCCACGACTCGAGGGGGCCGACGATCGCGACCGGGTACCACGATGATGTCGTCGAGGCGTCCAATGGTGGCGCCGCCCGCGTCGAGCAGGGGAAGTCGCTTCACCCTGAACGCATAGATCAAGTCGCCAGCCACCTGCGGGAGGCTACCGAATCGTCTTGATCGGTACGGGTGCATCGAACGTTGCGACGCAACACCTCAGGCCGTGGTCTTGCTCGGCGAGTCCACTGGTGACCGTCGTCACGGTCACGCCTAGGGTCGGTGGACGTCCATGCGAAGTGGACTGCGAGGGTCAGGGATCGATCAGGAGGATGAGCGATGACCAAGGCGGCGATCGATGCACTGCGGAGCGAACAGTCTCGGGCGAAGGAACTGCTGGCCCGTTTGACACCCGAGGAGTGGGAGGCACCGTCGGGGTGTGAGGGGTGGCGCGTCCAGGACGTGGTCTGTCATATGGCCTCGGTCTTCCATCTGATCGCGGATCCGACCACCATCGAAGGTGGAGCGGGGGCGGATGCCGAGGCCGACGCGGAGGTTCCGGTCCAAGCCCGCAAAGACTGGACGCCCGAACAAGTCCGGGCCGAATACGACCAGTGGAGTGACGCTGGCATCGCGGCGCTTGCCGCCATGCAGGAACCTGGTCTCGCCGAGATGGTGATCCCGATGGCGAATCTCGGCCAGCATCCGATGCATCTGTTGGCCAACGCCATCGTCTTCGATCACTACTGCCATCTTCGCCACGACATCGGAGCGGCCATTCCCCAAGCCGCCGCACTCCTTCAGGACGTAGCAGCCCTCGAGGCGACTCTCGAGTGGATGTTGGCGGGACTTCCCCAGATGTGTGCAACCGAGCTCGCGGCGGCACCCGCCGTTGCGGTCGCACTCGTCCTCGAGGGACCTGGTGGTGGGCGATGGGTTCTCGAGCCAACCAGCGATGCGTGGGTCGTTACTCCCGGGGAGGGTTCGGGTGTCGCCACGTTCACGTCGAGCGCCCACGACTTCGTGTCCTGGGGTACGAAGCGCGCGGATTGGCGTCACCACGGTGTTCTCAGCGGTGACGTCGATGGTTCCGCAGCTGCTGTTCTGGATGCCATCAACGTGATTTGATCGCCGTCATCGTCATTCGGTCGGGCATGATGGGGTGATGGTGCCCAGCGATCTCGAGCCGGTCGAGGTGACCTGTCCTCGATGTGGCAGCCGGGTTCACCAGCGATTCCACGGTCCTTGCGAGGGGTGTCGGGGGGAACTGCGCGAACGGTTCCGAGCCGAAGGGCGAACCGTCGATGTCGCCGAGTACGAGCCGAAGATGAACGTGACGCCGAACGCAGTCGCGCTCAAAGACGACTGAGGGCGCTTCTCGGTTCCCTGAGCGAGTGGCGGGCGCCTATCCACCGCTAACCTGTGGCACGCCTCGGGGACGTAGCTCAGTTGGCTAGAGCACCTGCTTTGCAAGCAGGGGGTCGTGGGTTCGAATCCCATCGTCTCCACGACGTCGCATCGGCTTGGCTGGCTCGATGGCTGAGCGAACCTTGTTCTTTGGTGTGACAGGGCACGGGAGCCGCGGGCTACCGTGAGTATCGTGCTCCTTCGCTCACCACAACCATTGGTCACGTCCATTGCAAAATGTTTGGTCGGTGTCCTCACGGCAGCGATGATCGTGGCGGTACCCGGTCTTTCGACTCCGACGGTGAATGCCACGAGTGGGTGGCAGAACGCGAACGTCTCGTTTGTCGACGTCGGGTACGACCACACCTGCGCCATCGAAAATGCCGTGCTCTACTGCTGGGGTGCGGGGACGAGAGGTCAACTCGGTGTCCTGCCGCCGCCCCGACCCCCGGTGTACCCTCCGCCCCCGATCGATCAACCCCGGCCATCCAAGGTGAACGCCGGTGGGGGCTTCACCAACACCAATGTCACGACCGTGTCAGCCGGTAACAAGGTGACGTGTGCGATCGAGAACGGCGTGGTGTTTTGCTGGGGCCAAAACAGCGTCGGTCAGCTGGGCAACGGACGAAATACCGACTCCACCACGCCGGTCAAGGTGTCGGTAGCGAACGGCTTCCAGAACAACGGGAACGTGACTGCGGTCTCGGTTGGCTATTTCGGGGCGTGCGCTGTCGAGTCGGGGATCGTGTACTGCTGGGGAGCCAATGGTCTCGGCACTGTGGGCGACGGAACCACGACTCACCGCAACGTGCCCAGAAAGGTGTTGGCCGGTGCCATGGGCACCAACGCGGGGATCACCGCCGTAGCGGTTGGCACCACCGCCTGTGCCCTCAAAACTGGCGTTCTCTACTGCTGGGGTTCGGGGGCCTACGGCCAGATGGGAAATGGGTCGACCACGAAAGCGAACAAACAGCCCGTCAAGGTCTCCAATGCGAACGGTTTCGTGAATTCGGGCGTCACCTCGGTGTCCACGATCGGTCTGACGGTATGCGCCGTCCACACGGGGGTGCTGTATTGCTGGGGCCTTGGCGGATACGGCAACCACGGGACCGGCGATCGGTCTCAGTCCACCGTTCCACGGCCTGCCGTGTCAGCGAATGGGATGACCAATACCGCAGTGACATCGGCGCATGCTGGCAATGCCTCCTGCGTCGTGGAAGGTGGAATCGTCTATTGCTTCGGCACCAACTCCTATGGACAGGTCGGTGATGGCACGACGACCGGGCGTATCGTCGCAACTCGGGTATCGCAGTCCGGCGCCATGGCCAATAACGGGGCGGTCACCCAGGTCAGCTCTGACTACAACCATGCGTGTGCCATCGAATCCGGCTCGGTTTTCTGTTGGGGATCCCAGGAGAACGGTCGCCTCGGCAATGACGTCACCACTGGCAATCAGTTGACACCGATCGCTGCTGCGTCGTTGCCGGGAGTGCCGACGATCACGTCGGTCACCGTCGGTACCACGACGGCGACCATCACGGTGGCCGCGGGGGTTGGCGGGGTCCCGACCTCGTATCTCGTGACGGCTCAGCCGGGTGGGCTGAGCTGTACCGTGACGGCCCCTGCCACCTCATGCACCATTGCTGGCCTGACGTCGGGAACCGAGTACACGTTCACAGCCACCGCGAGCAGTGATCAAGGGACCTCAGGTGACAGCGCCGGAGTCACTCGTACCACGGGTGTCGTAGCAGTTCCTGGGACTCCTGGAGTCGTAGCCGGTGACCAAGAACTCGTCGTGACTCCGACCCCGGGTAGTGGTGGAGGATCCCCCACCGGGTACATCGCCTATGCCAGTCCCGGTGGTGCCACCTGCACCGTCGTGTCACCGGCGTTCTCGTGCACGATCACACCCCTCACCGATGGAGTGTCGTACACGGTCACCACCTCGGCCTACAACGATGCTGGCCCGTCGAGTCCGAGCAGTCCCGTGGTCGTCGTACCCGGCGATCCGGCGGCGCCGCTTGCACCAACGGTGGTCGTGGGCTTTGCGACCGCCACGATCAGTGTGAATGCGACGACGAGTGGGGGGACGCCGGCGTATTACACGGTGACCGGAGCGCCAGGTCCCGTCACCTGTACCGTCACGCCCCCCGAGACGGACTGCACGATCACGGGACTCACCAACGGTACGACGTACTCCTTCGACATGTCGGCCACGAACAACGGTGGAACATCGCCTGCGAGCGCCTCGACATCGGCCCTCGTGGACGTGTTGCCGATTCCGGTCACCGATCGCGTCGAGGTCGGGGCGACCGGAGTGACCGTGAGTGTGTCCACGGATCCTGGCGGTGGGACGGTCCAACGCTACGACGTGTATCTGATGCCTGGTGGCTTTTCCTGCACCGTGGTCACGACGTCAACGACGTCGAGTTGTTATGTGGACGGTCTCACTCGCGCACAGACGTACAACGTCACGACGACGGCGACCAACGGCATCGGAACCTCCGCTCCCAGTTCCGCCTTCCCCTTCGAGTTCGAAGCACCTGGACAATCCCAGGTCGGCGTCCTGGGGATCGGGAGCGGAACGATGACCGTGACTGTCTCCGCGGGTAGCCCGGGAGGACCACCGACCTCGTACCTCGTCGCCGCTGTCGACTCGCCCAACGTTTTCACCTGCACCGTGACGGTTCCCGACACGTCCTGTGACATCTCCGGTCTGACGGCTGGGGTGACCTACACCGTCACCGCATCGGCGACGAACGGTTTGAGTACGTCGACACTGTCAGCGCAGTTTCTCGCGAGCCTCACCGCTCCGGGACAACCAACGATTCCCAGCGTCGTGGTCGGCAATGGATCGGCCACGGTCAGTGTGGCACCCGATCCGAGCTCAGGCGTGGGTATTCCGTCGAGTTATCTCGTCACGGCGACGACCAGTGCGGGTGCCACCCATACCTGCACGGTCACGAACCCTGATCGGTCGTGTGTGATGAGCGGTCTCACCAATGGCCTGCAGTACACGTTCACAACCGTGGCGACCAACGCCTATGGATCCTCACCGACGAGTTCGGCCGTCGTCACGGTCGTCGATTCGATGCCGATCCCCCTCGAGCCTACGGTGGTCGTGGGAACCGGTGGCGTGACAGTGAGCGTGTCGTCTGACCCCAGTGGTGGCAGTGCTCAGAGTT
>CAYYHU010000051.1:0-10560 GCA_964471865.1 uncultured Ilumatobacteraceae bacterium | reverse complement strand
CAAGCCCTCTACCGAGTCGCTGGCGCCTTCGCCCTACCCGGTCTCGACACCCGCGCTCTCGTGGACGAACTCCGGGCGCGCATGACCGAGGAACTCGATTACCGGATCGAGGCGGCCAATCAGACGTATTTCCACCGCGCTCTCGCTGGTCACCCGGTCCTGCGGGTTCCCGAGGTCATCGAGTCGCGATCCTCGGCCCGGGTCCTGACCACCGAATGGGTGGACGGATGGTCCTTTGGTGAGCTCCTCTCACAGGGCTCCTTCGCTCAGCATCAGGCGGCTGGTGAAGCCGTGTGGCGTTTCGCTCAACACGGACTTCATCGCTTGGGAACCTTCAACGGCGATCCCCATCCCGGCAACTTCCTGTTCGGGTCCGATGGCACGGTCACCTGTTTGGACTTCGGCATGGTGAAGAAGTACGCACCCGGTGAGTGGGAACGCCTACGGCCCTGCCTCGACGGCATCATCGTGCATCGGGACCCCGAAGCGCTCCTGATGGCCATGGTCGACGCCGGGTTCCTCGACCGCACCGAAGGCGTCGACCCGCGCGCCGTCTACGACTACGTCAGCGCCCCGTATCGGCCGTACCTCGTGGACGAATTCACCTTCGAACCCGAATTCGTGTCCTCGGCTCTGGCTCAGGTGGCCCAGATTCGAGGAGACAACCGCGAGGTCGCACGGGTACTGGATCTTCCCACTCCCTTCATCGTGTTGAACCGGGTGGTCTGGGGAGTCAGCGGTGTCCTGGCGCAGCTACGAGCCCATGGCCCCTGGCGCGCCATGCTCATGGAATACCTCGATCCGGGGTCACCCGCGGCGACACCGCTCGGCGCCGAGGAGCAACTCTGGTGGTCCCGTCGCTCAGCAGTAGCCTGACCTCGGTGGAATCGATGCCGATCCTCGAGCTCGAGCGCCGATGCCGGCACCATGGCTGGTTGGCGGAACGACTCTTCGAAGTGACGGGGCGCTGGACTGCCACGGCTCAACCACCCGATGTCCGAGTGGTGCTGGCAGCGGTCTCCACCGATCTCGCTCGCCACGCCACGGAATGGGCGCAGCGCACACCCGATCTCTCGGGCTATCGATCCGAGACCGATGAGGACCTCGCCAGCCATCCCCGCAGCGGAGCTGTCGCCGCATTGGCCGACAGTGGACCGACTCCCCTGGCTCTCGAGGCCCTGCACGATCTCCTCACCGACTGGATCGAGGAACTGGCAGCCTGGAACAACAGCATCGATGCCCGACTCGATGGCCCGACGGCTCGGCTGATCGCTCGCCTGCTCGATGATCTCGGCCGTCTCCGGATCGCACTCACGCCCACTTCGTCGTCATGAGCGTCTCGGTGCAGCGCGACCGCGTCGATCTCGCAGCGGTGTCGCTGGATGTGACCCACGCCGGTCGGCCCGGCGATCCCGTCGTGGTGTTGGCCCACGGATTTCCCGAGACGTCCTGGTCATGGCGGCATCAGATTCCGGCGCTCGCTCGAGCCGGGTTTCATGTCCTCGCTCCCGATCAACGCGGATATGCCCGTTCGAGCGCGCCCTCGGCCATCGAGGCGTACCGCAGTGATCACCTCACGGGAGACCTCACCGCCCTGGCTCGTCATGTCGGTGCCGACCAAGCCATCTACGTGGGTCACGACTGGGGAGCGTTGCTGATCTGGGATCTCGCCCGACTCGATCCAACAGCCTGTCTGGGTGCGGTGGCGATCAGCGTTCCCTACACACCGTGGCCGGCACCACCTACCGAACTCTTCCGAGCCGCCTTTGCGGACCGCTTCTTCTACATGACGTACTTCCAACAGGTCGGTCCCCCCGAGGCCGAACTCGAAGCCGATATCGCCGCGACCATGTGGCGGATTCTGTGGGGGGCGTCTGGTGAGGCTTTCGACAGTCGCGTGACCGAACCGTTGCCCGTGGAGGGAACGGGCTTTCTCGACCAGTTCCCCGATCCTCCTGACGCGTTGCCGGCATGGTTGAGCGCACAGGACCTCGCCCAGTACGTCGACGCGTTCACTGCCAGCGGGTTTCGTGGTCCGCTGAATTGGTATCGCAACCTCGATGCCGACCACGACCTGACCTCAGCACTGGGATCCTCTCCGATCACGATGCCCACGATGTTCATCGGAGGAACCCACGACGCCGTGATCGCGGGCCGCACCGAGATCCTGGCGCTCATGGAGGGCCTCGGGGATTTCCGAGGAAGCCATCTCCTCGAAGGCGCCGGGCATTGGACTCAACAAGAACGGCCTGATGAGGTCAATGAGTTGCTGATCGAGTTCTGCCGCAGCGTGACCTGAACCGCCAGGTTCCCACCCGACCACCGACGAGATCAGGAGGCGGCTCGAAGCGAGGCCTGGCGCGCCTGATGGGCGTAGGCCCATCGCTCGAACGGATTGCTGCGATACGCCAGAGCATCGATGTGGGCGGTGAGCGAGCGCTGGGCGCGAACCCGAGGCCACGAGATCACCGCCCAGACTGCCGCGAGGACGCTCCAACCGCCGTACGCGAGCGGAAACAACGGACCGAACCATCGAGCCTGATCGATGTGGACGTTTTCGTGATCGTCCACCAGCCAGCGTCGCCGGGATGTGGCCTCACCTGTCGTGGGATCTCCAGCGCCGGTGATCACGTTTCCGATCGCCATGGCGTATCCCCGCCGTACCGACCAGCCCTGGCGGTAGACGAAACGATTCTGGCGATGACTCCACGAGTCCAGATATCCGGGTCCACCACGACCCAGGCCCCGAAGGTGACTGAGTCCATGCACCATCAGTCCCGCCGCCGTCATCGTCAGCGACCAGGTGGAATCGAGCACGAAGGCGAGTCGGCCTCGCCGTGTGGATCCGTCATAGACCTGGGCCCATCCCGCAACGAGACCGTTGCCGCCTCCGATGAGGGCGCCGAGCGGGGCGGCTCCGACGAGTCGGCCGGTGCCGGCCCCCAGGACCGCGCCGAGTGCTCCCAGTGCCGCACTCTCGCCGAGGCGAGGTGAGACGCCCACGGGATCAGCGTTCGCGCAACTTGGCGAGAAGCCGCAGGATCTCGAGGTAGAGCCACACGATCGTGACGAGCAGACCCAGGGCTGCGAACCACTCCATCTGCTTGGGGTAACCCTCGCGGGCACCCCGTTCGATCATGTCGAAGTCCAAGGCCAAATTGAATGCCGCCAACCCCGCCACGAGGATGCTGAATCCGATCGAGAGTCCGCTCGAGCTGGTGAGGAACGACACGTTCCCCCCGAACAGGTTGATCAACAGGCTCACTCCGTAGAACACCGCGACCCCGAGCGTGGCGCCCACGACGATGCGGCGGAACCGATCCGTCACCTTGATGATGTTGGTGCGGTAGAGCACCAGCATCACGAGGAAGACCGCCACGGTCGCGCCGGCGGCCTGAACGACGATCCCGTCGTAGTAGGTCTCGAAGGACTTCGAGATCGCACCGACGGCAAAGCCCTGACCCAGCGCGTAGATCGGGCCGAGGAACCGAGCCCACATCGGCCGGAACACGCTCACCAAGACCGCTCCGAGTCCGGCGAGGATGCCCACGGTGGCGAGCGCCGGGAATTCGTACACCTCGCTCTCGGAGGTCTTGACCGCCGCCCATCCGAAAGCGGCTGAGATCAACAAGAGGGCGAACAGCACCATGCCGGCGCTGGCCACACCGCCCACGGTCATCGTTTCGCGATGCCAGGGCGTCACCGGTCCATCGGTGACCGGTCCCCCCGACACCGTTCGGGTATCGCCGGGCGGAGGCATGATCGTGGGGTTCCAACCCACCTGATCATTGGCGAGTGGCGCACCCGAAGGCGGCGCCCAGGATCCCTGTTCGACACCCCGGTCCACTGCACGGGCCATCGAGCGGTCGTTGAGCAATGGATTTGACATGCGCGAAGCCTACCGAGCCGGGCTCAACACTGACACCGATATCAGACTGAGACCTATCGCGATCTGAGATGATGGCAGTGCGGGTGGCTCCGCCACGAGGGGGCTCTTGACGACGTCGGTAGGGTGATGACGTCCTGGCCACCGTACATGACGGTAGTCACTCACCACCGGAGGAGAGCCCGTGGCGAAAGACCGTGTCGAGCGAGACGAAGAGGACCTCGTCCGTCTCTACCTCACCGACATCGGCCAGTACACCCTGCTCACCAAGGATGACGAGGTACGACTTGCCAAGGCCATCGAGGCCGGCAAGGAGGCCGCTGGCGAACTCGAGCAGGCCGGCAAAGACATCACTGCGGCCGAGAAGCGACGCCTGCGCAACCTCGCCAAGGACGGCGAAGAGGCGGAGCGGGCCTTCGTGCAGTCCAACCTTCGTCTCGTGGTCTCGATCGCCAAGAAATATCAGGCCTCGGGCCTCCCCCTGCTGGATCTCATCCAGGAAGGGAACTTGGGCCTCATGCATGCCGTTGAGAAGTTCGACTGGCGAAAAGGCTTCAAGTTCTCGACGTATGCCACCTGGTGGATCCGACAGGCCATCACGCGAGGCATTGCGAATACGGGACGCACGATCCGGCTTCCGGTCCATGCCGGCGACACCCTCGCTCGGCTGCAAAAGGCGCGTAGCCGCCTCGAGTTGAAGCTCGGACGCCCTGCGACTCTCGCGGAGCTCGCCCGTGAGGTCGAGATGCCCGAGGACAAAGTCACCGAGGCGTTGCGGTTCGCGGCTGAGCCCTTGTCGCTGTCGGAGCCGTTGCGTGAAGACGGTGACGCCGAACTCGGAGATGTCGTGGAGGACCGATCGGCGGCGAGTCCGTTCGAGGAGGCTGCGACGGCATTGTTGCCCGAGGAGATCCAACGCCTCCTCGCACCACTCGACGAGCGCGAGCGTGAGATCCTCAAGTTGCGTTTCGGTCTCGACCGCGGCGAGCCCCGCACCTTGGAAGAGGTTGGAGAGCATTTCAACCTGACCCGAGAGCGCATCCGTCAGATCGAAGCTCGAGCGATGAGCAAACTGCGTCACCCCTCGAGCGACACTGGAGCGCGGGACCTTCTAGCGGTCTGAGCGAGCCGGCGTCATGGGACGCAGACTCGACTTCACACCGATCGCGGCAGCCACCAGGGCCGCACCGAGCGCGAACGGGACGACCATACGCCAGATCCACGTGGGATCGAGCCCCGGTATCAGTGCTGAGGTGACACCGTCGTGGGCCTGCCAACCGGCGATCACCATCGCAGTGGCGGCTCCCGCGAGGAACGGTCCATACAGAGTTCGCTGTCGGCTCCACCAGGCCGCGACCGCCCCCAGAGCACCCACGACAGTGAGCACCCCGATCGCCGGAGCCGCTCGGGCAGGAGCGACGAGGCCGAACCATGCCCACCAGGCCACGATCGACCAGACCCCTGACACCAGAGCGATCAGAACGGCCACACGACCTGGCACCCGACCAAGAGCGAACCCCGCGACAGCTCCGACTGCCACCAGAGACCACCACCACGAGGTCGGGGCCGGTTCCCGATAGAGCGAGCCTTCGACCATCACGAGGCGGCCCGAGACCTCCACGGGAAACTCCCAGCGCTGCACGAGTCCGGATGGATCGATCGTGGGCGGATCGGAGCGTCCCATCCAGTGGGCTCGATGGTCATGCCACAAGACCCGACCGTCATCAGCGATCTGATGCCAGTCGGCAGGCGCCAGGCTGTCGATCTCGGTCGGAATCTCGATGTCCACATCGGTGAGATAGCGGTCGGTGTTGATCGCGACAGCCGGAGATGACCGGTTCTCCCAGACCGTGGAGTCCTCACGAATCCACAGATAGGGCTCCCCGGCATAACCGGGGATCTTCACGTCGACACCGCTGTGTGCACGGACCTCGACGAAGGCGTCGCCACCGACGATCGCCACATCGACACCCGGAACGAACGGGACGAGGGCATCGACGACGGACCGGGTGTTCCCGGGACGGGCAGGATCGGCATGAGCTGCATCGCTGAGACCGAAAAAGACCATCAGCCCGATTCCGAGGCCTCTCCACCACCGGGACGGGCGCGATCCGCTCATCTCCCGCCGGCCTCGAAGACCCCGGATCGCATGACGAAATGACACAGGACGGTGGCCACGGTATCGGGGTGGCGCGCACGGTGGATGGCCGAGTTCACAGTCTTGCCCCGACGGTCTGTCACAGCGTCACACCTACTCCCACCACACGACGCAAAGGCCGCCACGCGGTGACAGTCACGCAGCGACGACTCCGAACCCGTCGGCCCTGAATCGCGATCACTTCCCCACCAGCGATCAGCGATCCAGGGCTCGACGTCATGCGGAGGTGGACGGGAATCGAACCCGCCGAACAGGGATCGCCTGTTCCGACCGCTTTGAAGGCGGCGGCACCCACCAGGCATGCGGACACCTCCGTTCGTCACCGTAGTCCACCCCCGGGGCCGCGACGCCGGCCAGGCGCGGCGCGAGCTATGCCCGCTCTCCCCGAGATCCATCGGTTTCGAAGGCACTTCCAAATATGAGACACTGGCGCTGTGACCTGGTCCGACCCAAGTTCCATCGTCGGGGGACTGCTCGTCATCATGATGGTGACGCTGATCGTCGTCTTGATCGTCGCCTTGCGGGCCGAGGGTCCACGGCGACGCTTCATGTTGAGCGCCGTCGCCGCGGGTGGTGTGGCCTTCCAGATCTTTCACGTCGCCGAGCACGGCCTCCAGTTGGGCTACTGGGTCGCGAACACGAATGAGAAGCCCTGGTTGACACCCTGGGCTGAGAGCGGGCGCGATGGACTCGGGTACTGGTGCCAAATCCTCCCCGGGGAGGGAACCGACGTGGCTCGAGGCGCTGAGATGCTGCACGTCGTCGGTAACGGCATCTTCATGGTCGCAGTCATCGCCATGGTCGCGTTGGCCCGCACCACGACCACTCGCACCACACCGCTACGAGGACTGGTGTGGTTCCAGGGTTTCCATCTCGTGGAACACATCACCCTCACGGTCACGCTCTTCGTGAATGGAACCCCCTGGGGTGCTTCGACCTTGTTCGGAAGTTTGAGCGGTACGGAATTGTCGAGCCACAGGGTGTGGTGGCATTTCACAGTGAACGCATTGGCCACGGGGTTGGGTGTGATGGTTCTACGAAGTCTGTGGACCTCGGGAGCTCTCGTGCTGCGGCCTGAACGCACGACCACGGTGAGGACCTCGCCGTGGAGCCGATTCGCGGGGCTCTGGTTCGGGGGGATGCTCGGTCTGATCGCCCTGCCTGCGATCGCCGGCAAGATCGTGGGCGATCCCGCTCCACCCGATGGAACTCGCAACATCGTTCTTGGCGATTTCCTTGTGAACCCCGGCATGTGGTGGCACGTCGCGGATCCCTTCGTCCTCCTTCCCACGCTCACCATCGCCGCGATGTGGTGGGGCTGGAAGCACGCGCCACCGCCCTCGGAGCCGGCCCTAGACTCTCCTGCATGAAGAAGCTCCTGTTTCTGTTGCTACTCGGTGGCTTGGCCGCGTTCGCCGCCAAGCAACTCTCGGCGTCCTCGTCCTGACCCTGATCCAGAACCCTCACCCGGCCCTGGGGCGAGTTCTGTGATCTGAGGCCTCGCCGAGACCGGGGTCGCTTCCGAGACCTCGTCCTCCCCGACCGACACCATCTCGACCGACCGCGCTCGATGCGGTCGCAACAGGAGGTGTCATGTTCACGGTCTGCTGGTCGATGAAGGGTGGCTCTGGAACCTCGGTCGTCGCCGGCAGCCTGGCGGTGCTGCTCGCCCGATCCCGGTCCGACCCCCGAGTGCTTCTCGTCGACTTCGGAGGCGATGGCCCGGGAGTGGTGGGAGCTGGGGAACCGTCGGGGGAGGGCATCACCGACTGGTTCGCCTCCTCAGCACCCCCCAACGCGATCGAAGGCTTGGCACTTCCGGTTGCGGCGGGCCTCGGCCTCGTCCCGAAGGGCTACGGCATCCTCCCCGCGCCCGATGAGGACCGATGGGGTGTCCTTGGGGACTATCTGCGGATCCGCCGGGCACCCAGTGTGATCGACGCCGGCCCACTGCGACCACCGCCGGCATCGTTGACCGATCCGGGACAGTCGTTGCTCGTGATTCGGCCCTGCTATCTGGCTCTGCGGCGGGCCGCGACGATGGTCGCGAAACCCGATCGGGTCGTCCTCGTCGACGAACCCGGACGGGCTCTGCGCCGACGCGATGTCGAGTCGGTTCTCGCCTGCCCGGTGGACGCCCATCTTCATGTCGATCCCGTCATCGCCCGGGCGGTGGATGCCGGGCTGCTGGCGGGACGGCTGCCCTCGATCCTCGCCACCGGTTTGCGACAGGTGGCATGACACCGACCCCTGGACGACTCGAGACGTCCAACACCCCATGGCTCCCTGGCGCCTCGGGTGACCGAGGTTCGCGCACCGCCCATCGTCTCCTGGCGCCACCACCCCGCGCCTCGCGCGATCGCCGGCCGACACTCGCCCCCCAGATCGCGCCCCAACAGCGGACGTCGGACCCTCTCGAGGACCTCCTCGAGGATCCCGAGGTCTCTGAAGTCATGGTCAATGCCCAAGGCCGTATCTGGGTGGAACGCGGCGGAGGTCTCGAGATGGAAGGCACGATCACGAGTGATCGTCTCGACGGTTTCGTCGAACGGCTCCTGACCACCACCGGGCGACGCCTGGACCGCTGTTCACCCATCGTGGATGCACGCCTTCCCGACGGATCCCGGGTGTGTGTGGTGATCCCTCCGGTGTCGGTGGACGGCGTCTGTCTGAGTATCCGCCGCTTCGCGGTACGCCCCATCACCCTGAGCGATATGGCGCCACCACATGCCGCCGCATGCCTCGAACGGCTGGTCGCATCGCGGGCCAACATCGTGGTGTCGGGTCCGACATCGTCGGGAAAGACCACCCTGCTCAACGCCCTGACTGGAGTGATCGACCCTCGGGAGCGGCTCATCTGCATCGAGGACATCGCTGAGCTTCGACCCATCTCCGACCATGTCGTGCGGCTCGAGACGCGCACCGCTCACCCGGACGGTCCCGAGGCCGTGGATCTCGGAGACCTGGTGCGGGCCGCCCTGAGGTTGCGCCCCGACCGGCTTGTGGTTGGCGAGGTGAGAGGAGCCGAGGCCCTCGATGTCCTGCATGCACTCAACACCGGACATGACGGATCCTTGTCCACTGTTCATGCCAACTCGCCCGCCGATGCTCTCCTTCGACTGGCTGTGTTGGCGGCGAGCAGCGGCATCGTGACCCGAGATACCGCCGGAGATCTCGCGGTGGGAGCGATCGACGCCGTCGTCCACGTGGACCGGGGCCGTGACGGGCGGCGCCGGGTCGACTGCATCGTCGAACCGGATCCCCATGACCACCGCAGCCCGCCTCGCGTCCTGGTCGCTCACGACATCGTGATGAACGAACCCCTGCGACCCCGCGCTCGCCGATGACGACTCTGGGAGCACTGTGCGCCGCGCTGGGTGTCGTACTCGCTCTTGCGCATCGAGGCGTGACGACAGCGCCCCCTCGACTCGGCGATCCCCACCCGGCCAGTCGGGTGTCATCGCCTACGACACAGAGTCCCAGGCGGTCGCGACTCGCCGGGCTGAGATCGCCGGTTGCCGATGTGGACGATCGTGACGAGATCTGTGCTCGCCAGAGTCTCGAGTTCCTCGCCCGATCGATACGAGCTGGGCGAACCCTGCGCGGAGCCTTCGAGGAACTCGTACGAAGTCAGGGTGGAAGCCCACCGCTGCGAGATTGGATCGAACCGGCTCTGGTCTCGATGCGCGGCGGCGCCACCCTTCATGCCGCGGTCTCACAGCATTCCCCAGGGCCTCGCAGCAGTTCAGGTGAACGCCTCTGGTATCGGGCCATGTCACTCGCGTCACGGCCCGGAGTGCTGGACACTCGGGTTCTCGAATACGCCGCCACGACGGCTGGCGATCGAGTGGAGAATCGCCGCGAACGGCGCGCCCACGCGGCTCAGGCCGTGCTGTCGGCTCGCGTCCTGGGAGTCGTGCCCGTAGGAACCGTAACTCTGGCCACCACCTTCGATCCTGAGATTCGCCGCATCCTGACGACCACGCCCACCGGCGCGATCTGTCTGGGGGGCGGACTCGGTCTCGGATGGGCAGGACGGCGCTGGATTCGCCGCATCGTGCGTGGGCCGTCACCGTGACCGCGATGTGGAACCTCACGCGACATCGCCAGGAGATGCGTGAACGCCAACGGCGCCGAGACGCTCTGCCCGAGGTGGTCGAGCTGCTCGCGATACACCTGGCTGCTGGCGATCGTCCCGCCGCCGCGGTCGCGCACCTCGATGGCTGCGTTCCCGATGAGTTCGCAGTTCTGGTCACCGACACGACCCGAGCTCTGGCTCAGGGGCTGCGCCTCGACGAAGCAATGGAACCGTGGCGCCACGATCTCGGATCCGATGTCGCTGGGATCGTGGACGTGATCACGATGGCCGATCGAGACGGAGGACCGCTCGGTCCGGTGCTCACCCAACTCATGAGTGAGATCCGCGCCCAACGTCGTCGCGATCGTGAGGCCGAGGCCCGGCGACTTCCGGTGCGCCTCGCCGGGCCCCTCGTCATCTGCATCCTTCCGTCGTTCA
>CAYYHU010000050.1:0-11290 GCA_964471865.1 uncultured Ilumatobacteraceae bacterium | reverse complement strand
AGGAGCGCGCAAGCTTTCAGACGTCTGAGCACACTCGGACCATACCTAAAAGTATGGGTAACCATACCTTCTGGTACGGACTCTGTTGTTCGATGGCCTTGGCTTACCCTCCAGCCGGATAGAGCTGCTCGATGATGAACATCAGCAGCCCGTACCAACTCTCGGGTGTCGGGGCCTCGTCCCCCACCAGGCTGATCAGGTTGGATCCCATAGTCAGTGCTTGCAGCACCATGGCCAACGCCCGCGGTTCGATTCCCTCGCGCAGAAGCCCCTTGTCGGCGGCGCGACCGATGATGTCGATTTGTGTTCGTAGTAGGCCGGCCTGCACCTCACCCATGAGTGCTGCAAACTCGGGGTCACGGCGGCTCGCAGCCATCAACTCGATGCGCTGCCACCGTCGCTCGACTTCCTCAGGGTCGAACGGATTCGCCAGCGCTGGCACCAGCGACGCCAGATACTCGTCCTTGTCCGAAGGTGCAGTCTCGATTCCTTCGCGGTAGGTCGCCGTGGACTCACCCACGAGTTGTTCGAGCTGCTCCGTCAACGCCTGTCGGACCAGATCCTGACGATTCTCGAAATGCCAGTAGAGCGAGCCCTTCGTGACACCGACCTCCGCGCAGACATCGTCGATGCGAACCGCCGCAATTCCGCGCTCGAGGATGATCCGTACTGTCGCCTCGAGCAGACGCGTTCGGGTGTCATCGTTCTGATGCTTGTCGTCTCGACCATCGCCAGAACGCTTACGGGCCATTGGCGGTGACCCTACAACCGCACGATGCAACGCACTGCTACGCCCGCGGCGAGCATCATTCGATCCGCAGACCGGAGATCGCGCGAGCGATCACCAACTGCTGGATCTCGGAGGTGCCCTCGAAGATCGTATGAATCTTGGCATCGCGATGCCAGCGTTCCACCGGGTACTCACGGGTGTAGCCGTAACCACCGAGAATCTGTATGGCTTCTTCGGTCACCCACACCGCCACCTCCGAGGCCTTGTATTTCGACATCGAGCCTTCGCCGTTCTTGAAGCCACCGTTACGCGCCAGCCAGGCGGCCCGCCAGATCAACAGACGCGCCGCGTCGATCTCGGTGATCATGTTGGCCAACTTGAACGCAATGGCCTGGTTCATGATGATCGGGCGCCCGAATGCATGGCGCTCTTTCGCGTAGTCGAGCGCATACTCGTAGGCGGCGCGGGCAATGCCGAGGGCTTGAGCACCCACGGCGGGGCGCGTCGCTTCGAAGGTCGACATGGCCGGCTGCTTCTCACCGGTCGTGCCCCGCTCTCGGGCCCGGGCCAACTTGGCGTCCAACTTCTCCTTGCCGCCCAAGAGGCAACGTCCGGGTACCCGCACGTCATCGAGCACGACCTCAGCCGTATGTGATGCCCGAATGCCGTGCTTGAGATATTTCTGTCCTTGGCTGAGTCCCTTGGTCCCCGGCGGCACCACGAAGGAGGCCTGCCCGCGGCCCTTCAGTTCCGGATCGACGGTCGCCACCACGACATGCACATCCGCGATACCGCCGTTGGTGATCCACGCCTTGGTGCCGTTCAACACCCACTCGTCGGCGGCCTCGTCGTAGACAGCGCGAGTCCGCAAACTCGATACATCACTACCGGCATCGGGCTCGCTCACGCAGAACGCGCCCAACTGCACCTTGTCAGCGGTGCCGTAGCACTGGGGGACCCACTCCATCACCTGTTCCGGTGTACCGACGCCACTGATGCCAGCCGCAGCCAAGGCCGATCCCATGATCGCCATACCGATTCCGGCATCGCCCCAGAACAACTCCTCGATAGCGACCGGCAACGTGAGACCGGTGTTGTCACCGAAGGCGTTGGCCATGAACTCCCAGCCGTAGAGACCGATCTTGGCGGCCTCTTCGACGATGGGCCAGGGAAACTCTTCGCGTTCGTCCCATTCATGGGCCGCCGGGCGGATCACATCGGCCGCGAAATCGTGAATCCACGACTGCAAAGCCTTGTGGTCGTCATTGAGGTGCAACGAGAACTCAGCCATGGCCTCAAGTTACCAGGCAGTAAGTTGGGCGTCGACAGCAGGTCCGATCAGATACGTGGACCCGAGTACGGATACCACCGCGTTGGGCCGAGCCTCCTTCAGCGAGCGCAATCACGGCTGCGCGCCCCCTCACCGTCACGCCCCGACTTACAGCATGAGATGCAGGCGCAGTGCAACATTGAGTTGGTCGTGAAGCTCCGCTGAGAGCCCGCCGAGCCGACCCCCGACTCGCTGCACCGACACGGCACGAACCTGTTCAACCTGAGCCTTGGAATCCGTATCGAGCCCGGTCACCGCGGCGTCGAGGAACACCTGGAACGGATACACCCTGTCAATGTTGGACGTGATGGAAACCACGGTGATGACGCCGCGACCCAGAGCCGCACTGACGGTATTCGCGGCGTCATTGCTGACGATGACAGCTGGCCGGGTCGTGGCTGGCTCCCCCATGATCACCGGGTCGAGATTCACCAGGCAGATCTCGCGGCGCAGCTTCAGGACGCCCGCGCAGCAGTATCGATACCGTCCGAGTCGGCTCCTTGCCCACTCGACGACCATTCGGTGTAGGCCTCGGCGTACATGACACCGAGATCAGCGCTGCGCAGCAACCTCAAGGCGCGAAGAACCACGGCTGACCGCGAGGGATAGTGACCCTCGTCGACACACTGATCGAGGAACTCACACACCTCGTCCGGCAGGGTGATTCTGAGCCACACCTTCGTAGTTCTACTTCGACCGCACCCAGGTACCGTTCAGGCAGCGTGTGGCTCGAGTGACGACCCGACAAGCCCTCGATAGGAAACGTCCAAAGCGAAGTCACCTGACGACGATCGTCAGCCCCATGGTGCCGAGACGGGCCGAGCTCTGATCCGACTCGGGGTCGCTCCGAACTTCTTAGCGACGGACCCGCGTGCCTGAGGGCGTCGTTTCGACCGTCCAGCCATCGGACTGCAACTGGGCGCGGATGGCATCGGCACGGGCGTAGTCCTTGGCAGCCCGCGCCGCGTCCAACTCTTCAGCCAAGGCCGTGATCTCCGCAGGGACATCGCCCCCGGCACTCAGTTCCAAACCCACCGCCTCGCACAGAGCCTCGACCGCTGCCGCCAATTCCGCAGCGGTGGTCGTGTCACCGGCGTCCAGGGCACCATTCGCTCGCCGCACCGTGTCGAACAACAATGCCGTGGCCGCTGGCGTGTCGAGATCATCATCCATGAACCTGCGGAACTCCGCGAGCACCTCGACATCGGCATCGGCTGGCGGCAACCCCGCCGTACGAGCCGCGAAGGAGTCGAGACCGGCCAAAGCCTTGGCAGCAGCCTCCATGTTGTCGGCGCCGACACGGACCGGACCTCGGTAGTGGGTTTGGAGCAGCACCATGCGATAGACGCGAGGGTCGTACTGCTCCAACAGATCCAACAGGTTCGCCACGTTGCCGAGGCTCTTGGACATCTTTTCGCCCTCGACGTCCACGACGAATCCGTTGTGCATCCAGTGTCGGGCGAAGGTCTTGCCCAGCGCCACGGCCTGAGCACGCTCGTTTTCGTGGTGAGGGAAGCGCAGATCCTCACCGCCGCAGTGAAGATCGAAGCCTTCACCGAGCAATTCGAGGCTCATCACGACACATTCGCTATGCCATCCGGGACGTCCGTCTCCCCAGGGTGAGGGCCATGAGGGTTCTCCGGGCTTGGCGAATTTCCATAACGCAAAGTCAGCGGGATGACGTTTTTGGGCGGCGCCCACAACGGCGCGGTCCCCACCCCCGGCTCGGAGATCCTCGAGGCTCTGATGGGCGAGCAGACCGTAATCCGGCACCGACTCGACAGCCAGGTACACGCCGTCATCGGTGGCATAGGCGGCGTCCCGGTTCATGAGATCGGCGATCATCGCGACCATCTGATCCACGTACTCGGTCGCATGAGGAACGTCGGTGGGACGGGCGACGCCGAGTCCGTTCATGGCGTTGAACCAGACCGCTTCACATTTGTGGGTGATCTCGGTCCAGTCCCGCTGTTCGCGTTCGGCCCGATCGATGATCTTGTCGTCGATATCGGTGATGTTGGACACCAACCGGACCTCGAGACCGCACCATTCGAGATACCGCCGCAACACGTCGTAGACGAGGGTCGCTCGCCCATGACCGAGATGAGGCGGACCGTAGACAGTGGGTCCGCACAGGTAGATCCCGACCTTGCCGGGCTCGCGTAACCGAAGCTCTCGGACCTCTCGGGTCGCGGTGTCATAGAGGTGCAACATCGAGATCCGAGCCTAGGGTCCGCCACCCCGGGATCCCGGAACGGACTGCGTTCGCGCCATAGACGCCGCGTAGCCTGGGGATCTATGGCAACGGTCCCCGACAAACCCTCATTGGACGGTATCGAGGCGGGATGGATCGCGGCCTGGGAGCGCGAAGGCGTCTACCACTTCGATGACACCGCACCCCGTGAACGAGTCTTCGCGATCGA
This sequence comes from uncultured Ilumatobacteraceae bacterium, assembly GCA_964471865.1. Classification (GTDB taxonomy): domain Bacteria; phylum Actinomycetota; class Acidimicrobiia; order Acidimicrobiales; family Ilumatobacteraceae; genus CAYMUC01. The sequence goes on along the minus strand of CAYYHU010000050.1, from coordinate 6,807 downwards.
CACCCCTCCCCCGACGGTGTCGGGTTCGCTGCATATGGGCCATGTGTTCTCGTATACCCATACCGACACGCTCGCTCGGTTCTGGCGGATGCGCGGCAAGGCCGTGTTCTATCCGATGGGCTGGGACGACAACGGTCTGCCCACCGAACGGCGCGTCCAGAACTACTTCGGGGTGCGTTGCGACCCCCATGTCGCCTACCAGGAAGGCTTCGTACCCCCGTTTCGCGGTGATCCCCCCAAGGACCATCAACCGATTCCGATCTCACGACCGAACTTCATCGAGTTGTGCGAGGAGTTGACCGCCCAAGACGAACAAGTCTTCGAGGATCTGTTCCGCCGTCTGGGACTGTCCGTGGATTGGCGTCTGCTCTACACCACGATCGAGGACCGTACGCGGCGGGTGTCCCAGGCGATGTTCCTCGACAATCTCAGCGCCGGCCAGGCCTACAGCGCCGAGGCGCCCACGTTGTGGGACGTCGATTTCCGTACCGCCGTCGCCCAGGCCGAACTCGAGGACCGAGAGCGACCCGGTGCGTATCACCGTCTCGCGTTTCATCGCAGCGACGGAGCCGGCGATATCGAGATCGACACCACCCGTCCCGAGTTGCTCGCAGCCTGTGTGGCGTTGGTCTGCCACCCCTCCGATGAGCGGTACCAGGCTCTCGTAGGCACCACGGTGTGCACGCCTCTCTACGGCGTCGAGGTTCCGGTCTGTGCTCATCCCCTCGCCCAGCCCGATAAGGGAACGGGCATCGCCATGATCTGTACATTCGGTGATCTCACCGACGTCATCTGGTGGAGGGAACTCGATCTCCCCACCCGGCCGATCATCGGACGCGACGGTCGCATCCTCGCTGACGCTCCCGTCGGTCTCGACTCCGCAGCCGGACTCGAGGCGTATGGTCGGATTGCCGGGCTGACGGTCAAGCAGGCCCAGAAGTCCGTGGTCGAACAGTTGGCCGAATCCGCCGAAATGTTGGGCGAACCGCGCCCGATCAGCCATCCCGTCAAGTTCTTCGAAAAGGGTGATCGACCTCTCGAGATCGTGACGTCGCGCCAGTGGTACATCCGCAACGGTGGCCGTGATACCGACCTGCGCCGGGACCTCGTGAACCGAGGCCAACAGATGACCTGGCATCCCGCGCATATGCGTCACCGCTACGAGGACTGGGTCGAGGGCCTCAACGGCGACTGGCTGATCAGTCGTCAGCGCTACTTCGGTGTTCCGATTCCGCTCTGGTACCCCCTCGACGCCGAGGGCCAACCCCGCTACGACACTCCCCTGGCTCCAGCTCGCGACCGCCTCCCCATCGACCCGTCGACCGATACCCCCGAGGGCTACACCGCGGACCAGCGAGATGTCCCCGGAGGATTCACGGGTGATCCTGACGTCATGGATACCTGGGCGACGTCATCGTTGACCCCTCAGATCGCTGGTCGTTACGGCGACGATCCCGATCTTTTCTCCCGGGTGTATCCGATGGATGTACGCCCCCAGGGCCACGACATCATCCGAACATGGCTGTTTTCGACCGTGGTGCGATCGCATTTCGCCCATGACGTCGCCCCGTGGCGTCATGCGACGTTGTCGGGCTGGATTCTCGATCCCGATCGCAAGAAGATGTCCAAGTCGAAGGGCAACGTGGTCACTCCCATCGATCTGTTCGACCGCTATGGATCCGATGCGGTGCGATATTGGGCGGCCTCGGCCCGGCCCGGTATCGATACGGCGTTCAGCGAAAACGAGATGAAAGTCGGCCGCAAGTTGGCCACCAAGTTGCTCAACGTGACCCGGTTCCTGCTTTCGATCGGGGATCCGGTTCCTCACGACGACCTCGGTGCCGTCGTGACCGAGGCCGTCGACCAAGCGATGCTTGCCCGGCTCGCGAGCACGATCACCGAGGCGACCGAAGCCTTCGAAGCCTTCGACTATGCGCGGGCTCTGGAACGCACCGAGGCGACGTTTTGGTGGTTCTGTGACGACTATGTCGAACTCGTCAAGGGCCGAGCCTATGGATCCCAGGGCGACGGACCGGCGGCATCGGCACTCGCGGCGCTGGGAGCCGCTCTCGACGCACTGCAGCGGTTGATGGCCCCATTCCTTCCATTCGCCACCGCCGAGGTCTGGAGTTGGTGGCGTGACGGATCGGTTCACGCTGCCACCTGGCCGACTCCCTCGGACGTGGGAACCGCGATCGATGGAACGAGTTCAGAACTTCTCGATTCGGTCTGTGAGGTCCTGGCGCGAATTCGCCGCACCAAGACCGAGGCCAAGGTGTCTCAGCGTCATGGGGTGAAGACCTTGACGGTCACAGGCCCGCGAGCGAGCCTGGACCATCTCGCGACCGCGATGGCGGATCTCGCCGATGCTGGCGGCATCGAGAACCACGAGTTGGTCGAGGGTGACGAACTCGTGTGCTCGGTGGTACTGAATCCGATCGAGAGCACCGCCTCAGTAGAGTCCTGACCCCATGAGGCGACGGTCCTGGCGGCGACGAACCTGGCCCCAGCGTCTCGTTCTCGGGTTCAACACCGTCGTGGTCGTGGCGTGTTTCGCCGGAGCGACGCTGGTGGCCACCGCCTCGAACCGTATCGACGATCGCCGTGTCGTCACGATCGATCGCACCGCTGACACCGCCCTGGTCGATCCCGCCGTGACGACCACCGTGGTCCCGGGGGCCGAACTCGACCAGGACGCGGCGTTACCCCCGAGCGCCGATCCGCTTCCTGATCTCCCCGTCGTCGATCCAGACGCGCAGAACTGGTTGATCACCGGCGTGGACAACGGTGATTGCGTAGCTGACGGTCAGGTCGCGGACGCCGATATCGGAGACCGAAGCGCTCTGGGTGAACGCACCGACACGATCATGGTCGTACGCGTCGATCCTTCCTCGAACCAGGCCGCAGTGTTGTCGTTCCCCCGGGATCTCTGGGTGCGCATCGGCACCTCGAGCCGGGAGGGGCGTATCAACACGGCCTGGCGCGGTGAAGACCCGAGCCGGTTGGTGGTGACCATCGAGCAGACCTTCGGAATCGCCATCGATCATCTTCTCAGCGTCGACTTCTGCGCGTTCAAGGCGATCGTCGACGCCGTGGGCGGGGTTCGAGTGTCGTTCGATTCAGCCGTTCGCGATCCCGGTACCGGCTTCACCGTGCCCGGACCGGGGTGCTACCTCTTGGGGCCCGACGAAGCTCTCGACTACGTCCGCAGCCGCAAATATCAAGTCCTCGGGTCCGACGGGACCTGGACCACCGATCCCACAGCAGATCTCGGGCGGATCTCGCGCCAACAGGACTTTCTGCGCCGAGCCGTGCAGCGAGCCTTCGACCGGGGGATCTCTGACCCTCGGGTCGCCTGGAGCCTGCTCAACGCGGCGATCGACTACGTCGTGACCGACGATGGAACCAACCCCCAAGCGATCCTGGCCCTCGGCCAGGCCATGCGAGACCTCGATCCCGATGCGATCGGCACCTACACCGTCGAATGGCGAGCCACCGAGATCGGCGGTAACGCAGTTCTCGAACCCCGACTGCGGTCGGATTCGATGCAACAGATTCTGGCGTTGTTCCGAGGCGAGGCCCGCTTGGGAACCACTGTCGAACAAGTCGCCGCCACCGACACCCCAGCCACCACACCCGACTCGAACCCATCGAGCGCCCCGACCACCACCGCAGCCCAAGCCGACCCCGACGAGACTGCGACCACGGTGCCCTCAGTCGATCCCCAACAAACTCGCTACGGCCTCGTTCCCATCGACGATCCCGAATGTCGGTGAGGGTTCGTTAGAGCCGCGACGCGGGCCGCAGATCACCTTTCGAGCAGGGTGGAGAGAGCCGGCGCGAGACGAGACGGTTCGTTCGAGTCGTGCAGTGCCAGCCGGGCCCCGGCGATGCGAGCCAGATCGACAGCCTCGGTCGCATCATCGGCGGGAGCGAGAATGGCGAGTTCATCCAGAGCCCGGGCGGCTCTCAGGACATCTCCTGGCACCGTGGCCCGGCAATCCGACATCAGCACGGTGACACGGCGAGTGGCATGCGACTGCGCCAGACTCCGATGCGCGGTGGCGAGGACCCCGGCGACGTCGGTGGTGCCATGACCGCGCAACGCCAGAACGTCGAGCACGACATCGGCGATGGGACGCGGTGACTCGGGGGTGTGCAACACGATCACCTCCGACGAAAACGCCATGACCGTGACCTCTCCGGGCGCTCGAACCATCACCGCAGCGGCTGCCAAGGCCGAGGCCGCCAACGGTGCCCCTCCCATCGAACCGCTGCGATCCAGACACAAACAGACTGCGGTATCGGGTCGGATCCATCGACGTTCCCGTAACTCATGGGGATCCACAGCCGAACCGGTGCTGTGAGCCAGAAGCACTGCATCGATCGACGCGTCGAGATCGATATCGGCGTCACCGACGAAGCGGGTCGTCGCAAGGCGCCCGATACCGCGTCCCGCGGCGGGTCCCCGACGGGCGAGATCCACCACGATTCGAGCGGCGATCCGTCGGGCCTGCGCGGCGAGGGCGGGATCGGTGGCTGAGGCGGCGTCCGCCAACACAGCCAGGATCCCATCGGGGTCCTCGGCGAATGCCTCGTCCAGGGCATCCTCGTCGATCTCACCGACCTCGGGGGAGATCTCCTCGAAGCGTTCGTATCGCGCCAGTTCGCGTCGCGACCGCGTGCGTTTGGAGGCTTCGGCCACCGCCTCGGCTGCTGCTGCCCCTTCCCGAACGACCGGAAGTGGATCGGCCCCTAGGGGGCCTGGACTTTTCCCGACCCGTCGCTTTCGGACCGAGATGGGTCGTCACCCTCGGTCGGTGGGGCCGAGAACACGTCCCTCCACAACTCGGTGACGATCTCCTCGGGCGTTCTCACCGACCCTTCATGAAGCCGAATCCGTCCCGACAACGCGACGAGCGCGGCGTCGAGACACACCTCGGGGCTTTCGACGGCGCGGTTGCGAAGATCGGCGAGAGAGGCTGCGACTGCGGCCATGTCGATCGCTCCTCGGACCGAGGACCCAACTCGGATCTCGGGATGCGAGCGGGTTCGTCGAACGAGTTCCACTGCGCATTCCAACCAGCGGCCATCCACGGCGACCCCGGCGAGGCGGTCTCCTACCGCTCGTTCGACGATCTCGCATTCCTCCGAGGCCGACTGATATCCCACCGAGAGACGACACACCCGGTCATAGACCGCCGACGAGATCCGCGCCGTGCCGATGGCATCGAAAGGGTTCATGGCTGCCACGAGACGGAACCCGTCCGCAGCGGCGACGACTCCGAGGCGAGGAATGTGCACTTCGCCTTCGCTCATGACGGTGATCAGAACGTTGAGGGTCTCTTCGGGGATCCGGTTGATCTCTTCGACATAGAGCAATGAGCCCTGTCGCATGGCGGCGAGCAGAGGTCCATCAACGAATACCTCGGGGTCGTAGCCCTGAGCGAGGACACGGGCCGGATCGAAGGTCCCCACGAGGCGCGCAGGGGTGAGTTCGGCGTTGCCTTCGACGAGTTCGAATCCGATTCCGAGACCCTGCGCGACAGCTCGCAACAGGGTGCTCTTTCCCGTTCCGGGAGGACCTTCGATCAGGACATGCCGACGCGCCTCGATGGCGGCGACGACGAGTTCGAGTTCTCGTCGGCGTCCCACCACTTCACGCTCGAGGCGCGCGACGAGATCACCCGAGTTCATCCTCGAGTCCCTCAGTCCCGACCGGACCGGTCTGTCCTGGCATGCACCTCGGGCTCAGTCGTAGACGAGAACGCCGCGGATGTTCTCCCCGGCTCGCATCGCGTCGTATCCATCGTTGATCCCCTCGAGGGGATAGGTGCGAGTCACGAGACCGTCGAGATCCAACTGGCCTTCGCGATAGAGCCCCAGAAGTTTGGGGATATCGGCACGGGGGTTGCCCGATCCGAACAGCGACCCGACGACCTGCTTCTCCATGAGCGTCAGATCCAACAGGCTCATGTTGGCCGACATCTCGAGGGCCGGATGGATGTTGGTCACCACGACCCGACCGCGCTTGGCGGTGAGTGCGAGAGCCTCGGCCATCACCGAACCGGATCCGACACCCATCGTCATGATGACCTTGTTGGCCATCGTTCCCCAGGTGACCTCCTGCAGCAACGGCAGGGCTTCTGCCATCGACGAGGCCGTGTGGGTGGCTCCGAACTCCATCGCCTTTTCCCGCTTGAACTCGACGGGATCGATCGCCACGATCCGCTTGGCACCCGCGAGACGCGCACCCTGGATCGCGTTGGCGCCGATACCGCCCACACCGACCACGGCCACCGTGTCACCGGGTTCGACCTCGGCCGCGTACACCGCTGAACCCCAGCCCGTCACGACACCACAGCCGAGCAGACAGGCTTTGTCGAGGGGGATATCGGGTTCGATCTTGATGCACGACGCCTCGTTGACCACCGTGTGATGCGAGAACGTTCCCAACAAACACATGAGCGACAGGTCCTTGTCGCCGGCATGGTGGCGCGAGGTTCCATCGGTGATCTGCATACCGAGACCCATGACCGCACCGAGATCACACAGGTTCTGGTGACCCGTCGAACACGAGGGGCAGCGACCACATGACGGGATGAAGCCGAACACGACGTGATCACCCGGCGCCAACCAGGACACGCCCGGTCCGACCTGTTCCACGACTCCGGCGCCTTCGTGCCCGCCGATGATGGGCAAAGCGAACGGCAAGTCGCCCGTCACGAGGTGCTCATCGCTGTGGCACATACCCGAAGCGGACATCTTGACGAGGACCTCACCCGGACCCGGCGGGTCGAGTTCGAT
>CAYYHU010000049.1:0-11398 GCA_964471865.1 uncultured Ilumatobacteraceae bacterium | reverse complement strand
CGGACCGGCTGGTGAACATGCCGGGTGGTGGTCAGCAACCCTGACCACCACCCGGACACCACCTCATGAAGGAGATGGCGATGAAGGTCTGGAACGGGGGTCTGGACCGACCCCATGACGTCGTGGTCGTCGGATCGGGGGCAGGTGGACTCACCGCCGCACTGACTGCGGCGACGTCCGGAGCCGCGGTGGCGGTTCTCGACAAGGGCCCCTACATCGGAGGCACGACGGCGGTTTCAGGCGGAATGATCTGGATCCCCTCGAATCTGCGAATGCAGGAACAGGGGATTGCGGACTCTGACGACGCGGCGTTGCGGTATCTCGAACGGGTCGCTGGCGGACGAACTCCGATGGACCAGTTGCGGGCCATCGTCGAGTTCGGCCGCGTCATGCAAGCCTTTGTCGAAGCGGAATCGCCTCTACGGTTCTCGACCTTGCCCGGTTTCCCGGACTACCACCCCGACTGGGATGGAGCCCATGGTGGCGGGCGGTCGATGGAAGCCGATCTTTTCGATGCGTCGTCCATGGGTGATCTTTTCGACGCGCTGCGTCCGGATCATCGTCCGCCCTTCACCATGGCCGAATACGAAGAGTGGCGCATCTTCACCCGGTTCCCCTGGGAAGAACTCCAGCATCGAGCGAGTCAAGGTTTCGTGGCTCGGGGCCGGGCACTCATCGCTCCGTTGTTGCAGGCCTGTGTCGAGGCTGGCGTCACGGTCATCACGGATCTGGCGGTGGAGCGTTTGATCGGATCGAGTGAGACCGGCGTGCTCGGAGTTCGCACCTCAGCAGGGGAGATCCGCTGCGAGACCGTCATCCTGGCCTGTGGCGGCTTCGAATGGAACCTGGAGATGTGCGCCCAGTTCCTGGCTGGCGAAGTCCGGGGCAGTTGTTCGCCTCCGCACAACACCGGCGACGGAATCCGGATGGCCTCGGCGTTGGGCGCCAAGCTCGGCAACATGACCGAAGCCTGGTGGGGGCCGATGGTGCAGTTACCCGAGGACGTCACCGACGGTGCGCCGACGAGCACTTTGTTGCGTTTCGAACGCACCGGACCCCACTCGATCATGGTGGACCGTCACGGGCGGCGATTCCTCAACGAGGCCCACAATTACAACGACGTCACCAAGGTGTTGCATGCCTTCGACCCCCGGGACTACGGACCGGTCCACCTTCCGGTGCATCTCGTCTTCGATCAGCACCATCTCGAGGAGTACGGCTTCTTGAGCCATCGTGCCGGTCAGGCCACACCGGGCTGGCTGATCGAGGCTCCCACGATTGCCGAATTGGCGCGCCGTATCGGTATCGACGCGGATGCTCTCCATGAGACGGTGGAGCGTTTCAACACCTTTGCCCGCCGCGGAGAGGACCCCGACTGGCATCGGGGCGAGAACGCATACGACCGCTATTGGGGCGATCTCGAGGCTCCTCATCCGGCGCTGGGTCCCGTGGAGACAGGACCGTTCTACGCGATCGAAGTCTTCTCCGGGGTCATCGGGACCAAAGGCGGCGTGGCGACGAACGCGCGGGGTCAGGTGATCGACGTCTGGGACGAGCCGATCCGAGGACTGTTCGCCACCGGAAACACCACCGCTCATCCCATGGGTGTGGGATACGCCGGCGCCGGAAGCACCTTGGGGCCGGCGATGACCGTGGGTTGGTTGGCAGCCCACACGGCATGTGGAGCGGTGGTACGACCATGACGACGAAGAACTCCGTGATCGTGATCGGAAGCGGAGTCGGTGGGCTCGTGGCAGTCCTGCGTGCTCACGCCGAAGGCGCTGGGGTCACCCTCGTTGAAAAGTCTTCCTACGTCGGTGGAGCGACCGCCTGGTCGGGCGGGCAGGTGTGGGTCGGAGCCAATCATGTGGCTCGTCGTCTCGGCATCGCCGATTCGATCGAGGATGCTTTGCGCTACGTGGCGGCACTCGCATCACCTCATCCCGAACTCTTCGACGAAGCCAGCGCTCGTGAATGGCTCGTCGCCGCCCGCGAAGCCGCACTGTGGCTCGAGGACATCGGAGCCATCGAATGGTCGGTGATCCCCGACTACCCCGACTACTACTACCCGACGGCTCCCGGTTCGGCCCCCACGGGTCGCTATCTCACGAGCGCTCCGTTCGAGGGACGCGCGCTGGGTGAGGCTCGGGGTCTTCTGCTCGACAGCCCTCATTGGCCCATCGGGATCACCTATGAGGAGATGTTCGCGTGGGGAGGTCTGTCCTCGCGTGACCGATGGGATCACGCCACGATGGCGGCTCGTCGAGAACAGGACGTCATGACCTTTGGTCAAGGCATCGCCGGATGGCTTCTCGCAGCCGTGGTGACCCGGTCGATCGCCATCAAGGTGGGTACCGAGCTCATCAGCCTCGTCCTCGAGGGGGATGCGGTCGTGGGGGCCCGATGCCGGGACGTAACCGGCGAGTTCGAACTCGAGGGTTCCGTCATCATGGCGACGGGTGCTCATGACTGGTCCGATGACGCTCGGCAGCGGTGGTTTCCTCTCGGTTCCGATGACGGTGGCAGCGTGGCGCCGAGTTCGGTCTCGGGGGATGCGATCGCCATCACCGAGGCCGTCGGCGCGGCGATCGGCACCATCCCGGCGACCTCGGCACCGATCATCCCCGGATATCGGCTCCTCGAACCCCACTTCGACGGGGACAGCCGTTACCGGGCCTGTTTCGAACATTGCTTACCGCACACCATCTTGGTCAACCAGCGGGGTGAGCGATTCTGTGACGACTCCTTCCACAGCGCGATCATCGCCAAGGCGATGGAATCGACCGAAGGTGTCACGCCGAACCTTCCCTTCTTCATGATCTGGGACTCCCAGCACCACCAGAAGTACGGTCTGGGTCGTACCGGGCCCGGACAGCCCTATCCCGAGGGCCTCGTCAGCCGCGGCGAGACGATCACCGAGTTGGCTGTGGAACTCGGCGTGGACCCTGACGGCCTGGATGCGACCGTCGAGCGGTTCAACTCCTTTGCCTCCGGTGACGTCGATCCGGATTTTGGCCGGGGCTCGAACCTGTCGGTGAGACGGTTCCGTGGTGACAACACCCATGAACCCAACCCCAATATGGGGCCGATCGTCCAAGGCCCCTTCTTCGGGATGCGGATGCGGCTGCTCAATACCGGTATCGCGGCCGGAGGGATCGAAACCGGTCCCGAGGGACGGGTGATTCGCGCCGACGGTTCGGTCATCGAGGGCTTGTTCGCCACCGGTGAATGCGTCGCGCGCACGAATGGTGGCGGCAGCGGCTACAACAGTGGCTACTCGATCAGTCGGGCGATGGCGTACGGATACCTGGCTGCCCGGGAGGCAGCTGGCGGTCGATGAGGGTGGATTCGGCCGGCGGCCGAGGAGCCCTCGGGCTCACCCCGAGGTGATCACTTGACCGTCATCCCGCCGTCCACGACGAGGTTGTGGCCCGTGACCCATCCGGACTCGTCGCTGGCGAGAAAGATCGCGGCATTCGTGATGTCGTCGGTGGTGCCGATGCGCTGAAGGGGGAACCGATCAGCAGTCGTGCGATTGAGGAGGCTTTCCACATCGTCCCCAGGGCCCATCGCGATCGACCCTCCACTTTCGTAGGTTCGCCTCACCAGGGGAGTCAGAACGGTTCCGGGACTGATCGCGTTCACCCGGATCCCCTGGGGCCCGTAGTCGACGGCAGCTTGGCGGACCAGACCGATCACCCCGGCCTTGGCGGCAGAGTAGGACGCGATTCCAGGAACGCCGATCACGCCACCTGCACTTGCGGTGCAGATCACCGAGCCGCCGGTTCCCTGGTCCTCGAATGCCTGGATCGCGGCGCGCAGCGTCAACCAGACTCCCGTCAGATTCACCGCGATGACCCGGTTCCAGTCCTCGACGGAGAGGTCACCGGCTCGACCCGATCCCGGGATCCCGGCGTTGGCGACGGCGATGTGGAGAGCGCCGAGCTCGGCTCGGACGCTCTGGGCCATCGCCGCGACGCTGGTCTCGTCGGTGACATCGACGAAGCCTGAGATCCCACGGCCACCTTCGGTGATGATTCGCTGGACGGTCCTCTCCGCACCGTCGGCATCCAGATCGAAACAGGCCACGGACGCACCCTCAGCGGCGAACCCGATGGCAATGGCTTCACCCAGTCCGGAACCGGCGCCGGTCACCACCGCGACGCGGCCCTCGAGACGAGGTCTCGTCATCATCGATGGGATCCGTTCGTTCCATTCGTCGCGACGCGGGTGGACGCGTCTTGGCGTTCAGCGAGAAGGAACAACAACTCGTCGAGTTCGCGTTCGGTCCCCTGGGACAGTGGAAGCTCCTGGCTCGCGATGAGCAGTCGCTTGGCTGCCCGTAGGGCCCGGGCGTCCTGGGCGGCGATCACGCCAGCCACCTCGAGGGTGCGCTCGCGCAGACTCGCTCCAGGGACGGCTTCGCGAGCCAGGCCAGCAGCCACGGCATCGGCTCCGAGGAGAGTGCTCCCGGTGTAGATCATCGCCGCAGCCTGCTCGAAACCGACGAGCCTCGGGAGGCGTTGGGTTCCGCCACCTCCGGGGACGAGACCGTGGCCGAGTTCGGTGAGGCCGATCTTGGCGTGATCCGCAATGATCCGCAGGTCACAGGCCAAAGCCATCTCGAGGCCCCCACCGAGCGCGAACCCGTTGATGGCGGCAATGGTCGGAATCGGAAGTCGAGCTAGGTCTTCGATATCGCGTCGGGCGGTGAGGCGTTCACGGCGTCCCAGAGGCGTTTCGGCTCCACCAGCCTCTTTGAGATCCATCCCCGCACAAAAGAACCGATCACCCGATCCGGTGAGGACCATCACGCGTATCTCGCTGTCGCTGGCGATCGCGTCGTAGACCTGGGCGAGCTCGTGTCGCATGCGCTGATTCCGTGAGTTGGCGGAATCCACCCGGTTCAATGCGACCCACAACACCCCCGGCGACGGATTCTCGACGATCAGGGTGTCAAAGGCTGTCTCGTGGATCACTTAGAGGTCTCCTCGCCATAGTCGAAGATCCCCTTACCCGTCTTGCGGCCGAGACGGCCCGCGTGGACGAGGTTGCGCAGATTCACCGTGGGTCGGAAGCGTTCGCCATGTGACGTCTGGAGGGCTTCGAGGGCGTGAAGATAGGTGTCCAGCCCGTTGAAGTCACCGAGTTCGAGGGGCCCCATCGGATGGTTGAAAGCCAACTTGATCGCCCGATCGATGTCCTCGGCCGAAGCCAGGCCTTCCTCGAGCATACGAAGGCATTCGAGGCGCAGAATCGCGGAGACTCGGCTGGTGAGGAAACCGGGGCTGTCTTTTTGACAGACCACAACTTCCTTACCGAGACCTATGGCGAAGTTCCGGGCCGTTTCCAGGGTGGCATCGGTGGTCTCGTAGCCCCGGACGAGTTCCACCAGACGCATCAGGACCGGAGGGTTGAAGAAGTGCATACCGACGAGTTGGCCAGCGCGTTCACCCAAGCAGGTGCTGATCGAGGTGATGCTCAACTGTGAGGTGTTGGTCCCGATGATGGCGTGAGCGGGAAGAAACTCGACCACTTCACCGAGCACTGCGTGTTTGATCGAGAGCACTTCCGGTACAGCTTCGATCACGATGTCGGCTTCGCTCGCATGGTCGCGAAGCGAGTCGGTCATCGTGAGGCGGGCCCGACAGTCCTGCGCAGCCGTCTCGTCGAGGCGACCCTTGCTGACCAGTTTGTCCAGGCTCGACTCGATCGCACGCGTCGCGGAGTCGAGCGCTTCGGCACGCACATCTCGTACGGCCACGCAGTGTCCGGCCATCGCCGCGAGTTGCGCAATCCCGCTCCCCATGATGCCGGCCCCCAGGACGACCACAGTGGCTGTATCGCTCGAACGGTCAAGGTGACTGGCTGGCATCGATTCCCCACTAACGGTGCTGCCGACTGCGAACAGATCGGACCCATCTCGTCGATGTCCCGGCCCGATCTCTAATCGGTAGTGATCATGATCACTATTAAGTATGAACTGTCTGGTGGCGCAGCGTCAACCGTCGAGATCGACCCCCGCGCCCTGCGAAGGGGGACGCTGGTCGGGTCGGTCGAGGGGCTAGCGAGTCCGGAGACTCACATTCCGTAGAGCTGCCAGCTGAGGGTCTCGTCGAGTTGGGCCGTGTACTTCTTCTCGAAGTACTTCTCGGTGTCCTTCATGTGCTGAAGCATGGCCTCGCGTGCGGCCTCAGGGTCGTGAGCCACGATGGCATTGGCGATGTTGCGATGAGCGTCCACGACCAGATGGCGGAACTGTTGGGGGTAGTCGACCCCGAGCGCGGTTCCGTCGGTGATCCAGTGCAGCGAGTTGATGAAGTAACCAAACAGCGGATTTCCCGAGCCCCAGGCCACCATGTTGTGGAAGCGCCGGTTTTCCTCGATGAACTCCGAGAAGTTATTCACCTGGGCGGCCATGCGATCCACCGAACCGCTGATCTCGGAGGCCAGCTCCTTGTCCGCTCGCATGGCGCAGAGTCCGGCCGTCACTGGTTCGATCTCGAAACGGGCTTCGATCACTGCTCGAAAGGGCGTGTCGGCGAACTGCATCAACAGCGCGAGGGTGCTCGCGAGATGTCTCGAGTCCGGCGACGCGACTTGGGGGCCTCCGCCGGGTCCCGGGCGGATGATGACCACACCTTGCAGTTCGAGAACTCGTAGCGCTTCGCGCAGCGTTCCCCGGCCGATCTCGTACTGGCGCAGCATCTCTTTTTCGGGAGGAAGTTGGTCGCCAGGCTGGAGCGAACCTGCGGCGATGTCTTGGACGATCCGCTGCGCGGTGATCATCGCCTGTTTGCGAGGTCGGTCGATGGTCTTGCCCCGAGAGGGGGTGTCGCGGATGGGAGAGCTCATGCGGACGTCAAGTTACCCCAACCATTGATGATCAGAGAGTGAATCTGTTGCGCGAATCGCCTCGTCAGGACGCTGGACAAACGTCGACAGAATTGATAGTCATAGATTGTGGATGGTGGGGGTGCAGCACCGGATCATGAATCCGTCGGGGCGCAGCGACGCGTCGCCCTGGTGACAGGGAGCGGACGCGGAATCGGCCGCGCCGTGATGACGCGGTTGGCGGTCGACCACGACGTCATCGTGCACTACCGCCGCGACCGGGATGCCGCGGAGGCCGCAGCCGAGCAGGCTCGATCCTCGGGGGCTCGGGCCATCGTCGTGGCGGCCGAACTCGAGGATTCCGTCGAGATCGATCGGCTCATGGATGCGGCGCTCACCGAGTACGGCCGCATCGATGTCCTGGTGGCGAACGCGGCCTCGACGAGTTTCCGTCCAGTACTCGAGGCCCAGACCCATCACGTGACGCGAACGCTGAACGGTGTCGTGACCTCGCTGGTGCACCTGGCTCGGCGCTTCGCCGACCATGCTCTACCCGGGGGGCGGATCATCGTCATCAGTGGCCTGGATGCGCGCATGGCTCAGCCCGGGCACGGAGTCCTCGGAGCCGCCAAGGCGGCGGTCGAATCCCTGACTCGGTCACTGGCTGTCGAGTTGGCACCTCGAGGGGTGGCGGTCACGGCGATCGAACCGGGTCCGGTCGAGACGGACTCACTCGCGATGTACTTCGAGGGCCGGGATGCGGCGCGCGAGTTGTTGATCGATCACACTCCCATCGGTCGTTTCGTCACGCCTGAAGAGATCGCTGAGCTGGTGACGTTCCTCTGTAGCCGACATGCTGGCGCGATCACGGGGACGACGATCACCATCGACGGGGGAATCTCTGCCCAGGGCGGTCCGTGGCGTGATCTCGCGGTGTCGCCGTAGATGGGGTGGGAGTCGTGTCGCGAGGTGACCTCGACCCGCTCGCGGTTCGTCGCGACCGGGTGGCAGTCGTTCATGAACATCGATGAATCGGAGGAACAGCCATGAAGCGAGTCATCACATCGATCGATGCCGATGGTCGATCATTTTTTCGACAGGTCGATGAACCCGAAACGGTCGTGCGGTTCGGTCCGGGATTCGAGGTTCATGACATCTGGCGTCTCGATCGACCACCGACATCACTCGAGGACGGGCATGTTCCCGAGCGCTACAGCTTCGAACCTCAGATCGGAGCGGTGTTCAGGGTCGTGGTCATTCCTCCCGATGAGGTGGTGCTGGCTTCGTTGGAGGCCGGTGAGAAATGGGGCGCGAACAGCCCCTATCGCTCCACGGGCGATGACTACGGCCTGCATGGAACGACCACGCAGGACCTTGTCAGCGTCGTGAGCGGTCGAGTGGATCTGAGGATGCCCGATGGAACCGAACAGCGCCTCGTCGCCGGAGATGTCGTGGTCCAGTGCGGGGCGGTGCATGCCTGGCGAAACCCCGGCCCGGACCCGCTCGTTCTGCATGTGGTCATGTTCGGCGTCCATCACGACGCCTGATCCCTCGACGACGAGGTGGTGGACGCTGCCTAAAACTAGGATTATGGTAATCCTGAATGATGACACCTGTGGTCCGAGTCGGTATGGCTCCCCGGCGAGCCGGGATGACGCCTGAGGAGTTCCGACATCACTACGCGGCGGTGCATTCAGGTGTCGCCAACCAAGTGCCCGGCGTGCGGCGTTACGTGCAGTGGCATGCCCTGACCGACGACTCCGGGCGACGTCCGCTTCCTTATCCGGGGTTCGACGCCTGTTCGACGATGGACTTCGACTCTTTCGATGACCTGACGAACGGCTTCGCGTCGGCGACATATCAAGGTGCTGTCCGCAATGATGAGCGCAATTTCGTCGATCCAGAGAAGCATTCCCGCATCGTGGGAGTTCGTCTCGTTGATGCCGAGGTGCCCAAGGACCATGTTGCTTTGGTGACACTGTGGCGACGTCACCCCGAGGCCGATGACCGTTCATGGCGAGAAGCCATCGACAACTGGGCCGACTCTCCGGGGGGCCAGCTCGTCGAGATCGTCCTTGGTCTCGACGAGCCGCCCGACGGCCGTCCCAACGCGGCTGATCTCGTCACCATCCGGGCCTTTGCCACGGCGGCGTCTGCCATCGACTGGGCGCTGAGCGAGGGCTCGAGCGGTTCCGATCCCTGGCCGTTGTCGCGCCAGATCTTTGGCTCGGCGACCTTCATCGCTCGACCACATCGGGTCGTGTGAGGACGTCGACGAACCGTCGTATGAACGAAAGGAGGGCGCATGCTCGGCTTTGCGCTCAGTGAGGAACGACTCAGCCTTCGAGAGACCGCCGGTCGTCTCGCCGATGAGGTGTATGGGCCCGTCGCCATCGAGTGGGATGAGGATCGAACCTTTTTGCCCGATGCGGAACGGACGCGACTCGCCGAGTTGGGCTATCTCGGGATTGCGTTGCCCGAGGAGTACGGGGGGTCGGGCGCCGAGCTGATCGATGCGCTCATCGTGATCGAGGAGTTGGCCAAGCGAAACCGAATTGCCGCGTTTCAGGTCTTCGAGGCGAATACCGGTCCCACTCGGGTGATCCAACTTTTCGGTACCGAGGAACAACGGGCTCGGCTGCTTCCGCCGATCATTGCTGGAGAGGTCACCTTGGCGGTGTCGATCTCGGAACCCGATGCGGGATCCGCGGCCACCGATCTCACGACCTCAGCCCGACGCGATGGCGACCACTACGTGATCAACGGAATGAAGCGTTGGTGCTCGGGGGGAGGCCATGCTGAGCAGTACCTGGTCTATGTGCGCCTCGATGATCAGCCTGGGGCTCGAGGGGTCGGTGCTGTGGTCGTGAATCGTGATGCCGAGGGTTTGACCTTCGGCCCCCAAGAGAAGCTCCTGGGCTTTCGCGGTATTCCCTCTGCCGACATGTTCTTCGACGATGTCAGGATTCCGGTGGGTGACCTGATCATTCCGGCGGGGGGTTTCAATCAGCTCTTCAGCGCCTTTGGCATCGAACGGCTTGGGAACTCGACGATGAGTCTCGCAATTGGTCAGGCCTGCGTGGATGCGACCTCGGCCTATGTCCAAGAGCGAAAGCAGTTCGGAAAGCCCATCATCGAGTTCCAGACGGTTCAGGATCAGCTCGCCCGGATGATCGTGGACGTCGAGGCTTCTCGATCGCTGATCTGGAAGGCCGCGGCCGGAGCGGGACGAGGGACCCCTGAACCGCTCGAGGCTTCCATCGCCAAGTGCTTCTCGAATGAGATGGCCATCCGTGTCTCCGAGATGGCGATCCTGTTGCACGGGGGCTACGGGTATCACGCCGACTATCACGTGGAGCGCCATCATCGAGATGCGCTCGGGTGGTCGCTCGGGGGAGGAACCCCCACGATCCAGCGCACTCGCATCGTGTCGCAGTATCTCGGACGGCGCTTCGACCAGCGCCGATGAGGCCGGTCGTGTGACCCGGATATCACCGCCTCGGTTGGATGCCGAATGGGCGTGAAGCACTCTTGCGAGAAGTCGAATCTCTGACTATGGTTTACCTGGAAGGCACGATCGAGGGGGTTGAACGATGTCCACAGCAGTCTTGACCGGATACACCGCGGATGAGCTCGGAGCGATGAGCGCCGAAGGCTTCGTGACGAAGTTGCGAGACGAGATCCGAGCCCGTGGCCACGCCATGGACGACTACCCCTTGGTGACGGGTCTCGAAGACGGATCCATCGATCTCAAAGATCTCCATCTCTGGGTCGAGCAGTTCTATCTCCACATCCGCAACATGTTGCCCTGGATCGGCGAGATCTATGTCAAGTGTCCGCATGAGGACGTTCGTACCTCGCTGGTGAAGAACCTCGCTGAGGAAGTTCTGGGCACGTGGTACGCCGGGAAGTCGCATCCGGATCTGCTGTTGGACTTCGCCGAGGCGATCGGCGCCGATAGCGATGCGATCCGCGCTGGGACCCAGATTCCGGTCAGCCGCGTTCTGACCGACTACTTCGAGTTCATGGCGAATCGTCGCCCGTGGTTCGTGGCGCTCTCGGCGATCGGTATCGGGCTCGAGTCGTTTGTACCCGCCGCCTTCACGAAGATGGTGACCGCACTCAAGTCCAGCTACGGCATGACCGATGACCAGGTCAAGTTCTGGTCGATCCACATCATCGCGGATGAGGAACACGGGGATGAGGGCATCGAACTCGTCGAGAAGTACGCGCTGACTGCTGAGGATCGCAAGCACGTTTTTGACTGCACTCTCGAGACCGTGCGGTTGTACCACGAGTTGTGGCAGCTCGCGGTCACTCCCGCGAACTGAGGCTCGACGATCCGGTGATGGCCCCGCGGCGTTGGTCGCATGGCACGGTGTTCGTGCGGTGGGTGTCGCCCCGATGAGGAAGTAGTACCGACATGGCGGAACGTGCCCCACTTCTCGACGACGAAGCCGATCATCCTCATGACATCGTCTTCGAACGCAATGGTCGTCGAGTCATCGCCATGGACTCGGCGCGTTACGTCGATGCCCGCAACACCGACCGAGACGTCGTGGTG
>CAYYHU010000048.1:0-11608 GCA_964471865.1 uncultured Ilumatobacteraceae bacterium | reverse complement strand
GAGGCCTCGGTGGAGATGGCCACGCAGCGAGCCGAATCCGGAATCGCTCCCTCTCGCCCTTCGCGTAGACCGGGGATCTCGCGGAACTGTCGCCGGACCTCTTCGATCATCTTGTTGGCGGCGCGGCCCACTGCGTCGATGGTGAGGGCTGCAAACAGGAACGGGAGACCGGCACCGATGAACAGTCCGATGAAGGCGTCGACCTCACCCACGCTGAGATCCAGGGTTCCACCGGCGGCTTCGACGGCGAACTCGAAACTCTTGAACAATGCCAACGCGGTCAACGCAGCAGAACCGACGGCGAAGCCCTTGGCGATCGCGGCGGTGGTGTTGCCGAGCGAGTCGAGAGCATCGGTTACCTTGCGCACCGAGGGATCCAAGTGGGCCATCTCGGCGATACCGCCGGCGTTGTCCGAGATCGGACCGTACGCGTCCACCGACACCACGACGCCGGTGGTGGCGAGCATGCCGATGGCCGCAACGGCGATGCCGTAGATCCCGCCCGGAATCGCATCATCACCGAAGGCCTGATCGCCACCCCACCAGGCGACGAGGACGCCGATGAGGATGAGGGCCACCGAACCGGCCACCGACACCATGCCCGTCGAGACACCCGACAACACCGTGGTCGCCGGTCCCGTCTCGGACTGCTTGGCGATCTTCTTGACGGGACCGAACTGATCCGACGTGTAGTACTCGGCGGTCTTGCCGAGGGCCCAGCCCACGATGAGGCCGCCGATCACCGACACTGCGATGCCCCAGGGCTTATCGGAATCGTCGAAGATCAGATACGCCATGGCCACCGTGGCGATCACGGTCAACAACATCGCCACGTTCGTCCCGCGGTGCAGAGCCTTGGACAGGGCATGGGAGTCGGTGGAGTTCCCCGACTTCACGAAGAACGAGCCGATGATCGATGCGATCATGCCGACCAGGGCGATGGCCATCGGGAACACGAGGTAGCCGACGTTGTCGCCGATCGTGTCTGCGGTCAGCGCCAAAGCGAAGGCGATGAGCGAGACCGGAGCGATGATCGATCCGGCGTAGGACTCGAACAGGTCGGCCCCCATGCCGGCAACGTCACCGACGTTGTCGCCCACGTTGTCGGCGATGGTCGCCGGGTTACGCGGATCGTCCTCGGGAATTCCCGCTTCCACCTTGCCCACGAGGTCGGCACCCACGTCAGCAGCCTTGGTATAGATGCCGCCACCGACGCGTGAGAACAACGCGATCGAGGATGCACCCAGACCGAAGGCGGTCACGATTTCGAACGCATCGTCAACCTTCATCCACACGACGAAGAGGAGATAGACGAACATCAGACCGAGCAGAGCCAGGCCCGCGACGGTGAACCCCATCACGGCTCCACCGCGGAACGCGACCGGCAGAGCCTTGGCCGGCCCATCCTTCGCGGCCTGGGCAGTACGAGCATTGGCCATCGTGGCCACCGTCATACCGATGAATCCGGCTCCAGCTGAGAGCACGGCTCCCAGAACATACGAGACCGCTGCGAGCGGTGCGATCACGATCGCCAGCAGGATCGCCAGGGCCACGACGAAGACTGCGACCCAGGAGTACTCCTTGTACAGGAATGCCCGAGCGCCCTTCTGGATCTCGGTCATCAGGAAGATCATGCGGTCATCGCCTGGCGGCGCCGCCTTCACCGATTTGTAGAAGTAGCCCGCCAGCGCAAGCGCGGCTATCGCCGAGAGCGCGGCAAGGTAGGGAACTGCGTCCATCAAGAAGTCTCCTTGGGTGACGGATGGGTCGCTCTATCGTGGCCGATGGACCCAGTTGGAAACGAAACGTGCCCGGCGTCGCTCGCGATCGGTTCTCCATTCCTGCGCTGGTCGGAGTAGCGTTCCGAGCGTTTCTACAGCCCTGGTACACGACGCAATCACCTCACGAAAGGTCGTCACCGATACAGATGGCACAAGCACTCGGAACGACACGGGGACCGGTGACCGGCACAGCGACTGCTCGCAGTGCCCGTCGCCGTAAACCCTTCCTGCTCGATCTCTACGGGACCGCCGTTGGCAAGAAGTACGCCATGGCCATCTCGGGAATCGCCATGATGGGCTTCGTTCTCGCCCATATGATCGGCAACCTGAAGCTGTACTTCGGACCCGCCGACATGGACGGGTACGCCGCCTTCTTGAAGCGTCTCCTCTATCCACTGGCGCCCAAAGAGACCGTGTTGTGGATTTTCCGGTTCGGTCTGATCGCCATGCTCGCTTTGCACCTGCACGCCGCATGGTCGCTGACGCAACTCAACCGTAAGGCTCGCCCGGTGAAATACCAGGGAGCCCGTGACTACCAGGTCGCCAACTTCGCCAGTCGGACGATGCGCTGGAGCGGCGTGGTCGTGCTGGCATTCATCGTCTGGCACCTGCTCGATCTCACCTTCGGAACGGTCAACACGATCGGAGCCGATGGGGAGTTCGTACGGGAAGAGGTGTACGCCAACGTGGTCCGTAGCTTCGAGCGGATCCCCGTAGCGGCGTTCTACATGGTCGCCAACATCTTGTTGGGGATCCACCTGTTCCATGGTGTCTGGTCCATCTTCCAGTCTTTGGGCTGGAACAACCCCCGATTCAACGCGTGGCGTCGGGCGATTGCCACCGGCTTCGCCGGCATCGTCGTCGTCGGCAACGTTTCGTTCCCCATCGCGGTGCTCGCTGGCATCGTGAGTGTCTGAAGGAGGTCCCAACCATGACCACCGCTATCGACTCCCGCCTCTCCTCCAAGGCTCCGGCCGGGCCCATCGAGGACAAATGGAACAGTTACAAGAGCGACGTCAAGCTCGTCAATCCGAACAACAAGCGCAAGTTCAAGGTGATCGTGGTCGGGACCGGTCTCGCCGGCGCCTCGGCTGCGGCCACGTTGGGTGAGCTCGGCTATCAGGTCGAGGCGTTCACCTTCCACGACTCGCCCCGGCGAGCCCACTCGATTGCCGCTCAGGGCGGTATCAATGCGGCGAAGAACTACCGCGGTGACGGCGACAGCATCCACCGACTCTTCTACGACACGATCAAGGGTGGCGACTTCCGGAGCCGGGAAGCCAATGTGCACCGACTCGCGGAGGTGTCCGTCGACATCATCGACCAGATGGTGGCTCAAGGCGTCCCGTTCGCTCGCGAATACGGCGGTCTGCTCGACAACCGGTCCTTTGGAGGCGCTCAGGTCAGCCGGACGTTCTACGCCCGAGGCCAAACCGGTCAGCAGTTGTTGCTCGGCGCCTACCAGCAGCTCGCCCGCCAGATCGGTATCGGCAACGTCAAGTTGTGGAACCGGACCGAGCTCGTCGACGTCGTCGTGATCGATGGCCGCTGCGCAGGCATCGTGGTGCGCGATCTCATGACGGGCCAGATCACCTCGCATTCGGCCCATGCCGTCGTGCTCGCCACGGGCGGATACGGCAACGTGTTCTTCTTGTCGACCAACGCGATGGCCTGCAATGTCACAGCCGCCTGGCGGGCGCACCGTCGGGGTGCGATGTTCGCCAATCCCTGCTACACCCAGATCCACCCGACCTGCATCCCCCAAAGTGACGACTTCCAGTCGAAGTTGACACTGATGTCGGAGTCGTTGCGTAACGACGGTCGGGTGTGGGTGCCCAAGATGGCCGGCGACACCCGTGCCGCCCACCAGATTCCCGAGGACGAGCGCGACTACTACCTCGAGCGTCTGTACCCGAGCTTTGGCAACCTGGCGCCTCGCGACATCTCATCGCGAGCCGCCAAGCGGGCCGTCGACAACGGCCAGGGTGTGGGACCGCTCAAGAACGGCGTGTATCTCGACTTCTCCGATGCAGTCAACCGCCTGGGCAAGAAGGTCGTCGAGGAGCGCTACGGGAACCTGTTCGAGATGTACGAACGGATCACCGGTGAGGACCCCTACACCGTGCCGATGCGTATCTACCCGGCCTCGCACTACACCATGGGCGGGTTGTGGGTGGACTACGAACTGATGACCACCATCCCGGGCCTCTATGCCGCTGGAGAAGCCAACTTCTCCGATCACGGGGCGAACCGCCTCGGCGCCTCGGCGCTGATGCAAGGGCTCGCCGATGGCTACTTCGTGTTGCCCTACACCATTGGCAACTATCTCGCCCCGATGCTGAACCAGCCCATCCCCGATACATCCCATCCCGAGTTCCAGCGGGTCGAGGCCGAGGCCGCCGATCGTTTCTCGCGGTTCTTGTCGATCGGCGGAACCCGGTCGCCGGACTGGTTCCATCGTGAACTGGGCAAGATCATCTGGGACTACTGCGGTATGGAGCGCACCGAGCAAGGTCTCGAAAAGGCGTTGTCGGAGATTCCGGCGCTGTACGAGGAGTTCCGCAAGGATCTGCGCGTCACCGGTGACGGAACCAGCCTCAACCAGACCCTGGAGAAGGCCGGCCGAGTCGAGGACTTCTTCGAACTCGGCATGCTCATGTGCCGTGACGCTCTCGAACGTAACGAGAGTTGCGGAGGCCATTTCCGTGCCGAATACCAGACCGACGAGGGCGAAGCCCTCCGTGACGACGACCGATTCGCGCATGTGTCGGCCTGGGACTACAACGGCGATCCGATGCAGCCCGTTCTGCACAAAGAAGACCTGAACTACGAGTTCGTCCACCTCGCGACCCGGAGTTACAAGTGAGCCATCTGACCAATATCAGCCTGAAGATCTGGCGCCAGTCCGGCCCCGACGATCGCGGACATTTCGAGTCGTATCTGATCTCGGAGATCTCCGACGAAGCGTCCTTCCTCGAGATGCTCGACATTCTCAACGAGCAACTCATCACCGAAGGCCGTGAGCCGGTGACCTTCGATCACGACTGCCGTGAAGGCATCTGTGGAACCTGTTCGTTGATGATCAACGGCCAGGCGCACGGTCCCCAGCGCGGAACCGCCACCTGCCAGTTGCATATGCGGACCTTCTCATCGGGAGATCAGATCATCATCGAGCCGTGGCGTGCCTCGGCATTCCCGATCATCAAGGATCTCATGGTCGACCGATCGGCATTCGACCGCATCGTCGAGTCCGGCGGTTTCATCACCGCTCCCACGGGCGGAGCTCCTGACGCGAACCTGATTCCGGTTCCCAAGGCTGTGTCAGACGCTGCGATGGATGCCGCTCAGTGCATCGGATGCGGAGCCTGTGTGGCGGCGTGTCCCAATGGAGCCGCCAACCTGTTCACCGGCGCCAAGATCGCGCACCTCAATTTGTTGCCCCAGGGCCAAGCGGAGCGGTACCGGCGAGTCGAAGAGATGGTCGAGACCATGGATGAGCATTTCGGGTCCTGTACGAACCACGGTGAATGCGAAGCGGCATGTCCCAAGAGCATCTCGATCGACGTGATCGCCTTGATGAACAAGGACTACCGCAAGGCCAAGATCAAGAACCGTAAGGAACTGGCACGAGCCTGATCGTCGATGTCGGGGCGTCTGTGGCTGTTGCCAGAGGTGCCCCGACATCGCCGCGTCTGGGCTGCGATATGACCCCGGCCGCACGTCCGCGATCCCGGTGATAGCCCGAGCGAGACGTGTGGCCCTCAGATGGCGATGGCGGCGATCTGGGACGATGTCACCACATGACTGTCCAGGTTGAGCTCGAGGGCCAGTTCCAGGTTGCCTCGTGCCGTGGCGGGAATGGTCCAGTCCAACGTGGCGACCTTGACACAGGAATCGGCAGGGATCTCACCTTCGAACTTCGAGTCGTAGTGCTGGCCATTCACGGCGAATCGAGCGGTGAGAGTCACGATCCCGAGATCCCGATGCAGGTCATTGACCACGTGAATCGAGGGGCGCAGACGAGTCCCCGGGGTCGGGTTTCGGGGCAACCGGTCCGCGATCGGGATCACCGGACGGCAGGCTTCGAGAACCGAGTGGTAGGCGAGTTTGGGTACGCGTTCGTGGTCGAGGATGCTCCAAGAGACCGCCGGAATCGCATCGGCGAGCATGAAGAGGCAGAACCCTCCTGTG
Organism: uncultured Ilumatobacteraceae bacterium; assembly: GCA_964471865.1. Taxonomy (GTDB): domain Bacteria; phylum Actinomycetota; class Acidimicrobiia; order Acidimicrobiales; family Ilumatobacteraceae; genus CAYMUC01. The sequence continues at coordinate 5,636 of CAYYHU010000048.1, read as the reverse complement.
GGCCGATACTTGAGGCGTCGCAGAGTCTCGATGTGGTGGCGTAGCACCGTGGCTTGATAGTCCTGGGTTGCTCGTCGCCAGGAGTCGAATGTCGCATGGCCGCGGCGCGGGACGTAGGTGTCGAGGCGATCGAGTTGAAGAGCGTGATGGCGCTCGAGGCGATCCCAGTCGAGGTCGGGCCACCGTTCGGGCTCCATGAACTCGGCAGTGTCGGGAACAGCCTGAGCTCCGAACTCGCTCACGAACCGCATCAGCCGAGGAGTGGCCGCAGCAGCTCCCGGGAGATCGCGCTCCTGGCCGTGATACCACCCGAAATAGAGATGGCTATCGGTTCCATCGAGTTGGGGGAAGTGGGGCAGAACCCCGGAGTGAGCGATGATCGCTCGGGTGCCATCAGCGCGTTCGAAGGCCCGTTTCACCCATCGATCGAGCACGGTTCGATTCCAGGTCGGAAGCTGTTGACCCATGAGGAACCGGGTGACGAGTCGACCCGTCGACGGTCGCTGGCCCGGCGCCGTGTCGAGAGCGATCGGTTCGTTGTGGCCGCACCACATAGCGATCGAGGGATGGTGTCCGAGCAGATCCACCGCCTCGCGTACCTGAGCCACGGCCTGGTGGCGCACGCTACGGGCGTAGCCCCATTGCAACGGGAAGTCCTGCCAGAGCAGTATGCCGGTCTCGTCGGCGGCATCGTAGAGCTCGGGGCGAGTGATATGAGCGTGGAGGCGGATCAGATCGAGCCCAGCTTCGCGAGCCAATGCGACGTCACGATGAAGGTCCTCGGCTCGAAGGGTTCCCAGCCGGGCATGGGATGGCCCCAGGTTGGCCCCTTTCAGAAACAGGCGTTCACCGTTGACCGACAGGACCCAGTCGTTGAGGCGGACTTGGCGCATACCGGTACGAACCGAACGGGTGTGGCTGACCGTCGAGTCGACGAGAACCTCGCATTCGACGGTGTACAACTCGGCAGCGCCCAAGGACCAGGGCCACCACAACCGGGGTGAGTCGACGTCGATGGTCCAGTCGACCTCGTTGAGTCCGGTGGCCAAGAGTCGGTCGGTTTCGGCCACGACGATGCCATCCACGCGAGTGACGATGCGCACCTGACGTGAGGCATCGGAGTCGAAACGTCCATGGAGTCGAAGGTGGGCCCGCCGTTCGTTGGCATCACGACACAACACCCGCCATCGATCGATACGAACCGGTCCCGTCGTCTCGATGCGAGCACCTCTCCACAGCCCGGCTGGTGAGTCATCGGGATCCAGACAATCCCAATGGTGCAACACCCCGGTGATGGCCCGTTTGGCAGTCAGATCCCGAGGAGTTGCCGCATCCACCTCGACGGCGACGACGTGATCGGTAGCCAAGCCCGACAGGGCGGTGATGTCGAAGGAGTGCGGTGCGAAGTAGCCCTCGGCGTCACCGAGATAGGCGCCGTCCATCCACACATCGGCCTGGTAGAAGATGCCATCGAACACCAGGAACCGTCGGTGGTCGCTGGGGAGTGAATCCAGGCGAAACGATCGTCGATACAGAAGCGGACCCGATTCCGACGCAAAGTTGGGGTGGTCCCGCCAATGACCGGGGACCTCGAGATCGACCCATCCGTCGTCTCCACTGTCGCGTCCGAGGTCGCGACGGCGCTCATCGGTCGATCGCGCGCCACGCCATGTCCCCGACAGATCCATCGTTGGGTCACGGTAGCCGTTGGAGGGGGATCCTTGGTCCTAGCGTTCGGGATCCCTACGCTGGCCGGGCACGAAAAGGAGAACCATGTCTGAACTCACGGCCCCGAGCGCAGTCCGCTTCGAGGGGTCCGCCATGATCCGCACCGTCGTCGTCGGCGTGGCTGCTGGCTTCTTGTCAGGATTGTTCGGTGTCGGCGGTGGGATTCTCGTGGTCCCCGCACTGGTGCTGGTCCTCGGTATGGATCAACGCATGGCCCATGGCACCTCGCTTGCGTCAGTGCTTCCCATCGCCGTTGCGAGCCTGGCGGGTTACGCGTTTGCCGATGAGGTCGATTGGGCGGTCGCTGCACCGTTGGCCGTGGGAGCGGTGTCGGGGGCAATCCTGGGAACTCGGCTGTTGCAGGTACTGCCCCAGCGGACCCTGGCGTATTCCTTCGCTGGACTGCTGTTGGTCACTGCATTACGTCTGTTCGTGCCGATCGACGCCACTGGCCGGGGCGATCTCGGGGTCGTCTCGGTGCTGCTTCTCGTCGTGGTCGGAGCGGCAGCGGGCATCGTGGCCGGTCTTCTCGGCGTCGGTGGTGGCATCGTGATGGTTCCGCTTATGGTGGTCGCTTTGGGCATGCCTCCCGTGGTCGCCAAGGGAACCTCGGTCGCGGTGATCGTGCCGACCTCGATCATGGGTACCTGGAGAAACCGCAAGAAGAAGACCGCTGAGTTACGGATCGCGGCGATCGTCGGCGGAGCGGGAGTGATCTCGGCAGTGCTGGGCACCATCGTGTCGCGGTCGCTCAACGACGACCTTGCGAATGTCTTGTTTGCAGTACTGCTCACGCTGGTGTCGCTGAAATTGTTGTTCGATCAGCGACGCACCGCCGGCGCCCACTGACGATCCCGTCCATCGATGTCGACGCTTGCCTGGTGTCTGGCGTTGGGTTCGGTGGCGACCGGAGCCGCCATTCAGGGTTCGTTGGGTTTCGGTCTCGGAATGTTGTGCGCGCCGATCCTGGCGTTGCTGGACCCGGATTTGGTGCCCGGTCCTTTGTTGATGATGGGGCTGTTCGCGTCGGTCTGGGTCGCATGGCGTGAACGGGCCGGTTTCGAGTTCTCCCGAATCGCCTGGGCGCTCGTGGGACGAGTCATAGGTACTGCGATCGGGGTATCGGTCCTGGTCGTGGTGTCGGATCAGGTCGTGCTCGGTGTGTTGGCGGTCGCGACCCTGGCGGGAGTCGCGCTCAGCGTCGGCGGGTGGAAGATCCAACCGACACCGCCGGCCATGGTCGTTGCTGGAGCCGCGTCGGGGGTGATGGGACTGCTGACCTCGATCGGTGGGCCCCCGATGGCATTGGTTCTCCAAAATGAAACCGGTGCCCGCCTTCGTTCGACGTTGTCGGGCTTCTTCGTCATCGGAGCGAGCATGGCGCTGGCCAGCCTCGCGGTATCGGGAGGTCTGGACTCTCATGATCTTCGTCTCGGCGCCGCATTGGCGCCGGCTGCGCTCGTGGGGCTCATCACCTCGACCATGCTGGCCCGATTTCTCGACGCCGGATGGGTGCGACGGGTCGTGCTCGGGATCTCGGGTGCGACGGCTGCACTCTTGCTCTTCGAGGTGACCGTTCTCGGGCACTGATCCTCGCCGAAGGACGATCCCGAGTCGAGCCGTGTCAGCTCTCGCGGAAACGTTCGGTGTGATCAGGGAGCGATTCAGGGCGCGGAGTTACGAAATCGCTGAGGTGACAGCGAGGTCAGCAATCCGGCGAGAGCCTCGTGATCAGTGGCGACGGATCCAAGCGCCATCCCCGCCGCGATCGCCCCGAGTGCCCCCGCCCATGCCGTGGCATGCGCGCCGAGTCCGCTCAGCCAGACGAAGCTCGGAACCGAGGAGGCGCCCAGAACCCCGCGTCGATCCGAGGCGAGGGTCACCGGATGGCTGTGGTCGCTCACCTCGCCGTCGACTCGAACACCGGTGATCTGTTCGACACGATCCCGCATCGCTTGGACCGTGGCCAGATCGATACGACTCGACCGAGCCTCGACATCGCTCAGACCCGAGACGACCAATGTCTGATCCTGCACCGCCACGATCATCTCAGTGTCCAGATCCACGATGGCCAGGCCCTCGGTCAGATGGTCGGGTAGCGGATCGTCGGGATAGATCTGGAAAGCATCGACATGTCGTTGCCGAAGGCCGACACGTCCGACGCCGCACCGTTGTGCGACCCGGTCGGCGTCGGGTCCGGTGGCGATGATCGCTGACGCCTCGATGCGCTCTCGACCAAGGTCCAGGATCCACGTCGGCCCCTGGCGTACTCCGAGTTGCACCTTGGTATCGGCGATGAGGTGAGTGCCACCGGCACGAAGACCTCGCCCGAACGCCGTGATGAGACCGGTCACGTCGAGGCGGCCGGCGCCGAGATCGTGAACGCCTCCATTGCGAGTTGGAACCGATCCATGGAGAAGTCCGAGACCATCGACTTGTTCGGGACTGAGGCGCACGACGTCACCTCCGTCTCGATGGCCGCGCACGGCGAGTTCATCGAGACGGGATCCATCGGATCCGATCCATATCAATGATGTCGGTGACGACAACGCAGTCGCAGCGAAGCCCACTGGTGGTGACCGCAGAAAGGTGGTGGCCAGATGGGTCCATCCCCTCAAGCCGGGAGGCGTGAGACTCGATGCGACGAGTCGCGCGGTGAGCGACATGGCCGGGGCCACTGGTGGTCCCGTGACGACGGCCACCGTTGCGCCGGACTGCACCGCGAACCACCCCGCTGCGAGGGCTTCGACCCCGGCGCCCATCACGGCGACGTCGACTCGACGGGTCACGGTCATGGTTTCAGTATGACGGCTGCTGCGGTGCGACGAGCGCCCATGACGACCCTCGGTACATGGTGCTCGCGCCCGACCGTCGACCAGGTGAGCATGTACGGTCGGGGTATGGCTGCTGCTGATGAGTCTTTGCCCACCACCCTCGGCGAGTTGAAGGCATCGGGCTGGGTCTCGCGCCCGGTCAAAGAAGAGATCAGAGCCAATGCCGTGGCCCGGATCGCGGCGGGTCAGGCATTGTTCGAAGGGGTGTTGGGCTACGAAGACACCGTCATGCCGCAACTGGCCAACGCGCTGCTCGCCGGCCATGACGTGATCTTCCTCGGGGAACGAGGCCAAGCCAAGACTCGAATGATCCGGTCACTCACGGGACTGTTGGACGAATGGATGCCCGTCATCGCCGGCAGCGAGATCCATGACGATCCCTACGTGCCGATTTCGAAGATGGCACGGGACCTCTGTGCAGACCAGGGCGATGACACCCCGATCGCGTGGGTGCATCGAGATGATCGTTTCGGCGAGAAGCTGGCCACCCCCGATACCTCCATCGCTGATCTGATCGGCGAGGTGGACCCCATCAAGGTGGCCGAGGGCCGCTACCTCGCAGACGAGCTGACCCTGCATTACGGGCTTGTGCCCCGAACCAATCGTGGCATCTTCGCGATCAACGAGCTCCCCGATCTGGCCGAGCGGATCCAGGTCGGGCTGTTGAACGTCCTCGAGGAACGCGATGTCCAGGTTCGGGGCTACAAGATCCGCCTTCCCCTCGACGTGATGCTGGTGGCTTCGGCCAACCCCGAGGACTACACCAACCGGGGCCGCATCATCACCCCTCTCAAGGACCGTTTCGGAAGCCAGATCCGAACCCATTACCCCTTGGATGTCGCGACCGAGGTGGAGATCTTGCGCCAGGAGGCTCGGGCCGCGAGCGTCGCGGGCGTCGACGTGACGATGCCGGAGTACATGGCCGAGATAGTCGCCACTTTGAGTCAGTTGGCGCGGGCGTCGAGCCAGGTCAACCAGCGCAGCGGTGTCAGCGTGCGACTCTCGGTGAGCAACCTCGAGCATCTTCGCGATCAACGAGCTCCCCGATCTGGCCGAGCGGATCCAGGTCGGGCT
>CAYYHU010000047.1:0-11935 GCA_964471865.1 uncultured Ilumatobacteraceae bacterium | reverse complement strand
GCCGCGGACACCGATCGCTTCTCTTTGGCGTGCGTCCCCCAATTGGCCGAGCTCGCCACCAAGCGCAGCGTGTTGATGGGCGCTCGCCGCCGACGACCACCCGCCGCCGGCCCGATCTTCGAAGCCCCGATGGGTGGCATGGAGTCTCTGGCGAGCGCCGTGGCGGATTCGATCGTCACTCGAGGCGGTCAGATCCGGCCCTCGACCCACGTCGAGCGCATCGAACGCCTGACTTCGGGCTACCGCGTGGCGGGAATCGAGGTCGATGCGGTGGTGGTAGCCACTCCTGGCGAGGCGATGTCGGGGGTCCTCGCCGACATCTCGCCCATCGGCGCCGCCGGGCTGACCATGAGTGAGGCGGCGTCGGTGGTCATGGTGACCCTGGCCGTGGACGCCCGATCCTGGCCGGCGACGGGCAGCGGCTATCTCGTTCCCAAACCCCACCAACAGCTGGTCACCGCCGTGTCGTTCGGGTCCAACAAATGGGCCCACTGGCGTCCAGCGGACGGATCGATGATCCTGCGGATCTCACTGGGGCGCGATGGTCTCGACGTCACCGACCGCGACGACGACACCCTGCTCACAGCCGCCATCTCCGAGACCTCCCGCCATCTGGGCCGGAATCTGGAACCCACGGCAGTCCGCATCACCCGCTGGCCCGCATCGTTTCCCCAGTACCGGCCCGGCCATCTCCGCCGCATCGACGACATCGAAGCTCGCCTCGCACGCGATGCCCCCGGGGTGGCTCTCGCCGGTGCGGCTCTGCGCGGCATCGGTGTTCCCGCCTGTATCGACAGCGGTCGTCGGGCTGCGAAGAGGGTGCGCGAGCACCTACGCTACGAAGCGCCATGAGGTCTGTTCTTCGTCACCGTCGCGTCCGTCTCATGCGCCCCCTCGGGGCGGTCGTTCTCGTCGTAGTCGCCGCGTGTGGAGGTGCTGATGCCTCGGGGGAGTCGACGACGACGTCCACGGTGCCAGCGACGACCACAACGACCAGCGTGGCTCCGACGACGACCACCACCACGACGACGACCACCACGACACTGCCCCCGGTTCTCCCGGTGCCCGAGGCACCCCCGGATCCTCGAGCACCCGAACCCCGGATCGAACTGGGGCGGGTCGTGATCCCCACGATCGGGGTCGAGGAGGTCTTGCTCCAGGGAATCAGTTTGACGGTGCTCGATCAGGGTCCGGGGCATTGGCCGGGAACCGCAATGCCCGGCGGGTACGGCAACACCGTGGTCACCGGCCACCGCACCACTCACGGTGCCCCGTTTCGGGACCTCGACCAGCTCGTACCCGGAGATGAGATCCACTTCGAGATGGCCGACGGCACCCACGTGTACGAAGTGACTCACAGTGAGGTCGTCACCCCGGATGCGCTGTGGATCGTCGAGCAGAATCCCGGACACACCGCGACGTTGTTCGCGTGTCATCCTCCCGGGTCGACGAGTCACCGGATCGTGGTGTTCGCCGAACTCGTCACGTGACGGAGTCGATTCTTGGGCGGGTACTCGCCGCGTCCGGATGCGGGTTTCTGGTTGCGGTATCGCTTCCCCCGTGGGGATGGTGGCCGCTCGCGATCGTCGGCATCGCCGGCTTCGAACTCGTTCTTGCGCCGGTACGTCGACCGAGGTCCCGATTCGCGATCGGTGGGGTCTTCGCGGCGGTGTGGATGGCGATGGGTATGGGCTGGATGTGGTTCCTGACCCCTCCGGGCTACCTGATCGCGGTGGCGATCTTCTCTGGATTCCACGCAGTGGCCGCGCTCGCAGGCTCGAATGACCAGCCCACCGGCCTCACCGGCATCCTGAGCCGAGCCGGAGCCCACACTGCGGCTGAGGCCCTGCGATTCATCTTCCCCTTCGGCGGGGTTCCTTTGGCCTCTCTTGCGATTTCCCAGTCCAGCAGCCCGCTCGTGGACCTCGGACGGTTCGGAGGGCCAGTTCTGGTGACCTGGGTGACGCTGCTGATGGGATCTCTCATCGCCCAGTTGATACTGCGCCGGGACCGCTTTCGCGACACGGTCCTGGGTCTCGGGGCGGTCGGGCTCGCCATCGTGATCGCCAATGTCACCGTGTTCACATCCGCAACGGGCGAGACGATCAGAATCGCTGCCGTCCAAGGTGGCGGCCCTCAAGGCACCCTTGCCGTGGAGACGAACCCCCGGGATGTGATCGAGCGTCATCTCGCCGCCACGGCCACTCTCGAACCGGATCCCGACCTCGACGCGGTGGTCTGGCCCGAGAACGTCATCGCGACGGGTGATGTCTTGTTCGAGGACTCATGGGCCCGCCAAGCCATCACCGAGCAGGCTCGCCGGCTCGGGGTTCCCTTCGTGGTCGGAATCACCGAGCGCCCGTCACCGACGCGCTTCACCAATGCCCAGGTCGTGCTCTCCCCCGAGGGTGAGATCACTGGTCGCTACGACAAGGTCCGACGGGTTCCCTTCGGGGAGTACATCCCGTTGCGCGGGCTGCTCGAAGCGGTCGGGGCGCCTGTGGATCGAGTTCCTACCGATGCGATCGCCGGTACCGAACCGGCGCTTTTGGATGTGGATGGGGTTCCGGTGGGAGTCGTGATCTCCTGGGAGGTCTTCTTTGGCGGTCGGGCCCGCGACGGCGTCGGACATGGCGGCCAAGTGGTCTTCAACCCCACGAACGGTTCGTCCTACACCGGAACGATTCTCCAGACCCAGCAGATCGCCTCCTCGCGTTTGCGGGCCGTCGAAACGGGGCGCTGGGTCCTTCAGGTGGCACCCACCGGTTTCTCCGCCGTGATCTCTCCTGAGGGCCGGGTGTTCGACCGTACGGGGATCAGCGAGACCGCGATCATCGTGGAGGATCTCCCGTTGCGAACCGGCCGCACCCTCTATGGGGCGATCGGCGACATCCCCGTGATCGCCGGGCTCGGCCTCGTCACACTCGCCGCCGTCATCAGGTCGAGGGTACGTCGATCACCAGGGTGACAGGACCGTCGTTGACGAGCGAGACGCGCATATCGGTACGAAAACGTCCCGTGGCTACGCCAACCCCTAGGTTCCTCAGTTCGTCGACGACGGCATGCACGAGGGGTTCAGCGACCTCGGGGCGCGCCGCCGCGATCCATGACGGTCGACGTCCGCGATCGGTGGCGCCGTACAGCGTGAACTGACTCACCACGAGAACCTCCCCACCGATATCGAGGACCGAACGATTCATCACTCCGTTCTCGTCATCGAAGATCCGCACCGTCGCGATGCGCTTGGCCAGGGTCTGAGCCCGAGCGATGTCGTCGTCATGGGTGATTCCCACGAGCGCCACCAACCCCGGGCCGATCGAGCCCACCATCTCCCACACACCGTCATGGCATGACTCGACATGAGCTTCGTGAACTCGTTGCACCACCGTTCGCACGGGCCCAGTGTGCCCCCTGGATTCAGGACGAAACCGATCCGAGGTCCCGACACCGGGTTACTGCCCGGTAGCGGCTCTGGATAGGCTCGCCAAGATGTCGGCGGACCCCGATCGCCCCCTCCGGTTGGCCTATCTCACCTATAGGGGAAAACCCCATGTGGGAGGTCAGGGCGTCTACACCCGCCATCTCACCAAAGCCCTCGTGGATCTGGGCCATCACGTCGAGGTGTTCGGCGGTCAGCCCTATCCGGTGCTCGACGATCGCATCACGATGCATCGACTGCCGAGCCTGGACATCTTCAACGACCAGTATCCCGGTCGGATGCCGGCCTACTGGGAGATCAAGACCCTGCCCGATCTCGTCGAGACCGCCCAGTTCATGTCGGGGACCTTCTCCGAACCACTCGCGTTTTCACTGCGGGCGTTGTCGGCGCTCAAACCCCGCGTCGGCGAGTTCGATCTCGTACACGACAACCAGTGTCTGGGTTACGCGATGTTGTCGCTCGAAAAGCTGATTCCGACGATCGTCACCTTGCATCATCCGATCACCAAGGACCGGGCTCTCGAGATTGCTCACGCCCCCACGCTGCGCAAACGGATCTCGGTGCGGCGTTGGTATTCCTTCGTGGCGATGCAGGGTCGGGTGGCGAGTCGTATGCCGCGCATCGTCGTGGTGAGTGAGAACTCGATCAAAGACATCCACCTCGACATGAAAGTGCCCTACGACCGGATGCGTCTCGTGCCCGTGGGCGTCGATCCGGATCTGTTCCGCCCCCGTCCCGACGTGACTCGCCGACCGGGCCGGCTCATCACCACCGCCTCGGCCGATGTCGCTCTCAAGGGTCTGTCATACCTGCTCGAAGCCATGGCGAAGTTGCGGACCGAACGAGATGTCACCCTCACGATCATCGGACGGCCCAAGCCCGGAAAGAGCATGGATCTCATCGATCGGCTCGGACTGGCCCCGTTCATCGAGTTCGTGTCGGGGGTTCCCGACGAACGCATCGTCGAGTTGTACGCCGAATCCGAACTCGCGGTCGTTCCCAGCCTGTACGAAGGTTTCAGCCTGCCCGCGATCGAGGCGATGAGCACCGGGACCTGCCTGGTGGCCACCGATGGAGGAGCGCTGCCCGAGGTCACCGGCCGGGATGGGGACACGGTGTTGGGCTGTCGTGCTGGAGACGTCGACTCCCTCGTGGCCGCCATCCGCCGAGGCCTCGACGATCCCGATCTACGCGACCGGGTGGGTCGTGCGGGACGGGAACGGGTGGCGCAGCGTTGGAGTTGGCGCCGATGTGCCGAGATGACCGTGGATCAGTACCGCGAGGTCCTCGACATGCCCGCCAATCGCGACAAGTTGCGCCGTAACGGCCGACCGCCGTGCTGACGATCCGCTTCGATCGGCTCGGAATCCGGACCGATGATCTCGTACTGGACGCCGGGGCCGGGTTCGGTCGGCACGCCTATGAAGCGGCCCGCCAAGGCGGCCGGGTCGTGGCTCTCGACTACGCGGCCGACGAGGTCGAAGGCACCCGAGCCACGTTCGCTGCGATGGTGCTGGCCGACGAGATCGACGTGTCGCGATGCCAGGGGGTGCTGCGAGGTGACGCCACCCGGTTGCCTTTCGCTGACGGAACCTTCGATCGGGTCCTCACCAGTGAAGTTCTCGAACACATTCCCGATGACACCGCCGCCATTGCCGAGTTGGTTCGCGTTCTACGGCCCGGAGGCACCTTCGCCGCCACGGTTCCCACCTCGTGGCCCGAACGGGTCTGCTGGCGGCTCTCAGACGCCTATCACGCGCCGATTGCGGTCGGTGGCCATGTGCGGATCTATTCCTCGACCGAACTGCGGGCGAAACTGCGCGCCGCTGGTCTCGAGGTGACAGGGTCCCATCACGCTCATGCATTGCACTCGCCCTACTGGTGGTTGCGCTGCGCGGTGGGGCCCGACAACGATGGACACCCTCTGGTCAAGCGCTATCGACAGTTCCTCGAATGGGACATCATGCGCCAGCCGCGCGGTGTGCGACTCCTCGAGCGGACCCTGAATCCGGTCCTCGGAAAGAGCTTCGTCGTCTATGCGACCAAGCCGGATGTAGGTTCCACTTCTGGGGGTGGCACGCGATGAGCGATCTCCCTCATCTCCCCGGGGTCCTGACCGCCGACGAGGTCGTCGAGACGGCCACGGCGATCGAGGCGCTTCAACGCCCCGACGGGATGATCCCGTGGTATCCCGACGGGCATTGTGATCCCTGGAACCATGTCGAAACGGCAATGGCTCTCGATGTAGCAGGGCGCCATGAAGCGGCCTACGCGGCCTACACCTGGCTGGAGGCGACCCAGCGCGATGACGGGTCCTGGCACAACTACTACCGGGCCGACGGTTCGGTGAAGGAAGCCAAACTCGACACCAATGTCTGCGCGTATGTCGCGACGGGAGTCTGGCATCACTGGCTGCGCACCGGTGAGCGAGGCGACATCGAACGCTTCTGGCCGATGGTGGAGCGCGCTCTGGACTGGGTGCTCGACCAACGGCGCGACGACGGTCTCCCGCTATGGGCTTGCGAGGTGGACTCCCGACCCTGGGATTACGCCTTGTTGACGGGTTCGGCTTCGATCATGCACGCCCTCGAATCCGGTGCCTCATTGGCCCGGTTGGTGTCGACTTCCCGACCTGACTGGGATCTGGCCGCAGCCGTGATCGGGGAGCATCTGCGCGAGCGGCCTCACGCCTTCGAACCCAAACATCGCTGGGCCATGGACTGGTACTACCCCGTTCTCGCCGGTGCTGTACAAGGCGATGATGCTCGCAACCATCTGCGCTCACACTGGGATCGCTTCGTGATGGAGGGGCTCGGGGTGCGCTGTGTGGAGGATGAGCCCTGGGTCACGGCAGCCGAGACCGCCGAATGTGCGTTGGCTCATGCCGCGGTCGGTGACTGCGAGACCGCGATCATCCTGCTCAGATGGACCCGCCCCCATCGTGACAGCGACGGCTCGTATTGGACCGGTCTGGTGCATCCCCAAGCGGTGGCGTTCCCCGAGGGAGAAAGAACCGCGTACACGGGCGCAGCCGTCATCCTCGCCGCCGACGCGATCGCCGGCACCACACCCGCATCGGAGATCTTTCGCCACCCGCAGTGATGCGGTGCTCGTATTCTCGGGACACTCGGCGCCACACAACTCGCGAGGGAGTGAGGACGGAGAAGGTTCGCGGGGTGTGACGGCTTGCTCCCCAGCCTGCCCCCGGGGCGTTGAGCACTCGAGCGGCTCCAGGCGTCGAACTCGACGCTCACCGGCGCTGCCCCCATCTGAGTGCACGGTCACGCCGCAGCGGTGATCCCCCCGGGCTTGGAGTTGATCTGAACTCGAGTGACGACTCGAGATCACGGATGGGACGTGCTCGGAGGGCTCTTGGCGACGCAACCGTGTCGATCAGTCGACGCGTCGCAGAATCCGCAACGAACCCGTGGTCGACTCGAGCCGGAACCGGCCGGTCGCGAGCGCGGGTAGGAAGATCTCCTCGTACGGGGCGCGACCGCCGTCGGCGGGATCAGGGAAGACGTCGTGGATAGCCAGGATCCCTCCCACAGCGACATGTCGATGCCACCCGTCGAAATCCGCTCGGGCCGGCTCGGCACCGTGACCACCATCGATGAAGCACAGTGCGACCGGAGTGGACCAGTGCGCCGCCACCGTGGCGGAGTTGCCGACCACGGCGATCACCACGTCATCGAGACCAGCGTCGTGAATCGTGTCCCGAAATCGGGGCAGAGTGTCCATGAGCCCGGTGCGCCCGTCGACGAGCGTGGGATCATGCCATTCCCAACCGGCCTGATTCTCCTCACTACCCCGGTGATGATCCACGGCGAACACGACACTGCCGCCAGCCCGGGCCGCGGCCGCCAGCCAAATGGTCGAGCGTCCGCAATACGAGCCGATCTCCACGATCGGCGACCGAGGAACCTGTGCGAGGGCCCGGCGCGCCGCGTCATAGAGAGCGTCCCCCTCCTCGGGGGGCATGAACCCGGTGGCTGCAAGCGCTCGAGCTCGCAACCCCGGATCGATCACCAGCGGTCCCAGTGAATGATGGCGTCGGGTTCAGGGCGAGCAGCCGGCTTGAAGTCGGTGCCGATCGTGTACGCCAAGGGGCTCAGACACACCTGCTGCACGGTGTCGAAAGGAATCCCCACGATGTCGGCGACCTGTTGTTCCATCATGAGATGAACCGTCGTCCAGGCCGTTCCGAGGCCCCGGGCTCGCGCCGCGAGCATGAAGCTCCACATCGCCGGGAGGATGTTGCCCAACGATGATGCCGACATCATCGCGGGAGCCCCGTCGAGGCGTCCGCTGGTGGTGCACCCGATCACGAGAGCCGGAGCCTCAGCCATGTGCTCACCGAGATAATCCGCAGAGGATGCCGACCGCTTTTGCTGGGCGTTGTCATCGGCCGAGCCCTTGTCGATCGATCCGATGTAGACCCCATCCATCGACTTGTACATCGCGTAACACTGCCGATAGATCTCGCCGACGGCGGCTTTGACCTCGGGATCGCGAATCACCAAGAACCGCATCGTGGGCATGTTCGAACCCGATGGAGCCTGCATCGCAGCAGCGACACATTCCCTGATCAGGTCGTCGGGAACGGGCCGGGTCAGATCGAGGCGCTTGCGCACCGCCCGGGTGGTGGTCAACAAAGCGTCGGGATTCAGGTCGAGCAGGGCCATGCACGGGACCTTAGTGCTGTCGTGGTGGAGGGCCCTCGTCGTGCCAACATGGCACCATGGCATTGGCGGAACTGGTGCGGCTGTTGGATCTCGAGCCGATCGAGGTGAACATCTTCCGAGGGGTGTCCCCCGATGAGAACCGCCAACGTGTCTTCGGCGGCCAAGTCGCCGGCCAAGCCCTCGTGGCAGCGGCTCGCACCGTGGATGATCCGGCCCGACACGTTCACTCGCTCCACGCGTACTTTCTGCGCCCCGGCGATCCGACGGTGCCGATTCTCTACGAGGTGGACCGAATCCGCGATGGTCGCAGTTTCACCACCCGCCGAGTCGTGGCCATTCAGCATGGTCAGGCGATCTTCAACCTGCATGCCAGCTTTCATGTGCACGAACCCGGTCCGGATCATCAACTCCAGTTCCCCGATGATCTTCCCGACCCCGAGAGCCTGCCGGACTTCAAGACGCGTATGGCCCCGCACCGACATCTGATCGGCGAATGGTACGAACGGCCCCGCCCGATCGATCTGCGCTACGTCGACGCTGATCCATTGTCACGCCAAGGCGAGGCAGCCCCCGGACAAACCGTGTGGCTGCGAGCTGACGGCGCTTTGCCCGATGATCCGGTCCTGCATGCCTGCATCGTCACCTATGCATCGGATATGACCCTGCTCGACACGACGCTGTTGCCCTTCGGGTTGTCATGGAACGATCCGGGGGTCCAGATGGCCAGTCTCGATCATGCGATGTGGTTCCATCGACCGTTCCGGGCCGATGAATGGCTGCTCTACGACCAGTTGGCGATCTCCACAGCCGGGTCCCGGGGATTGGCGGGCGGCTCGATCTACACCCGGTCCGGTCGCCTGGTGGTCACCGTGGTGCAGGAAGGCCTCGCTCGGGTCGAGACGTGAGGAGGCGTCGGTCCGGGCTCGTGACTGCACTGGTGGTGCTCGCGGCCTGCGCCGAGACCTCATCCAGCCCCGCGGTACCGCTCAGTACCGTGACGACGTCGTCGGTCTCCGAATCGGCTCCGGGCTCGGCTCCGGACTCGACTACCGCCCCGAGGCCGGACTCGAGCTCCGATGCGGCTCCCGACTCGAACGTTGACGTCGATGAGCCTCAACGCCCGTCGATTCCCGTGGTCGATCCGGCAAGGGTCGCGATCGCGGCACCTTCGTCGGGCTGGGATCAACCCGTAGATCTCGATGCTCATCCCATCACCGGTGCGCTCTATGTGACCGAACGCGGCGGCACGGTTCGCCGGATGGACGCGGGACCGGGCTCGGAGCCGTTGATCGATCTACGAGACGAGATCTCGGTGGGTGGTGAACGGGGACTGTTGGGATTGGCGTTCACCGCTGACGGATCGCAGGCGTGGATCAACCTCACGGCAACGAACGGCAACACGAGGATTCTGCGCCTCGAACTCGGGTCGGGTCCCGACCCTGTCGCGATCGGTGAGCCCCGCGTGATCCTCGAGATCGACCAGCCCTATTCGAACCACAACGGCGGCGAGATCCTCATGGGTCCCGACGGTGCGGTGTGGGTGCCCACGGGTGACGGCGGCTCGGGGGGTGATCCCCAACGCTTGGCTCTCGACCCCGACTCAGTGCTCGGCAAACTCCTGCGCATCGATCCGACCACCGCCGAGCCCACGGTGGAGATCTGGGCGAGCGGTCTACGAAACCCATGGCGAGCGTCCTTTGACGATGTCACCGGGGACTTGTGGATCGCGGATGTGGGTCAGGGAGATCTCGAGGAGATATCGGTGGCTCGCGCCGATCAGAACTGGGCCCGAGGTCGACATTTCGGTTGGTCGGCCTTCGAGGGGACAGCCCGTTATCACGAGGACCAGAACCCTGAAGGTCACGTCCCACCGGTGTTCGAGTATCGACACGGCGATGAAGGCTGTTCGATCTCGGGCGGTGTCCGGTATCGGGGATCGGCACTCGGGGATCTGTGGGGTGCGTATCTCTTCAGCGACTACTGCTCGGGACGCGTCCGAGCCCTGACGGTGGACGAGATCGGCAATGTCGTGGGGTCACCGGTGGATCTCGGCCGGGTTCCCTCGGCGGTCGCGATTCGCGCTGATGCCGCCGGTGAACCCTGGGTGGTCTCGATCGACGGGGGCCTCCATGCGCTGGTGCCCTCGTCCCCGAGTTGACCGTCTGACTCTCGACTGGGGTGCACCCGTCATCGCTCGAGATCAGTCGTCACGCGATCTCAGCGTCGGGCTCCCATGAACATGCCTTTGAGGGCGTCGTAGTTCTCGATGCAGTGACCGGCTCCCAACACCACGGCTTCCAGAGCCATGGGCGAGGTGTTCACCGGTACCTGGGTTTCGCGGGCGATACGCGTATCGAGGCCTCGTAACAGCCCACCTCCGCCCACGAGATACATGCCACGCACGAGAAAGTCTTGAGCGAGTTCGGGCGGGGCTTTGGCCAGACACCGAGTCACGGACGAGATGATCGACGAGACCACGTCTTCGATGGCGTAGCGGATCTCTTCGGGACTGATCAGCACCGTCTTGGGAAGGCCGGTCACGAGATCGCGACCGCGCACCTCGGCATACGTCTCATCAGGGAACGGTTCGGCTGATCCGATCGCCATCTTGATCTCTTCGGCTGTTCGTTCACCCACGGCGATCCCGTGCTCGCGGCGCACCCAACTCTGGATCGAGGCGTCGATGTCGAAACTGCCCACGCGCACGGCTTCGAGCGCCACCACTCCTCCGAGACTGATGACTGCAGTTTCCGAGGTGCCACCACCGATGTCGATCACCATGTTGCCAACGGGCTCGTCGATCGGGAGATCGGCTCCGATCGCAGCGGCCATGGGCTGTTCGATCAGCTGGGCGTCGGAGGCTCCAGCATGGCGTGCCGCTTCGGTCACGGCTCGTCGTTCCACCTCGGTGATCGCCGAGGGAACACAGATCACGACCTTGGGTCGGGTGAAGCGCGATACACCGATTCGAGCCATCAGCAATCGGATCATCTTCTCGGTGATCTCGAAATCGGTGATCGCCCCACCGCGCAACGGTCGCACCGCCACGATGTATCCCGGGGTACGACCGATCATCTTCCACGCCTCATGCCCCGTCGCCAGGACTTCGCCGGTCTGACGGTTGAGAGCGATCACCGAGGGTTCGTTCAAGACGATCCCCCGACCCTTCATATAGACGAGGGTGTTGGCAGTACCGAGATCGATCGCGAGGTCGCGAGCCATCAGGTCAGTCCCTTCGCGTTCGTTGCGTCACGGTGGATCGGGCCGCTGGCGACAAGGCGTCGAGATGGCGACGGAAACTCGTCACCCCATCGTCACGGCCCCGCCGACGCGACGACATCGCTCCCAAAGCGAGGAGAGCGCTCACACCCAACGTCGCAAGAATCACTGCGATCATGACGACCGGCTCTCCCCCGGACCCGGCACCATCCGGGGATCGACGGGAGCCTGCGCCCCGGTCCCCCAGTCCTCGCCTCCGGACCAGTGCTCACGTTTCCAGATCGGGGCCGAGGCCTTGAGAGCGTCGATCACATAGCGAGCGGCCTCGAAGCCTTCGGGCCGGTGGGGGGCCGATACGGCCACGAGCACCGAGACCTCGCCGAGGTCGAGACGGCCGATGCGGTGGTGAGCGACGACCCGCCCGATGTCGGGCCACCGACGACGAGCCTCCTCGACGATGTCATCGAGAACGGCCACGACCTTGTCCTCATAGGCCTCATAGGTGAGCGCCGTGACGTCGTCGCGTCCCTCGGCGTGATCACGAACGGTTCCGGTGAACACGACCACGGCACCACATCCCGCCATGACCGCC
>CAYYHU010000046.1:0-12159 GCA_964471865.1 uncultured Ilumatobacteraceae bacterium | reverse complement strand
AATCGAGAACCAGAGCGCCATCGAGAAGCACCCCGCTGAGATCCATATCGAACACGGTCATCCCAGACACATTGGCGTATCGGAGATCCGATCCCGCAAGGGAGTCCCCATCCTCGAATTGAACGTCACGAAGATCGCCGAAGGGACATGTCAAAGGCCGGACATTCACATCGCAGCCGATGACGAGACCAAAGGCCTCGACCCCGTCGAGGCTGGCACCGGTGAGGGCCGCGCCGTGAAGGTCGGCCCCCCCCCCCGCAAATCCAGTCCGACGAAGGGGCCTTCGAGACGAGCACTCCGCAGATCGGCGCCGGCGAAGATCGAACTTCCCCGCTCGACGGTCATTCCCGATATCCGCGATGCCGGACATCGGACCGGGGACCTACTGACGCGACAATCTCGCATGTACACCACCGGCTCGGAATCGGATCCGAGGCGCTCGTCGACACTGGCCGAGGTGATCGAACCCGTCACCGTTCCCGACCGGTCTCCGGTACCAGCGACGAGGACGCCGACAACGCCCCGATGACCGCGAGGGCTCCGAGCCCTCCGAGAAGTCACGTCGAGCGTTTCATGAGACCTCGGCCCGTGGACGGCAACGCTCGAGAAAGGCTTCGACCATCGCGTGCCCGGCTCCCGTCAGGATGCTCTCGGGGTGGAATTGGACGCCTTCGACCTCGAGATCCCGATGCCGCAATCCCATGATCACACCGTCCTCGGTTTCAGCGGTCACCTCGAGAGCCTCGGGTAGGCCCTCTCGGGAGACGATCAACGAGTGGTAACGGGTCGCTTCGACCGAATCGGTGAGACCTGCGAAGACGCCCTGCCCACGATGGCGAACCGCCGAGGTCTTGCCATGCATCAACTCGGGAGCCGAGACGACCTGGCCTCCGAAGACCTGGCCGATCGCCTGATGGCCCAGACACACGCCGAGAATGGGGATCCCGAGTTGGGAAAAACGAGTGATCGCCTCACACGAGATCCCGGCGTCTTCGGGCCGACCGGGTCCGGGGGAGATCAACACCCCATCGGGTTCGAGAGCCACGGCCTCGTCGATATCGATGGCGTCGTTGCGCACCACGATCGGTTCGGCACCGAGTTCGCCGAGATATTGAACGAGGTTGTAGACGAAGCTGTCGTAGTTGTCGATCACCAGGATCTTGGTCACGACCACAGCCTTATCGGTGCGCGCCGGGCCTGTCGAATGTCATTGGGACTAGAGTCCAGGATTCGTGGCCCCTCCCAAACGCACATCCGGTGGACGAACCACTCCCAAGGGCACTCGCCCGGGTGATCTGCCCACTGCGGGCAGCCCACCGCCGCGAGGCGGGCGCCCACCTGCGAGCGATGACGATCATCGGGATGTGGCTCCCTCGTCGAGGTACACCCCGCCGATTCCCATGTCGCAACGCCAGAGCCCGACTTGGGTCCCGGTGCTGATGTTTGCGTTGTTCATCCTGGGAACCCTGATCATCCTGCTCTACTACTTGGGCGCAGTTCCCGGTGGGCGTAACAACTGGTATCTCGTCGTCGGTCTGGTGGCGGTCCTCGGGGGCCTGTTCACCGCCACGAAATACCATTGATGCCACTCTCGTCGTCCACCGAGGCTCGCCACGACCCTTCGTCGAACCGGCGACGGTCTGTGGACGCCGCTGCGTCGCTGTCCACAACGGGTCCCCACGGCTGTGACCTGGGGTGATGACATGTCCCGGTGTCAGCGATGCCGGCGTCTCGTCACATGTCGCCGAGGTGACATCGAAATGACATCGCCGTAACTCGTCAACAACTTTGTCCACAGCCTGTGGACACACGGCTGGGAGCGTCACAGACTCCGGTCACTCGATCGGCGCGACGAGGGACATGTCTTCGAGACAATGTCGAGGGGGCGGCGGATCCTCATCGGGGGCCAAGGTCATGCGTAGTTCGAGTCCGCACACGATGCAGCGATATCGCACGTTGATTCGCCGCATCTCGCCCGGAGGCGGAGGCGGCGGCAACGGTGTCGTCATGGACCGCAGCATTCCGATCCCGACGCGCCAGATGAATACGGCCAGGAGGATGCCCACCGCCAACCACACGAGGGTTCCGATGGCGACGGCGGTCATCTCTCCAGGCTAGAAGCCAGGGGAAGGCGAAGACTCAGCCCAGGCGCTCGATGATGGTGCCGTTGGCCATACCGCCACCCTCACACATGGTCTGCAGGCCGTAGCGCCCGCCCGTGCGCTCGAGTTCACACAGCAGCGTCGCCATGAGCCGAGTGCCTGAGGCCCCGAGCGGGTGTCCAAGAGCGATCGCACCGCCATTGGGGTTGACCTTGGCCATGTCGGGGTGCATTTCCTTCTCCCACGCGAGCACCACCGAGGCAAAGGCTTCGTTGATCTCGACCACGTCGATGTCGTCGAGAGACATTCCCGTGCGAGCCAGAACCTTCTGAGTCGCCGGAATCGGTGCGGTGAGCATCATGCGGGGATCATCGCCAGCCAATGAGAAGCCCACGAAACGGGCTCGGGGCGTCAGACCGAGCTGAGCGGCCTTTTCCTCGCTCATGATCAACAGCGCCGAGGCACCATCGGTGATCTGGGAGCTGTTGCCGGCGGTCACGCGACCACCGTCTTCTTCGGAGCGGAACGGCGGCTTGAGAGTCGCCAACTTCTCGAGACTGGTCTCGCGGATGCCCTCGTCGGTGGTCATCATCACGCCCTCGGCATCGAGCACCGGAATGATCTCGCGCTCGAAGCGACCCTCGGCGGTGGCCTGGGCGGCGAGTTCCTGGCTGCGCAGACCGAAGCGATCCATGTCCTCGCGGGTGATGCCCCACTTGTCGGCGATGAGCTCGGCGGACACCCCCTGGGGCACCAGGCCGCCGACGGGGGCGTAGCGGGCCCCGACCATGGGTCCAAAGGGCAGGCCGTACTTGCCATCGGCCATGGACGAGCCCATCGGCACCCGGGTCATGACCTCGACGCCCGCGGCGACCACGATGTCATAGGCACCAGCGATGACGCCCTGAGCTGCGAAGTGAGCGGCCTGCTGGGAGGAACCGCACTGGCGGTCGATGGTGGTGCCCGGCACGATTTCGGGCCAGCCCGCAGCGAGAACGGCGTTACGAGCGACGTTGACGCCCTGCTCGCCGACCTGCATCACGCAGCCCATCACGACATCGTCCACGAGCGCCGCATCGAGATCGTTGCGCTGTTGGATCGCCTTGAGCGCTTCGGCGGCGAGATCGACAGGGTGCCAATCCTTGAGGCGGCCATTGCGCTTTCCGAGCGGAGTGCGAACGGCATCGACGATCACGGCGTTGGTCATGGTGTGCTCCTCATGTATCGAGTCCGTCAGGAAGCGAAAAACTCCCTGGTGATGACCGCATTGTGCTGCTGATGAGGCCTCGAACCCAAACCGGGACCTCGGCGATTCCGGGCGATCTCGTGATCTCATGGTCGCAAGGGCTCTGCCAAACTGGTCACGTGGAAGGCGTCACACCGGTGATGCTCCCGATCTCTGGAGGTTTGCAGTGGCCGATATCTCGATCGAGGACCTCACCTCTCTGGTCGCCGGACGAACCGCTCCCCAGGCGTTTTGCGACCTCGTCGCCAAGCATCCTGATGTGCCAGCGCTGCATTCGGCGCGATCGGGTCAGCCCGGAGACTGGGAGCGTTGGACCTTTGCCGACTACGCCGATCGGGTGGCTCGCGCCGCGACCGGCCTGAGCGCGGCCGGTCTGGGACCCGGACAGCGCCTGCTGCTCATGATGCGCAACCGCCCCGAGATGCACGTGTACGACACTGCGGCGCAGTTCCTGCGAGCCACGCCGGTGAGCATCTACAACTCCTCGTCACCCGAAGAGATCCAGTACCTCGCGGAGCATGCCGAGGCTCGCATCATGATCCTCGAGGATCAGGGCTTTCTCGATCGGGTGCTCTCGATTCGTCACGAACTGCCCGCTCTCGAGCGGATCTACGTCATCGACGTGCCCGCATCGGGCCTACCCGAGGGTGTGAGTTCGGCCGCTGAACTGATCGACGCCTCCCCGAGCGATCTCGATGAACTCGCGGCAGCGACCCGGCCCGAGGACATCGCCACGTTGATCTACACCAGTGGCACGACCGGGCCGCCCAAGGGCGTCATGATCAGCCAGTTCAACGTCGTCTACACGGTGGAACAATTGCGACGCTGTATCGATTTCGAGTCCTACGTCGGAAAACGAGCGGTCTCGTATCTCCCCATGGCGCACATCGCCGAGCGCATGATGAGCCACTACCAGGCGATGATCCTGGGCTACAGCGTCTACTGCTGTCCCGATCCCGCCCAGTTGGCCCCGTATCTCAAAGAGGTCCATCCCGAAATCATCTTCGGGGTGCCGCGCGTGTGGGAGAAGATCTACAACGGCGTCAACGCTGCGCTCTCGCTCGACCCCGACAAGAAGCAGAAGTTCGATGAGGGACTCGCGGCGGCGATCGAGATCAAGCGAGCCCAACTCGACGGAACCGCCACCCAAGAGCAGATCGACACCTGGGCCTTTCTCGACGCCGTCGCATTTTCCACCGTGCGCGGCCTCGTCGGTCTCGATGCCGTCGAGGTCGCCGTCACGGGCGCTGCGCCGATTCCTCGTGAGATCCTCGAGTGGTACAACGCGATCGGCGTGCCGTTGTCGGAGATCTATGGCATGAGCGAATCGAGCGGTCCGATGACCTGGACGCCTCATCGCAACAAGCCCGGATATGTCGGCCAAGTCATCCCCGGCGCCGAGTTGCTCATCGCTGAGGACGGCGAGGTGTGCATTCGTGGCGGCAATGTGTTCCAGGGCTATCTCAAGGCCCCCGACAAGACTGCTGAAACCCTCGTAGACGGATGGCTGCATTCAGGCGACATCGGTCAGATGGACGATGAGGGCTACGTGCGCATCGTCGATCGGAAGAAGGAACTCATCATCACCTCGGGCGGCAAGAACATCTCGCCTGCGAACCTCGAAGCGGCGCTCAAGACGATTCCTCTGATCGGCCAGGCCGCGGCGATCGGCGACAACCGCAAGTTCGTCTCAGCCATCTTGGTTCTCGATCCCGAGGCCGCCGGGGTCTGGGCCCAGGCGCGTGGCCGCGGCGGGGCGAGCCCGGAAGAACTGGCCTCGGATCCCGAGGTCATCGCCGAGGTGCAAGCCGGGGTGGATGCCGTCAACGCGCAGTTCGCCCAGGTGGAACAGATCAAGAAGTTCCATCTCATCGGCACCGAATGGATGCCCGATAGTGAGTTGTTGACTCCGACGTCGAAACTGAAGCGTCGTGGCGTCAACCAGGTGTACGGCGAGGCGATCGAGGCGATGTACGCCGGACTGGACTGAGCCGAGGCGATCGCGAGGTGATCGTGAGGCCATCGCGGCCTCGCGATCACGCTTCGAGAACGCTCTTGAGTCCATCGCGGATCATGACGAGATCCTGGTCCGACCACTCGGTGAGGATCTCGTTGCGAAGAACGCGGCGCACAACCGTGGATGCCGACCGCCAGACCTGACGTCCCTGCGGGGTCAGGCGGATCACCACATGGCGATGATCCTGAGCCGAGCCCGCCTGACGCGTCACCCACTCTCGCTCTTCGAGTCGATCGATCTGACGCGTCAGCGTGGAGGCCACGATGCCGGCTTCGAGGGCGATCTCCCCCACCGGGCGGGCCTGGCGAGCCCCCGCCAGCGCATCGAGGACTCGGAACTCGGAGAGACTCACACCGTGAACCTCGGCCAACTCGCTGCGAGCGGCCATATCGGTGCGCGCCACGAGCAGGGTCATCAATCTCCATACCTCGAGACGCTCAGCATCGTGCGCCGCGCTCGGACGACGTCGACGGGCCGATCCCGCCGTGGTCATGACACCAGGGTGGCGAGATGAGCCTTGGCCTCATCCAGGCTCGCCCGCGCCTGCAGCAAAGCCCGCATGGGCATGACGAGTTTGGGTGAGGACAGCCCGAGTACACCTCTCAACACCCCGTCCCGGGAATAGAACGCGACCAGACGACCGTCGGCGGGCGACCCATGCACGATCTCGACATCGTCGGTACCGGCGGCACGACCGATGAACTGGATCCGCAGATCGAACTGATCGCTCCAAAAGAACGGGATCGCTTCATACCGAGACGGTTCCTCACCCTGAAAACCGGCGAGCAGACTTCGAGCTGCCGCCGCACCTTGTTCCGCAGCGTTCGTCCAATGCTCGACCCGCATCTCTTCACCGACGTCGGGATCGCCAAAGGCCCGGTTCGGCCACCTCACGATGTCGCCAGCGGCGACGACCCCCTCGGGTCCCACTCGTAAGGAGGCGTCACAGACCACACCATCGCGAATCTCGATGCCCTCGATGCCCTCGAGCCATGCCGTGTTCGGGCGCACCCCCACCCCGACCAACACCACATCGGCGGGGAGGCGCTCACCGTCCTCGAGTCGCACCGCGACCACTCGTGTGGAGTCCTCATCGGTCTCGATGGCGGCCACTCGCACCGAACAGCGGACCTCGACCCCGCGTTCACGGTGGAGCCCCGCCACGATCTCGCCCATCTCGACCCCGAGACCACGAACCAGGGGCGCCTCGAGACCTTCGAGCACCGTGACCTGACACCCCGCCGCGGTCGCGGTGGCGGCGGCCTCGAGACCGATGAAACCGGCACCGATGACCACGACTCGTCGCGCCGGCTGAAGGTCGCCACGCAACGCCAAGGCATCGTCGAGAGTCCGAAGCATATGGACCCCGGCGACATCGGGTTGGCCTGGTAGGCGGATCGGTGCGGCGCCGGTGGCGATCACCAACCCGTCGTATCCAAGGGAACTGCCATCGCTCAACTGCACTCGACGAGTCTTCGTGTCGAGGCCGGTCGCGCTCACGGCCAGCCTCCACACCACGTCCATCTCGGCGAGCACCTCGGGACGACGCAGGGTGATCCGTTCGGGTTCCCATTCACCTGCGAGGAGCTTCTTCGACAACGGAGGCCGGTCATAGGGCAGATGGCCTTCGGCGCCCACGACGGTGATCCCGCCGGTGAAACCGGCCTGCCGCAAGGTCTCGACCGCTCGCAAGCCGGCGAGGGCGGCCCCTACGACCACCACATGACGCCTCGATGATCCAGTTTCCGCCATGGTGACCGCCTCGTTCGCGCTACTCGACTCCTCGACCATCCCTTGAGCCTCGCGCATCGGATCAGGCGCGCCAGACTGCGACGGTGCGAACCGTGACCGTCACCGACCCTTCCGATGAGCGGCTCGCGGATCTGCGGGGACTGCGAGCCGGTGACGATGCCGTATCACGACGAGGAATCGTCGTGGCCGAATCGATCACGATCGTGGCCCGGCTCCTCGCTCAGCGCCGACCCCTTCGCACGCTGGTCGTGACGCCATCGATGCTGGCGCGCGTCAGTGAACACAGTGCTGAGGATCAAGAGATCCTCGTCGTCGAACGTGACGTCGTGGACGAGGTCGTGGGCTTTCCGCTTCATCGGGGGGTGATCGCGACCCTCGACCGCCCGAGCGAACCCGATCCCGACGCGATTCTGCACACCGCGACGACGGTGGTGGTCCTCGAAGGCATCAACGACCCCGAGAACCTCGGGGCGATCGCCCGATCGGCTCTCGCTCTGGGAGCCGATGCGGTGATGTTGGATCCGCGATGCATCGACCCGTGGCGCCGCCGGGTGGTCCGGGTGTCGATGGGAGCGATTCTGGATCTCGACGTGATCCGCAGCCGGTCATGGCCTGAGGATCTCGACGACCTGACACGGCGGGGCTTCATCACCCTGGGTCTGACACCGCACCGGGACGCGGCGACGGTGGACGATGTGACCATCGGGAGCGACGACCGAGTCGCGGTGGTGATGGGCGCCGAGGGTCCCGGACTCGACGCGGAGACCCTGGCGCGAGTTCAGCATCACATCAGGATCCCGATGCGAGACGAGATCGATTCGCTCAACGTGGCGCACGCCACGACTGCGATCCTTGCCCTGCTCAGACGGACTTCTACGATCGACACATGAAACCGGGGTGGTATCCCGATCCCTGGAAGGTCGGTACCTTCCGCTGGTGGGACGGCTCGGCCTGGACGGCCAACATCGCGGTTCCCCGTGGTTCTCGGGCCCCGCGACTCGCATCATGGCTGAGCGTGCCGGTTCTCCTGGGCGCCGTGGTGGTCGTCCCCGCAGTGATCGCCGCCCTGGTGCTCGAGCCTGCGTCGGTGCTGTTGACCGTGGTTCCCATTGCGATCGTGGCCCCTGTTCTCATCTGGATCGATCAGGTGGAACCCGAACCCGTCGGGGCCCGAATCCATGCGCTGTTATGGGGAGCGACCATCTCGATCGCTGTCGCGGGCACCATCAACTCGGCAGTGGCGATCGGGGTCGGTGAGTCTGCAGCCGCGGTGATCTCAGCCCCCCTCGTCGAGGAGTTCATGAAAGGACTCGGGGTGGTGTGGATGGTGCGGCGACGCGAACTCGACAGCGTCACCGACGGCCTCGTCTACGCCGGGTGGGTCGGTCTGGGTTTCGCCATGGTCGAAAACGTCGAATACTTCGTGGCTGCATCCGATGACGGGGTTCTCGCTGAGACCTTCGTACTCCGAGCCCTGGTGACACCCTTCGCCCATCCATTGTTCACACTGTGGATCGGCTGGGCGGTCGGCTGGGCGGTGGCCCGACGCCGAAACGTCAGACGCGCCGCGATCGGGGGCGGTCTCGTGGCGGTCGGACTGCACGCAGCGTGGAACGGTTCTCTGGTCGCCACCGCATCCTCTGGGACCTTGGCGATCCTCATGATCGCCGCGTTGGTGTTCCTCGGGATCTTCATCGCCACGAGCCTGATGGTCGTGATCGTGTTGCGCCGCGAACGTGAGCGATACATCCGCGGGGTCGGTCCCATCCTCCTGCGTTACGGATTGGGGCCCGACACGGTCCCCCTGACGGCATCATGGGGGGAGATGCAACAGATCAGACGACACCTCGACCGAGACCGGCGCCGGAGTCTCGACCGTCGCCGCGCCGCCGTGGCTCGCCTCGTGGCCCTTCACGACCGTCCCGGCCCGGTGGATCCGATCGAAGAGATCCGACTCATGGCCCAGATCACCGAGGCCCGACGATGAGAACATCGGCATCAGCCGTGCGCGTTCGCAGCATCGCACTCGTCGCTGCGGTCGTGGCTCTGATCAGTTGTGGTGGGGGTGGTGACGGTTCGACCCTGACCCCTCTCGAGACGGTTCCCACGACGACGGTGGTCTCCACCACCTCGGCGCCATCGCAAAGCACCGCACCGCCCACGACGACACTCGACGAGGACCCCCTCGTCATCGATGCCCTCGACGGTGTGCGTTCGGGTCTCATCGCGATCACCGCCTCGGGTGAGTTGCGCGACCCGATGACGGCGAGCAGCCGGCTCGTGGGGGCCGCGACCGGGTTCTTCATCTCCCGTGACGGTCTCGCCCTGACGGCGTATCACCCGATCGGAGCCGCCAGCGAGCTCACCGTTCGCCATGAGGGCGAAACCGTTGCGGCTCGGGTGATCGGGGTCTCGGAATGTGATGGGGTCGCTCTGCTTGCCGTGGACGTCGCTGAACCGGTCGCCCATTTCCGCTGGAGCCCCACCCCCGCTGCAGTGGGCACCGAGATCTATGCCGCCGGATTCCCCGACGGATCCGGTGAGGTCGTGTTGTCCCGAGGTCGGGTCCAGGCCACCGATGGGGCCGGGACACGCTTTCCCGCTGCGCTGCTCACGTCCACTGTCGTCCACGACGCTCGCGTCGCGTTCGGCTCCGCGGGGGGACCGCTTCTGACTCGCGAGGGCGAGGTCGTGGGTCTGAACCTGCCATCTCTCGTGGCCGCTCGCGATTCGATGATGGGTTCGACGGCCATTCCCGCAGTTGCGGCTCGCGACCTTGCCAGCGTCTTGGGATCAGGGGATCTCGAGGCCTGGGGTCTCAATCTGTGGCCCTGGGACGCCATGACCACCGGGGTGACGGGTCTTTGGGTCGCCGGTGTGGCCGCATCGAGCCCGGCCGATCGCCTCGGGGTGCTTCCCGGCGATCTGATCGTCACGATGGACGGACTCGACGTGGGCCGGGGAGGAGATGTCGCGGCGGCCTGTGCCATCTCTCGCGGCGCCGGAACCCGTGCGATTCCGATCGAGATCCTGCGCCTCGACACATCGGAATTCCTCCGGGGACAACTCGGAGGCGATTCGGGTCTTCAACTCGAGTTCTCCTTCGAAGAGGATCTCGGTGACGATCTCGACGATTCCGGGGACCCCTACGAGGACGTGGTTCGTCTCGTCGACGATGCCGGCCTCGTGGCGGTCGACGTTCCTGCAGCGTGGAACGAATTGGCGACGGGCACCGAAGCGTTGGACGCATTCGGACCCTCGAGTGGAGCACTGGCAGCAAGTTCCGACCTCGACAGCTTCCTGAATGCCGTCGGCTCGGCCACGGTCAGTGCGGTGCCCGGGGTGATCGTCACAGCAGTCGATCAGGATGCCGACACCATCGAGGACCTCCTGGGACGACTCGCCCCACCCCAAGGAACCTGCGCCACCGAGGACACGTATGACTACGACGACGGGGTCTTCATGGGTTCGTATCGCCTCTGGTCCGACTGTGGCGATTCGACGACCATTCTCGTTCGTCTCGTCGCGCGGCCCACCGGTCCGGGAGCACCCATTCGCGAAGAACCCTGGACTGTGACCGTGACCGTGGCTGCGGTCACCACTGCAGACCTCGATGCTCTCGACACCGTATGGGCGACCTTCGAACTTCTGGCCTGAATCACCCCGATGTCGCCTGTTCACTACGACCCGATCCCCCGACACCAACCCATTCGGAGATGAGCCCATGGACCTCACAGCGGCGATCGACTCCCCTGCAGCCCGGCACTGGCGTGAGGCACTCGCTTCATGGGCTCTCCCCGACGACATCCTCGCTCAGGCTCCGACATCGCCCTGGAGCCATGATCCGGCCAGTTTCGTGGTCGATGACACCCTCGATCCCGACACCACCGCCTCCCGAATCGCTCGGTCATTGCTCGCAGATTCCTCAGGGGTGGTACTCGACATCGGCTGTGGAGGGGGGCGAGCATCGATCCCGCTCGTGCCCGACGCCACCGAACTGATCGGGGTCGATGAGAACATCGACATGCTCACAGGGTTCTCCCGGACCTGTGAAGGCCTCGGAATCACCTACCGGACGATTCAGGGTCGCTGGCCCGCCGTCGCCCCCGAGACGCCGGTTGCCGATGTGGTGGTCTGTCACCACGTGTTCTACAACGTGGCCGATCTCGTGCCCTTCGCCGCGGCGTTGACGGATCATGCGCGACGAGGAGTGGTGGTCGTGTTGCCTCATCGCCATCCCCAATCCCCATGGAACGAGGCCTGGAAGCATTTCTGGAATCTCGAACGACCGACGCATCCCACCGTCGAGGACGCCATGGCGGTTCTCGATGCCATGGGACTCGAGGCCCAACGAGTGGATGCTCCCCGAGGCGCTCTCGCCCGATCGACATCGGATCCCGATGCCATGGTCGCCTCGCTGCGACGTCGGTTGTGCCTCGAGGCAAGCCGCGATCCCGATATCGCCGACTACCTCCGCGACCACCGACCACAGTTCACCGATGAGGTCGCGGTGATCTCCTGGGCCCCCGATCGCCATCGATGACCACTCTTGGGAGACGTCTCGATCGCCTCGGGGTTCGTATCGACAACCGACTCGGCGTCCCCTACAGCCGCTTGTGGCGAGAGGGCTCCATGCGGACCGCGATGACCTACGCCCGAGAGAACCACTGGTTCGACATCCGCCGTCGGATCGACACGTCGTCATGGGTGGGGCGCGAGGAGTATCCGGCACGCCTCGCAGGCGTCGATCACAAGATCTACATGCCGGTGTGGACCTCGACGGTCTCCCGCTCGCTCCGAGATGCCCTCGACCACCTCGGACCTCATCGAAGACCTGGCACCTTTGTCGATATCGGTTGCGGAAAAGGCAAGGCTCTCATCGCCGCTCGCGAGGTGTTGACACGTCGCGGCCATCGAGACGTCGACATGATCGGAGTGGAACATCTCCAGGCGCTCACCGTGATCGCCGAACGCAACTACTGGTCACGGTTCGGCGAACTGCCACACATTCATGTCGGTGACGTCGCCGAGTTCGACCCCTC
>CAYYHU010000045.1:8161-13242 GCA_964471865.1 uncultured Ilumatobacteraceae bacterium | reverse complement strand
TCGTCGGTCACCTCGACGGCATCCCCGAGCATCTCGGTCTGGGTATCAGCCCACAACTCACCGAACCGCTCTACCGAGATCTCCCCCACCTCTCGGCGCTCGGTATGACAGCGGTGTTCGAAACGGTTCATCGCGACCTGGCGGAACACCGTGGCGATGGAGTCCTCACATGTTGCTGCGAGCAACGCGAAACGTTCAGCGGGGTCGTCGAGGCTTTCGAGCAATCGATGGGTCGTGACCGTTTCCCCGAACACCGATGCCGTCTCGGCGAGAGTGAGTGGGGTCGACTGGTGGAACACACCCTGGTGGCGGGCCAGGTATCCGTGGACGCCATGGCCGAGTTCATGAGCGAGCGTGGCCACGTCACGGGTGGTCGACGTCCAGTTGAGAAACAGGTACGGATGGTGAGATGGAACCGTGTAGCTACAAAAGGCTCCTCCCCGCTTGCCGGGGCGAACCGGGGCATCGATCCACCCCTCGTCGATGAAGCGACCCACGATGTCGGCGAGTTCCGGGGAGAACGATCCATAGGCATCGCGAACGATCCGGGTGCCCTCGGCCCAACCGACTTGACGCTCACTCGTCGCCACCGACGCCATCCGGTCCATGTCACCGAGCCGGTCGAGTCCGAGCGCCTGAGCCTTGGCGCGGTACCACCGTTGGGGAAGGTCGTATCGGGCGACGACAGCGGCGACAAGGGCATCCACCGACGCATCGGAGGCCTCGTTCGCCAGGTTCCGACTCGACAGCCATGTCGGATAGTGCCGCAGACGGTCATCGATCGCTTTGTCGAGAAGCAGGGTGTTGTAGATGAAAGCCCGAGTTCTCAACCCCGGGGCCAACGAGTCGGTGACGGCTCGAGCCGCCAGGCGCCGGTGGTCGGGATCAGGATGGGAAAGTCGCGACAGAGCCGACATCAACGACACTGGAGCTGGTGCGTCGTCGAGTTGAACTTCTATCGCCGAGGTCTGCTCTTCGAACAATCGCACCCAGGCTGCAGCCGCAGCGACATGCGTTTCGGCGAGCACCGATTCCTCGGCCTCACCCAGCAGATGAGGACGGGTCCGACGAAGACGTTCCAGATGATGGCGGTAGGGAGCGACACTGTCATGCGCGAGCAGTTGTGCCGCGCGATCATCTGGCACTGCGGCCCATTCGATCTCGACGAACACCAGAGTTGCGCCCAGAGCACTCGCTCGCTCGTTGACGCTTTGCATCGCGGCGCCCCGCGCCGGATCCGCTGTATCCACCGAGAACTCGAGCGAGGTCAGAGCCTGGGCCCGACCCAGCGTGTCATGAAGTCGAGCCAGCGATGCGAAGAACTGCGCGAGTTCATTCGGCTCCATCGAGCCCAGAGACCCCCGATGACGACGCAGTTCCTCGGCGAGCTCTTCGGCTTGGACCACGAGTTCGAGTGGAGTCTCCGCCCCAGCGAGCAAGGGCTGAAGATCCCACGCGACATCAGCCGCGGTGAGGTCCGGATCGACGTGGTCAGCGGTGGTGGTCGGGGGATTCATCACCTCCAGCATGCCAATCGAGGCGTCACCATGCCGATCCCAGCTCCCACGAAGAGTTGTTCACCCCGGCCTCTCGATCTGACACACTGGCACCATCGGATATGCGGGGGACATGCCGAGATGAATGGAGCAGTTCGATGACGGCGACGCCATCCTCACACCACCGGACTTTGAAGGATGAAACCTTCGACGGGGTCGAGAGTGGACAGACGAGCCGGTTGGGCTGCCCGACGGTGACCCTGGGGGTCCTGAGAGCAGTTCTCGATCACGTAGCTCGCTGTCCCGACATCACGACAGCTGCACACGCAATCCTCACCGAGGCCGGAACCGTCGGCATTCGGGCTGTCGCGGTATGGAACGTCGATGGCGATCGGTTGCGTATGGTCGCAGCCGCCGGACACGACGAGGCTCGTCTCGAGCGCTTTGTCGAGGTTCCTCTCAGCGCTCATCTCCCCACTGGTGACGCCGTCGTGACCGGGGAACCAGTGCTGTGTCCCGATTCAGCTGCCCTCATCGGTCGCTATCCGCTGCTCGAGAGATTTCGGATTTACACCGAAGCGCTCACGACCTTTCCTTTGCATCGCCGCGGCACCATCGACGGGGCGGTGAGTTTCCATTTCGTCGAGTCGATCGAGCTCAACTCCGAGGCACTCACCTTCTTGGAAGCACTCGCCGACATCATTGCCAGCGTCGAGACCGTTCCCTCGGCCCTCGCCAACGTCGTCCCGCTCCGAGTGATCTCGTCCCCTGACGGACCAGTCGACCTCGATGAAGTGCTCGTAGACGAGGCCGACAAAGAACTCTGGGAAAACGAGAACGAGGGAACCAGCACCTCAGAGCTCGATCGCCGCCTCCAGCGGCTCGAGAATCAGACGGCGACGATGCGCCAGATGCTTCTGTTCCTCGGCGCTATCGCCAATGAGCGCCTTGACGAGATGTGAGCACCCGAGCCTGCTGTTCGGAACCACCCAGGCTCCGCGCAAGGCTCGTTGCCTCAGCCCTTGTCGCGCTTGGACTGCTTGAGAGCCGCCCGGTACGCAGCCAGGAGCAGTTCCCGGCGAGCGTCATCAAGACGATGGTCCGCTGCAATGGCCATTTCGGGAGTCGAATCGTGCTCGACATAGCCCGCCGC
The DNA here is from genome assembly GCA_964471865.1 of uncultured Ilumatobacteraceae bacterium. Classification (GTDB taxonomy): domain Bacteria; phylum Actinomycetota; class Acidimicrobiia; order Acidimicrobiales; family Ilumatobacteraceae; genus CAYMUC01. The sequence continues at coordinate 10,593 of CAYYHU010000045.1, read as the reverse complement.
TCGTAGCAGGAAGCCGCGAGGCAGCTTGCAGGCGTTCTCGACCGCGACGATGTCGTCGAGCCGGGGTTCGACTTCACCGGTGCTCCACCGGCTGATCGTGTTCTGGGCGACTCCGAGTTGACGAGCGAGCTCCGCCTGGGTCAAGCGTCCGGCATAGGCGGAACGAATCGCCTGCGCGATCGGCGAGGGCGGGACATTGCGCCGAACCCGCTGACGAGGGGTTTCGGCGATGGCGGTGCTGCTAACGGAAGTCACGTTGCGGGACTTTACCCAATTCGCGCGCCCATGTGTACCTCAGTACACCTCCAGGACCAGGAATTGTCCATCCGGATCGTGATCGCGGGGTCTGAGGACCCTGATCCAAAAGGGGGCTGAGGCCTCCACGTCCTATCGAGGCTTCTCACTGTGCCATCGTTGCGCCATGGAACGGTCGGCTTCGGAAGCTTTGCCCGCCAGACTCGACACTTTTGTGGCATTCCTGGCCGGTGAGGGATCGTGGAACACCGAGGCGAAGGTGCCCATCGGAACCCGTATCGCCGCCTTGGTGCATCTGGCAGGTTTGGTCACCTACGTAGCGGCTGTCATCTCATGGCTGCCCGAGCATGTCGACGAGGTGAGCTCCCAGCGGGTGTTTCTCATCGCCACGATCACCGCCGTCGGGTCGGCGGTCATCTTCATGGTCTCGCCGATCCGACTGCTCCTCGATCGACGCCATGAGGGACACCCCGGACGCGACATCGCGGTCCGGGGAGTCCTGTCGCTCGTGTTGTTCATGTCGACCGCGGTGGTCTTTCCGGGGTGGCATGCCTTGGCCGCATTACCCCTGGGGATCGCAGGAGGCGCAGATACGGCCATGACTCGTTGGGCGCTCGGTCTGGACTTCCGTTTCGTGTCGTGGTGGCTGCGGACCGCGTTGTCGCCGAGCATGATCGGCGTGACCGCAGCGGTGATCCTGATTCCCAGCACCGGCGGGGCTCCGGACCACCGGCTGTCGATCGTTGCGATCTACCTCACAGTCCATCTCGCCATCCTCTTGGCAGCGGGAACGATCTGGGCTCTGGACCGACTGCGCAACGGTTTCGAGGATCATGCCAACGGACTCGCCGCCCGAGCTCGAGCCGAAGAACACCGGCTGCGGGCCCATTGGCTTCATGACGAGATCTGCGCCGAATTGCAGTTGACCTCGCTCCGGCTTCGTATCGGCGATCTGCAGCCGACAGAGATTCTCGACGAGCTCGCAGCCCTCGATCACCGCATGCGACTGCGTCAGACCGACGAATTCCTCGCGAGTGGCGACGCCCGGCTCGCCGAACTCGTCCAGCCTCATCTCCGCCGAGCCCAAAGCGCAGGGGTTCGCCTCACCGAGGTCCCGAGCTATGAAGAAGCCCAAGTACGACTCGACCCGACCGATGGCCGGCTCTTCACCCGGATCGTGTCGGTGCTGGTGTCCAACGCCCTCAACGCCGGGACCTCGACGTTGGGCCTGACCCTCGCCCATGGTGACGACTGGATCGAAGTCACCGTTCTCGACGATGTCGGAGGCTTCCCGAGCGGACCGCTTCCGGTAGGACGAGGGCTCGAACAACTCACCACCGAACTCGGACCCGGAGCCCTCGACGTCTCCACGTGCACCCTCGGCTCACGGGTCACGATGAGGCTGAACTGCGAGCCGGGGATGAGACCCGCAGGCCAACTCGTCTGAGGACGTGACTGCTGTGGCTCGACTTCTCATCGTTGATGACACCCTGGCGCTGACCGAATTGTTCGCAGCCGCCGTGAGCCGCGGTGGAGGCCATCAGGTTCGTGTATTGGACTCGATCGACGCGCTCGCCGACACCATCGACACGGTCGGCGACACCGATCTCGCTCTCATCGATCTGTCGTTTCCCCGCGATACCCGTTCGGGGTTCGATGCACTGGCCATGATCCACCTTCGCCACCCCCAGGTGCGCCTGGGAATCATCACCCAGGGTGACCGCTGGGTGGCCGAGATCCTGCGAAGCGCCTGGGAGTTCCTACCGATCACCACCGTGATTTCCAAGAGTGCTCCCTTGACCGACCAGTTCGCGGCCATCGAATCGGTTCTCGCTACCGGTACGGCTCCGGTCGATCCGGCGATTCGGCCGCTGTTGCCCAGTGGCCCGTCGGGCACCCGATCGCCCGAGGACTTCGCGCAACTGATCCAACATCGAGGTCATGCCAAGGTCTGGAAATCGCTGCTCGATCTGGACAGCGAAGAGGCGACCTACCGCGCGATCGCGGAAAGTACCGGGCTCAAGTTGAACACGATCAAGAACTACCGCGCCCAGTTGCTCGAGGCGCTCGAGAACCATGGTCTGCCCGATGCCTCATTGCGCCAGATGCATGCGTTCGCCCGCCGTTGTCGAGTGTTCCTTCTGCCGTATCTCGAGGCCTATGACGAGGTCCCTGAC
>CAYYHU010000045.1:0-8061 GCA_964471865.1 uncultured Ilumatobacteraceae bacterium | reverse complement strand
CCACGGACTCGATCGGACCATTCCGCCGGGGCGATCCGGCGTCATTGGGATTCGACCCCGGCCGTCTCGGGCGTCTCGATTCGCATCTCGATGCCTACGTCGCCGATGGCCGCCTCGCCGGTTGGTCGCTCGCGGTCCTGAGACGGGGCGAGATCGCCCATCTCGCGGCGGGAGGTCATCGTGACCGTGAGGCCGCTCAGCCGGTCACCGCCGACACCGTCTGGCGGATCTATTCGATGTCCAAGGCGATCACCTCGGTCGCGGCGATGGCGTTGTGGGAACAGGGTCGCTTCGAGCTCAAAGATCCCGTGACGCGCTTTCTGCCCGAGTTCGCGAACACCCGAGTCTGGCGATCGGGTTCGGTGACCCTTCCGGTTCTCGAGCCGGTCACCGAGCCGATGGCGATGTGGCATCTGCTTTCTCATACGGCGGGCCTGACCTATGGATTTCTGTTCGCCCATCCCGTGGACGAGCTCTACCGACGGGCCGGCTTCGAATGGGGTGTACCCGAGGGTTGCGACCTCGCGACCTGTGTGGAACGGCTTGGGGAACTTCCGTTGGTGTTCCAACCCGGAACCGAATGGAACTATTCGATGGGAACCGATGTCCTCGGCCGGGTCATCGAGGTGATCACCGGAACCGACCTTGCAACGGCGCTCGAGGATCTCGTCCTCGGACCCCTCGCCATGACCGAGACCGGTTTCTGGTGTCCTTCGGAGCGACTGGATCGTCTCGCCACCTTGTACGGGGCGCATCCATCGACCCGTCTCGCCGTACGCCTCGATCGCGCCGGATCAGCAGCCCAGCATCGGCCTGCGGCGTTGCTCGGAGGTGGGGGGTTGGTGTCCACCATGGGCGACTATCTCCGGTTCACCGAGATGGTCCGTCGAGGGGGTGAACTCGACGGTGTGCGCATTCTCGGGCCCCGCACGGTCACCTTGATGACCGCCAATCATCTTCCGGGGGGCGCGGGTCTCAGCGAGATCGGACGACCATTGTTTTCTGAAACCGCCTTCGACGGGATGGGATTCGGGTTGATGGGATCGGTGACGCTCGATCCAGCCGCGACCAAATCCGGTGGATCCGTCGGGGATATCGCCTGGGGCGGAGCGGCATCGACCGCGTTCTGGATCGATCCCACCGAGGAGTTGTCGGTGGTCTTCATGACCCAACTCCTGCCCTCGAGCACGCATCCGCTGCGCAGCCAGCTGCGCCAACTCGTCTATCAGGCGATCATCGACTGAGACCGCCCATCGAGATGGCGGCTGGTGAACCCTGGTTCTCAGCTCGGAAGCAGGACCGGTTTGACGACCTCTCCTGAGAGCGACGCCTGTTCGGCGGTGTTGATCTCAGCGAGCGGATAGGTCTGGATCAGGCGGTCGAAGGGGAATCGGCCGTCCTGCCACCACCGGATCATCTCGGGAATGAACTCTTGGGGGTCGACGCCGCCCTCGAGGATGCCCGTTGCGGTCTTGCCGATCAGCGCCGCACCATCGAGCACCAGGTCACCGAGTTGAACACCGACGTACCCGCAGCGCCCCGTCATCCGCAACACCGTAAGAGCCGACCGCATGACCTGGGGTACGCCGGTGGTGTCGAAACTGACATCGGCTCCGCCCTGGGTGATCTCGAGGATCTTGGCTTCGAGATCAGGATCGTCTCCCCGCACACCGTGGGTGGCGCCGAGTTCGAGAGCGAGATCGATCCGATGCTGATGCAGGTCCACGGCCACGATGGTCGAGGCCCCCATGACCTCAGCCGCCATGATCCCCGCCGTCCCGACCGCTCCCGAACCGAACACGACGACCTGGTCGCCGGGGCCCGTCGCCAGCGCCCGTGCGATCGAACCGGCACCCGTCTGAATTCCACACCCGAGAGGGCCGAGTAACTCCAAAGGCAACGTCGAGTCGACCTTGACGGCATTGCGCTCGGTGGCCAGGCAGTATGTCGCGAAACTCGACTGACCGAACCAGTGAGCCGAAATCGCCTCGCCACCGGCGTCGGTGACGGCGCTCGTCCCATCGAGACGCCGTCCCACGAGATTGCGCGCCATGAACGTGTCGCAGTAGGCGGGCTGACCAAAAGAACAGTTGCGACAGGTCCCACAGGAGTCGAACGACAACACGACATGATCACCGGGCGCGAGACGCGTCACCTCGGAGCCGACCGCCTCGACGATTCCCGAACCTTCATGGCCGGTGATGATCGGAGGGGTTCCCATCGGCAATCCAGCGCGGGGAACCACATCGGTGTGGCACATTCCCGCGCCCACGACCTTGACGAGCACCTCACGGGGCCCCGGGCCCGCCAGATGCACCGTTTCGAGCGCATAGGGCGCATCGGGTGCCCGCAGTACCGCAGCGGTGACATCGAGACCAGCAGGGATATCCGCACTCATGACCAGACCTCCTCGAGGGTGACGACACGAGCCTGCCCGACAGCGCGCTGCGCTGCAACACCGACGGCCACAGACCACAGACCATCATCGACGGTGACCTCGGGCCCGAGGCCTTCGCGCAGGCAGCGCGCCATGGCGACGTGTTCGAGATAGGAGGCTCCCCCGTGGAGTTCGGGATAGGGAACCTCATCCGGAGTCGGAGCGGGAATCTCGATGGGCCCGGAACGGTCTCGGGGACCGAGCCAGATCGTGTCGACTCCAGGAAAGTCGGCTTCGATCTTGGCGCGATCACCCACGACACAGATCTCTTGTTCGTGGCGACCACCCTCGGCGAACATCGACAGATCGAGACACCCGCGAACGCCGTTGGCGAACTCGACGATCACATAGGCATGATCCCAGATGTCGGGGACTCGGCCGTCGTAGCACTCGTCGAGATGGTTCACCGCCTGCCCACCGGACGCGAGGACCCGCACCGGGTCACTTCCTGCGAGCAACCGCATGAGATCGAAGAAATGACAACACTTCTCGACCAGAGTTCCTCCGGTTCGCTCGTTGAAGCGGTTCCAGTCACCCACCTTGGTCAAGAACGGAAATCGGTGTTCGCGAATCGACACCATCCGCACCGATCCGACAGCCCCGGATCGAACCTGTTCGATCAGGGCGGCGACCACGGGGATATAGCGATATTCGAGGCCGACCCAGGTCATGGCGTCTCGACCCTGGGCGAGGCGTCGAACCTCGAGACAGTCGGCCACCGTGGTACACATCGGCTTCTCCACGAGAACCGCGACATCGGTGGCGAGAACATCATCGAGAATGCGGCGATGGGTGTCGTTGGGAGTGGCGATGATCACCACGTCGAGGTCGTCACGCTCGATCAACCCCCGATGATCGTCGTAGGTGTCGACTCGATGTCCGACACAGGCGGTGGTCCATTCGAGTGATGCCGCGACGGGATCTGCGAGTGCGACGACCTCCGCGCCGGGAAGTCGCGCCAGATCCAGGGCGTGCTCTCCGCCCATCATCCCTGCGCCGATGATCCCGTAGCGCAACGGTTCCGGGGCCATGGTGCGCCGGTTCTCGGATCAGGCGGTGCGATCCAGAGCTGCCGGATCGGCAAGAAGATCAGCGAGGGTGCGCGTGAACTCCGCTGCAGGCGCACCGTCGAGAACCCGGTGATCCCAGGTCAGGCTCAGGGTGAGACGCTTGGTGGTCGTGACCGCCCCGTCGACGAGTACGAGGTCGTCGCGGAGTCGACCCACCCCGAGAATCGCGACGTTGGGCGGGTTGATCACCGGAGTGAAGCCGTCGACGCCGAACATCCCCAGGGCCGAGACCGAGAAGGTTCCTCCCTCGAGTTCTCCCAATCCGAGCGAACCGGTCCGAGCGGCCTCCGCGAGACGAGTCGTCTCGGCGGAGAGCGCAGCCAGATCCAGCTGATCCGCATGGCGAACCACCGGCACCATGAGACCCGCATCGACGGCCACGGCCAACCCCACGTGAATATCGGGGAGCAGCGCGATGCCATCATCGGTCACCTGAGAGTTGACGATGGGATGGGCGCGAAGGGCGCGAGCAGCTGCGGCGACCACATAATCGGTGAATCCCGGGGCGGTGCCCTCGGCCTTACGCCGATTCCGGTCAGCGACCACCGCATCGAGGTCGGCGTCCATGAACAACGTGAGCTGCGCCATCTGCTGCAGCGAGGAATGCATCCGCTTCGCGATGGTTCCGCGCATTCCTGACAACTTGACGACCTGGGTCGGAGGCTGCATCGCCGGAGCCAGTGGCGTAGCCGCCGGGGCAGACGGGGCGGCTGCGGGTGCAGCTGGTGCACGTGGGGTCAGCTCGGCGAGTCGCGCCCGCACATAGGCCGCGACGCCATCACGTGTCACTCGACCGTCGATGGGGTCAGCTTCGACGGCACCCAGATCGACCCCGAGAAGATCTGCGAGCTGACGGGCCGCGAAACTCGCCGGCACCGGGCTCCCTGGGGTCACGGTGCGCGGCGCCGCAGCGGTGACCCGTCGAGCGGTACCAGCAGCCGAAGCGGCCTGGACGTCCTCGGAGACGATTCGTCCCCCCGGACCCGTTCCTCGGACACCGCGAAGGTCGATTCCGAGCTCGGCGGCGACTCGGCGAGCGTTGGGTGATGCAAGCAGTCGGCCGTCCGCAGTCGTGGCCGCTACGGGCGCCGCAGCAACCGCAGGTGCGGACGAGGGCGCAGCGCTCGGTGCGGGCGCCGGTGTCGGAGATGGGGCCGGGGCCGGCGCTGCGGCCGCGGGGGCTTCTTCGCCCTCGGCGAGGAGATAGCCGATCACGTCGCCACACGCGAAGGTGTCACCGACGGAACCGACACGCACGAGACGTCCACCACCGACCGCCTCGACATCGCTTTCGACCTTGTCGGTCTCGATACGCAGCACCGCCGTACCTGGCGCGATCTCGGCTCCGTCCTCGACGAGCCATTCGAGGATCGTGCCTTCCTCCATGGTCAGTCCCAATTTGGGCATCAAGAATTCAGTCGCCATCGGGGAAACCTCTCGCTCTCGTCACACTCGTGACGCCATCGGCGTCGTCGTCTCGTCGAACAGTCCTCGTCGAGCCGCCAGGCCCAACGTCGCTTCCACATCGATCATCCTCGGACCCTCGGGGTCGATCCAAACCGTCACGGTCGCATCCTCGCCCATTCGCCGATCACGTTCGCCATCGAAGGCCAAGACCCCTGGGCCCGGAAGTGTCACACGTTCATGGGGAGCCAGAGGGTGGACCTCGGTGATCCCGACGGTGGCAAAGGCGCCCGGTGACAACGGCACCCGGACCCGTCGTCCCCCCTCCCCCAGACGTACCAACACCCCTCCAGACTCGAATCGACCGACGGGATGCACCCGACCGGCGATGGATGCCATGCCTGTGGATGCAGGGGGCGCAATGGCTGCGACCACCCACTCGAGGCTGTGGGGATCGGTAACGGCTCGCGCCCCGGTGAAACTGGCCCGCACCAATGCGAGATCCACCAACGCCAGATCGGGAACCCCATCGGGACGGCTGGCATCCGAGACCACCATTTCGATGACCTTGGCGGGATTGGCGACCTCGTCGAGGCTGATCCCACCCGAGGCCACGAGTCCCGCCGCCATCCCGGCCGAGGTTCCATCCAGCGCCGAGGGGAACACGTTGTTGGTTCCCGTCGAAATCGCGATCAAAGGAACCCGTGGCCACCCCTTGGTCACATCCCGTGAGGTTCCATCCCCACCGAGCACGACCACAGCGTCCACCCCGCGTTCGGCGAGGCGCGCAGCCGCGTCGATCGTGTCATGGCGCGACCCCGACACCTCCCCGGGCAGGATCTCGACGGGAGCTCCAAGCCCTTGCGCGGCGCGTTCGGCCAATCGGTTCGGGTCCGGGGCCATCCAGATCGTCTCGGCTCCCGCCTCGGCGGCCGCCGCGATGACGCGACGAACCACTCCGATCTTGGCCGAATCAGCGGTATGGCTCGCCGGGGCCACCAGACGACGAATGTCTTTGCCAGCCTGGGGGTTGACGATCACCCCGACCGAACCCATCGGTGCGTCAGCCGCCTACGAGCGGACGGGCGACGGCCTCTCGGATACCCGTCGCGATCGCCTTGGCATCGGGCAGGTACTGACTCTCGAGTGCCGGTGAGAACGGCACCGGCGAGAACGGTGAAGCGATACGGCTCACCGGAGCATCGAGGTAGTCGAAGGCCTCTTCCTGGATCTGGGCTGCCACTTCGGCGCCGAAGCCACCAAAACGCACGGCCTCGTGGACCACGACCACCCGATGGGTCTTCTTCGCAGATTCCACGACGGTCTCGGTGTCGAACGGCGACAAGGTCCGCGGGTCGATCACCTCGACGCTGATGCCCTCACCCGACAGTTTCTCTGCCGCGGCCAAAGCCTCGTTGGCCATGCGTCCCCATGCGACCACGGTGACATCGGTTCCCTGACGGGCCACGTTCGCGACACCGAGGGGAATCTCGTAACGCTCCTCGGGAACCGGACCCGTCATGCCCAGCAACCGCTTGTGCTTGATCATCATCGTCGGGTTGTTCTCGAGGATGCAGGACCGCATGAGGCCCTTCATGTCGTAGGGGTTCGACGGGTAGACGACCTTGAGTCCGGGGATATGGCACAGCAGTGCCTCGAGCGACTGGCTGTGCTGGGCCCCCGCCGAGAGGCCACCTCCGCCGGCGGTGGTGATCGTCAGCGGGACGACCGCCTCACCACCGAACATGTACTTGATCTTGGCGGCCTGGTTCACGATCTGGTCCATGGCCACGAGCATGAAGTCCATGAACATCAAGTCGACGATCGGTCGGAGCCCCGCAACGGCCGCTCCCACACCGAGGCCGATGATGGCCTGTTCGCTGATGGGGGTGTCCACCATCCGCTCGGCTCCGAAGGTCTTTTGCAGACCGCCATAGGTGCCAAAGACACCACCGAAGGCACCGATGTCCTCACCGGCGCAAAAGACGTTGGGATCGTCTTCCATGCATTGGCGTACGGCCTCGTTGAAGGCCATCACATACGAAAGGGAACGCTCGTCACTGTCGGCCATCACTGGGCTCCCGTCGTGGTGTAGACGTCCGCGAGGATCGCGTCCGCAGTCGGCAGGGGGGATTCCTCGGCGAATGCGATCGCCGTGTCGATATCGGCGCGCAACTGAGCCCAGACCTCTTCGAAGTCCGCGGTAGTGGCCTGGCCGGATTCGACCATGCGGGCCTCGAAAGAGAAGATCGGATCACGCTCTTTCCACTCCGAGACCTCGTCATCGGACCGATACTTCAAACCGAGGTTCTGCACACCGTGGTGGTTGTAGAAGCGATAGGTCTTGGCCTCGATGAGCGAGGGACCTTCACCGCGACGGGCTCGGGCGACGGCTTCGAGCGCCGCTTCGTGAACGGCGACGACGTCCATACCGTCCACGATGACCCCCGGCATGCCGTACCCGGCAGCCCGGTCGACGATGTCGGTGATCGCCATGGTCATGTGGCGAGGGGTGAACTCGCCGTACTCGTTGTTCTCACAGGCGAACACGATCGGGAGGTTCAACGCACAGGCCATGTTCGCGGCCTCGTGGAACGCTCCGATGTTCGTCGCTCCGTCTCCGAAGAAAGCCACCGCGACATTGCCGTCGCCCCGGTACTTGTTGGCAAAAGCCGCACCGACTGCGATCGGAGACCCGGCGCCCACGATGCCATTGGCCCCGAGCATGCCCAGGTTCAGGTCGCTGATGTGCATCGAGCCACCCTTGCCCTTGCAGTATCCGGTGGACTTACCCATCAACTCGGCCATCATCCGGTTGAAGTCGCCGCCCTTGGCCACGAGGTGACCGTGGCCTCGGTGCGTCGAGGTGATCTGGTCCTGGTCGGTCAGAGCGCCACAGACGCCTGCCGCTACCGCCTCCTCACCCACGTAGAGGTGCAAGAAGCCGGGCAGTTTTGCGGCTTCCGCGAGCCGGCCTGCGGCCTCCTCGAACAGACGGATGCGCACCATGCGTCGGTGCAGATCCATCAATACGTCTCGTGACAACTCCATGTCTGTGCTCCCGTCGTAGCGATCCTGGGTGGCCCCGGGATCAGATCACCAATTGACCCGCTTGAGGAATCCGCCGTCCACGGTCAGGTTCACACCATT
>CAYYHU010000044.1:0-13491 GCA_964471865.1 uncultured Ilumatobacteraceae bacterium | reverse complement strand
CACCCCTCAGACACCGTCCTGGCCGGCGGTACCGATCTGATGGTCGAGACCAACTTCGGGCATCGACGATTCGATTCGGTCCTGGCATTACGACGCGTTCGCGAGCTCCGGGCGTGGTCTCATGACCCCGAGACCCGAACTGTCACGATCGGGGCGGGAGTTCCATGGGCTGAGATGGAACGGGGTGAACTCGCTCGACTCGTGCCCTCACTCGCCCAGGCCGCTCGCACGGTCGGATCCCCCCAGATCCGAGCGGCAGGAACCCTGGGAGGAAACCTCGGCACGTCATCGCCCGCCGGCGACGGCCTTCCGGTGCTGTGGGCCCTCGACGCCACGATTCACCTCGCCCGTCGGGGAGCTACTCGCCGCATCGCCGCTCGTGACTTCACCGTCGGAGTGAAGCGCACTGTGCTCGAGCCCGGTGAACTCATCACGGCGATCACGGTTCCGGAGGTGACGGGATGGCAGGGTTACGCCAAGGTCGGTCCGCGCAACGCCATGGTCATCTCGGTCGCCTCGGCCGCTCTGGTGCTCGAGCGTGAGCTCGGTGAAGTCCGGATTGCACTCGGTGCGGTGGGACCGACGGTGGTCCGATGCCATGAAACCGAGAGTTGGCTGAGCGATCAGATCGATCTCAGCCGGGCGCGCACGCTGCCCGAGCCCGTGCTGGGAGAACTCGGTTCTCGGGTAGCGAGCGAAGCCCGACCGATCGACGACCACCGATCGAGTGCCGCCTATCGCCGCCATGCCGTGGGTGTTCTCGCCCGACGACTTCTCGAGGAGGCCCTGACATCATGACCTCGACGACACCAGCGAGTTCACCCGTCGAGCACTACGACCTACGGATCAACGGCTCAGATCACCGCGTCGACGACGCCTGGATCGGAGAGAGCCTGTTGTTCGTCCTTCGCGAGCGCCTCGGACTCCCCGGAGCCAAGGGTGCTTGTGAACAAGGAGAATGCGGGAGTTGCACCGTCATCATGGACGGTGAGGCCGTATGTTCCTGCCTGGTACTCGCGGCGTCTGCGGTGGGGTCGGAGATCACCACCGTCGAGGGCCTGTCGCCCAAGGATGGCACCTTGAGCGATGTGCAGACCGCCATGATGCACGCGGGTGCCGTCCAATGCGGCTTTTGCACCCCGGGCCTGGTCGTGGCGATCGAACACCTGCTCACACAGCGTCCCGATCCCACTCGTCACGAGATCCGAGAAGCTTTGAGCGGCAACTTGTGTCGCTGCACCGGGTACGGGCGGATCCTGTCCGCGGTGGAGACAGCAATCGCCATTCGCCAAGCCGAAAGGCCCGCACCGTGAGCACCGACGTCATCACCGGTGTCCGCCGGGGCACCCTGGGAACCAGTGCGTTGCGCCCGGACGCTCCGGCCAAAGTTCAAGGGCGTTTCGCCTTCTCGTCTGATCTCTGGGCCGAGAACGCACTGTGGGGCGCGACGCTACGGAGCCCTCATCCGCGAGCGACCGTGGTCAGTATCGATGTCAGCGCCGCATGGAAGATCCCCGGTGTCGAAACCGTGCTGACCGCCGATGACGTCCCCGGTCTCAACGGCTATGGATTGATCGTGGCGGATCAACCCGTGTTCGCCCCGGTGGGGAGTGACGTCTTGTATGCCGGGCAGCCGATTGCGGCCGTTGCAGCCGATCACCCTGACACCGCTCGGCGGGCTCTGGATGCGATCCGAGTGGAGTATCGGGTTCTCACCCCGTTGACGGATCCGCATGCCTGCCTCGACGACGCCACCGAGGCGATTCACCCCGATGGGAACGTGTTTCGCCATCAACGCGTCATCTGTGGTGATCCCGATGTGACCGGGGTGTACCAGGTCGAAGGCGAGTACGAGATGGGCATGCAGGACCAGGCCTTTTTAGGTCTGGAAGCGGCCATGGCACTGCCTGATCCCGATGGACGAGGCGTCGAGTTGTACATCGCGACCCAATGGCTCCACGAGGATCGTCGTCAGATCGCGGCGTGTCTCGATCTTCCCGAGGAGCAGGTTCGCCTCGTGCTCGGAGGTGTGGGAGGAGCTTTCGGAGCCCGAGAGGACATCTCTCTCCAGGTTCATACGTGCCTGTTGGCGCTGCGTACCCAGCGGCCGATTCGCATGCACTACAGCCGCGAAGAGAGCTTCTACGGCCATGTGCACCGTCATCCGGCTCGGATCTGGATGCGCCATCACGCCGATGCCGACGGACATCTCGTCAAGGTCGAGGCGCGCTTCGTACTCGACGGCGGGGCCTACGCCTCGACCTCACCGGCGGTTCTGATCAACGCTGTGACCCACGCTCAAGGGCCGTACCGCTGCCCGAATGCGGTCGTGGACGGATACGCAGTGCGTACCAACAACCCGCCCTGTGGGGCCATGCGCGGCTTCGGTGTGGTCCAAGCCTGTTTCGCGCATGAGATGCAGATGGAACGTCTCGCGGATGTATGCGGTCTCGATCCCGTGGAGTTGCGGCTTCGCAACGCCATGGCGACGGGAGACACCCTGATCACCGGACAGGTGGTTCGCAACGTCGCTCCGGTCGAACGGTGTCTGAGAGAAACCGCCGACATTCCCCTACCGTCACCGTTGGCAGCTGATGCCGATCCGTTGGACCTACCCGGTGGAGCGGGATTGACGACGCGTTCCCATCATGTTCGCCGGGGTATCGGATGGGGGGTGAGCATCAAGAATCTGATGTATTCCGAAGGATTCGACGACTTCGCGACAGCGCGGTGCCGTCTGCGCAACGGTGTCGCCACCGTCAAGTTCGCCACCGCCGAGGTCGGTCAAGGTTTCGTGGTACTGGCCCAACAGATCGCACGAAGCGTTCTCGGAGTCGATGAGGTGGTCCTCGACCCGATCGACACCGGCATCGGTTCGGCCGGGTCGACATCGGCGTCGCGCCAGACCTGGATGAGTGGTGGAGCGGTGGATGCTGCGTGCCAGGCCGTACGCAACCAACTTCTCGCTCATGTCGCCGCGGAGCATGGCCATGACGTCGAGGATCTCGACATCGCGGGGACCGACATCGTCCATCGTGATCGCGACTGGTCGATATCCGTGGCCGACGCGACCCGGGATCGCGACTTCGACGAGACCGTCGAATACCACCACCCCCCTACCGAGGAACTCGACGAGAACGGGCAGGGCGATTGCCACGTCGCGTTCGCGTTCGTGGCACATCGAGCGGTCGTGGACGTCGACGTCGAATTGGGAACGGTGAACGTCGTCCAGATCGCCACGGCCCAAGACGTAGGGCGAGCTCTCAATCCTCTGTCGGTCATCGGTCAGATCGAGGGAGGCATCGCTCAAGGCCTGGGACTCGCCCTCATGGAAGAGATCGTCGTCGAGAACGGACTCGTGAAGAACGCATCCTTCACCGACTATCTCCTGCCCACCGTTCTCGACACCTCCGACGTGATCGCTCGTTTGGTCGAAGATCCGGATCCTCTCGCTCCGATGGGCGCCAAGGGCGTCGGGGAACCCCCGTGTATCTCGGTGACACCAGCGATAGCCAACGCGGTGCGAAATGCGCTGGGACGAGACGTATGGCGAGTTCCGATTCGGCCTCTCGAACTGATCGAGAACCCCGTGGGTTCATCGCACTGACTCACCGTTGCCGGGCTCGAGTGGCCACCGGCGCTCAGGGTGCTCCCGGACCACGCTGATACGAGGTGATCGACTGTTCACCCATCACCAACTCGGCCACCACGGCTGCGATCAAACCGGGAACGATGAAACCGGGACGCCCTGTGGTTTCTGAGACGAACATCACCGCCGCCAAGGGCACGCGATATCCCGCTCCGAGGAACGCGGCGATTCCGAGAACGGGGAACAGTGAGAGATCGTCGGGCGCGACGATGCCCCCGACCGCCTCGCCGAGCAATGCACCCGCAACGACGAGCGGGACGAACAGACCACCGACTCCTCCACCAGCGACGGTGGCGACCGTCGCCGTACAGCGCATGGCCAGGATCGCCACGATCAGCCAGAACGATGGCGAGGGGTACTCCGCCCATGCGATCACCTGATAGCCCGGACCCAAGGTGAGGGGCTCGTTGGTGAGGACATCTGCCAACCACACCAAAGCCCCCAACGTCACCCCGGCTGCTGCCAGGATCCACAGGGAGCGGCGTGCCGCCAGCCCTTTGGCCCATCGCAACGCTTTGGCGAACGCCCGGGCACCGATGGCAGCACCCGCGCCCACGAGAGCCGCACCGAGGAGTTCAGCGAGTCCGAAATCTCCGCGTCCGAACGCCCGGAACAGCGGCTCGGTCCCATTGACGGCGACGAAGGAGAGATAGCCACTCGCCGATGCCACAAGCGCTGGCAACAGCATGCGTCGCGCCAGATCGTCCCGGTAGGGCACCTCGAGAGCGAAGATCGCTCCGGTCGCTGGGGCCTTGAAGATCGCCGCAACGCCCGCGGCGGCTCCCGCCACCATCAGCACTCGTCGATCGCTGCCCCTGAAGATTCCAGGAAGCCGACTCTGGGTCTGAGAACCCACCACGGCCCCGGCATACAACGAGGGGCCTTCGAGACCGAGCGCTCCCCCACTCGACAAGGTCGTGACCGCAGCGATGGAACGGGCGATGAAGGCTCGAATCCCGAGGCGATGTTCCCGATCGTGAAATGCAGCCAGATACTCGTCCGATGTCGACGGACTGGCTCCACCGCCGATCATGCGCAGCACGAAAGCCGACATGATCAAGCCCCCGGTGGGGATCACCATCTGCCATCCCAGAGCGGCATCGAGCAGATCGTGGAACAGGACCTCGACGACGAAGTATTCGACGCCCGCAACCAGCAAGCCAGTGATGACCCCGGTGACCGCGGCCAAGAGAACGACCTCCCGAGATCGGCGCGCCAACGCTCGCAGTTCGGCTCGGCGCACGTCGATCTGATGGCGACGGTTCATGGTGTCGCGCTCCGATCCTGAGTGCGAGCGAGAATGGCCACGCCCATCAGGCCGGCCAGAGCGACGACAAGCGCCTGAGCCGCCGATGAGATCGGCATCGACACGGCGAACAGGTCCCGACTGAAGGGAAGAGCGATCGCTAGAGCCAACAACGCGGACATCGAAGCGATCAGCACCACCTTCCACCACCGTAGCGGTCGCGCGATGCTCACGAGGATCCCCAGCCCGACCACCGTGGCGGTCACGAGGGTGGCGGCGCGAGCTTCGTCGACGGTGTCGGTGGAGCCCTGCGCGATCGCGAAAGCCACGAGAGAACTCGCGGCCATGACCACACCAAAGGGAATAGCCCGTTTCAGAACACGCCGCACGAACCCCGGGCGGTACAACTGGGCGTTGGGAGCCAACGCCAGCACGAAGGCGGGAATGCCGATCGTCACCGTGGACAGCAACGACATGTGCCGGGGAAGGAACGGATACGTCACGACACCCAGAATCGTCACCAGTGACAACAACGCCGACATGACGTTCTTCATGACGAACAAGGTGGCGACCCGCTCCACATTGGCGATGACACGTCGACCTTCGCCGAGAACCCGAGGAAGATGGGAGAATCGACCGTCGAGAAGAACGAGCTGGGCGACTGCTCGCGATGCCGGAGCTCCCGAGCCCATCGCGATCGCGAGATCGGCACTCTTGAGAGCGAGCGCGTCGTTGACACCATCACCTGTCATGGCCACCACGTGACCTCGTGACTGCAAAGCGGCGACCATGGCCTGCTTCTGGTGGGGAGCTACCCGACCCAACACGACGGCAGCGTCGAGGATCGTGGCCAATGCCTCGGGATCATTGGGAAGTCCCCGAGCATCGACGATCGCGCCGGTCTCATCAAGTCCTTCCAGCCCGACTCGCCGCGCGACTGCGGTCACGGTGAGGGGATGGTCGCCAGAGATCACCTTGAGCGACACTCCCTGGCTACGAAGATAGGACAAGGTCTCAGCGGCATCGTCGCGAATCTGCTCGTCCAACACGACGAGTCCGACAAGAGTGATTCCCACCAGCGCTCGGGCCGGATCATCGTCGTCCCGATCGTCCACGGAGTCCATCCGACGGGCCACCGCGACCACTCGTCGACCCTCGGAGGCGAGATGACGCGCTCGCATGACGAGGCCGGAGGGATCGGCGGCGTGAGGCTCGAGAACATCAGGAGCACCGAGATACCACGAGCCGTGACCGGCCAGGGTCACCGCCGACCATTTGCGTGCCGAGGAGAACGGGATCTCGGCGACCCGGTTCCAGCTGCCGGGCCCCTCATCGATCGGCGGCCCATAGGCATCCGCGAGAGCCCGGGTCGTAGCGTTGGGATCAGGACCGTGGGCAATAGCTCCAAGCGCTCGCCCAAGTTCGTCGGGATCCTGGTGGTCAGCGATCTCGAGCGCTCCGACGCTGACGGTTCCCTGGGTCAAAGTTCCGGTCTTGTCGAGACAGACCACGTCCACTCGCGCAAGACCTTCGACGGCCGCGAGTTCCTGAACCAACACGTCACGTCGTGCCAAACCCACGACGGCAACGACGAATGCCAACGTGGTCAACAGGACCAGTCCCTCTGGGACCATACCCACGACCCCGCTGGCAGCGCTGGTCACCGCGTCCTGCCAGGATTCGGCTCGTCCCCACTCGGCGATGACGAGCAAGGGACCGAGAACGACGATCACCCATGAGATTCCCTTCAGGATCTGGTCGGTTCCCGCACGCAACTCCGAACTCGTGAGCGAGAACTTTCGCGCCTCGACGGCGAGCCGATGGGCATAGGCCTGGGCTCCCACGGCGGTGGCCTGCACGACCGCTCCCCCGGCGACGACCAGACTTCCCGACATCACCTCATCACCGGGCACTTTGGCCACCGGATCGGCTTCCCCGGTGAGCAGGGACTCATCGAGTTCGACGTCGCGTGACTCGATCACTCGGGCATCCACGACCACCTGATCGCCAGAAGCCAGCACCACCAGATCGTCACTGACGATGTCACCAGGATCGATCACCGTCTCGAGCCCATCTCGGATCACCGTCGCTTGGGGCGCATGAACGATGGCGAGGGCATCGAGGGTCCGTTTCGCGCGCCATTCCTGGAGGATGCCCACCGCAGCATTGACCACGAGAACGACCACGAACAACGCGTCCTGCCAGCGACCGGTGACGAAAACGGCCACTGCGACAGCACCCAACAATGCGTTGAAACGCGTGACGACATGGGCCCGCACGATCTCGCCGACGCGACGACTCGTTCGCTCGTCGACTCGGTTGACGAGCCCGGCGCGGCGACGTTCCTCGACGGCCGCGGTGTCGAGGCCCCGCAGGGCACCCTCGTCAGGACGATCTTCGAACGACGTCATCAGGTCGTCGACGGGTGCGATGAGGCGTGAACGTCGCCACTGCGCTGATCTCGATAGGACGCAATGATCCCGGCGAGTTCTCGGGGTGTCGACCCGTGCAGAATGACGGCATCGGCTCCGAGTTCGCGCTGAGCCGCAATGGCACGAGCACATTCCTGCGCGCTGCCGCGAGCCGATGGCGCCAACCACTCATCTGGAATCAACGTCGCTATGTGTTCGAGCTGGTCAGTGGTGGCGACCTGATCGATCGCTCCGGGAATCGCCGCCACGACCGGATCGGCGCGAAAACGTTGGAGCACCGCAGGGTCCCAGCGGTTCGTCGACACGAGGAGGTCTCCATAGGCCTGCAGGTAGGTCCCCAAACGGCCGACCGTTTTGAGCAATCGGGTATCGGCGTCGAGATGGTCACCCACCGTGGCGAAGCACGACCACACGGTCACATCCTGAGGGTCGCGACCCGCACGCTCGGCCGACTCCTTCACGATGCGCACACATCGTTGAAGGGTTTCATCGGTGAAGAAGGTGTGCAGGACCACCATGTCGAAGGTGGCGCCGGCCAACTCGAGAGTTCGGGGGCCGAAGGCTGTGACTCCCAGTGGAATATCGGCATTCAGGTGACGGTCGAGAACCAGAAGCGGATACGAACCAATCGGGCCGTCATGCCCCAGGATCACCTCACCCCGAAAGAGCCGGCGCAGCACTCCGGCGATATCGGCGAGTTGTTCGGTCGTGACCGGCGCCAGACCCAGAGCCTTCATCAACGGTGCGATTCCCCGACCCAAACCCAAGGTGAAGCGACCACCGGTCAAGTGATGCATCGTCGAGGCGAAGGCTCCGAGCAGGACCGGGTGTCGAGTGTGATGATTCGTGGCCGCCGTCGCGATCTGAACTCGTTGAGAGACTGCCGCCACGGCTCCCGAGAGTGTGGCGGCCTCTTTCACGTTGAAGCGCTCGGAGATGAATACGGTGCCCACACCGAGGTCTTCGGCCTCAGCGACCTCTTCGATCAGCGCTCGAGGGTTCTTGGGGGCTCCCGCCAACGTGTAGACCCCCAGTTCGGGCATGACCATGAGGTCATCGGGCGGTCGCGGGATCACCTGTTGGAGATTACGCAGTCTCACACCGCCAGTTGGCCCCCGTGAGCGCCGAGGTTGCATACCGGGACGTCGAGGCCCTAGACCGACGGCGATGTCGTCTGCAGCGCCCTCCCCTCACGAACTCGGTGCCTTCGAGCGTGCGACCTCGGCGGTACCCCGCTCGGCTCCGCCCGAAGGACCTGAGAGCACCGCAGCCGAGGAGACTCAGGTTTTCGATGCGACGGTGCCCACAGGCTGGGACATCGGGGGAAATGTCAACGGCGGCCTGCTGGCTGCAATGGCGGGTCGGGCAGCGGCCCAGAGTCTCGATCGACCTGACGTGGTGACGCTCACAGCCCATTTCTTGGCTCCAGGACGCCCTGGACCCCTCGAGGTGACCGTGGCGCGCCACCGCACCCGAGGGCGTCATCGAACAGCCTCGGTCACCCTCGATTCAGATCGCCGAGTCCTCGCCGCGCTCGTCACCTGTACCGACCTTGCAGGTGCTGATGGTCCCTTGATCGTCTCGGGGACGCCTCTCGAGCTACCGACGCCATCGGAGTGCATCGCCACGACTGTCGAACCGTTGGCACCTCCGTTTTCGCATCGAGTCGATATTCGCCTCCACCCCGAGGACGCCGGATTCCGTGATCCCCAGACGCGTTCGGGACGCGCCGAAATGCGCGGCTGGGCACGCTTTCACGACGATGAGCCGATCGACAGTTTTGGATTGATTCAGGTGGCGGATGCGTTTCCGCCGACAACGTTCAACGTGCCCATGGCCCAAGGATGGACTCCGACGGTGGAACTGACGGTGCAGATCCGGTCTCGGCCTGCACCCGGCTGGTTGCGCTGTGGTTTCAGAACCCGTTTCATCAGCCACGGTTACCTCGAGGCCGATGGGGAGATCTGGGATTGCGAGAATCGGCTCGTGGCGTTGTCGCGCCAGCTGGCTCTGTTACCTCTCGAGGCGTGACCAATCATGGTCGATCCCGACAGGACCCTACGAACAGCGACGACTCGGCAGCGGCGCCGAGGTTGGACTCCTCGCCGCCAGGAGCGCTACGAAGCGCTCTTGAACCGCTTCGGGGTGGCGGCCTCTGACCTGTCGTCACCGTCGACGTGGAACGCCGCGGTTGTCGAAGTGGGTGCCGGTCATGGTGAGACGACTCTCGCAAGTGCGGCGGCGAACCCCATGGTTCACCATGTAGCAGTGGATCTCCACGCGCCGGCTCTGTCGGTTCTTCTCGATGACATCGCCCAATGCGGACGAACCAACATCTCGGTGATCGAAGCTGATGCCCGCGATGTCATGGCGTACATCCCTGACGGTTCGCTCGCCGAGGTCCGAGTGCTGTTTCCCGACCCGTGGCCCAAGGTCCGCCACCATCATCGCCGTCTCATCGACGCCGAATTCTGGGCGGTCGTCGCTGCGCGAGTGCAGCCCGGCGGACGTCTCCACATCGCAACCGATATCGAGTCCTACGCCCGAGCGATCGAAGCGGTAGCGACAACCGACACCATGATGACGGGTGGAAGGATCTCGCGACCGCTCTGGCGAATCGCCACCCGGTACGAGAAGCGTGCCCGCGAGGCCGGACGTGACGTGGTCGAGTTGGCCTACGTCCGCACTCCCTAGCAGGGGCCGAGCACCTGATCGTCCAAGTAGATCCCGAGTCCTTCGTCGAGGCGCGGATTCACACAAAGATCTCGCAACAATCCGTCGTGGATGTCATACACCCACCCATGCACGTGGTCGGCATAGTCGTCGGGCCATGTGTGTTGGACGACCTCGGTCGCGCACAGCTTGAACACCTGTTCCTCGACATTGCGTTCCACGAGACGGCGATGTCGCAGTTCAGGGTCTTCGATGGCTTCGAGTTCGACTCGATATCGGCGGTAGACGTCCTTGATGCCTGCCAGCCACCCATCGATCAGCCCGTGGTGATGTCCGTCCACGGCGGCGTGGACTCCCCCACACCCATAGTGACCACACACGATGACATGTTCGACGCGGAGCACTTCGATGGCGTACTGGAGCACCGACATGAGGTTCATGTCGGTGGGAACCACGAGATTGGCAACGTTTCGGTGCACGAAGAGATCGCCCGGTTGAGAACCGGTTATCTCATTGGCGTTGACTCGACTGTCGGAGCATCCGATGAACAAGAATTTCGGCTGCTGACCGGCCGCCAGGCGATCGAAAAAGCTCGGGTCGCTGGCGCGACGCTGATCCACCCAGGTCCGGTTCTTGTCGAACAGATCTTGGTAGGAGCGGCGATGAGGCACATCGCCACTGTAATCGTCGAGCGTCCCTTGCTCGGGTCGATGCTCTTCTCCTTGCCGCGATAGGGCACGATGGGGAGGTGTCCAGTGATGATCTGACTCCGTCCCCGTCACCTGATCGCCAATCGATGGTGACTCTCGATCTCGAAGGGGTTCTGGTCCCCGAGATCTGGATTGCTGTGGCGGAACGCACCGGTATCGACGAGTTGCGTCGAACGACGCGCGACGAGCCCGACTATGACGTCTTGATGAGACAGCGTCTCGAGGTCCTCGATCGCCATGGACTGACGATGTCGATGGTGACCGAGGTGATCTCCACGCTGTCTCCTCTCGACGGGGCGCGTTCGTTCTTGGACGAATTGCGACATCAGGTCCAAGTCGTGATCTTGTCCGACACCTTCGAGGAGTTCGCCCGACCGCTCATGGCCCACTTGGGATGGCCGACGATTCTGTGTCATCGCCTCGTGATCGAGGACGACCGGATTCGTCACTACAGCCTGAGAATGCCCGACCAGAAACGACATGCCGTACGCGCCCTCAAGGCCCTCAATTATCGAGTCGCAGCCGCCGGTGATTCCTACAACGACACCACGATGCTCGCCGAGGCCGACGCTGGCTTCTTGTTCCGCTCCCCGGAACGGGTACGCCGCGAGTTTCCCCATTTCCCGGCGTTCGACGACTACGACCAACTCCTACCCCGTCTGCTTCAGGGTTCAGGGGCCATCGAGGGACCAAGGGACCCAGACCAACCCTGACGCCTGACCGACGTCGGACGAACTCGGTGTCGCCACAGTGTGGGCATCTCGGAGGTTCTTCATGACTCGGCAATCTGTTCTCACGGGTCTCGGCCCCGGCGATCTCGACCTTGCGACGATCCGACGGCTCGTCGCCTCATCGTCAGAGCCGACTCTCACCGTCCAGTTCCCGACCCATCGAGAGCCGGGGCGACGACAACATGACGATGTCGTGGTCGAACAGGTTCTGGCCACGGTCGACTCGGTTCTTGAATCGGACGTGCCACCATCACTCGTGTCAGGCTTTCGGCGCGACGTCCATGAGGCCCTCGAGATGGTCGATCCTGCGCACCGGCTCGACGCACTCGTCGTGTGGTCACGTCCTGGGGCCACGGTAATCGCGCTGACCACCCAGGCCATGCCAACGCGGGTCGCCTACGGGACCCCGCTGCTCATCGATGTCGTGGGAGCATTCGTGATCCCGGCACAACTGTGGGTCCTCGTGTTGTCCGAGGACGAGGCCCGTCTGATGTGGGTCCACGGCGAAGACGTCACCGAGATCCGCGATGCCCAATGGCCGATGACCACTGTCCTGGCTCCCGAGACCGTGATGAAACCTCGCGCCTTTGGGCAACGTACCGATATCGCTCACCATGACCGGCGCCATCATCTCCTCGTCGAGATCGACCAACGGATCCAGGCCTATAGATCGCACCACGATGCACCCGTAGCCGTTGTGGGACCGCGTCGTCTCAGCGCCGAGTTCCAGCGGATCAGTTCCACGGGATCAGATCTGATCGCACACCTCGAAAGCGCGGGTGCTCACGTCGACTCCCGCGAGTTCCAACGGATGCTCATGGAACTACGCCGGGACGCTCGACGACACGACGCTCAGGTCCTTGCTGATGATCTCGATCGAGCCCGCAGCAGTGATCGCGTCATCGATGACCTCGCGACCATTGCTCAGATTGCCCACCAGGGATCGGTGGACCAACTCATCGTCTGTGTGTCACCAGAAGACCTGTCCCCGGATCGAAAGGAACTTCTGGATACCGTCGTCTTCGATGTCGTGCGATCTGGCGGACGTGTCTGCTTTGTCGAGCACGAGTCTGAGCATGTCCGGCCTTGCCCCTTGGCGATCCTCAGGGTTCCAGTGAGTGCCGTGCCACCGGTGCCCGCCACCCTCGATGGACCGAAATGAGCCGAAGCGTTCCGACCCCTACTCCGATCAGGATCGCAGCCAAGGGACCATCGAAATTTGCGTCCCAGAGAAGCGCTGTGAGGATCGCTCCGCTGGTGGCCGGAATGGCGTAGAGACCGGAGGCTGAACCGAAAACCATCGGAATATCGCGAGCGAGAACATCGCGAATCACTCCGCCACCGATTGCGGTGGTCACTCCCAGGAGAGCGGCTGACGGCCACGACCAGTCGTAGTCGAGAGCCCTGATCGTCCCCACGATCGAAAACAGTCCCAGTCCGGCCGCATCGAAGACGAGAACGGGACGCCAGAGCCGGCTCAGCACGGGATACGCCAACATCACCACGACCGCTGCCGCCCCTGCTGTGATCAGGTACCAGGTATCGGCAAATGCCACCGGCGGTGACAGCCCCAAAAGGACGTCTCGAAGGATTCCTCCTCCCAATGCCGTCACGAGTCCGAGGACCACGACACCGACCACGTCGAACCCTTTTCGCACTGCGAGCGCCGCGCCCGAGATCGAAAATGCTCCGACTCCGACGAGATCGAGCACTCGCTCGAAGGTTCCCAAACCCGTCAGGCTGCCGACAGCGATCACTTCCTCACGCTAACGCTTCACGCCTCCAGCCGAACCAAAGGGCCATTGGACCACCACCGCAATCATCGCGTTGCCCTGTAGCGGCGAGGGTCACCCCATCAGGGTCAACTCATGTCCCTGATGGGGTGGCCCAGACGCCAAGGCTCACCAGACCCGGAACAGTGCGTACCGTTCGACGAACGAGATGAGGCGCTTCCACCAGCCCCATCGCTTACCCGGGCGATCGTTCTCCACCGGAGGTGGGACCGTCGTGGTCGTGGTGGGTGGGACCGTCGTGGTCGTGGTGGGTGGGA
>CAYYHU010000043.1:6335-14587 GCA_964471865.1 uncultured Ilumatobacteraceae bacterium | reverse complement strand
ACAGTGCTCTCGGCGAAGGACTTGAAGCCCTTGAGGGTCAATGACGTCAGAAACACGGCGCCTCCGACGCTACTTCACCGCCGGCCTCGCGCCCCGATATCGGGCATCGCGGCGTCACGGCGGCGGCGTCCCCACGAGGCGCTCTCGTCACCTCGCCACCGGCCATCATCGCTGACACCAGGGGCACCAGGAACTCGTACGGCCGTCGACGCGCTCGGAGGTGATCCATCCACGCTCACAGGTCCTACAGCGGGTCCCGGCGCGTTCGACCACCCGATGCTGATCCTGGTACCGCCCCACGAGTCCCTGCGCGTCCACATATTGGGCGTCTCTCAGACTCGATCCCCCTGCTGCGATGGCGGCGGGGAGGATGTCGAGGGTGGCTTCGTGAATGCGCGCCACCTGCCGTGAGGACATGTCGATTCCCAGCCGGGTCGGGCGGATGCGGGCTCGATGCAGGATCTCGTCGGAATAGATGTTGCCGATACCTGCGACGAGGTACTGATCCATCAACAACGTCTTCACTCGGCGTCGACGGCTTCGAAGCGCTCGCGACAGCATCGCCCGGGTGAACAACTCGGGTTCGGCGACCGGGTCGGGTCCCAGCCGGTTCAGTTCGGGAAGTAGTTCTGCCAGAGTGCCTCTCGAGGCGACAACGACCTCACCAAAGGTTCGAGGGTCCACGAATCGCAGCTCGTCGTAGTGCTCGGTGTCACCATCGGGCGGAGACGACGCATCGAGGCGCAGGCGAACATGGGTGTGGGGGGCGGTGGGATCTCCCTGGCGCGCCAGCAACAACTGCCCACTCATACGCAGATGCACCATGGCGGCTCGGTCGGCCCCAGGGTGCGTCGAGTCGGGCGTGCGCCAACCGAGTTCGGTCGCGATATCGGGACCGGGTGGAGTTCCCGGACCGTGGAGCATCATCACGAGATATTTGCCTCGCCGATCGAGACCGGTGACCACACAGTCCTGCAGACCTCGACGGATCGCATCGGGACTCGTGCGCCGGGCGGTGCGAGCCCCCGTCACCTCGACGTCGAGAATCCGGCGTCCCACCAGATGGGGTTCGAGACCCCTGCGGACGGTTTCGACCTCAGGAAGTTCGGGCATCGACACGGGCTTCGAGTCGGCTGCAGGCCTCGGCTGCCGCGGCCTGTTCGGCCCGTTTCATCGAACGGCCTTCGCCGGTGCCCCAGACCTCGCCCTCGAGCATCACCCGGGCCTGGAACCAACGATCGTGATCCGGGCCCTCACCGTCGATCTCGTAGCTCACCGTGGCCAGTCCGAGACGAGCCACGAGCTCTTGCAATCGCGTCTTGGGGTCGAGTTGTTCGAGGCGATGCGCCCAGTCCTCCAAAGCCGAGTCCATCAGCGAGGCCACGATGGCGCGCGTCGCCTCGGGTCCAGCATCGAGATAGATCGCTCCGAGAACCGCTTCGAGCGCGTCGGACAGGATCGAGTCCTTGTCGGCGCCCCCGCCGCTGGACTCACCGCGACCCAAGCGCACCAAGTCGCCCAGACCGAGACGGCGAGCGATCTGGGCCAAAGCGGTGGCGTTGACCACCGCTTTGCGCAGATCGGTGAGTTTGCCTTCGGGCAGGTCCCGGTACCGGTCGAAGACGACATCGGCCACCACCCATCCCAACACCGCATCCCCGAGGAACTCGAGGCGTTCATTCGACGGGGTCCCGGGATGCTCAGCACACCAGGAGCGATGAGTGAGAGCCCGCTGCAACAGGCTCAGGTCGCTAAACGAGTACCCGAGACGGGAGGCGAGATCCTGCAGTTCCGGTTCCGCGAGCGAACCGGTCGCGTCAACGGTCACAGCGTGATCAGGCTCCTTCGACCCGCCCGAACACGTAGTCGACAGCATCGCGTACCGTCTTGAGATCTTCGAGGTCCTCATCGTCGATGCGAAAGCCGACGGTTCGGTCCGACAGTTCTTCCTCGAGCGCTTCGACGAGTTCGATCAACGCAAGCGAGTCGGCGTCGAGATCGTCGACGAAACTCTGCCCCTCGGCGATACCCGCCGGGTCGATTTCGAGAATGTCAGCGAGTCGATCTCGAACGATCTCGAAGATCGCATTCCGGTCGAGTGGGCCATGTTCCACGTGGGTCTCAGCAGGCACGAGGTCCTCCAGTTGGGCGGTTGGGCGACGACGAAGCAAACGGTCGCGACCGTTTCCAGGCTAGACGACGCAACCCGGTGCCCGCCGCTTCACTGAGCGACCGCTGCGCGCAACTCCTCGACGATCCCCGCCTCCACCATTTCGGCTGCGACCCGGATGCCGTTGGTGATCGCTCGCGGCGAGGACGAGCCATGCGAGATGATGCACACCCCGTCGACGCCGAGCAACATCGCACCCCCATAGGTGTCGGGGTCGAGAATCTCATAGAGCGGCATCAGCGAGGGCATCAAGGCCTCGGCAGCGGATCGCGAGGTGTCATCGGAATCGAACGCTGCGACCAACGCGGCGATGACTGCACGCATCCCGCCTTCGAGCGTCTTGAGCACGACGTTGCCGGTGAAGCCATCCGTCACGACCACGTCGACGTTGGGACTCATCACGTCGCGTCCCTCGACGTTGCCGATGAAATCGATGCCCGGCGCGACTCCGAGGAGCTCATAAGCCTCTTTGCGCAGGCTGTCGCCCTTACCGGGCTCTTCGCCAATCGACAAAAGACCAACTCGCGGTCGGGCGATGTCGAAGCGGTGCCGAGCGAAGACCGAACCCATCTGTGCGAACTGCACGAGCCATTCGCCTTGGACCTCGGAGTTGGCTCCTGCATCGAGAAGCACCGTCGGCGTGGAGCCGGGAACGGGAATCTGAGTGGCGATCGCCGGACGATTCACACCTTTGATCCGACCCATGCGCAACAAGGCCGACGCCATAGTCGCCCCGGTGTTCCCCGCCGAGATCATGGCGCTGGCGCGACCATCGCGCACGGCCTCCGCCGCGCGCACCAGAGTCGAATCCTTCTTACGACGAACGCTCTGGGCCGGATCCTCGTCCATGGCGATCACTTCGCTCGCCACGAGCACCTCGAGATCGCCGCATCCCTCGAGTCCCTCAGGACCCACGATCAGGACGGGAATACCCGCATCGGCAGCCTCGTGAGCGCCGGCGAGAATGGCTTCAGGAGCTCTGTCGCCCCCCATCGCATCAACGGCGATGGGCAGCATCACAGACTCACCAGCATCGGTATCGCCGGCGGCAACAGTGTGGGCATCATCGTCGTCAGGATGTTCTTGGGTACCGTCACGCCACTCCCGTCACATGACGATGAGCCGGCTCAGCCGACGTCGACCGCCACGCGGTTCTTGTACCACCCACACGAGGGGCACACCGTATGGGGGCGCCTCGAGGCTCCACACCGGGCGCACACGCTGCGCGAGGGAGCGGAGAGCTTCCATGCGGAGGCTCGACCACTGCGGGTCTTCGACTTCGACTTCTTCTTCTTGGGGACCGCCACGGCGCTTTCCTCCCGGATCCGCCACGTCCGATACGGGGCTGCGAAAGCGTAGCGGTAACTGGCCCTCTGCGACCACCTGTCGCCACGAGCGACCCGATGACCGGGGTCCACTCGGGTCCAACTCGCTCGACGGAGTCAGCATGTAGCGCCCCCTCGACAGGTGGGGACTCGCCTCAGGACGGACGGGGATCCTCGGATGCAAGCTGGCTCTTGAGCGCGTCGAGAGCCGACCAGCGGTCGTCGCGCACCTCGTCGCGACAACGACAGGGATCGGTGTTGAGATCGGCGCCGCACTGGGGACACCATCCGGCGCAGTCGGATCGACACAGCGCCGCCTCGGGCAGGCTGAGCAAGGCATGCTCTCGGACCGTCTCGGTGAGATCGAGCTGCTCCCCCATGATCGCAAAGGCATCGGGGTCGGTGACCGTGGACTGGAACAACTCACGGATGCTCACCTCGTCACGCCCCGAGACGGGCGCCAGGCATCGCCGACACACCCCGACCCACGGAGTCGAGATGGTTCCGTCGACGACGATGCCATCGATGAGGCTCTCGAGGTGCAGATCCACCACCACCTCAGCCCCGGGAGCGAACCGCTCGTCATGGGCATCGAGTTCGGCGGGGCTCACCGACACGTTCACGTCTCGACGAACTCCGGCGCGCCGAAGCAGTTCGGCGACGTTGACGAGCAACGGGCGGGCCACGGACCTCTCAGCCCCGATCCTGGTCGAAGAACCCCTTCGCCGGGTCTTCCGTCACACCCCCGGTATCGTCCCCCTGGGTGCCGATCGCCAATTTGTGACGGCCCGCGGCCACGGTCTTCGCGAGCTTGTCCAACAGAATCTCGAAGCTCGCCAGACGCTGATCCAAGAAGTCCTCGGTTTGATGCTTGATCCGACGAGCATCGGTTTCAGCCGCGTCCACGATGTGGCGGGCTCGTTGTTCCGCTGCGCGTACGACCTCGGTGCGTTGCACCATCCGCTCAGCCGACGCTCGGGCAGCTTCGAGGACTTCTTCGGCCTCACGACGGGTCTTGGCCACGAACTCTTGGCGCTCTTTGAGCATCCACCGGGCTCGACGGACCTCTTCGGGAAGTCGCGACAGCGCCTCTTCGAGCAACTCGATGATCTCGTCACGATCGATACGAGGCGTGGACGACAAGGGGACATTGGGGGCTGATGCAATGATGTCCACTGCTCGGCGCAACAGCGTCTCGGCGTCGCCGAGCTGGCTGCGCACCTCTCCGGGATCTCCGTTGTACGTCGAGGTCATCAGCGTTGTCCTTGTACATCAGGGGACGACGAGGATCGTCCACCGGCCAGGGCATTCAAGCGGCTTGCGACCACTTCGGGAACCATGGAGTCGATGTCGCCTCCGTGAGCGGCGATCTCTCGAATGAAACGACTCGAGATGAACGACAACTCCGCACGACAAGGCAGATACACCGTGCGGACCCCTGCGACCGCGAAGTTCGTCTGGGCCATCTGCTGTTCGATCTCGAAATCACCAGCCACTCGCAGACCCTTGACGATGAATCGGGCCTGCGTCCTACGGGCCGCGTCCACGGCGAGTCCTTCATGAGCCTCGACGCGCACCGAGGGGACATGACCGAGCGCCCCTGCGGCCAGTTCGACCCGTTCCGTGATCGTGAACGATCCCGAGGGTTTGGCCGGATTGTGCATCACGGCCACGACCACCTCACCGAACAGCGCGGCGGCCTGTTCGACGATGTCGACATGGCCTCGATGGATCGGGTCGAAACTGCCCGGGTACAACACGGTCATAACGCCACGTCACGG
This sequence comes from uncultured Ilumatobacteraceae bacterium, assembly GCA_964471865.1. GTDB lineage: Bacteria > Actinomycetota > Acidimicrobiia > Acidimicrobiales > Ilumatobacteraceae > CAYMUC01. Next base: position 9,311 of record CAYYHU010000043.1, on the reverse strand, counting down.
TACTCGCTCGAACCACGTGACCCGGGTTCGCCCGTACCGACGATGTCGAGCGACCTCCCAGGGTTCGGTCGCAACGAGATCCCTATCGCTTTCGGCGATCAGGAGCGAAGCGTCCACCCCCGCCAAGATTCGATCCCAGTCGTCGAACTCATAGGGTGGATCGGCGAGCACGACGTCCACTGATCCGAGACGTTCCAGTGTCGCCATGACATCGGCACCGATCACCACCGATCGAGCAGCCACGTCGAGCGTGTCGAGATTGGAACGAAGCGCTCTGAGCGCTCGAGGGTCTCGCTCGACGAAGGTGCACGTCGCCGCCCCCCGGGACAGGGCTTCGATTCCCACCGCGCCGCTACCCGCGAACAGGTCGACCACGAGGGCGCCTTCGAGAATGCCTCGGCTCGTCAGCGCGTTGAACACCGCTTCACGTACTCGATCGGTGGTGGGACGGGTGGTCCTGAGACCCTCGGGAGCAACGAGTCGTCGTCCCGCGAACTCTCCGGCGATGACCCGCATGAGCGCAGGATAGGACTGCGAGACTCGTCTCATGGCGCCTACGGTTCCCCAGCCCGAGTCCGAAATCGACTGCATCGACTGCGGCGGTCGCGCCTACCGGCTCTCCCGGCCCGATGAAGACGGCCTGTTCGCGCCCGGCGACATCATTGCGTACCGGTGCCGAGACTGTTGGGACCGCTGGGATCTCCTCTTCGATCCCGAGCCCGAGCCGCCCACCGATCTCCACCAGCTCTGACGCTGCGGCCCTGAGGGCTCCAACCCTGACACACCCCGCGACGAGGGTGACGACATGGCTCGACACCCCACTCCTTTGGAACACCATCTCCAACGCCTGCGAACCCTGGTGCGTCGACACGGACTCGCCATCCAGTACGTCCGTGACGATCGCGGCCCCTCATGGGCGTACTCGATCGGTCTGGAAGCGTGGCGACATCCCGAGGCGGTGGTGATGGGCATCGATGCGGCCTCGGCCGCTCAGCTCCTCGAGGCCTTTCATCTCGTCGTGGCCTCGGGTGAGTTACTCACCACGGGCCGAGCCGATGAACTCGAACTCGCCGGAGTCCGTTGTGGCCTCGTACGAGTCGACCCCACCCATCTCGGGTCCGAGAGTGATCTGATCGCGGGGGCCGAACGTTTCTGGGACCGGTTCCATCGACGCCAGATCCAGACCGCAGTGCAGATCGTCTGGAGCGACCCCGATGGCCACCTGCCCTGGGAGGCTTCCTTCGATCCCCGATTCGAACGTTTCCAACCGCTGCTCGACGATCCACTGGTGGATCCCCACGCGTGGCCGGCGGTCCTGGACCGCCAGGTCTGATGCGGGATCGGACTCCTCCCCAGAATCCGCAGACTCGACGACGGCCGAGACGGTCTCAGACATCGAGATCAGCTCAGATGTCGAGGGGTCACGGCACCGTCATGAGGTAACGAGGTCCTCGAGGCTCGCAGATACGCGAACGGGGTGCGCCGACCCAGGTTCGACACGCGGGAGGTGTAGAGATCGGCGTACTGCTCGACCTGGCGAGCAAAGAGGCTCTTGTCGTTGCCCGCTCGCATGAGTGGTCCCCACACTCGGTGACCGAGCCTGGACGCCTGACTGGCCAAGGGTGCGATCTCGGCGTCGAGGTCGCGCACCGTCGCCAACGCCGAGTCGATCACGTCGCGATGAGCGGCGGCCTCGGTGGGATCCACGGCGCGCATTCGCTCGAGTCGAACCCGAGCGATCCGATCCTCGAGTTCGATCTTCGCGGCCATCAGTTCACTCAGTCGGGCCTCATCGGGAGCGAACGCGATGGCGGCGAGGATCTCGTCTTCGAGCTCTCGGAGAATCAATGCCGTGCGCCAGCGCAGGGTCGCTTTGGAGGCGTGGACATCTCCGAAGAGATGATCCCCGACATACAGGATCTGATCTCCGGTGAGGCCGAAGGTGGCCTCCACGGCCCGAGCGCAGCCTCCGTGATAGAGCCCGCCCAGCTGAAACGGACCTCGATGGGGTTCGAGCCAGCCGCGCTCATGATCCACGATCGCGAACGCCGGGGCATCGTGGGCGAAGAACGACGGCTTCGACGCCGATACGACCACGAGGTCGAACAGATCCCGCCATGAACCCGTCGGCGATGCCTCGTCGAAACACCACGACATCATCGATCGGGTATACGCCCAGTCCGAGTTCGTGATCAACACGAGCCGCTTACCCGCAGCGCGCTGATCCAACAATGTCGCGGCCTCGGCGCCATCGCGGACCACGAAGCGATCAGGGTCGGCCACGATCTCGGCTTTGAGAGCCCCTTGGGAGTGGATCTCATCGAGTGCCGAGCGAACGGCGGTATCGACATCGTCGTAGCCGAACACTCCGGGGGCCTCGCCGGCATCGACCTGATCGACGAGTTGAGCGAACAGCGAGGCCTCAGACAGCGAAAACATCGTGTTCAAGAAGCGCCAGCGGGCATCGGCGAGATCGACGAACACCCCGGAGTATTCGGTTCGGACCTCATCGAAACTCAACGGCCGAGTTCCATGATGGGCCTGGACCACGGCACCGAAACGGGTCGCTTTGCAGATGTTTCCCGTCGCCACATCCACAACGAGACCTTGAAGATGGTCGTCGGGATCGAACGCGAGACCGTCCACGGACCAACCGTGGCGGGCGAGAACCCCGACGGCATGCCCAAAGGCCACCCGCTCCCATTCCTCGGTGCGGTAGTGGATCAGGGTGTAGTCCATGTCGTAGCCGATCGCCGCGACGGACCGAAGGTTCAGTGTGCGGTTCGAAAACACGTCTCGGGCCGGATCATCGAGGTAGCTCACGTCCACGCGAGCGAGCCTACGCATCGCCGGCGAGGGCGCCAGGGTGACGGTGCGCGACGCGGGCCGCGTTCAGGACCCCACACAGGCCAAGCCCTGAGCGAGGATGTCAGCGAGGCGTGACGATCCGATTCCCGACACCCGTACGAGATCCTC
>CAYYHU010000043.1:0-6235 GCA_964471865.1 uncultured Ilumatobacteraceae bacterium | reverse complement strand
CGCCACTCTCCGACGTCACGATCACTCTTGGAACGATTCGACGAGGCGGTGACCGCAACGAGATTTCGAGGGTCGTTCGCGAAGGCCGCTCGACGAGCCTCACTCCAGGCCCAGGCCCCCGAGTCCCAGGCCTCTGCGAGCGCGACGACATGATCGACGTCGAGTTCGGATGGCGAACCGGCGTGGTAGACGTCGTCGTAGATCGACCACCAGTCCCCTTCGACGATCACACACGCATCGAAGAGATCCCGTTGAGGAAATCCGAGGATTTGGGATCCGAGGGTGTCTTGGCGAGCGTCGCACCCGTTGCCGTCGAGGTCGATCCAATGCGGGAAGAGCTGGCGTGCATATCCGGTACGGGACGCCTCGGATCGAAGCGTGAGCGACTCGACGAGAACGCTCGGGGTCGCCGGAGACGGGGCCGTGGACTGGGGCGATGTGATCACCGATGGGATCTCGGGAAGACTCGCGCTCGGCGACGTCACCGGGGTCGGTACCCGAAACGAGGGCGACCCGGCCGGCGAGGTCGCCGATGGCAAGGGCAGATCATCTCCGGTGGGACCGGTCGCGTTCGTCGACGGGGCGACGAGATCGGCTGGAGCCTCGAGGTCGCCCTCGGATCCAGCGACATCAGATGTCGACGGATCCGCACGAGTTGCGGCGCCGGTGCGGCGAGCGATGTCGCCGGACTCCCCTGCTGGCCGACTCGCCGCCTCGTTCGTACTCGGCATGTCGATCGACGAACTCACAGATTCGGCAGTCTCCACTGCGGTCGAGTCCGCATCGTCGAGATCTCGAGACCCAAGCCCACCTGGTGCCGCCGCCAGGTTCTGCCCGGCATCGTCCCGGCTCGCGCTCGGTTCCTCGGCGGCACCCGCAGGACCGAGCGTGGCGGTGTCGTCGAAGCTCGAAGCCCCGACAGCGCTCACCACCACGACGGCTACCGCTGCCACCAGCCACCACCGCCACTGGGCTCGCAGACGTGTCAGCACCCTCACTGACGGTTCACGCTATCCATCCCATCCTCGGGTCAAACCCCTGTCGGGATCGACGGGACCGGCATCGGGTGTGGAAGCCTGGGTGGGTGACGATGAGGGTGATGACGTGGAATCTGTGGTGGCGGTTCGGGAACTGGCGCCGACGAGAGGACGCGATCGTGGCGACTCTCGAACGTGAACAGCCCGATGTGATCTGTCTTCAAGAGACCTGGGCATGGCGTGAACCCCGAGGTGACGACGAGTTCGCAGATCCCGAGATCCAAGCGGAGCACCTGGCGCGCCGTCTTGGAATGCATGTCGCGGTCAACGATCCCTTGTGGTTCGGTGAACGAGCGTTTTCCAACGCGATCCTGAGTCGCTGGCCGCTCACGACCGTGGCCGATCAGACCCTGCCCCGCGACGACCACATCCCGCCGCATCGGCGGGTTCTCGTCGCACGCGCCGACACCCCGTGGGGTTCCTGGCCGGTCATGACGACCCATCTCGATCATCGTTTCGACGATTCCGCCGCCCGCCAGATCCAAGTGCGACTGGTCCTCGAACATGCACTCGCGCACCGCGGCGATGCCGACAGCGACCTCCCACTGATCGTGGGGGCCGATGCCAACGCCGTGCCGGATTCCGATGAGATCCGCATCCTCACGGGACGCTCATCGGGAGGTCCGGGCGGCATCGTGATGACCGATGTGTGGGAGGTGGCCGGAGACGGACCCGGATACACCTGGCGACGTGAGAACCCCCATGTGACCAACTCGACTTGGCCGAACCGGCGCGTCGACTATCTCATGGTCTCGTGGCCCCGACCGCGACCCTGCGGCAATCCGATCCGCACCTGGCTGACAGGAACCGAACCCGTCACTCTGGGATCGGAATCGGTTTGGGCGAGTGATCACGCCGGTGTCGTGGCGGATCTGGCCACCCCCGAACGGCTCCCATCGACGTGATCTGTCCGCCCCGTGACATGGGACCGGGGCGCTCAGAGACATAGGGCCCGTTTTTCGGCGTTACGTTAGAGAGGTGATCAGAAGGTCTCACCGTTCCCCCCGTTCATCGATTCGCCGGTTCCTCGGACTCGGCGCCGCTGCTGTTGTGGTCCTCGCCGCCTGTGGTGACGACTCCTCTGACTCGACTGACTCTGCCGATGCCCCCGTGGTGGGATGCGACAGCGGCGCACCGGTGGAGGGTCGGCCCCTGCGGGTCGCTGCGACGGTGGCCCCCATCACCTCGATCGTCGCCAACGTCGTGGGCGACGCCCCGACCGTCGTGACCGGTCTCGTGCCCGAGGGCACCAACAGCCACACCTTCGAACCCCCGCCGAGCCTGGCGGCCACGCTGGCCGACTCCGATGTGGTGTTCATCAATGGTCTCGTACTCGAGGAGCCGACCAAAGATCTGGCGTTGGCGAACCTCGCCTCGGGCGCCGTGTTGTGCGAGTTGGGAACCGAGATCCTGCCGCGCGAGAACTGGATCTTCGATTTCTCCTTCCCCGAAGACGGTGGCAAACCGAACCCGCATCTGTGGACCAACCCGCCCATGGCCAAGGAGTACGCGGAGATCACCCGCGACGTGTTGTCGCGACTCGATCCAGCCAACGCGGAGGTCTACGCGGCGAACACCGCCGCGTTCTCGGCCCAGATCGATGCTCTCGACGAAGCGGTGAGTGTCGCCACGGCCACGATTCCCGAGGATCAGCGGTTGCTCGTCACCTACCACGACGCGTATGCCTATTTCGCCGAGCGCTACGGATGGACGGTCTTGGGAGCGATCCAGCCCTCGTCATTCGACGAACCGACTGCTCGTGAAGTCGCCGAGTTGATCGAGCAGATCCGCGAGACCCAGGTGCCGGCGATCTTTGGATCCGAGGTCTTCCCGTCTCCGGTGCTCGCCCAGATCGGCGACGAGACCGGGGTCCGCTATATCGACGTGTTGCGCGACGACGACCTGCCCGGCGCCCCGGGCGATCCGGATCACTCCTGGCTCGCTTTGATGCGATTCAACTTCGTGACGATGGTCGAAGCCCTCGGTGGCGACGCTTCAGCTCTCGCCGCTCTCGACGTGACCCCAGTGGTTACCGACAACGCGAGCTACCCGCAGTGACGATCTCGGGGTCCACGAACGGCCGACCGTTCACGGTCATGGCGATGCGAAGGATCGGACTCGGGTGACCCGCCGCGCGACCAGCACCGAACGTGGTGCCGATGACCTCTTGGTGCGCTTCGATGCGGTGAGTTGCTCCTATGGGGGTCCCGCCGTGGTCGAGGACACCTCCTTCGAGGTTCGTCGTGGCGAGTTCCTCGGTCTCGTGGGACCGTCGGGATCCGGCAAGACGACCGTGCTGCGGACCCTGCTCGGTTCGGTGAACCCGGTGTCGGGAAGCGTCTGGCGCCGAAGCGGTCTACGCACCGGCTACGTCCCTCAGGTCGAAACGGTGGACTGGAACTTCCCCGTCACCGTGGACGAAGTCGTCGGGATGAGCCGACGCGCCCGCCGATGGCGACCGGGACGAGACGACATCGAACGCACTGCGATCGATCAGGTGCTCGAGCGGCTCGGCCTGGACGGACTCGGGTCCCGGCACATCCGTGAACTTTCAGGCGGACAGCAACAGCGTGTGTTCTTGGCGCGAGCTTTGATCGACCGGCCCGAGGTGTTGGTGCTCGACGAACCCACCTCCGGGGTGGACGTGCGGACCCGTCACGACGTTCTTCACGTGCTGGGCGATCTCAACGATGACGGCATCGCGATCGTGTTGACCACCCATGATCTCAACGGTCTCGCCGCTCACCTGCCCCGACTGTTGTGTTTCAACCGCCGAGTGGTGGCCGATGGGGCTCCGATCACGGTGCTGCGCCCCGATGTGCTCGAAGCCACCTATGGCGCCCCGATGGACGTTCTCGAACACGGGGGTATGCCCGTGGTGCTCGAGAGCAGCCCCCACGCGCTCGGTCGCCGGGGAATGCGCAGCGCATGAACGCGCACATCGTCTCTGCGGCGGTGGCCGTCGATCTCTTCGAACCCTTCGACTACGAGTTCTTTCGACGCGGACTCCTCGTGGCGGTACTCGCCGGCGCGCTGTGCGGACTAGTCGGTGTCTTCGTGGTGCTGCGCAACATGAGCTACATCGGTCACGGTCTCAGCCATGCCGTGTTCGGTGGTGCCGCGGTCGCGGCGGTGACCGGTATCGGGTTCTTCATCGGTGCGGGTCTGTGGGGTTTCGCATCCGGGCTCGTCATCGGCTGGGTGGCGCGACGACGCATCATCGGAGCCGACGCCGCGATCGGCGTGGTCACCACCGCGTCGTTCGCCCTCGGACTGGCGTTACAGGCCCGCTTCGGTCAGGCCAAGCGCTCCATCGAGGCCGTGCTGTTCGGCAATGTGCTGGGAGTTTTCGATTCCGATGTGATCGCGGTCAGCCTCGTGGCGATCGCCGTGGTCGCCGTCGTGGTCATCATGTATGGGAAGTTGCTGTTCACCACCTTCGATCCCGAGGTGGCAGCGGTGAGTGGAGTACGGGTCGGAGTCGTCGAAGGGGCTCTGATGGCGATGCTCTCCGCGACGATTCTCGTGACCGTTCGCGTGGTGGGAGTGCTGTTGATCTCGGCGCTGCTCGTGCTGCCGGCGGTCTCGGCGCGCATGATCACCAACAGCTTCCGCCGCATGCTCATCGTCTCCCCGATCATGGGTGCCGCGTTCGGCGGAGTGGGCATGTACGCGAGTTGGTTCGCCGATGTACCCAGCGGAGCCGTGATCATCTTGGTGGGCACGGCGGTCTTCGTCGTGCTGTATGGCTCCACCGGGGTTCGCCGCCGCCAACGCCTCGCGGCGCTCGCACACCACTGAGAGGCGGGCGCGCCCTACGAGGCGGTGAGCTCCCAGTCGACACCATCGCGGGTGTCGCGCACCTCTACTCCGGCTGCGGCGAGACCGTCGCGGATGATGTCGGACCAGTCGTATCGCTTCTCCTCGCGAGCCCGTCGGCGAATGTCGAGTGCCACCTCCACGAGGGGCCCCAACACCTCGGCGGGATCCCGAAGCCCGCTCGTGGCCGCCTCGCCGAGACGCACGATCATCGTGCGTAGAGAGCTGCGCGCCCGATCCGTCTCGTCGCTTTGGAGGGTGTCGGCGGACCAGGCGAGGATCGCTGCGTCGAGTTCGAGTACGGCGCGCACCGCGGCGGCGGCATCGCGGCGACCGAGTGCATCGTCGAAGTCGGCTTCGAGACGACGACGGTCGTCACCGAGCGAGACCGCACCCCCCTCACCGGATTCGGTCTCGACCGGGCTCTCGAGCACCACCGGTTCCGATACGACACCGGCCCCCCGCTCGGGCTGACGAAGGCGATCGATGGGAATCGTGGTGCCGCTCAGATATTCGATCGAGTGCCCCTTCACCCGCACGGTGAGACGCCCGTTGCCGACCACCGTTGCGGTATCGGCGTCGAGATCGAGCACCACCCCGGTGTGTTCGTCGATCCCGAGCACATGGACATCGTCGTCGAGTTCGGTCTCGAGCCGAGCGAGGCGACGCTCCCCGAGGTAGCAGAACCGTGTGTCGTGATGACCACCTTCGGCATTGTCGTAATGCGGGATCACCGCGACATGGAGACCGATGGTCGACAACAGATCGAGACCCTCACGCCAGGTCGGTTCCTCGCCGGCTTTGTAGATCTCATACACCGGCACCGTGAACCGACCCAAGGTCAACGCGGCGGCCGAGGCGAAGGTGACCGCACCTCCGGTGCGCATCTTGTCGGCGAGCAGATCCACCAGCGGTGAACCCGCCCACTGCCGCAGCGCATAGGTGGGGCTTCCGGGACCGGCAAAGACGTACTGGGCGGTGCGAAGACGTGCCAGGCCTTGTTCGACGGTCAAGGGGTCGGCGTCCACGAGCCGGGTCAAGCCGGCCACGGTCAGGGTCTGACCCACCGAGGTCGCGAAATAGTCCTGGGCGCGGGTGGCGAGTTCGGACGCGTTCTCCTGGAACCCGTAGGGCGTGTCGATCACGACCGCTTCGACGGGACCAGCGCCACGAAGTCGCTCGATGAGCGATCGGTGGACTTTGACCATGGTGGGGGCGGTCTCGCCGGACCCCATGATGGTCACGAGACGAGGTCGGCGGGGAGTACTCATGGCCAGAATCCTTCGTCGAGGGCGGATAGGACGACGTCGGTCAGACGCTGGGGATGTTGGGCGTGAAGATCGTGATGGGCGGGGCGGAACCACTCGACGCGACCCCTC
>CAYYHU010000042.1:0-14709 GCA_964471865.1 uncultured Ilumatobacteraceae bacterium | reverse complement strand
AAGAAGCTCGCCTGGCAGATCGCACCTCGTTCCACGTCATCGCGGATGGCGACCGGGTGCGCATCGGCCCCTTTGATGTCGAGTTCCTCGCGGTGACCCATTCGGTGCCACATGCGCACGGCATCGTGTTGCACACCCCTCAAGGGGTGATCGTCCATTCCGGGGACTTCAAGTTGGATCTCACGCCCGTCGATGGCCGCCGAACCGATCTGGCTCGCCTCGGAGCGTTGGCCTCCGGCGACGGCATCCGGTTACTCATGGCGGACTCGACCAACGCCGAGGAGCGGGGGTACTCCCCGAGCGAGACATCGGTCGGATCGGTTCTACGTCAGTTGTTCCACGAACATCGTGGCCGCCGCATCATCACAGCGAGCTTCGCCAGCCATATTCATCGCATCCGCCAGATCGCTGAGGCCGCTGTCGAATCGGGCCGCAAGGTGGCAACCCTCGGGTTGTCGATGCGCAAGAACGTCCGTTTGGCACTCGATCTCGGTCTGATCGACCTCCCGGCCTCGGTGTTCATCGATATCGAATCCATCGACGACTACGCCCCAGGCGAGGTCTGCGTCATCTCGACAGGATCCCAGGGGGAGCCGATGTCGGCTTTGGCGTTGTTGGCTCGGGGTGAGAACCGCTGGGTCAAGATCTCTGAGAACGACACCGTGATTCTGTCCTCGCATGCCATTCCGGGAAACGAGGGCAACGTCAACCGGGTGATCGATGGACTCCTGCGCGCCGGAGCCGAGGTCGTGCATTCAGGAATCGCTGACGTCCACGCCACAGGCCACGCTCAGGCCGATGAACTCAAGACCTACTTGTCCATCACCAGACCGGAATGGTTCGTTCCCGTGCATGGCGAGTACCGCCATCTCGTCGCTCACGCTCGCCTGGCCGAGGTCATGGGGACACCTCGGGATCGGGTCCTGGTGTGTGAGGACGGTGACGTCATCGAGATCACCGACGATGCCGTGGAGCGAACCGGTCGGGTTCCCGCTGGATACCTCTATGTCGACGGCATCGTTGGTGACGTCGGTTCGGGAGTCCTGCGGGATCGTCGAGCTTTGGCTGAAGAGGGCGTCGTGGTGGTGGTGACGACGGTGGATCTCGAATCGGGCCGAGTCCTCACGGGCCCTGAGATCATCACACGCGGTTGGGTGTATGCGCCCGAAGCCGATGATCTTCTCGACGAGGCTTGCGACACCGTCGCCGAAGCGGTCGAGAAAGCTCTGGCTGAAGGAGTGCGCGATGTCGAGAGCCTCGAACGCGATGTTCGACGGGCTACGGGACGCTTCGTGAACGAACGAACCAAGCGGCGGCCCATGATCGTGCCCGTCGTCATGGAGACCTAGATCGAGGCCCGTATCGGATGCCCGGTCTCGGGTTCATCCGCCATCTGGTGATCGCCTCGTGATGGGGACTCGCGGGTGAAGGCCACCCCGATGTGGCCGGACCTGCCCGACCGATCGTGCTCGGCATCGGTGGTGTCGAGGTGGGGGACGCTGCGATGTATCCATGGCATCCCGATGCGCTGACCCACAGAGCCTTTGGCCTCGGTCATCGGGCCCGAACCAGGGCCGGTACCCCGAACTCGTCGGGGATGTCCGAACGCGTGCGCGCCCCATTGGTAGGTTGGGGGAATGGCCTCGTCGGGATCCAAGCAGAAACGGGGACGTCCGTCGACGCCTCCGCCGCCTGCCACCCCCGAATGGCGCAGCGCGTTATCGGGTCGAGAGGAAGAGTTCGTCGGCATCGCCTTGATCGCCGTCGGGTTGGTGCTGGGACTGGGCATCTACTTACGACTTGCTGGCCCGTTGGGTCGCGCGGTCGATGACGTTCTCGGATGGCTCGTGGGCTGGGGTCGATTCGTACTGCCCGTGGCGGCAGTGGCAGTCGGAGTGGCCCTGGTCCGTCGTGGTGCCAGCGCTCATCGGATCCGACTGGTTTTCGCGTGGACGGTCGTCGTCGTGGGGGTCCTCGGACTCCTTCACATCACGCGCGGACCTCGGGAGTTGTCGACCCGGCTCGACGACATCGCCGACGCCGGGGGAGTCGTGGGAGGTCTCGTTGGCGAACCCACCCGGTCGTTGATCGGCGTCTGGGGTGCCGGCGTGGTGTTCCTGGCGGTCACCGCGGCCGGAGTGTTGTTGGTCACCGGACGCACCGCCATGGAAGGGCTGCGTGCCATCGGAGCAGTTGGACGTTTTCTGAGCGGTCCCGTCTTTGGGGGACTGCGCTCGACCTTCGGGCGTCTGTCGACATTGTCGAGTGATCCCGATACCGATCGGTCCTCCGATGGGGTGTACGTGGACGACGGGACCGGGAACGGTCTCGTTCTGGTGGATCGCAGCGAGGCCGAGGGCCGGGAGATCTCCTGGAGCGCTACGGAGCGTGCGGAACCGACCGGTGGTTCTGACGGATCCTCGCAGGGACGTCGCGCCAACGACCGCTCGGACGGTCCGGTCCTCTACGACCTTGCAGCCGAGGCAGATGGCGCGACCGGAACAGACGGCGGCACGGCCCCTCCTCGCCCAGGATCCGATTCGGCGGAGCCAGCCAAGCGACCTCGCCGCAAAGCGGTGCCAGTCGATGCCGCGGGGCCGAGCGAGCAAACCGAACTCGATCTCGGCCCCGGGGCGAAGAAGGGCTCATGGGCGTTGCCGGCCCAGAAACTGTTGCATCGATCCTCGAACCAGGCGCTCGACATGGACGAGGTCCTGCGTCGAGGCAAGGTCCTCGAAGAGTCACTGTCCTCTCATGGGGTCGACACCCGTCTGGTCGGGGCGACCGCTGGCCCCACCGTCACCCGATACGAACTCGAACTCGGCCCCGGAGTGAAGGTCGCTCGAGTCACGAGTCTCCAACGCGATATCGCCTACGCGATGGCGGCCCCCGATGTGCGCATCCTGGCGCCGATTCCCGGTAAGTCGGCCATTGGAGTCGAGGTCCCCAACCAGAGCCGTCAACTCGTGGCGCTCGCGGATGTGTTGTTCTCCGCCGAGTCCAAAGCCGCGTCCCATCCCCTCGATGTCGCCGTCGGAAAAGACATCGCCGGTCGAGGTGTCTTTTTGAACCTGGCCACGACCCCTCACCTTCTGATCGCTGGTGCGACGGGTGCGGGTAAGTCCTCGGGCATCAACTGCATCATCACCTCGCTGCTGATGCGCACCACACCCGATCAAGTGCGCTTGATTCTCATCGACCCGAAACAGGTCGAGATGAACCAGTACGCCAAGTTGCCGCATCTGCTGACCCAGCCCGTGACCAACCCCAAGAAAGCTGCCAATGCGCTGTCCTGGGCGGTGCGCGAGATGGAACGGCGTTACGACTTGTTGATGGAGTTCGGTTTCCGCGACATCACCGGATACAACGGCGCCTACGACAAAGGTGAGCTCGTGGCGCCGCCGGGGACTGGTGAGGATTCCGAGGCCCCCCGAATCGAACGGCTTCCCTACATCGTGGTCGTGGTCGACGAGCTCAACGACTTGATGATGGTCGCCGCACGCGACGTCGAGGAGTCCATCACTCGTATCGCCCAGAAGGCCCGTGCCGTGGGGATCCACCTGATCGTGGCTACTCAACGACCCAGCGTCAACGTGATCACCGGGGTGATCAAAGCCAATATTCCCGCCCGAATGGCCTTCGCGGTGTCGAGTCTCACCGATAGCCGGGTGATCCTCGATCAACCCGGAGCGGAGAAGTTGGTCGGTAAGGGCGACATGTTGCTGCTCCCGGGTAACTCCTCGGTCGCGCAACGTATCCAAGGCGCCTGGGTCGATGAAGAAGAGGTCCGAAGCGTCGCCAACCATTGGAAGCGTCAGGCGCCCGAGGTGAGCTACGTGTCTGGTGTCGACGCCGATGGACCCACCGGCTCAAGCGGAGAATCCGCGATCACCGCCGCTCCTTCCGATGATGATGACGACGAAGGTCTGGTGCGCGCAGCGATGGAGCTCGTGGTGCGCTCCCAGTTGGGATCGACGTCGATGTTGCAGCGCAAACTCAAAGTCGGCTTCGCCCGAGCGGGCCGGATCATGGACCTTCTCGAACAGCGAGGGGTCGTGGGCCCGTCTGAAGGTTCCAAAGCGCGAGCGGTTCTCATGACTCTCGAAGAGTTCGAACTCCTCCAGACCCGAGGGGGATGAGTTGACAGGATCCGCCGCCGATCTCGCCGAGGTACTCGGAGGGATCCGCTTCATGACGGTCGCGGAGAATCTCGCCTTTCCCGAAGGCCCCGTGGCTCTCGACGATGGCTCGGTGGTTCTCGTGGAGATGTTCGGTCCCCGGATCACGCGGGTCTGGCCCGATGGCCGAACCGAGGTCGTCGCCGAGATCCCCGGCGGTCCCAATGGCGCGGCACTCGGTCCCGACGGATCGTTGTTGGTCTGCAACAACGGCGGAGCATTCGCTCCGCTTCGCATCAACGATCTCTGGGTGCCTGGCCCCTTCGATCCCACGCGGTACCTGGGCGGTTCGCTCCAGCGCGTCGACCTCGAGACCGGTCAGGTGTCCACGGTGTTGACCGAGGTCGAGCAGCGTCGGCTCCGCGCGCCCAATGATCTCGTGGTCGATGCCGCCGGCGGGGTCTATCTCACCGATCACGGTATTCGGGACCACGAGAAGCGGACCAGCGATCTCACAGCGATCGTCTACGTCCCCGGCGATGGATCGCCCGCGTACGAGGCGGTCTTTCCCGTCGAGGCGCCTAATGGTATCGGTCTGTCTCCTGACGGCTCCGAGTTGTATTGGGCTGAGACCCACACCGCACGGGTGATGCGGCGGCGGATCAGTTCCCCAGGAGTCCTCGAACCCGTATCTCCAGGTGACACATCGGTGGTTCTGGATCGGATGTCGGGTCCGCGACTGCTCGACTCGCTCGCTGTGGACGCGGCGGGAAGGGTCTGTGTGGCCACGCTGGTCGTGGGGGGTATCAGCGTGGTGGCGCCGAGTGGCGGCCTGGTGGGGTTCGTGCCCGTGGATGATCGCATCACGACCAATGTCTGTTTCGATCCTGGTGACCCGACCACGGTCTGGGTGACGGCTGCGAGTACGGGTCGACTGTTGCGCAACGATCCCGCCACCCCCTGGCCACTGTGAGCGTGGGAATCAGACCGCTTCGAGGACCCCGACGGCAGTAGGCTCGGCGTTCGTGTCGGGTCGCTTCTACCTCGAGACCCTCGGATGTCCCAAGAACCAAGTCGACTCCGACAAGGTGGCCGGGACGCTTCTCGCAGCGGGGATGACGCCCACCGAGGAGCCGGGGGCCGCGGATCTGGTGGTGGTCAACACCTGTGCCTTCATCGAGGAGGCCCGACGCGAGTCGATCGACACCATCTTGGCGCTCGACGACCAACGCCAAGATGGATCCCGCCTCGTCGTGACGGGCTGTATGGCCGAACGGTACGGCAGCGAACTCGCTGAAGCGCTCCCTGAGGTGGATCTCGTCGCCGGTTTCGGCGTGCCCATCGTGGCGAGTGCCGAGACCGCCGTGGCCGTGACGGACAAGAAGCGCATCCCGGTGACGGCCCTGGAGCTTCCGACTCTGGATCTGTTGAACCTGCCACGTCCTCGTTCGACGTCTCCCTGGGCGTACGTCAAGATCGCCGAAGGATGTGACCGGACGTGTGGGTTCTGTGCGATTCCGTCGTTTCGGGGTCCCCAACGCAGTCGCGATATCGACGCGATCCTTGCCGAGGTGGAGGCGCTGGAGGCACGCGAGATCGTGCTCGTCGCCCAGGATCTGGCAAGTTACGGCAAGGACCGTCCCGGCGAGTTGGGTGCCGGCTCCATCGTGTCACTCGTGGAGGCCGTGGCCGAGCGCGCCGACTGGGTGCGGTTGTTGTATCTGTACCCGAGCGAACTCGACGACCGCTTGGTGGAGGCGATCCTCGCGACCGGCGTCGCGTATTTCGATCTGTCGCTCCAGCATGTCTCCAAACCCCTCTTGCGAAGGATGAGGCGCTGGGGTGACGGGGATCGTTTCCTCGAACGCATCGCCCGAATCCGCGAACTCGCACCCGACGCGGCTTTTCGATCGAACTTCATCGTCGGATATCCGGGTGAGACCGAAGAGGATCATGATCGACTCCTCGACTTCGTCACCGAGGCCGATCTCGACTGGTGCGGATTCTTCGCCTACTCCCGTGAGGACGGCACCTACGCGGCGGGACTCGACGACCAGGTTCGCGAGGCGCTCATGACGGAACGTCTCGGTGAACTTCGCGCCCTTCAAGACGACATCACGGCGCGACGACGCGACGACCTCATCGGATTGCGTGTGACCGTCCTCGTCGACGAACCCGGTGTGGCCCGCTCTACTCGTGAAGCCCCCGAAATCGACGGCATCATCGAGGTGCCTTCGAGTCTGAGCGTCGGGGCTTTCCACGAGGTCCTCATCGTCGATGCCCAAGGTCCGGATCTCGTCGCGACCGTCGAGGACCCATCGTGAGCGTCGATCCAGGGGCCATTGCCACCTGGGCGAACGCCGTGACGGTATCTCGACTGCTCGTTTCGCCGCTTTTGTTCACGATGATCCCCAATGATCAGGGGGGAGCGTGGGCGGCACTCGCGTTGTGGTTCGCGCTGTGTGCATCTGATGGCGTCGACGGCTATCTCGCCCGCCGCCATGGCACCACCCGATCGGGAGCGTTCCTCGATCCTCTGGCCGACAAAGTGCTCGTGCTCGGCGCCATGTTCACCCTGGTGAGCCGTTCCGTGTTCGGCATCGTGCCGGTGGTCATCATCGCGGCGCGCGAGGTCGGCATCAGTGTCTACCGGGTGGTGGCAGGATCCAAAGGTGTCAGTGTGCCCGCGACCAAAATCGCGAAACTCAAGACTTTGGTCCAGCAGTTGGCTGTCGGGTTCGCTCTCGCGCCGGTCACCGCGCTGGATGCGACATGGACCTGGACAGTGTTGTTGTGGCTTGCAGTGGCGTTGACGGTGGTCAGCGGCGCTCATTACGTCTGGCATCTGCGCCAGGGAAGTCGACCCAAGGAGGTCCGTGGTGCGGTGTGACGTCGTGGCGGTCGGAACCGAGTTGTTGCTCGGCCAGATCGTGGATACCAACAGTTCGTGGATGGGGGAACAACTCGCCGCTCACGGCATCGATTCACTTCTGCAGGTCAAAGTCGGAGACAACCTCGATCGCATCGTTGCGACTCTGCGCTCCACTCTGGCCAACGCTGATGCGGTGATCATGTGTGGTGGTCTCGGCCCGACCCATGACGACCTCACTCGAGAGGCCATTGCTGCGGTGATGGGTGTCGAGTTGGTGATGGACGACGATCTGGCCGATGTGATCCTCGAGATGTTCGCGTCCCGCGGCCGTCGGATGCCTGCAAACAATTTGCGTCAGGCCATGGTGCCCGTGGGCGCCACGATCATTCCTCAAACCCGCGGCACGGCGCCGGGTCTGATCTGTCCCGTGGGCGACAAAGTGGTCTATGCGGTTCCCGGGGTTCCCCACGAGATGCACGACATGGTGCACCGGGCGATCCTGCCGGACCTGCGGCGACGCAGCGGGGACACCTCGGTGATTCTCAGTCGAGTGCTTCGGACCTGGGGGGAGAGCGAGAGCGGCCTCAACGAACGACTCGAAGGCCTCATCTCGCGTCTCGACGAGACCGGTAATCCGACGCTCGCGTTCTTGGCGAGTGGCTGGGAGGGTCTCAAAGTCCGCCTCACGGCCAAGGCCGTCGATACCGACGCCGCCCGAGCGGTGATCGCATCGTGGGAGGACGAGATCCGCCGCGAACTCGGCGACATCGTGTTCGGAGTCGATGGGGACACGATGGAATCGGTGGTCCTCGACGCCCTTCGGTCTCAGGGCCGCACCCTGGCGCTCGCCGAGAGCGTCACCGGAGGTCTCGTCTCAGCTCGCCTCACCGGAGTTGCAGGAGCGAGCGATGTGCTTCGAGGCTCGATCGTGTCCTATGCGAGCGACGTCAAGTTCTCCGTGCTCGGGGTTCCCGAGGGGCCCGTGGTGACCGAGGAGGCAGCGGCGGCCATGGCACTGGGAGCGTGTCGAGTACTCGGGGCTGATGTGGGTCTGGCATTGACGGGAGTGGCGGGACCCACGGAACAAGAGGGCCAGCCGGTGGGGACGCTGTGCGTGGGGATCGCGATCGACGGGGTCACCACGACTCGGAGTCTTCGCCTCCCCGGTCAACGCGATCAGATGCGTCAGTACTCGGTGATCTCGGCACTGGACCTGTTGCGTCGAGAACTGTTGGCTCGGAGTTCGTGATCGTGAGGTGCCTGAGCGCCTGATGTCGCGGGTCTTCGTCGCTGCCTGGCCCCCGGAGACGGTCTGTGACGCACTCGAAGCCATCGACCGTCCTGTGCTCGACGGTGTTCGATGGACCCGACGCGACCACTGGCACGTGACCCTGCGCTTTCTCGGTGAGACCGACCCTCACCAGATCGCAGCCGATCTCGCTGGTCTCGACCATCCCGTCGCCACGGCTGTTCTCGGCACGGGCGTGGGGCGGCTCGGTCGTGACGCTCTCGTCGCTCCCGTGACGGGTCTCGACGATCTGGCAGGGGCTGTCGTCGCGGCGCTGGGGGCGTCACCTCGCCACTTTCTCGGACATCTCACTCTGGCACGGCTACGGCAACAGGCGGCATGCGGTCCAGCCCGATCGATCACAGCTGGCCTGCGCGCCCCGTTGTCATGGCGCGTCGACCGCATTGCCGTCGTCGTGAGCGATCTGCAGCCGACCGGTGCCGTCTACTCCACCGTGGCGGACATCGCGTTGAGGCGGGAATCCGATATCGCTGGCTGATGCCCGATCGTCGTGAGGTGGCATCGGGACTGCTCTCGCGGTACCCCGAGGGCGCGTATGTCTGAGGCTCAGCGATATGCGGTGCACGTTGAGTCGCTCGCCCGGAGCGAGCGTCGTTGCGTGCGTCGAGCTACGACAGATGTCGCCACTCCGATCAGAGAGACCACGAGTGCCCACCACGCCAACATCCATGTGTCCCCGGTGCGGGGCAACGTCACCGACACGATGGCGCCCTGACGCCAACCCTGCCCCGACTCCGGGGCGTACAGAGCAACAGTGTGTTCTCCCGGGGTGAGGTCCGTGGGTACTGGGCCGGTGAGAGAGACCGTTCCCGTCTCATCGGCAGGTCCTGAGTTCAGGATCTGAGGGGTGCTCGCCATGACGAGGTGAACGATCTCCCCAGGGGCGAAGCCCGACACAGTCAGGTTGATGAGCTCTCCGGGGACCACGGTCAGGACTGATGGGGACTCGACCACCGGGAGGCGGCGGATCGTGGGCATGCTCGTAACGGCATCCGAGGGAGGACTCGAGGCGGTCGGCAGAGTCCTGGCGGTGTCGCTCGCGGGCATATCGCCCTCGGCGGGACCCGAAGCAGGACTGGAGGACGGGGCCGTGGTGACGGGAGCGATCGTGGTGGTCGGGCGAGGCGGAGGGATCGCGGCCGATGCGCGGACCACCGAGTTCGACGCTGATGAGGATGCTGAGGTCCCTGCCGTGCTGGTCGCCACGACACTGAAGCTGTAGGTGGTTCCGTTTGCCAGTCCCGTGACCTGACACCGCAGAGGCTCCGAGACTCAGGCGCAACTCTGGCCGTCAGGGGTCGCAGTGACCGTGTAGGCGGAAATGGGCGCGTCGCTCACCGCCGGCGCCGACCAGGTCACCGTCGCTGCGGTGTCACCCGATGTGGCGATGACCCCAGTCGGGGCCCCGGGGGGTCGAGCAACCGCTCGGGTCGGTTTGCCAGCCCAGGTCGAGGGGTAGGTGTGGACCGGTCGATACAGGATCTCGGTGACAGGGGGGAGGAGGTGAAGATCGACTCGGAACCTGTCGGTACCGGACCCTCCAGAAGGAACGCGGCCAAGTCCGTGTCATAGGCAAACGCTTTATTGTGGATCCATTCGATGGATGCCGGGAGCGTCACGGTGGTCAACTGATTGGAACTGACGCGCCAAAGCCGATCGTGGCCAGCCATGATCCGAACTCGATCGAGGTCACGCCAACGTTGGCGAACGAATACGAACCGAGCATGGTGAGTGAGTCCGGTAGAACGAGATTGCCGATCGTGTTGTTCGCGAATCCGTAGGTCTCGATCGACTCCAGTCCCGAACCTAGGGCGAGCGAGGTGATGCCACTTCCTCGGAATGCCGCATTACCCACGGAAATGACGGAATCGGGAATCACCAGGCTGGCAAGAGTCCCGGTGTCGTAGAAGGCATCTGCACCGATGGTCGCGACTCCACGTCCGAGGGTCAGCGAGGTGAGCGAGTGGGTTCCCTCGAACGCATCGGAGTCGATGGTCACGACCCCATCGCCGATGACGACGGTCGTGATCTGGTCCTGATCCTCAAAGGCGGCGTCGCCGATCACGGTCACGCTGTCGGGAATGACCACATCACCACGGATGACGCCTTCGGGTTCTTCGTCATCGTCGTTGGGATACACGAAGGCTTCAGCGGCGCTCGCGCGTACCGGAATCGTCGCGGAGCCGGTGTCGATCGTCGACGGGATGATGAGGCCCTCCTGGCAGTCGTGGCCGCCGCATCCCTCGATCACTGCGCCGCCGTCCACCACGGAGTAGTGCAGGTCCGTCGCGGGAGTCGGGGGAGTGGCATCGGGAGTGTCGGAGAGGGCAAGAACGCCCAGTATTGACACCACCCAGAACCCGGGGAGGAGGGCAGCACGGCCGGTTCGTCGGTTCACTGTGGTCTCGCAATCCTCGTTGGGGTGGCCAGGGAGGACGTCCAGAACACCGCTTAGTATGCGACGTTTCCTAAGGCGGGCGCTGGGCGACATCGACTGGATGTCGTCGACGCAATCCTCGGGGAACCGATATGGCGCAAGCTCGGATCCTCATCGAGTCCGAGGTGGCTGTGCCATGAGTTCACGGCCTCAATCTGAGTCTGGAGGGGTTGGCTTCCATGGCTCGGATGGGCATCGAGAGGAAAGATTCAGACGTACCATTCCACGTGCCAGACGCGGTGATGTGGTCCTTGATGCGCAACCTCGTGGGACCTTCGGGATGCGTTCGGGCGTGTGCAGGGGTGGTCATCGGGCGGATCATCCTCGCGAGGGCGCATGCTGTGCGTCGACGCGATCTCTGCCGGTCGAAACATCGCGTTGGTATGGCGCGTGATCTCGAGCGCCGTAGGTGTGTGTGGTCGTCCATGTGTCGGAGCCGGATCCACCACCATGGCGTAGCCCGTCTGTTGGATCTGTCACACAGCGTGATGCGGTGCTGTTGTCCAGGGTGATCCGAATGTCCCGCTGGGCTGCGTCGCGTCTGTAGAGCTGAGCCGATCTCGAGGATGGCGGCCGCGATCTCAGGGGGCGTTGCGGTTCTGGCCGAGGAGTTGGGCGATCTCGATATCGAGCGAGATGTGGTCGTCCAGATCGTCGATAGCGAGACCCAGGACGTCACCGAAGAGGATCATGGACACCGTCGCGCCGACGAAACGTTGAGCCAACAGATGGGCAGTGCGGTCATCGAGGCTGAAACGTTCACGGTACTGGTCTGCCACCAGGTCGAGAATCGGACGTCTGGCTGTGGCGCGAAACTCGGTGGAACCGTTTGCGACCAACCAGTTCATGAGCCGCACGATCAGCACCAGATCCGGTTCGAGTTCGCGTCGCTGCACGAACACCGCCGCCGATTGGGCAAAGTCCTGGGCGAGTCGCTCGAAAGCCTCGGCGAACAAGTCGACCTTGGAACTGAACCACTCGATCACGAAACGCTGGTTGTGTCCCGACCGCTTGGCGATCTGGCGGACATTCACGCCGTCGGGCCCCGACTCTCTCAACAACTCGATGGTGGCGTCGAGGATGCGGGCCTTGCCCTCGGCGCGCGGAGTGCGAGAACGAATCGGAGGGCGAGGATTCGCATCGGGCACATTCGCAGGGTAGCGCTGGAACCAACAGCGGCTGAGGATGCGCTCGGGTCCGGCGGCTCAGCGGGTGGCGTCGCTCGGCATCGATGCCGACCGCGAGTGGCGAGTGGTCCGCCACAGCATCAGACCGCCACCGACGAGAACCGAAGCCCACAACGACACCATCCATGATGTTCCCCAGCGGGGAAGGGTCATCGTCACCGTGATCGCCTGGCGCGCACCGTGTCCCGAACCAGGGGCGTAGAGAGCGACGGTGTGGTCTCCCGGACCGATATCGCTCGGGACGACACCCGACAGACTCGCAGTACCGGCATCATCAGCGACGCCGGTCGCCAGGATGCGCGAAGTACTGGCGATCACCACGTACACGGTTTCGCCCGGGACGAATCCGGTGACGGTCAACTCGATGGCACTGCCCGGAATGCTCTCGCTGGCGGCGACTCCCTCCAGCGCTGGCAAGGACAGAATCGTCTCGAGTGTCGGGACCTGTTCGGGCATCGAAGTCGCATCCGATGGCGGCGCCACGTCGGGTTCGATCGATGGCGGCACGTCTGGCGTCAGCAGGGCCGTGGTCGGGGGTGCCTCCGTCGTCGTCGTGGTCGTGGGTGGCGGTCGCGGAATGACTGCCAGGCGGGGTGTGACCGGTATCGATGCCTATGACGACGCCGAGGTGCCACCGAGACTGGTGGCGGTCACGACGAAGGTGTACGCGGTGTCGTTGAGGAGTCCGAGGACCTCGCATCGCAGCGGCCCTGTGCTCCAGGTGCAGCTCTGGCCCCCGGGTGATGCAGTGACGGTATAGGTGGTGATCGGCGCATCGCTGACCGACGGAGCGAACCATGACACCGTGGCAGTCGAATCGCCTGGAGTAGCGCTCACCGTCGTGGGAGCGGTCGGTGGTCGGTAGAGCGCTCGGGTGGGCAGCCCCGCCCAGGTGGCAGCGAAACTCTGTGCTGGGCGGTGGAGCACCTCGATCAGGTTCGATGAGGACGCCAACACCCCGCCTCCGGCCGTCGGCTCGGGATCCTCGAAGAGAAACGATGTCAACGTCGAGATGGAACTGAACGCGCCGGATTCGATGGTGGTTACCGAGGCGGGAATCACGACGTCGACGAGACCCGTGCTCTGAAACGCGCTGGCGCTGATCGTTGTCAGGCTCGAGTTGAACACGATCGTCGAGAGCGGGTTGTTCTTGAAAGCCTCGGGACCCAGCGTCGCGACGGTCGCGCCAAGAGTCACCGAGGTGATTCCTCCGTTCACGAACGCCCGCTCACCGATCGTATGGACGGTGTCGGGGATCGTGATTGTCGTCGGGTTGGCACAGCCAGAGAATGCCTCTCAAGCAAGTGAGGTCACCGTGATGGTGTCGATTCCATTGGTCACCGTCGCCGGAAGGACCAGATCTCCGGAGCACACGTCGAAACCACTGAGTTCGGCGTCGGTCCCGGTGCTGTTGAAGTAGAGACCAAATGCGGAATCGTAGGCGGCGTTGGCAGGCATCTCGCTGAGCGACACCGTGCTCACCGCGGCCGCGAGCGCTAAGACCGCGACGGCGATCGACCGGCGCCGTCGTCGGAGGGCGGAAGGGGTCGATGGTTGCGACAAGCGACGGCCACGCAGCATCGAACGTGGTTCTGACACAACTGCTATCCGGTGAACAGATGTCGCCAGGAGTCAGACGGCGAGGAGGCACCATCGACTCGATTCGTGATGCGGTTATCGAGTTGTGTGCCGAAAACGGGAGCGCTCGCCCGTCAGGGACGCTCAGAGGAGACGTCAGGCGAGTTCACGACGTCGAGGACCAGGGTGGCGAGTCTCTCGAAGTATTCACCTGGTGTCGCATCGGTGCTGTCGGGGCGGATCAAGGGGGCCATGACATCACCAAAGACGTGGTATCCGCCGACCATCAACAAGAAGAAACCGACGAAGGCTCGATGTTCCTCGAGTTGGGCGCCACTGCGCTGGGGGCCTCGCCCCAGGATCGACTCGACTACCGGTGTACCCGGGGGGAGGGCCTGCTCGGGGGGAAGTCCGGCTTGCAGAAGTGAAGCCAGCAGTCTCCAGAAGATCCGGGTGCTCGGATGATCGAGCAACACGCGGGGATTGGCGACCTCGGAGACGGCGATGGCGATTTCGTCGACGAGGTCATGGAGGACACGGGTGAACAGGTCCTGTTTCGTACCGAAGTACATCGTGATCAGACCGTGGTTGCACCCGACCTCATCAGCGATCTGGCGGACGCGGATCGACTCGTAGGGCTGGGTCTCGACCAGCCGGCGCGCGGCTGCGAGAAGTGCAGCCTCGGTTCGTTCGCGGTTACGGGTCGGCGCCATCGATCGCAGTGTAGGAGCGCGGGTGACGCCGAACTGGGAGTCGGAGAGCGAGTTGGGCTAGTGGCCGGAGCGGTACGATGGACGAGTCGTTGGTGCTGTGTCGCTGACGTCTGCCTCCGTAGCTCAGTTGGATAGAGCAGCGGCCTTCTAATCCGCAGCGCGCACGTTCGAGTCGTGCCGGGGGCGCCAGCTCGTCGGCGGATCGGGATCGACTCGAATCTCGTGACCGCCGGGGTTCATCCTGTCGGGCTGACAGGCATGACTCTGAAGTGATCGCTCGTGGTCGGGACGGGGCTGGAGCGCGAAGCGTCGGGGTGCTCAGGTGGTCGCAGCGTCGAAGGCTGCGATCGTCAACGCACTGCCACGGTCATCTCCGACGAGCCCTTCGAGCATGTTGTTCATGACGTAGACCACGGTCATGGAGAGATCGAGATCGTTGATCACGATCGACCCACCCCACCCTCCCCAGTAACAGATACGACGGTCGGTGGGTAG
>CAYYHU010000041.1:0-15891 GCA_964471865.1 uncultured Ilumatobacteraceae bacterium | reverse complement strand
ATTTGAGTGATTCACTCCGATGATGTCAGAGACCCCCACGAAGTCGAGCAACTTCGCACACGCCACGCCCGCGGCCCCGGTTCCGACCACCGCCACCGACAGCGTCGAGAGATCTCGGCCCACGACCCGGGCCGCGTTCTCCAGCGCTGCGAGGGTGACGATCGCAGTTCCGTGCTGATCATCGTGGAACACCGGGATGTCGAGTTCGGCCTGGAGGCGCTCTTCGATCTCGAAACATGCCGGCGCGGCGATGTCTTCGAGGTTGATCCCTCCGAAGGTCGGCGCGATCGCCTTGGCCACGGCGATGACCTCTTCCACACTCGAGGTGCGCACACACACCGGATAGGCATCCACCCCACCGAACTGCTTGAACAGCACCGCTTTGCCTTCCATCACCGGCATCGCGCCTTCAGGTCCGATATCGCCCAGACCGAGCACCGCGGTGCCATCAGAGAGCACCGCGACCGCGTTCGCTCGACCGGTGTAGCGCCAGGACAACTCGGGTTCGGCCGCGATGGCCGAGGACACCCGACCCACGCCGGGGGTGTACGCCATGGCCAACTCCGCCGGTCCAGCCACGGTGCGAGTCGGCTCGACACGGATCTTGCCACCCTCGTGCAGATCGAAAGTCGCGTCGCTGATGCTGCGCACGACGACCTCGGGGGTGGTCGCGACCGCGGCGCGCACGGCGTCTTGCTGGTTCGTTCCCGAACAGGCCACAGTCAGAGTCCGAGCACCATCAGGCGCGGTCGTGACACCGAGAAGATCGGCCTGGGTGGCGCCCACGGCGCGCACGAGAGCCGTCATCGTGTCGGCTCCGCACACCTCCACCACGATGGTGAGCGCGTAACCCGAACTCGGTCGGGTGGTGGGGACTGTGGGTTGCTGGGTCATCGGTATGGCTCCTGAAGTGACAGACGATGTCGTCGGGAGCCGATCCTCGGCGGGGCCACCACCGGGAATCGGCGGCGGGTGGGATCTCGGACCAGAGCCGAGGTTGCGTCAGCAGCTCAGCCGGGCCGGTTCGCCCCACCCGCCGGGTGCGGCGGGTACGGCGATGGCTACAGCTGCTGCTACAGCGGCGTCGGCCGCGATGGCGAGGTCGACGATGGCGACCCGAACCTCACGACGGCGATCCACTGCGAACACGGGGCAGGACTCTAGCGCATTGCGCAGGCACATGCACCACCACAGGGCGCACCGGGTGCCTGAGAGTTCGTCGCCGAGGTTCCCGATGGGGAGGAGGCTCCGACGGAAGCGAACACCGACAACAACTTGACGGCCCCCGGATGACCCTGGGGGCAGGTGGTGTCCTGATCGGATTCCGCCATGGGTCGGCGCATGTCGAACACGGCGTCACAGGTTCGGCATCGGTATTCGTACAGCGGCACGCGACGAAGTGTAGATCGCTTCGGTGCTGCTTGACTGGAGACCCATGACCGAACTCGAGACCCTGCCCGCTGAGACTCGGCCCGATACCGAACGTGTGCCCGAAACCGGTGAACCCGTCGTGGCACACATCGTCAAGACCGAGCCCGGTGAATCCGCCGCTGCCAAGGTTCTCGAAGCACGGATCTACGGAACCCCCCTCGAAGCGCTGTGTGGTCATGTCTGGGTGCCGTCGCGAGATCCCAAACAGCATCCGATCTGTCAGGCCTGCAAAGAGGTCTACGAGCTCTATCGGTCGATGAACGACGGTCTACGCGACCAACCCGAAGCCTGAGTCGAAGGCCTGGCGGCGTGAGCGATTCCTCATCCTCGGCGTTGCGTCTGCGCGAGGCGGCGCGAGCCTTGGTGCTCAGTGATGACGGCGGGGTACTCCTGGTGCGTTTCGAGTTCCCGACCGCGACCCGCTGGGCACTCCCAGGAGGTGGTCTCGAACCCGGCGAAAGCCATCTCGACGCGATCGAACGAGAACTCGATGAGGAACTCGGCCTGATCGACATGACCATCGGGCCAGCGGTATGGCGACGTGAACACGTGGTGCCCTTCCCGGATGGACGTTGGGATGGCCAACGCGAACTCGTGCATCTGGTGCGCGTCCCCGAGCGCTTCGAACCGCGACCGCGTCTGGGTTGGGATGCGCTGCGCGATGAATACCTCCACGAGATCCGATGGTGGGACGACGCCGATCTCGCTGCAGCAAACGACATCGTGTTCGTTCCCGCTCGCCTCGCCGATCTGGTACCCCTGATTCGCGCCGAGGCCGAGGCCGGCACCCTCCCGGCGTGGCCGCGGGACTCAGGCGTCTGAACGCACGGGGATCCTCGCAACGACAGTTAGCATCCCGGCGTGCTTCCCTTCGAGGTCGTGTTGGCATTCGCTGCAGCCTCGGTGGCGTTGTTGGTGATTCCAGGACCCGCGGTGCTCTATGTGATCAACCGTTCGGTGGCCGAGGGGCGCCGAGTCGGGCTCGCTGCCGTCGTGGGACTGGCCTGTGGAACCCTGGTGCACGTTCTGGCTGCGACCGCGGGCCTCTCCGCCGTTCTGGCGACCTCGGCCACGGCGTTTTCGACCATCAAATGGCTCGGAGTGCTCTATCTGGTGGGGGTGGGGATCCGCACCCTCATGCAGCCCGTGACCCCCGGATCGGTGCCCCCGGGGAACACGACACGTCGCGTTCTGGTCCAAGGGATCGTGGTCAACATCTTGAATCCGAAACTGGCGCTGTTCTTCTTGTCGTTTCTGCCCCAGTTCCTGCGCCCCGAGGACGGAACCGCGGCGGTGCAATCGTTGATCCTGGGCGCGATCTTCGTGAGCCTGGCTCTCACGATCGACAGCCTGTACGCGGTGACGGCGGGCGGATTGCGGGTCTGGCTGGTACGCCGACCGGGTGGTCTGGTGTTCCTGCAGCGATGGTTCGCAGGCACGATGTTCGTGGCTTTGGGCCTGATCGCAGCCACCACTACTCGAACCCAGGCGAACTGATCGGATTCGGACTCACCGAAAATCGCGAGGGTCGGGAGCCGCCGCGACCGCCAGAGATCCCAGACGTTCCGCGATGACGTTGACGACGCCTTCGACACGTTCCACTCGACCTGCGACCACCATCGCACACGCCCCCCGGGCCACGGGCGCGAAACGTTTCCAACACCCCGGCGACACGATCACGTTGATCAGACCGGTCTCGTCTTCGAGGTTGAGAAATGTCGTCCCGCCAGCGGTCATCGGCCGTTGACGATGGGTGACCACTCCAGCCACCACGATCCGGCCTCCACCGTGACCACTGCTGAGTCGACTGGCGGTGATGACACCCAACTCGTCGAGACGTTCCCGCAGAAACGAGGTCGGATGCCCATCAGGAGAGATTCCCGTGGCCCACAGATCCGCCACCGCCTCCTCTACGGGTTCCATACCGGGGAGCCGAGGGGCTCTGGTCGCGGTGACGACCCCCTCGAGACGTCCTGACCGGGACTGGGCTGCGGCTCCGGCGATCCAGAGAGCTTCTCGCCGTTCGAGACCGAAACACTCGCGAAAAACTCCCGCCGTGGCGAGATTCTCGAGATGGGTCTGGGTAAGTCCCGGCACCCGACGAGCCAGATCTGCAGGATCCCGATAGGGGGCGGCATCGACGATGGCCTGTGCGACGGCCCGACCCACCCCCCGGATCGATGCGAGACCGAGGCGCAGCGCCCATCCCCCTTGCGAGGTCGGATCGAGCTCGAGATCGGCATCGACCCCTGACGCGATCAGATCCGGGGTCTTCACCACCACCCCATGGCGGCGGGCATCGCGCACCAGAGTATGAGGACTCCAGAACCCCATGGGTTGAGAATTGAGCAACGCTGCTGCGAACGCGGCGGGATGATGCAGTTTCATCCAGGCCGAGGCATAGACGAGATAAGCGAACGAGACACTGTGGCTTTCGGGGAACCCGTAGTTCGCGAATCCGGCCATGGAGGTGTAGATGGCTTCGGCGACATCGGGAGCGATTCCCCGTTGGGCCATGCCTTCGAAGAGTCGCTGACGCAACCGTTCCATCCGAGCCCGGCTGCGATTGGATCCCATCGCTTGACGCAACTGATCGGCCTCGGCGGCACTGAAACCGGCCACGTCCATGGCCATCTCCATGAGTTGTTCCTGGAACAACGGGACCCCAAGGGTCTTCGCGAGGCTGCGTTCGAGCAGAGGATGGAGATAGGTGACCGGTTCGACTCCGTTACGCCGCCGCAGATAGGGATGCACCGACCCTCCCTGGATCGGACCGGGCCGGATGAGGGCCACCTCGACCACCAGGTCGTAGAAGCGCCGGGGAGCCAATCGGGGCAATGTCGCCATCTGGGCTCGCGACTCGACTTGGAACACCCCCACGGTGTCGGCCCGACACAACATCGCATAGACCTCGTCCTGTTGAGGAATGGTCGCGAGATCGATCTCGATCCCGTCATGACGCGCGACGAGGTCCACCGCCCGATGCAATGCCGACAACATTCCCAGCCCCAACAGATCGAACTTGACGAGTCCGGCAGCAGCGGCGTCCTCTTTGTCCCACTGCAACACGCTGCGCGCCTCGTGACGAGCCCATTCGACCGGACACACCTCGATCACAGGACGGTCACAGATCACCATGCCTCCCGAGTGGATTCCCAGATGCCGAGGCATTCCTTCGAGCCGTCGGGCCACGTCGAGAACGTCAGAAGGGATCACCGCCTGGGCACTTTGGGGACCGGACTCGTCAGAGGATGAGGCGAGTGAGCTCCACGCATCCACGGTGCGCGACCAGGTATCGACCTGATCCGGCTCCGCCCCCCAGGCCCGCGCGGCATCGCGTACGGCGGAACGCGCCCGATAGGTGATCACATTGGCGACCTGGGCGGCATGGTGACGCCCGTAACGGTCGTAGACGTACTGGATGACCTCTTCACGTCGACCGCTTTCGATATCGAGATCGATATCGGGGGGCCCATCACGCTCAGGAGACAGAAACCGTTCGAACAACAGCCCCAACGACACCGCATCGGCCTTGGTGATTCCCAGCGCGTAACACACTGCGCTGTTGGCCGCCGATCCTCGGCCCTGGCAGTAGATGTCGTGACGGTTGCAGAACTGGACGATGTCCCAGACCACGAGGAAGTACCCCGCGAATCCCAAGGCTTCGATGACGTCGAGTTCATGGTCGAGCACCCGCCACGCCCGCGCCCGCAAGGTGAGGTCCTCGGTTCCCGTCGTGGGACGATCCCCATATCGATGCTGCGCGCCCCCAGCCACGATGCGGCGCAAGAACTCCATCTCGTCCAGACCATCGGGGCAGGGATACGGCGGGAGTGACGGAGCGACGAGTGAGAGATCGAAAGCGGCTCGCTCGGCCACACGAGCAGTGGCGGTCACCACCCCTGGATATCGGGCGAATCGACGTTGCTGCTCGACCCCGCTGCGCAGATGGGCTGCTGCTGACACCGGGAGCCACGGATCCATCGCGTCGAGGCTGCGCCGGGCGCGTGTGGCCGCGATCACCGCGGCGAGATGCCGATCGCTGGGGGTCGCATAGGCCACATCGTTGGTGGCCACACATTCGAGATCGTGGCGAGCAGCGAGTTCGACCAACGCGTCGTTGCGGGCGATATCGAGAGGATCTCCGTGATGCCACAGCTCGACCAGGACCCGATCCCGTCCGAAGGCCTCCACCATTCGCCCCAGTTCCCGATCCGCAGCCGCGGGTCCGTCACGCATCAACGCCGACGCGACGAGGCCCTCCCCGCCACCGGTGAGCACCCACCACATCGACTCCGCTCCACCAGGACGGGCCGCGTCGGCCAGATCCGACAGCGACCATCGAGGACACCCCTTGTCTCCGGCCAGATGTCCCAGGCTGAGAGCCCGCGAGAGCCGGGCATAGCCCGCGGGTCCCTCCGCCAGGATCACGAGATGCTCAGGACGCGAGGCCGGATCGGCGGTGACGCTGCGGGCCGATGAACGGTCCTGAACTCGCGTCTGGGATTCCGAGCGAGCGAACCGGTCCCCGGGACGGGTCGACTCGAGTGACACACCGGCCCCGAACACGGTGGGCAGGCCCGCCTCCCGAGCCGCGGCCGCGAACCGGACCGCTCCATAGAGTCCATCACGATCGGTGAGAGCCAGGGCCTCGAGCCCGAGGCGAACCGCCTCGGCGACGAGTTCGTCAGGGGATGAGGCCCCTCGCAGGAACGACAGATGGGACCGGCAATGCAGTTCGGCATAAGGCACCATCGGTCGGCCCAGACCGCGGCTCGGGGTGATGTCGGACTCCACCCTCGCGACCGTAGCGAACACATGTTCGTACAGCAACCAGATCATGGACCCTCGGGCACCTCCCCGGGACCTTGGACCCTGGCATGTGCGAACCTGCGGGGCCAGAGTGCTCTCAGGTGCCGATCCGCGATCCCCCCCCGCCGGATCGGCGCCGACAACCGCGCAGGACCAGGATCGCCCGGGGAGGACCGAGCGTCATGACCACCATGAAAGCCCCGCCCCCATCAGGACCACCCGCGGCTGGCTCCCATGGGGTCGAGATCCTCGATGACACGACCTGCTGGGAACTCCTCGCTGCGACCCCTGTGGGACGGTTGGCCGTCTCGATCGCGGGACGACCCGATGTGTTCCCCGTCAACCATGTCGTGGACGGTCGCACTCTGGTGATGCGCACCGCAGAGGGCACCAAACTCGCAGCCGCCGTGCTCGGAACCGCAGTGGCCTATGAGATCGACGGCTGGTCTCCTGACCATCGCGAGGTCTGGAGTGTCGTCGTCAAGGGCTCCGCCCACGAGGTCGAGGGGCTCTGCGAACTTCTCGACGCCCTCGAACTCCCTGTGTATCCGTGGGTCTCCTCCACGGCTCATCGCGTGGTGCGCATCCACCCCGAAGAGGTCAGCGGTCGACGGTTCCATGCGGTGACGACCCCGGGGTGACTCTCACCCACTGACGTCACCCGAATCCGGGTTCAGTGCCGTGCTCGAGATATCGCCGGGCCCGAAGCAACCCGCCCCGCAGCCCATCGTCGGCGAGGTCGAGCGCCTCCTCCCATCCGAACCAGGCCACATCGGGAGACTCCCCCGTTGCCGGTGCTGGATCGACGTCATCCCCCCACAGCAGATAACGAAGATCGAGATGGGTGTGACCTCGGGGTCCGGGATGCACGTCGATGTGGATCAGCGCCGGGGTGGAACCCAGATGTCGTGACGTGATTCCGGTCTCCTCTATGGCCTCGCGACGAGCGGCCTGAGCCGGATGCTCGCCATCGTCAACATGTCCGCCGGGCTGCAACCACAGACCCAGTCGTTTGTGGCGATGCAACACGACTCCTCGGACCCCGACCAGAATCGCCGAGGCCGTGACGTGGGTCGGATCGGCGTGTTCGTCCCAGGGTCGAGCCAGAGCCGCGATCACGTCGAGCGCGATCTCGGCACTACGCCGTTCGCGCTTGTCCACCGGATCGGCGAGGCGGTCCCGGATGCCCCCCATGACCTCGTCGTGGAACGAGATCCAGTGCTGCATGGCGGCATCGTCCATCGCCCTCGACGCTACCGGTGCGCGAGGATCCCGGACCGATCTGATCTACTGAGCGCCGTGACCGCGAACCTGCCCTCTGATCGCGAGGTCGATAGAACCATCTGGCGCCTCGCGGTCCCGGCATTGGGGGCGCTTGCGATCGAACCGTTGTATGCGATGGCCGACACGATCATCGTGGGTCGTCTCGGAACCACGGAACTCGCGGGCCTCGCCGTCGCCGCACAGATCCTGACCGTTCTCGCCGCCCTTGCGAACTTCCTGGCGTACGCGACGACCCAGCGTCTCGCACATCATCGCGGCGCGGCGCGTGCGGACCGGGCTGCCTCGGTGGGGGTTCAGGCCCTCTGGGTCGCCCTCGTCATCGGCATCATCGCCACGGTGGGTCTGATGCTCACCGCCCGCCCCCTCGCAGTGGGTCTGGGAGCCCGAGACGAGACCGCGGACGTGGCCGAGACGTATCTTCGCATCCGCTCCCTGGGTATGGTCACGGTTCTCGTGGCGTTGGCAGCTCACGGCATCCTGCGAGGCGTTCGTGACATGGTCACCCCCTTGCGGATCGTGGCGGCATCGGCGATCGGCAACGTGATCATCGAGATCGTGATGGTGTTCGGATTCGACTGGGGAGTCGCCGGTGCCGCGTGGAGCACCGTCATCGCGCAATGGGCGGCCGTGATCGCATATCTCGCGGCGATCAGACCTCATGTCGCTGGTACTCCTCGACGACCCGACGCGTCAGAGATGCGAGCGCTGTTGGGGGCGGGAGG
The DNA here is from genome assembly GCA_964471865.1 of uncultured Ilumatobacteraceae bacterium. Taxonomy (GTDB): domain Bacteria; phylum Actinomycetota; class Acidimicrobiia; order Acidimicrobiales; family Ilumatobacteraceae; genus CAYMUC01. The sequence continues at coordinate 7,642 of CAYYHU010000041.1, read as the reverse complement.
GTGGCTCGTCGTGCGGGTGGCGGCGCTGATCGCCGCGTTGACCCTGGGAACGGCCTTCGCGGCACGTTCGGGTGACGCGACGCTGGCGGCCCATCAGATCGCGAGCACTCTGTTCATGGTCACGGCATTGGGTCTGGATGCGTTGGCGATCCCGGCTCAGACCCTCGTGGCCGAACAACTGGGATCAGGATCCACCTCGGGTGCTCATCATGTCGCCGGTCGGGTGCTGCGCTCGGCGATGCGAGCCGGGGTCGTGCTCGGAGTCGTGGTGATGGCTCTGGCACCTCTTGCACCCTGGATGTTTTCGAGCGATGGTGACGTGCGAGCCCAAGCGACCCGAGGGGTGCTGGCGCTGGGAGTGTTGTTGATTCCCGGAGCCGTGGCCTTCGCTCTCGATGGAATCCTGATCGGGGCGGGCCGCTACCGCGAGCTGAGTGTGGACATGGTCCAAGCGCTCGCCGTCTTCGCCATCGCCTCGGTTCCGGTGATCCTGCGGCCGTCGTTGGGTCTGGTCGGAGTATGGGGCGCGCTCACGATCTGGATGGTCGCTCGGGCCTGGCTGACGCATCGCACCTGGCGACTCACCGACGCCGACACCATGACACCCGCGGTCACCGGTACCGGCCTCTGAGCCACCAGGCTCCACCTTCGACATGGACCAGGAAGGCCTCACCCTCAGCGGTGAGGATCTGGAGCCGAGCCAACCGACGACGATCCCGGGGCCGCCACCAGCGTTCCTCCATCGGCCAGGGACCGAACCAGAACGCGATCCGACGCTCGGGTTCACCCTCGATGAGCATGCGCACAGGAGCTCCTGACACCTCCCCGCGACCACTGACCACCACGACAGCGCCATCGGCGTCGAGGAGTCGGATCTGTCGCGCCGGATCATCGACCACTGCGGGAGACGGAGCCGGAAGCGCTCCGGGCCATGGCGCGATCAGCGATTCTCGTCTCGGGACCTCGAGGGCCACAGGCTGGTCGAGCGCCGGCGCCACCAGGCCCTCGGAGGCATCAGGGATGGTCCGTCGATACGCGAGGACCGGATCCCGACCTCCCTGCCATCGCGCCCGGGTCACCGAGCCGACCCCGAGCAGACCTGCGACTCGAGCCACCGCCTCCTCGGCCCGACGATCGCTTTCGGCTCGACCTCCCCACCAATCGGGTTGATGTCCTGTGGCCGCGACCACCTGCTCGGCGGCCAGACTCATCCGCACCACCGGACCCGCCTGCCATCCCTGGATCCCCCAACGAATGCGATCCAGCATCGCTGAGACCCCCAGGCCTTCGCCATGGATCCAGACCCGTTCGATGCGCTCACCGTGATCGGTCTCCATCACGACCCCCAGGGCCGTCACGATCTCGCCGCGGCGGGCCAGACGATGCCCGAGTTCCTCGGCCAACTCTCGAGCCAGAGCGAGGAGGTCTTCGAGCCGATCGATGGCGGTGTCGAGATGTCGGTGCACGATGATCGGTGCCGTGGGACTCCCCGCCGAGGCGATCTGGTCCTCGTGGCCCATGGCGACATCCCAGATTCGTCGCCCCACGGCTCCGAATCGTTCGGTCATCTCTCCCGCGGACACCGTCGCCACTGCGGCGAGATTCGACAGTCCGAGACGTTCCACCACCTCGAGGGTCGCACGCGGTACGGCGACCGGACCGCTCGGATCGGCCAGGATCGACACGGGAAGTCTCGAGCGTATGGCGAGGGTGTCCTGGGGAGCGATGACGACGATGTCGCCGCGGCGACGAGCCTCGACACAGGCCGCCCAGGACACCAACCGTCCCGACCCCACCCCGGCGGCGACCCCACTCGCACCCGCGCCGGTCAGCGCCGCCATCGCCGCTGCGGCCACCTCCCGTTCGGATCCATGGTGACGGCGAGGTCCGCGCAGATCGAAGGCGGCCACGGCGAGGTCTTCACGTCCCTGACGCAACTCGATACGAGCGACCACATCGTGAAGGGCTTGATACTGATCGGCCCCTCGACCCTCGAGCCCCCAGACCAGGGTGCAGTACCGCTGATGTGACGAGTTCAGCGCGGTGACGGCATCACCAGGCATGGTCCACGATCGACATGAGAGAACGAGATCGCGATGCCGTCGTGGCGTCCGCCAGTATCGGAGCCAGTATCGGATTCGGTATCCGAGACGATCCGGATTCGACCTCGATCCGGGTTCCGGTGGGATGGGATTCGGATCCGGGAAGCCACATGTCGACCCCTCGAGCACGACCGAGACGCCGTCCCGAGACCTCGACGCGCAGTCGCCGTCGAACCAGTCGGCCCGAACGCGCCAGATCCTGCCATCCACCGGTGTCGTCACGCTCGAGAACCCGGGTGTGGAGGCGGAGATCGACCCGCCAGGGTTCGGCCCCGTCCACACAGATCACCACGCCACCTCGGGTTCGCAGCCGAGCCTGCAGACGGCGCACCGCCGAGACCGGCAACACCCAACATCCCGGTATCAACACGATCTCGAACCCCTCCACCAACGCGGCGATCGCCTCGGCGAACTCGGGAGCCGGAGGCCGGACTCGACTGGGGGTCACCAGGACGGTGCGTTCGAGCACCACCCCGCTCTCCGCCATCGCCGCGAGACCGATGCGGAATCTCTCGGGATGCTCCATCACCGCGAGCCACCCTCCCCGGCGCGTGCGCATCGCTGCCAACGCCATCGCCACGGTGATCGCTGCCGGACCGGAGCAGTCGAGCACCTGCCCCCGGGTCAGGCCACCGTCAGGGAACAGATCCGACCAGTGGGGATCCAGTTCCCATGTCGAGGGATGGATTCCCGACCCTCCCCGGGGGTCGTAGCGCCCCAGCAGAGCGCGCGCGTGAGCCACGGCGGCCGAACGGTCCAGAGTCCCAGCCGTCAACGATCCGTCGGGGTCGCAATCCACCACCGATCCAGAGTAGCGAACATGTGTTCGTATATCTAGGGCGTAGTGTGGACCAGCGTCGAGTCGTTTCCGTGCGGACCCGCGGTCCGCGAGGATCACAGACCTGCGGTTCCGGTGGGTTCGTGACCCTGGGATCGCCGTTCCGCGAATTCGTCGAGCATCGCCACGAGTGCCATGGCGTCATTGGCATGATCCCGCGCTCCGAGCCCGATCGCATGGTCCCGATCCCGAATGGCATGACCACCCACGAACACCAGAACCTCGGGGCCGAGATGACGACTGAGCATCGCCACCGTCTCGGCTGCAGCATCGAGACAGTCCGGCGAGGTCACACTGACTCCGACCGCCACGAGGTCGTCGACATCGGTCGCGGTGTGCAGGAACGACTCTGCCGGGGTGTCAGCACCCAGATCGGACACCTCCCAGCCCCCTTGGCGAATCAGATCCGCCACCATCGCCACAGGAAGGCTGTGACGCTCACCTGAGGGGGCCCCGAGCACGACCGTGCCCCGCGACCGCCCTCGACGCGAGAACCTCGGCCCCATCCGCCCGATGATGCGCATGGCGATCCCCGTGGCCCGGTGCTCCACGGCGACGTCGAGTTCTCCCCGCTCCCATCGAGCGCCGATCGAGGCCATCGCCGGGGACAACACGTCGAGATAGATCTCATGCAGCTCGGCTCCCGCCGCCATCGATGCTTCGATCACTCCCCAAGCTCCACTGCCGTCACCAGCGACCAGTCGCTGTTCGAGGCGCTCCGCCCAGGGCACCCGCTTCTTCGAGGTCTTGGTTCCGCGGCCGGGGCTGTCCACGTCGGCGGTCATCGCCAAGAGGTCTTCGCGACGAACCCGCCAGGTTCCACCCATCTTTTCCGCAGGAAGTTGTCCGAGCCGGACGTAACGGTACGCGGTCATGTAGTGGACACCGAGGAGGTCTGCCGCCTCCTGCAGGGTCACCAACGACTCGGGGGGATCGACCGTCACGCTCCTACGCTACGACGTCGCCCGGTCTGATGCCCGACCGTGCTCCATACTCGCTGATGCGACCACCAGGTGTTCATGTCCTGGTCACGTGCAGCGCTCGACCCCCTGGGGATCGAGACGTGGTCGACCCGATATCGACTCGGGCTCGCCTTCGAGGTGGACTTCACTCCACCCCAGGTCAGCCGCCCTGTTTGGCCTTCCAACGCTCCCGGGCTTGACGACTGCGCTCGAGCAAATGCGCAGGTACCCGCTTGGCGGCCTCCGACAGTGCCGAGTCCTCGCCTCCGGCGCCCGGGCTGGCCGCGGGGGCCTCGGGTTCCTCGACGACGAGATCCTCGAAACTCGGCGGGACCATCCCGGGCTTCCAGTACTGGTAGAGGTCACGGATGACCTCGTCCAAGACCTCCCCAGTGCATCCCTTGGCGAGATCCACGGTGATCATGTTGGCGAATACATGGACCGCCGCCACCTCCCCGGTGGCGAACAACCGTCGGGCCAGTTCCGCCGCCGGGCGAGGGCCGCGGGCATCCGCGGGTGACATGAAGACCTCGTGGCCCATCCCGGTCAGGTTCCGGTTCGCCTCGAAGCGAACCACACCGGGGCTACGGCTCGGACGACGACTGAGCGCAACGGGCTGACCCATGGACGCTCACGCTAGTGCGCGTCCGGCCCCGGGAACGGATCCATGGGCGGTTCGGATCGACGGCTCCGCGACTCTTGGCTACCGTGCGGTCATGAGCGCCACGCCATCAGAAGTGATCAGCCTGGACGAGTTCGAGACCGAGGCTCGAGCCTTCCTCGACGACAACGCGGAGCGACGCGAACCCTCCAAGGCCTTCGTATGGGGTGAGGGCTCGGACAAAGTCGCAGTCTTCGAAGAGCGCACCCGGGAGGCCGAGGTCGAACTGCTCGCTAGGGCCAAAGAGTGGCGCCGGCTGAAATTCGATGCCGGTTTCGGGTGGATCAGCGGACCGGTGGCCTTCGGGGGGCGGGGTCTTCCCGCCGCCTACGACCGCCTCTACAGCCGCATCGAACACGAGTATCGAGTACCGAATCAGGGTTTCTTCGGCATCGGTCTCGGGATGGTCGCCCCCACGATCCTCGCCCATGCGACACCCGCAGCCAAGGAGATGTATCTCAAGGCGATGTGGCGCGCCGACATCGTAGGGTGTCAGCTCTTCAGCGAACCCGGAGCGGGCAGTGATCTGGCGAGTCTGCAGACCAAAGCGGTGCGTGACGGTGAAGAATGGGTGATCACCGGCCAGAAGGTGTGGACCTCGGGCGCTCACTATTCCGATATCGGCGAGATCATCTGTCGAACCGATCCCGACCTGCCCAAGCATCAAGGACTCACCGGCTTCATCGTGGACATGCATGCTCCCGGCGTCGAGATCCGTCCGTTGCGCCAGATGACCGGCGGAGCCTCGTTCAACGAGGTGTTCTTCGACGAGGTGCGGGTTCGCGATGATCACCGACTCGGGGATGTCAACGAGGGGTGGCGCGTCGCGCTGACCACGCTGATGAACGAACGCGCCGCGATCGGCGCAGGAGACGCCGGAGGCGGAGGCGGCGCATCGATGCTGACCCGCCTGATCGCCATGATCCGCCATCTGGGCCTCGCCGAGGACGCCGTGGTTCGGGACCGCCTCGCGGATCTCATCGCTCGAACCCGGGTCGCGGACTACAACAACCGCCGAGCCCTCGCGAAGATTCGCTCAGGCCAGATGCCCGGTCCCGAGATGTCGATTTCGAAGATGGCTCTGGTGGACAATCAGCGCCGGTTGAACGAACTCGTCTCGATGGTTCTGGGACCCATGCTCCAAGCGGATTCCGGAGCCTGGGGCACCTACGCCTGGAGCCAGTTGCTCCTCGGTGCGCCAGGACTTCGCATCGCCGGGGGCAGCGATGAGGTCATGCGCAACATCGTGGGGGAACGGGTTCTCGGTCTTCCCAAGGAACCCGGTATCGATACGACGTCACCATTTCGAGACCTCGCGGTGGGAACCCAGAACTCCTGAGGCCGTCACCTCGGGTCGGTCCCGAGGTCTCGTCGCTCGGCGTTGGAGCGCCCCCATATCGACGTCATCGTGGACAACGAAGTCCTTCGCGCGGTCTCTGCCATCGCAACCATCGACATGGTGTCACGGCGCCACCCCGGAGGATGTGGGTGCGCTCAGGCCGCCGCGCGAGTGCGGCGCAGAACCGGATCCGCCCAGCCGAGCGTGCGATCGGCCACTCGTAGGACGCGTCCAGCCATACCCGGGGTGTCGGCATCCACGAGATTGCCCATGACCGCCAGGGTGAGATCGGCTGCGGTCTGGGTGCCCACGGCCACTCGAAGCCCTGCTCGTAGCAAGCGGGGTCGACCGATGAGGAACGAGAATCGCCGGCCGGTCCGCAAGAACCCGTCGAATCGTTCCCCGACGATCGCGTCATAGCGGCTCTCGACGCTGGCCGGTGAGGCGACGAACTGATCCACGGCCACCATGGCGCTTTCGAGCGCGTAGTCGATTCCCTCACCGTTCATCGGATTGACGAGACCGGCGGCATCGCCCACCGCCACCCAACCCGGCCCATGGCGGCGTTGAGCGCTCATGGGGAGGCGCCACGCCCGGGGTCGGGCGAGATAGGGGCCGAGATCCCAGGACTCGCGCACCAACGCCGCGTACTGATCGAGGAGGCGATTGAGGTTCAGTTGTTTGAACCCTTTCATCGTGGACAGCGCTCCCACGCCGATGTTGACGGTTCCATCACCGGCGGGGAACATCCAGCCGTAGCCGGGTACGGCAGTGCCGTGATCGTCCGACAGCGACAAACAGGCTTCGAGGTGACGGTCGCGATGGCGAGGCGTCTCGGCATAGGCCCGAATCGCGAGTCCGAAGGGCTCTCGGGGGTCGCGTTCACATCCCAACATCTTCGCGGCCGCCCCTTGGGCCCCCGCTGCCAGGATCGTCAAGGGAGCCCGCACCACCTCGGAACCGACACGCACCCCGATCACGCGACCATCGTCGAACTCGGGCAGGGCTTCGGTGTCGAAGCGCACCTCGGCCCCCACCTCGATCGCCGCGTCGATCAGATAGGCGTCGAGGCGAGCCCGGGGCCATACCGCCCCGTGTGGGGGGAAACGTCCGTTGTCGGGCCAGGACAACTCCCGGGTCCGACGTCCCGCGATCATGCGCAGCCCGTCGATGCGATGGGCCCCGTCCACGTCGAGACCCAACTCGGTCATCGCCCGGACCGCTCGCGGCGTGAGGCCGTCGCCACACACCTTGTCTCGGCCGTGGGAACCGCGTTCGAAGACCACGACGCGCAGTCCCGCCTGGGCCGCGCGACGCGCCGCGGCAGCTCCGCCGGGTCCGCCTCCGATGACGGCGATGTCGTAGTCGCTCACGGCGCCAGCCTGCCAGGGCCGACTCATAAAGACTCAGCCCTGCTCAGGTTCCTCGCGTGACGGGAGTCGCCATGTCCGACGATGATGCGGGCTCGGGCCGAGGTGTCGAAGGGCCTCGAGGTGCACCGCCGCGCCGTAACCCTTGTTCCCTTCCCACCCGTACTGGGGATGATCGAGCGCGAGTTTTTCCATCTCGCCATCGCGTTCCACTTTGGCGAGCACACTCGCGGCAGCCACCGTCGCGCACCGGCGATCGGCCCCGACCATGGTGAAAACCTCACTCGGGGCGACACCCGCGATCTGAGGCGCCCCCAACGTCGCTTGAGCGGGTGGGGACAACCAGTCGTGACGGCCGTCGAGGATCACC
>CAYYHU010000040.1:7143-16181 GCA_964471865.1 uncultured Ilumatobacteraceae bacterium | reverse complement strand
GCGATCTGCGGGCTCAACCCGAATTGCGGGCTCGACTCGCGGATCAGGTGACGCGGTCGACCTCACTGGTAGGAGCCATGGCCGCCGAAGCGGTGCAACGAGGTGAACTCGGAGAGGGTGTGGATCCCCGAGCGTTGGAGGACCTGTTGACGGTGGTGCTGTCGGGTATAGCGCGGTTCGCAAATCTCACCGGTGACCCTGACCGCCATGAGGCCGCCGTCAAGGTCCTCAAACGCTTCCTACGCGGCGAGATCGGCCAGTTGGCTGCTTCGAGGTGAGTCGCAATGTCATCGGCGATGGGGGACCGTTTCGTCTCTCATCGCTTTGGGACGTTCGATGATGTCACGGGTGAGCGGCCCGATTGCGAGGTGTCATCCGCCCCAGTTGACGCGAGGATCGGGTCGCACATCCTGGACAGTGAGTTCGCGCGGACCTGTGATCTCTACATCGAAGATCCATGCATACCCCCGTACATCACTCGCCGTACAGGTGTACACGGTGCCCACCGCAGTCGAGTTGGGAGCATCGCATCGGGCTCCGACCAATTGAACACCTGCTGCCGCGGTCATCTCGGCGGACTCGAGATACTTCTCGCCTTCGCGAACGAAGTCGGCGGAATCGGTACCGCATCCGGCCACGGCGACGGCTGCGAGAGCCATCACCAGTGTGACGAGGCCTGAGCGGATCGGCGTGGGGTGCGCGCGGTCCCGGTGGGGTCGAACCCTGGTCATGTCGCCACCGCGGTCTCGTCGAATCGTCGTAGTGAACGAGCCCGGCGGCTTCGTAGCGCGCCTCGGGTTGCCAGTGCGACGAGTCCCGACCACACGCAGAGGAACGCGATCAGGCGGGTGGTCGGAAGTTCTTCGTCGTAGACGATCCATCCCAGGAAGAAGTTGATCGTGGGAACGAAATATTGGAGAGGCCCGAGCACGGTGAAAGGGACTCGGGTCGCTGCCATCGAAAACAGTGCGAGGGGGATGACGGTCACCACGCCGCTCAAAGCGATCAGGATCCAACTCGTGGCGTCGCCGTTGCGCAGGATGGAACTCGGTCCGCCTCCGCCGACGATGAGTACGAGTGCGACAGCGGGAAGAACCAGGGGTGCGGTCTCGGCGAACAGTCCGTCGAAGGCATCGAGTCCGGCTTGACGCTTCAACAGGCCATACAGACTCCAACTGGTCGCGATCGCCAACGCGGCGATCGGAACTCGTCCATACGACACCGTGGAGACCATCACGGCGGCGCCCGCCATGGTGAGCGCGAACCCCAGGACCGGATCGAGACGTTCCCCCAACACGAGGACCCCGATGACCATGGTGCCGAGCGGCGCCATGAAATACCCCAACGAGGCTTCGAGTACCCGGTCGGCGAGCACCGCCACCACGTAGGTGGTCCAGTTGACCCCGACCAGTACTCCGCCGAGCACGACGCGCCACCTCACCCCGGGGGTCGTGAGCGCAGCGCCGAGTCGTTTCCATCGTCCTCGGCGATGCGCGATCACCATGAGGAGCCCGTATGCGAACAACAGACGCCAGCCGATCAACTCCAGAGCGGGGTGATCTTCGAGGGCCTTCCAGTACAGCGTCAGCAGAGCCCATATCAGATAGGCGCTCGCTCCGAACGCGATGCCTCGACGGATCTCTGAAGGTGCAGTCACCGAGGGGGCACGGTAGCGGTCGGGGAGGAGACCGCGGTCATCGCCGCGAGGTCGGGGGATAGGTTCGGGGCATGGAGCACCCTCCCCACCATCGCGAGATGCCGGCCTGGGCCGACTTGGGGTCGCGGGCACCCTTGGCCTCCTTGCGAGACGCCTTTGCCCAGGATTCCGAACGCGCCGAGCGTCACAGCATCGAACTCGGTGACCTTCGAGTCGATCTCTCACGGCATCTTCTGGATGAGGACCACTGGGCGGCGGTGGCGCGATGGGGCGCGGAACTGGACCTGCAGGCACGGTTGCGAGCCCAGTTCGAGGGTCAGGTCGTCAACGTCACCGAAGGGCGCCGAGTCCTGCACACGGCGCTGCGGCTTCCCGCCGGTCACGAACTCCTCGTCGACGGAGTCGACGTGGCCGACAAGGCTCGACGCGAACGAGCTCGCGCCGCACAGCTCGCTCATGAGATTCGCGACGGTCACCGCCGTGGGGCCACGGGCCAACGCATCCGGTCCCTGGTCCATCTGGGCATCGGAGGAAGCGCGCTCGGCCCTGCGATGGTCACTCAGGCGCTGGGCGCATTCGGGTTACCCGGGTTCACCTGTCGTTTCGTGAGCAATGTGGACGGCGCCTGTCTCGCCACGGCGCTGGTCGATCTCGATCCCGAAACCACGATCGTGGTCGTCGCGTCGAAGACCTTCACCACTCTCGAAACGATGACCAACGCCCGCGCCGCGCGCCGGTGGCTCGCCGATGCGGTCGGGGAGACCGGAGCCCGGCACCATCTGATCGGGGTCACGTCGGATCGGGAAGCTGCGCAACGATTCGGGATCGAGCCCGAGTCGGTGCTCGAGTTCTGGGACTGGGTTGGCGGCCGATTCTCGGTGGCCTCCACCATCGGATTTCCGGTCATGGTCGCCATCGGTCCGGAATCCTTCGAGGAGATGCTCGCGGGTATGCATCTCGTCGACGTCCATGCCGTCACGGCTCCGGTGGCGACGAACGTTCCGATGCTGATGGCCCTCGTGGGCGCGTATTACCGGGAGCGTTTGGGGCTGGGGTCCAAAGCGGTGGTGCCGTACTCGCATGATCTGGCGCGATTCCCGGCGTTTTTGCAGCAACTCGATATGGAGTCCAACGGGAAATCGGTTCGCCTCGACGGCTCGCCCCTCGACGGCGCTACGGGGCCGGTGGTGTGGGGGGAGCCGGGAACCGATGCCCAGCACGCGTTCTTCCAACTGTTGCATCAGGGCACCGATGTGATCCCAGTGGATCTGGTCGGTTTCGTGAAGCCCTCACGGGTGGTGTCGTCCACGGTGGATCTCGTCGACCATCAGGATCTTCTCGTCGCCAATCTTCTCGCTCAAGCCTGGGCGTTGGCTGCGGGACGCACCGAGGCCGAGGTGATCGCCGCCGGGGTGTCACCCGAGCAGGTTCCTCATCGCGTGTTCCCCGGTAATCGCCCGAGCACTGTGATCCTGGCGGAGTCGCTCACGCCGAGCACGTTGGGACATCTCATCGCGTTGTACGAACACCTCGTCGCGTTCCAGGGTCTGATCTGGGGGGTGAACAGTTTCGACCAGTGGGGAGTCGAGCTCGGTAAGGAGCTTGCGACTCGTATCGGTCCGGCGCTTGCCGATCCCTCCCAGCGCGACGATCTCGATCCCGGGACTCGGTCGGCGCTCCAGTGGATGGATTCACGCCGCTAGGTTTCGGGTGTGCACCGACTCGAGCGGGTGACCAACCTTTTGGCGTTACTGCTGGAGACGCGCCGTCCCCTCACGCTGGACCAGATCGCGCAAGAACTCACCGAGCAGTACCCGCCCCGGGCCGAGGCCCGGCGTACGGCGTTCGAACGCGACAAGGCGATCCTGCGATCTCAGGGTGTGCCGATCCGCCAGGAGGTACTCGGAGGTTCCGAGGCGGGACAGACCGGCTACTGGGTCGATCGCTCCGAATACGAACTCGCCGACGTGGATCTCACGAACGAGGAACGCCGGGCGGTGCAGATGGCTTTGGCGACGGTGCATCTGGGCACCCGGTGGGGCGAAGAGGCATGGTGGAAGTTGGAACGCGCCCATGACGATCCCGTCGATCCGGCCTCCGGCGTCGCTGCGATCCTGCCGGCCCATTCGGATCTTCCGGTGGCCTACGAAGCCGTGGCCGATCGCCGCGTACTCGATTTCGACTATCGAGGCCGTTCGCGTCAGCTCGAGCCCTATGGACTGCTGTCTCGGCACGGGCACTGGTATGTGGTGGGTCGAGATACCGCCCACGACGACGTTCGCTCCTATCGCCTCGACCGGATCACCCCGGCAACGATGCGGGCGAGTGAGCCTGGATCCTTTGAACGTCCGGTCGGGTTTCGGGCTGCGGATGCCTTTCCCGCGGATGGCCGTGCGGTGGGTGACCCTGGTGACGGACCCACCACCGCCACGGTGCGCGTCGGCGTGGCTCGGGCTCGCATCCTGCTCGAAGCCCGAGGATCGTCACCGGCAGGTGTCACCGACGGCGACTCGGTCCTCGTCGAGGTTCCCTGTATCAATCGGCCGGCGTTCCGGTCCTGGTTGTTGTCGATGGGCGCCGATGCCGAGGTGATCGCTCCCCCCGAGATCCGTACCGAGATCGTCGAATGGCTTTCCGCGCTCGCCCGAGGCGGCCGCTGATGGCGTCGTCTCGCCGGGGGCCGAGGTCCACCGAGGAACGCCTCCAACGATTGCTGGTGATGTTGCCCTGGTTGGCGGAGCGTCAACAGGTCGCGACATCGGAGATGGCTCGGCGGTTCGGATTGTCGGTCACAGAACTCGTCGCCGATCTCGAACTCGCAGCGATGTGTGGGATGCCGCCGTATCTCGACGAGTTGATCGATGTGATCGTGGATGATGACGAGGTGTCGATCGGAGTGCCCCGGTTGTTCACCCGACCTCTGCGTCTCACCGCTCCCGAAGCGTTCGCCCTGGTCGCTGCGGCGCGAGCAGCGGAGTCGACCCCGGGGGCTGATCCCATCGGGGCGCTCGCGACCGCGGTGGACAAACTGTCGCGGATCGTGGTGGTCGAAGGGATCGATGTGGATCTCGATGCTCCCGATTTCGCCGATCGCGCCGCCGAGACCGTGCGAGACGGGGTCGTGGTGCAGATGACGTATGTGGCCGAATCCACCGGCGAAACGAGCCAACGGCTGGTGGAACCCCGGCAAGTGTTCACCGAGCACGGCGCGTGGTATCTCTGGGCCTTCGACCGGACTCGTGATGAACCCCGCGTGTTCCGCCTCGATCGGATCGTGGATTTCGAACCCACCGCGGACTGGTTCGATCCCCGAGGCCATGGTCCCCGACCCGCGTGGTTCACCGATGTCGAGGTCGAGGAGGTTCGCGTCCGGGTGGACGAGTCGATGGCCTGGCTCTTCGACACGATCGTGGACGCCACGGTGACGTCCCTGGGTGACGGCAGGGTCGAGGCGACGGTCAAGGTGGCCAGTGAGAACTGGTTGGCCTCGCTTCTCGTGCAGTTGGGGCCCTCTGTCGAGGTCGTGTCGCCACCTCGATGGCAGGACCTGGCTGCGAGGACCGCTCAAGACATCCTGGCGCGTTACGACGAAGCGGACTGAGCTGCGATCAGCTGGGTCAAGGTGTCGAGGTTCTCGACTCCAGCTTCGCCGAGCAGTCGGATGAGAACCTGGGCGGTCGCTTCGGCATCCGCCAGAGCATCGTGGGGCCGGTCCAGAGCGATCCCGTAACGTTCACAGATATCGCCGAGTCGATGCCGCAACTGACGCCCGCGGTCGAGGTGCCGAGACAATTCGAGAGTGCACAAAACAGGTGTGGTGGGCAGGGCCGTGGCGGTGGCATCGGCGGCTGCCTGCAAGAAGGCCAGATCGAAACCGAGATTGTGAGCCACGATGACGCGCCCCTCGAAACGGCGAGCGATGTCGGGGAGTACCTGGTGCGCTCGGGGGGATCCCAACATCGACCATCGAGACAGACCGTGAATATGGGTGGGACCCACCCGTCCCCAGATCCCCCGTGGGGGACGCACCAGACTCGACCATCGTTCATGGATCACACCCTCGAGATCCACGGTCACGACCGCGACCTGAAGAAGGTGGTCATCGGTGGGGTTCAGTCCGGAGGTCTCCACGTCGACCACGGCGAACAGGACCTCGTCTCGGCGGGGTTCGTTCTGGTGGGACGGGGAGGGGACTGCCATTGATCGCGACCCTAGTGGTGGGGTGCGCCGATGTGGTGATGTCCGTGCGTCAACTCCGCGGCGCGGTCTGGGACCTGAACGTGGCCTCGTCGAAGTAATCCCGCCACAACGCGATCTTTCCGTCGACGAGTTCGAACACTCCAGCCACGGGTACTTCGACCCACCCTTGGGGCATCTCGAAGCGGTCGAGTCGCTCGTTCATCACGGTTCCCGAGCCGTCGGCGCCATCGCGGCCCACCTGGCGGTACACCACCCAGTCGATCCCCGCGCATATGGATACGAAGGGTCCCAGCGACGAGGCCACGGCTTCGCGCCCATGAACTTTGCCCATGGGCACGTTGTCGTACTCGCAGTCCTCGGTCAGGAGTTCACACGCCGCATCGATGTCTTTACGCTCGATGGCAGCGATGAACGCCGAGACCACTGCTCCGGAGGTGCTGGTGTCGTCGTGGCGGCTCATGACCGCCCAGCATGTCAGGCGCTACGCCCTGCCGAACGAGCCCGAACGCCGATCGGTGCCGCCACGGTGTAGCCGGCCAAATGGCGCTCTTCTTCACTTTCGCCGCCCCAGTAGCCGTACTCATGGTTGTCGCGAGCGAAGCTGCGACACGAAACCTGCACCGCGCAAGCGGTGCACAGCAGTCGGGCCTGGGCCTCGCGGCGAGCTCGGGCCTGGGGCCGCTCGGCCCGAGGAGGGAAGAACAACTGGGTCCGCCCTTTGCAGTTGGCGTGATCAAACCAGTCTTCACCGCCGGTGAGCTGCTGCTTGAACTCCTCGAGCGTCGTCATCGTGCCTCCACGGGGGGGTTTGCGTGGATTTAACACTAATCACGTTCGCAGCAGTGCGCAAGCAATTTCACACTAAAACTGGCCGCTGGCGATCGGGCTCGTCTCGAGACCAGAAACGACCGGTCTCGGTTCGGTGTCGACAGGGCAGTTGCGAGAGCGCCGGAGTCAGAGACGGCCGTCGTCGAGCAATCGACTCGCCAGTGCCGCGATCGGTGAGCGCTCCGATCGCGTAAGGGTCACATGGGCGAAGAGTGGATCGCCCTTGAGGCGTTCCACCACCGCAGCGATGCCATCGTGGCGACCGACTCGAAGATTGTCGCGCTGGGCCACATCGTGCAACAGAACGATCCGACTGTTGTGGCCGAGGCGAGTGATCGCGGTCAGGATCGATCCGACTTCGAGGTTCTGGCATTCATCGAGGATGACGATGCTGTCGGTGAGAGTGCGGCCTCGGATATGGGTGAGCGGAAGGATCTCGAGGAGTTCCCGGTCGCGGATCTCATCGATGACGTGATCACTGGTGATCGCTCGCAACGCATCAAAGACCGCAGCCGCCCATGGACCCATCTTTTCGTCCTCGGTGCCGGGTAGGAAGCCGAGATCCTGACCGCCGACCGCCATGATCGGGCGGAACACGATGATGCGTTTCATCTGACGTTGCTCGAGGACGAGTTCGAGGGCTGCGGCCAAGGCGAGAACCGACTTACCGGTGCCTGCCGCCCCGCCCAGGGACACCACGCCGATCTCGGGATCGAGAAGGTGGGCGAGCGCAATGCGTTGTTCAGCTGAGCGTCCCCGAATACCGAAGGCTTCGAGGTCGCCGCGAACGAGGTTCAGGTTCTTGTCGGCATCCACTCGACCGAGCGCGGATGCCGACGGTGACATCGCGATCACCCCGGTATTAGCAACGACGTCGAGACCGAGAGATTCCACCACTCCGTCTCGAAAGAGGGTGTCTAGGCACGGTTGGTCCACATCGGCCTCGATCATCCCGGTGTATCCGCTGTCGATGACCTGCTCGCGTCGATACTCCTCGGCCGGGATGCCCAGGGCACCATGAGCCAGGAGTCTCAGGGGGAGATCTTTGGACACCACCGTGGTGTCGAGGCCTTCTCGGCGCAGCGCATCAGCGACGCTCAAGATCCGCGTGTCATTCGAGGGATCCAGGCGGACCGCGTCGGGGAGATGGCTCGTGTCGACATGATTGATCTCGATCCGCACGGTGCCGCCCATGTCGTTGATGGCGACTCCGGCGCGCAGATCGGCATCGGGGCGGGTGCGGAGCTCCTCGAGGTACCGCAGCGCGGCTCGAGCATTCGGTCCCAGCACCGGGTCATGGCGCTTGGCCTCGAGCTCTTTGAGCACCACGAGAGGAATGATCACATGGTGCTCATCGAAGTGTTCGATGGCTCGGGGGTCCGACAACAACACACTCGTGTCCAAGACGAACGAGCGGGGACGGACTTCGGGTGCGGTCACAGGAGACTCCGATCTCGAGACACGTCGGCATGCTGGGGACGACAACGGCCGCACAGGCGGCCAGGCCGGCCAACTGTTCGAGTGCTCGGGTGTCGCAGCGCCACAGCACACCTGTTCCTAGCGCATGCCGAAACGTCGCGGGTGGATATCGAAACGGATCGAAGTCCCACGATGACGGGGGTGTGTCGGCACCGTGACATCTCAGTGATCAGGGGGTTGTGATCGGGTGTCGAGGCCCCGGAGCCCGATCGTTGTGATGCCGGCAGGGCCGTCGCTCCACCGGGGTGAGGATGGGGACTGGTATCGGTGTGGGTCTCGACTTTGGGCAAACCGGGGGCGCCGTTGGGCTCGATGGACGTGTCGAAGTCGTGGGTTCGAGACTCCGAGCACGTCATCGAGGGCTCCAGCGAGCCATGATTCAGAATTACATTTGCAGATGCAAATAATAAGGTGCTTGCGTTATTGGCTCAGAGCAGGTCTGATACGCGGCGGCGCTGAGTGCGCGAACAGAAGGAGATCGATCAACATGAACAAGGCAGACCTCGTCGCAGCAGTCGCTGCGAGTGCCGACGTGAGCAAGGCCAAGGCCGAAGAAGTGATCAATGCGTTCCTCGATCAGGTGGTCAGCTCGGCCAAGTCAGGCGACAAGGTCACCTGGCCCGGTTTCGGCTCATTCTCCATCAGCGAGCGCGCCGCCCGTACTGGCCGCAATCCCCAGACCGGTGAGGCCGTCCAGGTGAAGGCCTCGCGGGCGTTGAAGTTCAGCGCCAGTTCCAAACTGAAGTCCGATCTCAACCCCAACCGCTGACCGCGGTACACCAGGAGGGTCCAGTCATGGCTGCCACGAAGAAGCCGGCCGCGAAGAAGCCGGCCGCGAAGAAGGCTGCGGCGAAGAAGCCGGCCGCGAAGAAGG
>CAYYHU010000040.1:0-7043 GCA_964471865.1 uncultured Ilumatobacteraceae bacterium | reverse complement strand
AAGAAGGCTGCGGCGAAGAAGCCGGCCGCGAAGAAGGCTGCGGCGAAGAAGCCGGCCGCGAAGAAGGCTGCGGCGAAGAAGCCGGCCGCAAAGAAGAAGTAACACCCCGCAACGGCGTCGAGGTCGTCACGGAGGGCGCGTCAGGGTCACAATGACCCGATGGAGTCTCTCTGTGACGACCTCGCTGCTGAACACGAGGCCCTCGACGCGATCGTGTCGGGCCTGTCCGAAGACGAATGGTGCGCTGCGACCCCGGCTGAGGGATGGTCGCTCAAGCATCAGATCAGTCATCTGTGGTTCTTCGACGTGCGTGCGGCGCTGTCGATGACGGATCCCGACGCGTTCGCGGCCGACACGCAGTCATGGATCGCTCGCGGTGTCGACCCCTCGGTCGAGGCGGCGAGCGACATGTCGGGTGCGGAGCTCCTCGAGAGTTGGCGCCAGGGGCGTCGCCATCTCGTGGACGTCGCCAGAGCTACCGATCCCAGCCGGCGGGTCCCGTGGTACGGGCCCGCGATGGCGGCCAAGAGTTCCGCCACGGCGCGGCTGATGGAGACCTGGGCTCACGGTTACGACATTGCGGACGCCATCGCAGTGACGCCGCCGGCGAGTTCGAGACTGCGCCATATCGCCCACATCGGTGTCCGGGCCCGTCCCTATGCCTATCTCGTGAATCAGCGCCCGATTCCCGACACCGAGGTTCGAGTCGAGTTGACAGCACCCGACGGTGAGACGTGGATCTGGAACGAAGGCGCAACCGGAGAGTCGTTGGTCCAGGGATCGGCACTGGACTTCTGTCTGGTGGTGACCCAGCGTCGACATCTCGACGACACCACTCTGGAGATCCGAGGTGACGCGGCCCTCGACTGGATGCCGATCGCGCAAGCCTTCGCAGGTCCGCCAGGCTCAGGTCGTCAACCGCTGGGATCCTGAGGTTGAGGGGCTCCCGACGACGGGAGTTGTCGCCTTAGACGTCGTCGAGGCGCACGAAGATCTCTGCTGAGCCCATGTCATGAGGTCGGCCCAGGCCGATGAGCCGCTCGCGGATGCGATGACGGAACGCTTCCATCTCGTCCTCGCCCTCAGCGCGCATCGTCGAGCGGTATTGACTGGCGTGAGCCTCGAGGGCTGACAGCTTCGTTTCGACGTGGCCGGTCACGTTCTCGACGTGATTCGGAGCGTCGGCCTCCCACAACAACACCGTGCTCACCCGGTGATGCGCCAGAGTCGGGTCGGGGTCGAACAACGGATCTCGCGACCCGGCGATCGCGTCGCAGACCAACCAGCCGGCCTGGCGGTGATCGGGATGGATGCGATAGCGCCGCCACGGATCATGCCCCAGCACGACGACGGGCCTCACGGTTCGGATCCGGCGTATGACCTCTCGTCGCAGCGCCAGTGAGGATTCGAGTTCCCCGTCTATCTCATCGAGAAACATCACCTCACCCGTCGCTCCGAGTCGCCGGGCCGCATCGCGTTGTTCCTCACGACGGGTCCGACGCAGTAGGTCGGGATCGATATCAGGGTCCCAGGTTCCCTTGGAGCCGTCGGTGAGGATCAGGATGTGGACCACGCATCCCGCCGCAGCCCATTTGGCGAGGGTCGCTCCGCATCCGAACTCGACGTCGTCGGGGTGGGCTCCGATGGCCAGTGCCGAGGCTGGTATCGCAAGGTCGCAGCTCCAATCGGTGAGGGCTGTTCCCTCCGAAGGAACGGGTTGGCCGGGTTCATTGGGATGGAAGCGGATCATCAGGTCCTCGCTCAGGGGTGGTGACGAGATGGGGACTGCGCTCGCAGAAGGCGGGTGAGATCGTCGCAGCGGCGAGCGAGATCCTCGTCGGTCAGCAAGGTGGTGGTCACCATGTCGAGATCGGCATGGGTGTCGAGGTCCTGGGAGAGCAGATCATGAGTGATCACCTCGATGGGTAGATCCCGGCGGGCTGCCTCCTCGACGTGACGCGCGCGAGAACCGGGACCATAAAAGAACGTCCAGGGATGCGCGAGCGGCAGGGACAACACGTTGGTGCCGTCCCCGGCAGTATCGGTGACGAGGCGAACCCGACCGGTAGCGACCAACGGATCGAAACCTCCTGGAGCCGTCGCCGGGGCCAAGGGAAGATCACCATGGGCGATGACGACATGATCGACGCCGCGAGCCCGAAGACTCGCGGTGGCATATGTGACGCTTTCGTTGAGTCCCGACACCGGGCACCACAGGACCTCGGCTCCCCAGGATTCGGCCTGTCGAGCCACATCGATGTCATCACAGGCGACGTAACACGGGGTTGGAGACGCCGCAGCGATGACGCCTCGGGCCATGATCTGGGCCAATTCTCGACGGGCGGCATGATCCAGGCGGTCCGCCAGGCGACCTTTCGCGCGCTCGAGGGACTTGATCGGCACCAGTACCGCAACGCTTGGTTCCTCTTGGTGGGCCCCATCCCAGGAGCGCGAGGCGCCAGTCGCGGACATCGGGGGCATGCTACGAGGGAACCGCTGTAGTGTCCTGCCCGTGGTGATGAACGTCGCCGTGATCGGGGCGGGATCCTGGGGGACCACCGTGGCGGCACTCGCGGCTGCGAACGCGCCCACGAGGTTGTGGGCTCGCGACCCTGATCTCGTCACCGAGATCCGCTCCACGCGGCGAAACGGTCGATATCTGCCCGATCACGAACTCCCCGAGGGTCTCGAGGTGACCAGCGATCTCGCCGACGCCGTGGCGGGAGCCGATGTCGTGGTGATGGCGGTTCCATCGCATGGGTTTCGCGATGTCCTGATAGACGCCGCGCGCCGGGTGCGGGCCTGGGTGCCGGTGGTGAGTCTGGCCAAAGGCCTCGAGCGGGCCTCGCTCAAGCGGATGAGTGAAATCGTGGCCGAGGAGATCCCAGGGCATCCCGTGGCGGTTCTCACCGGTCCGAATCTGGCCCGCGAGATTCTGCGAGGCCAGCCTGCTGCGAGCGTGGTCGCCATCGATGATCACGTCATCGCGAGCGAACTCCAACGGATCTTCACCCGACCCACCTTGAGGATCTACACCAATCCCGACGTGGTCGGCTGTGAGGTGGGAGGGGTCGTCAAGAACGTGATCGCGATCGCCTCGGGAATGGCCCAGGGCATGGGTTTCGGCGACAACACCCGAGCCACGTTGATCACTCGGGGTCTCGCAGAGATGACGCGCCTCGGAGTGGCCATGGGAGGCCATCCCGAAACCTTCGCCGGTCTCGCCGGAATGGGCGATCTCATCGCGACGTGCTCATCAGGACAAAGCCGCAATACCGCCGTCGGGATCGCTTTGGGTCAGGGACGCTCGATCGAGGAGATCCTCGCGTCGATGTCGATGGTCGCCGAAGGTGTCAAGAGTTCACCGTCGGTGCTCGATCTCGCCCGCCGTCACGGGGTCGAGATGCCGATCACGGAACAAGTCGTCGCCGTATGTCACCAGGGTCGTTCCGCCGCAGACGCCTTGTTACGGCTCATGGGACGCGACGCGAGGTCGGAGCTCGACTGAGGACCCGGTTGACTGTCGGTTCATGACGGTCATCGGAAGTCTCGGACACCCGTGGCGAGCGGACGTGTCCCCTGGAGGCGAGGTTCGGCCCTGGGATGGTTCACCCTCGACGTCATGGTGGGTCGCGGCCGAGGACCGTTGGCACGATCCCATGAGCGAGTCCGGGGTTCGTCAACACTGTGTGGACGGGGTCCCCGTGGTCGAGACGCGCTTGAGGATTCCCGGAGGCGATGTGATCGCCCGAGTCGGAGCGGCCCCGGATCACGCTGGGTTGACCGTGTTCGAGTTTCGCAACGAGTCCCCCGCCGCCATCGCTGTCGCCGTTGCTGGCGGCCATGTTCTCGCCTCGCGTTCGACCGCGCCGCGTCCGGGTCCTGGGGCTCCGCCGGCTTCGGATGCCGTCGTGGTACCGGTGGGCCATCGGGCGATGGCCACGGTCGTGGTCGCTCATGATCCACAGCGCTGCCCGTCGTGGCCCGGCGACGTGCCCGAACTCGACGCCCTCGTACGAGGCTGGGTGGGCGCGACCGATCGTGTGTCGCGGATCAGTGTCGCTGGTGATCGGGTGGAGGAGGAACTGAGACGGGTTCGCAGCCAATGGGTCCTGGCCCCGGTGGATCCGTCGGATGACCCGGTGGTGGTGCTCGGCCATCTCATCGAACGGATCGCCATGGGGGACTCGTTCGGGATCTGGGCCGACGAGTTCGCTGCCAATCTCGCGGCCGTGGTGCGCACCACTACGACGCGAGGGCCGCGTCGACTGTCACGGCGCCGGCGCTCGACTCCATTACCTGGCCATCATGGGATCCTCGTTCGCGCCGCCGCCACGCTGAAAGCCGCCGGTGAGGATCGAGCCGTCGGGGATCTCGAGGCGATCCTCGCTCAGGTGGCTACCGGCATTCCCGATGCCGCCTCGACATCACTGCCCACCATGGCGATCGAGGATCGATTCGCTCGAACCCTTTCCGGAGCTGGAGCCGCATTGATGCCCGAGGGGTTGGATCCGGCCTGGTTCGGAACTGCGATCGAGGCTCATGGCCTGGTGGTGGGCGGCGGGAGGCGGCTGTCGTACGCGTTGCGATGGCACGGTGAACGTCCAGCGGTGCTGTGGGAGGTCACCGGTGGCTCGGACTCGTCGCCATGGCGTATGGAGGGCGGTGGGCTCGATCCGCACTGGTCGAGTACCGAGGTGCGTGGTGAAGCGTTGCTGGGTGTGCCCCCCGGTGCCGAGGCCCGGCGCCGGGACCTCAGTGAGGGCGATCCCCCAGATCCCTCCACAACTGCTCCCGTAGTTTCCATGCTCCCACCACCTCGGCGCCGATGATCTGATCGACCCAGGGACGCATGGCCGCCATCAGGTTCGCGACCTCGGCGTCACCCACGATGGCGATGGAGCGGCCCGCTTCGCGATCGGTGTGATGCTCGATATCCCATTTGCACTGCCGACCCCGGTTGGTCAGGGTCATCTCGGCTCCGTCACCGGTGACGAGACCTCGCTCGATGAGGCGGTGAGAGGCTGCCGACCAGGCCTCGTCGTCCCATCCCGACACTCGTTGCAGCAACTCTGGGGGCATCGCACCATCCGCGGCGTGGAGCACATGGCATTCCACCGGGTCGATCTCATGAGCCGAGGTGATCGCCCAATGAGCGTCACCGCGGTGTTCACGAAGAATCGTGCAGGCATGCCACAGCACCATCGCAGATCCCATCGGTCCTGACACGGCGGGCCAGGCGAGATCGGCATGCGCAGCCGCCAGGGGACGGCCCGCGAGGTCGGTTGCATCCACGAGCCGGCGGGCGGTTCGCGCCGCTGTATCGAGCATCTCGACATCAGCCACCGGTTCGACGACCTCGACGAGAGTCTCATGAGCGGCATCGGCCCGAGCCGCACTCACCGCCGCCGGTGTCGTGATACCCCAGATCTCGGGAACCGCACCCTGGACGTAGCGGGGAGCGAAGCCGTACAGCAACGCCACCGCCATCTGCGCCCCGATGGGCCCGGCGGCTGCGAGACGGTTGGCGAAGTACTGCTGATCGGGGCGCACCAACCCCAGATCGCCATAGGCCTGGGTCGCGGCCGGAGAACGGTACGCGAGTTGGTGGAACGGCTCCACCACCCGCCAGAGATCGCGTGCCAATGTCGACATGAGTCGATCCTGGCATGTCCAGGCCCCAGGGGCCGGTGGCGGATCGGTAGGGTGCGGTCATGGATGGTCTTCGGCTCCGAGAGTGGACCAGTTGCGGTGGATGCGCCGCCAAATGGGGGGCGTCGCTGCTGTCGTCGTTGGTCAAGGACCTCGGTCCGATGCCCGGTGGCGAACTCGTGGTGGGGTTGGCGCCCTTCGACGATGCCGCTGTGTACCGGTTGAGCGAGGACACCGCATTGGTATCGACCACGGATTTCTTCCCGCCACTCGTGGACGATCCAGCGGATTTCGGGGCCATCGCCGCTGCGAACGCCTGCAGCGACGTGTTCGCGATGGGCGCACGCGTGGTGCTGGCTCTCAACGTGGCGGCATTTCCCGAACATCTTCCCACCGAGGCCATCGCCGCGATTTTCGATGCCGCTGCTGAGGTGGTCGCCGAAGCCGGTGGTGTGGTCGCAGGCGGTCATACGATCCGAAACCCCGAACCGATCTTCGGACTCGCCGTGCAAGGAGTGGTGCATCCGGACCGGGTCATGCGCAAAGGCGGTGCCCGCCCCGGGGACGTGCTCGTGGCATCGAAACCTCTCGGCACCGGTCTCGTGCTCGCCGCGGGAACCGAGGATGAACAAGCGGCAGCGATTCAGGGAATGCGAACCCTCAATCGTCAGGCCAGTGAAACCCTCGTGGCCGCCCGAGACGCCGTTCATGCCGTCACCGATGTCACCGGATACGGATTGGGAGGCCACGGATGGGAGATCGCGGAGCGCAGCGCCATGCGACTCGTCGTGGATGCGGAATCGCTTCAGGGCTATCCCGGGGCTCGGCGTCTGGCCACCGATGGGGTGCGCACCGGAGGCCATGACCGCAATCTCGCCTACGTCGTGGACGCTCTCGACGCGGCCGAGGGAACCGACGCGGCATTGGCGTTGTGTCTCGATCCCCAGACATCGGGTGGTCTGCTCGCTGCGGTGACCCCAGACCTGGCGAGCGATCTCGTCGCCTCGGGATCCTGGTGGCGGGTGGGTGATGTCGAGGCTGGTGGTGTCGGCATCGTGTTGCGCTGACCCGTGACGTCACCACGCCAGGACGCGACCGATGAGGTCGAACGATCACTTCTGGCTCGAGGTCATCGCCTCGTGGGGGGCTGTGACGAAGTGGGACGGGGTGCGCTCGCAGGCCCGGTGACCGTCGGGGTCGCAGTGATGACTCTCGACACCGCGGCTCCACCCTCGGGACTGCGGGACTCGAAGTTGTTGTCGCCAACGGCGCGGCATCGTCTGATCGAACCGATTCGCAGATGGATCGGAGCCTGGGCCGTGGCCTCGTCCAGCCCCGCCGAGATCGACGAGTTCGGCCTGACGGTGGCGTTGCGCACCGCCGCGCATCGG
>CAYYHU010000039.1:0-16227 GCA_964471865.1 uncultured Ilumatobacteraceae bacterium | reverse complement strand
GCAGTGGTCGCGACCTCGGAGGTCGCGGCCCGAGACGCCGCAGAGTTGGTCATCGTCGACTACGAGGCGCTCGCAGCGGTGACCGATCTCGAGGATGCGCTGTCGGATCGCGTGGTGATCCATGAGGATCTGGGGACCAATGCCTCCTACACCTGGGAATTGAAAGTCGGTGAGGAGGCCGTGGCACGAGCATTCGCCGAGGCTGCGTACACGGTGTCGGAGCGCTATGTGCAACAACGTCTGATCCCCATGGCGATGGAACCCCGGGCGGTCGCGGCGGTTCCGCAGCCCTTTGGCGGCGACATCACGCTCTACTCGGCCACCCAGGTGCCTCACATCCTCAAAGTGATGGCGGCGTTGACCCTGGGGATCGGTGAACACCAGGTCCGAGTCGTGGCTCCCTCGGTGGGAGGCGGGTTCGGTTCGAAACTGAACGTCTACGCCGAAGAGTTGCTGTGTATGGCGCTCGCTCGACGCCATGGAGTTCCGGTGCGCTGGGTCGAAACCCGATCCGAGAACGCCCAGGCCACCATTCACGGCCGCGGCCAGATCCAACACATCGAACTCGCAGCCAACGACCAAGGGCGCCTCACCGCGGTGCGGGTGCGCCTGCTCGCGGACATGGGGGCCTATCTGCAACTCGTGACCCCGGGCATTCCCCTGCTCGGAGCCTTCTTGTATGCCGGGGTCTACGACATCCCCGAGGCCTACGACTTCTCCTGTACGTCGGTGTTCACCACGATGACACCCACCGACGCCTACCGAGGCGCTGGTCGTCCCGAAGCGACCTATGCGATCGAACGGGCCATGGATTCCCTCGCCCGCGAAATGGGAATCGATCCCCTCGAGGTGCGTCGGCGCAACTTCATCCGGTCCGACCAGTTCCCGTACACGGCGTTTTCGGGTCTCGTCTATGACTCGGGCGACCATGATGCGGCAGCGACGTTGGCGGCAACCCGGATCGACTACGAGGGGCTTCGAGCCCGCCAAGCCGCTCAGAACGTGCCCGGATCGACCAAACGCCTCGGCATCGGCATCTCGTCGTATTTCGAGATGTGCGGTCTCGCTCCCTCCCGGGTTCTGGCCTCGCTCAACTACGGCGCTGGAGGCTGGGAGGCTGCCACGGTGCGAATCCTCGCGACCAACAAGGTCCAAGTCGTCACCGGGGCCTCCCCTCACGGACAAGGCCATGAGACCTCCTGGTCGATGATCGTCGCGGATCGCCTCGGAGTCGATCCCGAGGACGTGGACGTGCTCCACAGCGATACCGCGATCAGTCCTTTGGGCCTCGACACCTACGGATCCCGCAGCCTCGCGGTGGGTGGGGTCGCGATCGCGATGGCCTGCGATCGGGTTCTCGACAAGGCCCGTCTCATCGCGGCCCATCGTCTCGAATGCGCACCCGAGGACCTCGAGTTCGCAGCCGGAACCTTCGCGGTCACCGGCAGCCCCGACCGCACGATGCCCCTCGCGGCGATCGCGTTCGAGGCCTTCACCGCCCATGACCTCCCCGAGGGTGTCGAACCCAACCTCGAAGCCCATGTCACCTATGACCCGCCGAACTTCTCGTGGCCGTTCGGAACCCATATGTGTGTCGTCGAGGTGGACACCGAAACCGGTGAGGTCGACCTCGTGTCCTATGTGGCCGTGGACGACTGCGGAAACCAGATCAATCCGCTGATCGTCGAAGGTCAGGTCCACGGTGGAGTCGTGCAGGGCATCGCACAAGCCCTCTATGAAGAAGCCGTCTACGACGCCGACGGCAACCTGCGGACCTCGACGCTGGCGGAGTACCTGGTGCCATCGGCTGCTGACGTCCCCGGAATCATCACCGATCACACGGTCACGCCGTCTCCCACCAACCCCCTCGGGGTCAAAGGTGTGGGCGAGGCCGGCACGATCGGAGCCGCTCCGGCGGTCATCAACGCCATCGTGGACGCCCTGTCCGACCTGGGAATTCGCGATGTTCCGATGCCCGCATCTCCACAGACCGTCTGGTCCGTTCTACAGTCTGTCCCGAACACCTTGGGAGGTAGTCAGTGATCCCCGCAGCCTTCGATTATCAGCGGGCCGCTTCTGCGGCTGAGGCCATCGCCCTCGTGGGCGAGTATGGAGAGGACGCGAAGTTCCTCGCGGGCGGTCACAGCCTGCTGCCGCTCATGAAGCTTCGCCTCGCTCAGCCATCGGTCCTCATCGACATCGGCCGGGTCCAGGACCTGTCCTACATCCGTGATGCCGGCGACCACATCGCGATCGGTGCCCTCACCCGGCATATGGACGTGGAGAAGTCCCCGGTGCTCGCCGAACACGCTCCACTGCTCGCTCATGCTGCTGGCCATGTCGGAGACCCCCAGGTTCGTCACCGTGGCACCATCGGAGGGTCCATCGCCCACGCCGATCCTGCCTCGGACCTGCCCGCCACCACCCTGGCCATGGGCGCCACCTATGTCGCCCAAGGGCCCTCGGGCACTCGGGAGATCGCGGCTGCGGACTTCTATCAGGGCTTCTTGGAGTCCGCTCTCGCACCTGACGAGATGCTGACCGAGATCCGGGTGCCCAAGATGGCCGGAGCCGGGTGGAGCTTCCAGAAGTTCAACCGCCGCGCCCAGGACTGGGCGATCGTGGGAGTCGCCGCCTGGCGCCGCAACGGCGACTCGGGTGTGGCGCTCGTCAACATGGGCTCGACCCCGATCCTCGCATCGAGCGTGTCCCAGGCCTTGGCGTCGGGAGCCTCGGTGAACGATGCCGCGCAACTCGCAGCTGCCGACGCCGATCCCCAGGCCGACTTGAACGCGAGCGTCGAGTACCGCACCCATCTCGCCAAGGTTCTGGTGCGGCGGGCGCTCGAAGCGGCCTCGTCCTGATCGCGACCTCGTAGCGAGATCGTGGGCGACTCGTCCCCTTCCCGACGAACCAACGCACCAGCGACGCGCATCGTGTCGCTGGTGCCCTCGGCCACCGAGATCGTGTTCGCTCTCGGACTCGGCGATGCTGTCGTCGGAGTCACGTTCGAATGCGATGAGCCCACTGAGGCTCGTATGGATCGAGAGATCGTCGTCACTGGTCTCGATACCGCCGGACTCGATCCCGCTGCCATCGATGATCTGGTGCGCGCCACCGTGGCAGCCGGCGAGCCCCTGTATCAGGTGGATCTCGACGCGTTCGCGCGCTGCGATCCCGATCTGGTGCTCGCCCAGGACCTGTGCCGGGTCTGTGCACTGCCTTCGGGCGATGCCGACGCCGCCTTGAACCATCTCGGCTGTCATGCCCCGGTGGTCACGCTGGATCCCACCGATCTCGCGGGCGTTCTCACCGATATCCGCGCCGTCGGAGAGGCTGCGGGCATCGGTGAACATGCCGCCGCTTTCGTCGCTGCGCTCGAAGCTCGTCTCGCCACCGTCGCTCGGATCGTGGCCGGTCGAGCGCGCCCCCGCGTGTTCGTACTCGAGTGGACCGACCCACCCTTTGCTGCAGGGCACTGGGTACCCGACTTGGTGACCGCAGCCGGCGGTGAACCGGTTCTCGCCTCCCCCGGGGCGCGTTCGGTCCCCACGACCTGGGAAGCGGTCGCCGCTGTCGAACCCGATGTCATCCTCGTGGCGCCCTGTGGGTTCGACCTCGACGGCGCTGCCGATCTCGCTGCGAGCGTCGTGGACGATCTCCCTATCGGCGTGCCGGTCTGGGCCCTGGACGCGAACGGCATCATCGTGCGGCCCGGGCCCCGGCTCGTAGACGGTGTGGAGACGATCGCTGCGATCCTGCACCCCGATGCCGGATGGGCGAGCGATCCGATTCTCGCCTCTGCCCGACGCCTCTGACGCGTGACAGACTCTCGAGACGGGTCGAGGTCCATCACCGGTCTCTACGGGGCGCGGTACACGCCGAATGGACTCGCCCATCGGGGTAGCAGGATCAGGGAGGGGTCATGACGGTCATGTCGACATCGGGGATCACACCACCGCGATCCCGGGGGATGCGGTTCGGAATTTTCATGCCGCCGATGCATCGCACCGGAATCAACCCGACTCTGGCGCTGCATCGCAATCTGAAACTGATCGAACATCTCGACGAACTGGGATACGCCGAGGCCTGGATCGGTGAGCACCACTCCGCTGGCAGCGAGTTGATCGCCTCACCCGAGGTGTTCATCGCGGCGGCCGCCGAGCGCACCCGCCACATCAAACTGGGCACCGGGGTGTCCTCGTTGCCCTATCACCATCCGTTCATGCTCGCGGACCGGATCGTGATGTTGGACCATCTGACACGGGGCCGAGTCATGTTCGGAGCCGGACCGGGCCAGTTGACCTCGGATGCCCACATGTTGGGCATCGACCCGATGACGCAACGTCCGCGCATGGTCGAAGCCTTCGACGTCATCATGCGGTTGTTCCGAGGCGAAACGGTGACGTGTTCCACCGACTGGTTCACCTGTAACGACGCGGTCTTGCAGATCGCGCCGTACAGCGATTTCGAGATCGCGGTCGCGTCCACGGTGTCTCCCTCAGGATCCAAAGTCGCTGGACGTCACGGGGTGGGTCTGTTGTCCATCGCCGCGACCGAACCGGCCGCGTTCGGGGTGCTCGACTACAACTTGAAGGTCTGGGAGGACGAGGCCGCGCTCCACGGCCACAGCGTCGACCGGTCCATGGTGCGCTTGATGGGCCCGATGCACATCGCGGAGACCGTGGAGAAGGCCAAAGAGAACTGTCGCTACGGGCTGCGATGGATCTTCGACTATCTCAGCCACATCATTCCCGTGGGCGGACCCGATGATCCGCCGCCCCCGACCGACTTCGACGAATGGGTGGATCAGGCCAACGAATCCGGCCGCATGGTGATCGGCACCCCGGAGATGGCGATCGCTCAGATCGAACGTCTCACCGAGGCCACCGGCGGTTTCGGTTGCTATCTGTTCCTCGGAGCCGATCTCGCCGATTGGCCTGCGACCCTGCGGTCCTATGAGTTGTTCGCGGATCGGGTCATGCCCCATGTCACCGGATCCGCGCTCGCACCTCAGGCCAGTTACGACGCGGTGGTGGGCGCCGGATCGAAATGGGTGGACGCCACCCTGGGCGCCCAGTTGACCGCGATCGCGGACTACGAAGCCGAAAAAGCCGCTCGTACCGGCGCCTGAGATCGACGCCGGTCACTGCAGACCGGCGTAGGAGCCTCCGTCGACGTTGAGATGGGCGCCAGTGGTGAACCGGGCGTGTTCGCTGCACAACATCGCCGCCATATGACCGAAATCAGCCGGATCTCCCACGGTTCGCGCCGGAACGGTCACCGCGAGTTGGCTCGTGTCCCCACCCGGGTACAGACCCCGTAGACGATCGGTGGCATGAAGTCCGGGTTGGATCGAGTTCACCGTCACCCCGTCGGGGGCGACCTCGAGCGCGAGGGTCTTCAAAAAGCCCGTCACCCCGGCCCGAGCCGTATTCGACAGGATCAACGTGGGAATGGGCTGGCGAACCGACACCGAGGTGATCGCGAGCACGCGCCCCCATCGGCGTTGCTGCATCGCGGGGACCGCAGCGCTGCACATGCCCACCACCGACATCAAACTGAGATCCAACGCGGTCTGATACGCATCCAGAGGCGTCGACGCGAAGTTGCCCGGCGGAGGACCCCCCGCATTGGCGACGAGGATGTCCACGCCGCCCAGAGCCTCGGTGGCCATCTCGACGAAACGGGCACCGCCGCCAGCATCGCTCACATCACAGACCAAGGGCACACATCCGTATCCGATCGCCTCGGCCGCGGCGGTGATCCGCCCGGCGTCACGACCACAGATCGCGACTGCGACCCCTTCGTTCGCGAGTGCCCGTGCGGTTTCGAAACCGAGTCCAGCCGAGGCTCCTGCCACCGCCGCTCGACGTCCTGTGATGCCCAGATCCATGACCTCGGACCCTAACGGAGAGCCGTCACAGCCTCGGGTACGCTACGAACAACCCTGAAAACGTGGTGAGAACATGGACGACGCCAGCGTCGACACCCGGCATCTCGAAGCGATCGCGGACGCCGATCCCTATCCGTATTGGTATGACGACGTCGACGAACCGGATTCGAATCCGACGTTGGTGCGTACCGAGAACTGTGATCTGTGTGTGGTGGGTGGGGGCTACACCGGACTGTGGACGGCGATCATCGCCAAAGAACGTGATCCGTCCCGAGACATCGTGCTCATCGAAGCCCATGAGGTCGGATCCGCAGCCAGTGGCCGCAACGGCGGTTTCATGGATGCGAGCCTCACCCACGGTCTCGCGAACGGTCTCAGCCGCTTCCCCGAAGAGATCCGCACCCTCGAAGAACTCGGACTGTCGAACCTGAACGAGATCGAAGCCGCGATCACCCGCTACGGCATCGATTGCGATTACGAACGCACCGGAGCGATCGACGTCGCCACGACATTGTCACCGCCGAGTTATGTCGACGAGTTGCGCGAGGAATATCAGCAGTTGAGTCGGCTGGGTCAGCGAGCGATCTGGTTCGACCGCGACGAGATGCAAGCCGAGGTCCACTCGCCTTTGTATTCGGCGGGTTTGTGGCGCACCCACCGCGCGGCTCTCGTGGATCCCGCCCGACTGGTGTGGGGTCTCAAAGCGGCCGCGGAATCGCTCGGTGTGCGCATCTATGAAGACACCAAGGCCACGGGTGTGGAACGTGACGGAGTCGGAGTCCTGATCACGACCCCCCTCGGCCGGGTCCGAGCCGCCAAGGTCGCGTTGGCGACGAACGCGTTCAAACCCCTGCTGCGCCGAGTCGGGTATTACGTGGTTCCGGTCTACGACTACGTGTTGACCACCGAACCTCTCACCCCCGAGCAGCGGGCCTCGATCGGGTGGACGCGACGACAAGGCCTCACCGACATCCCCAACCAGTTCCACTACTACCGCCTCACCGAAGACGACCGCATCCTGTGGGGTGGCTACGACGCCATGTACTACTGGGGCGGCAAACTGCATCCCGAACTCGAATCCCGACCCGAGACCTGGGCGAAACTCTCGGCTCATTTCTTCGAAGCCTTCCCCCAGTTGGAAGGGATCCGGTTCACCCACGCCTGGGGTGGAGCGATCGACACCTGTTCACGATTCAGTGTGTTTTGGGGTCAAGCTCTCCAAGGCCGCGCCGCGTACGCCGTGGGATACACCGGGCTCGGGACGGCCGCATCGCGTTTCGGCGGCGAGGTGTTGCTCGACCTGCTCGACGGCCGGCGGTCACGCGCCACGCTGACCCGGTTCGTGCGGGAGAAGCCGGTGCCGTTTCCTCCCGAACCGTTCCGCTTCCTCGGTATCCAAGCCACCCGATGGTCGATGGATCGCGAAGACCGAACTGGACATCGAAATCGGTGGCTGCGCATGATGGATCGGATGGGCCTGGGGTTCGACAGTTGACGCTGGATGGGCGCCTGGCTGCGCGTCGATGGGCAACGCCTGAGGCCGTTGTGGATCACATCGGTGCTGACACCGACGTGATCGTGCCGATCGCGAATGGTGAGCCCACGACGTTGCTCGGCGCCATCGACGCAGCGGGTGACTCCTTGTCAGGGGTGCGGGTCCATCAGATGCATGCCTTGCATGAGCGAGCGATGATGGATGGCCGTTACGGGGACCGGTTGCGCCACGTGTCGTATTTCTTGTCCCATGTGGCTCGCCCTCATTACGCAGCGGGGACCATCGATCTGGTGCCGAACCACTTCTCTGAGGTGTACGACATCATGACGAGGCGTTGTCCCGACCCACTCGTGGTGGCATCGGTGTCACCGCCGGATCGTCACGGCAACTTCTCACTCGGGGTCTCCGCTGACTACACGGCATCGTTCATCGGGCGAGCCCGGTTCGTGGTCGAGGTCAACGAGGCCATGCCTCACACCTTCGGACGCAACCAGATCCACATCTCCCAGATCGAGGGCTGGGTCGGCGCGGATGTTCCTCTCGTCGAGGTGGAACCGGTCGAACCTCAAGAACTCGATCGTCGGATCGGTGCCTATGTGGCCGAGCGCATCCCCAACGGTGCGACCATCCAGACCGGTATCGGCGCGATTCCCAACGCGGTGATGGAGTCGCTGTCGGGTCACCGCGATCTGGGAGTTCATACCGAATTGCTGTCGGACGGGGTCATCGACTTGATCGAGGCCGGGGTCGTCACCGGTGTCGCCAAGGCCCACAACCGGATGAAGGTGATCGCGACCTTCGCGTTGGGAACGCAGCGGGTCTACGACTTCTGCCACGACAACGGCGGAATCGAGTTCTGGCCGGTCCGTTACGTCAACGATCCGAGCGAGATCGCGCTCGAACCGAATTTCGTGTCGGTCAACGCGTCGCTGGCCGTGGACTTGTTGGGCCAATGCGCCTCAGAAACGATCGCCGGGCAGTACTGGTCCTCCTCAGGCGGCCAAGCCGATTTCGCTCGAGGTGCGGCTG
This sequence comes from uncultured Ilumatobacteraceae bacterium, assembly GCA_964471865.1. Classification (GTDB taxonomy): domain Bacteria; phylum Actinomycetota; class Acidimicrobiia; order Acidimicrobiales; family Ilumatobacteraceae; genus CAYMUC01. The sequence continues at coordinate 7,807 of CAYYHU010000039.1, read as the reverse complement.
CATCTGCAGGCGGACAGGGTTTCGTGGTGTTGCCCTCCACCGCGCATGGCGGGTCGATCTCTCGGATCGTGAGCCGGCTCGCTCCCGGAGAGGTCGTGACGACACCCAAGAACACCGTCGATCACGTGGTCACCGAATACGGGGTCGCGGAGCTGCGCGCGAAGACCGTGGCCGAACGCGCTCGGGCACTGATCGCGATCGCTCATCCGGCGTTTCGCGATTCGCTCGAAGCCGAAGCCCGCACCTGCGGGCTCATCCACTGATCTCGTCACCACAGGAATCAGGCACCCCCGGTCGCGTCACCGAGGCGAACCGGGTCGCCACAACACCACCAGAGATCGATCGCCCACGACGTAGTGGCGACGATGATGTCGGGGTGCAGCGGTGATCTCGACAGCATCATCAGGGGGATCGAGAGTGGTGTCGACGATGCGGTGCCAGCCGGCGGGATCCGGGAGCGAGAACTCGAGTGGTTCCCAGAACTGATTGGTGATGATGCACACGTCACCGGATCCGTCACCGTGACCCGAGCGAACATGAGCGAGCAGGCTGTGGGAATGATGGGCGAGATCCACGGGACCGTGGACGCCATGCCAGGTGACCGCATCGCCCCATCCCCCGAGACGGCCCAGTTGGGGACATGCCCGTCTCAGAGCCACCAGGTTCATCACATAGCGCCGCAGATCACCAAACGTCGCGGCGCGAACCGGGTCGTGCCAGACCATGGGACCGTCGTGGTTGTAGGGGTTGTTGTTGCCGAGTTGGGTGCGGGCCGTCTCGTCACCCGCGACCATCATCGGGGTGCCGTTCGCGAGCAGTAGCAACCCGAGAGCGTTGCGCATCTGGCGGCGTCGCAGCCTCATCACCGAGTCGGGGACGTCCTCGTCGCCGTCGTGGCCACAACCCCAGGAATGGTTCTCGGCGGCTCCGTCGGTGTTCGCGTGCCCGTTGGCCTCGTTGCGCTTCGCGTCATAGGCCACGAGGTCGTACAGGGTGAAGCCGTCATGGGCGGTGACGAAGTTGACGCTGCGATGCATCGGTCCGAGTGCCGGATCCGATCCGAACAGATCGGTGCTGCCCGCCAACCGGGTCGTCATCACCGACGCGAGGCCGGTCTCGGCACGCAACCATCCCCGCACCTGATCGCGGAACCGGTCGTTCCATTGGGCCATCTCGCGTTGAGGGAACCGGTCTCCGACCTCGTAGGCGGCGAGATCCCAGGGTTCCGCGATCATGAGCAACCTTCGGTGATGGGCGAACGCCGCGAGATCGTCGAGCAGCACGGAGCGGGGCTGATATTGCCCGTGCGCGTCGCGGCCCAGGATCGATGCCAGATCGAAACGGAAGCCGTCGACGCCCCAGTCGGCGAAGCGGTGCACCGCCGCTGCGATCAGCCCACCGACTTCGGGCCGGCCCGCACGCACCACGTTGCCGCATCCGGCATCGTCCACGAGTCGCCCATGCGCGTCACGGAGGTAGTAGGAGGCGGCGTCGATGCCGCGCAGGCTGTAGGTCGGGCCGGAGTCGTCGATTTCGGTGGTGTGATTGGCGACCAGATCGAGGATCACCTCGAGACCCCGTCGATGGGCCTCGTCGAGGAACGCCACGAACTCGGGCGTGGGATCCTGGTGAGGGTCACACCCCAAGCGAGGATCGAGCGCCCCCAGAGCCAAGGGCATGTAGCCCCATGCCGACCCCTCGTCGGGGTCTTGCACCTGGACGGGCATCAACTCGATCGTGGTGATTCCGAGTTCGCGCCATTCGTCGAGACGATGGACCAGACCGGCGAAAGTTCCCCGCTCCCCCACGGGCACCCGAGGATCGAGCATCGTGGCCTGGCGCACATGGACTTCGAGAATCACTCGAGTGCCAGGATCGATCGGAGTAGCCAGGGGTATCGCTCGAGGCTCCCCGGTGGGTGGAGGCAAGACGGCGAGAGGGGCGTGACCTCGAGTCGAAGCGCCGTGAAGCCGGGCGAGACGACGGGTGTGACCCGCGGGAAACCAGACCCTCGAGGCGTAGGGGTCGAGAAGCACTTTGGCGGGATCGAAACGATGACCAGCCCCATGGGCCTCATCCCCTCGCGGACCGTCGACGACGAATCCGTAGGCATCCGCGTCACCGAGTTCGTCACGAGCCACGAACGTGACGAATCCGTCTCCGGCGCGCACCATGTCACGGCACAACACTGCGACCTCGGGTCTGCGACGGTCGACGAACTCGACGGCCGCGGTCGTGGCATGGCGGCTCCACAGTCCGAGATGCCATCCCGCGAGCTCGTCATCCCATACCGCACCGTTCACGGACTCAGCCTGTCAGCCCGCACGGTGGATCACCAGGGCGGGATCGGCCCTACGCTGTGGAACCATGTCGTTTCCACCCCCGGCGAACCCGACCGTGACCGACGATGCGACCACGGCCGAGGCCCTGGGCGGGGTCACAGACGTCGTGGATGCCCTCAGCCGTCACGGCTACCTCGCCGATACCGGTCTCGCGACGGCGGTGTTCCTGGCGATGACCATGCGCCGGCCTCTGCTTCTCGAGGGTGAGGCCGGGGTCGGTAAGACCGAACTGGCCAAAGTGCTGGCCCGGTGGACCGGCGGTGAGTTGATCCGCCTGCAGTGTTATGAGGGCATCGACGTCGCACAGGCCGTCTACGACTGGGACTATTCGCGCCAGTTGCTCCATCTTCGAGCCGCCGAGGCGTCAGGCGAAGCCGCGGCTGTGGGCACCGAGGCCCTCGAGAACCAGCTCTATGACGAACGGTTCTTGTTGCGGCGGGCGGTCCTGCGCGCGATCGCTTCGGGAACCGGTCCGACGCCGGTGCTGTTGATCGACGAGATCGACCGAGCCGATGACGAATTCGAGGCCTATCTCCTCGAAGTGCTCTCCGATGCCCAGGTGACGATTCCCGAACTCGGCACCTTTCGGGCCGAGGTTCCCCCGCTCGTGGTGTTGACCTCGAACCGAACCCGCGATGTTCATGACGCCTTGAAACGGCGATGCCTCTACCACTGGGTGGATCACCCCTCGTTCGAACGGGAGGTGGCGATCGTGCGGTTGCGAGTTCCCGATATCGGTGAAGATCTCGCCCGACAGGTGGCAGCCGCCGTGGAAGCGATGCGAGGCCTGCAGCTCTACAAACCGCCCGGAGTGGCTGAGACCATCGACTGGGCTCGAGCGCTGGGTCGACTCGGCGTGACCCGTCTCGACGAAGCAACCGTCACCGCGACTCTCGGGACGGTGCTCAAATACCGCGAGGATCACGAGCGTGTCGATCAGCACGGGGTGGCCGACCTGATCCGCCAAGCATTCGACAAGGGACTGTTCCACGGCTGAGACGCCGGCGCCTGTCGTGTCCTTCAGCACTCATCCTCCGACGACGCCCGATGTGTCGGACTCTGCCGATTCGGTGACCTCGCCCGAGGAGATGGCCGTGGCGTTCGCCCGGATTCTTCGCGGCGTGGGACTCGTGGCTCCCAGCGACGCAGTGATCACCTTCGCCGAGGCATTGACTCGCGTGGGTATCACCGAGCGGGATCCCGTCTATTGGAGTGCACGAACGACTCTGGTGCGCCGAATCGAAGACGTGGCGATGTTCGATCGAGCGTTCGCGGTGTTCTGGGAGCATCGCTCGAGCACCACCAGCGGGGATGAACCCGAAACCGAAACCCTGACTCTGGCGTTCGATTCCGATGATGACGGCGATGGCGATGAGGGTGAAGCCGAAGCGAACGAGGACGAGACCCTGACGCTGCGGTTCTCCGCAGTCGAGGTGTTACGCCACAAGGATTTCGCCGCCTACACCGATGATGAACTCGTCCAATGCCAGGCGTTGATGGCCCAGTTGCGCCTCGCAGGACCACCGCGGCGCTCGCTTCGTCTCGTTCCCACTCGGGGACGGGGGGCGCGACCCGATCTGCGCCGCACGGTTCGAGCCTCACTCGCTGCTGGTGGTGAACCGGTTCGACCCCGCCATCGCGATCCCGGTCTACGGCTGCGACGCCTCGTGGTCCTCCTCGACGTCTCGGGATCGATGGAGCCCTACGCCCGGGCGCTGTTGCGGTTCGTGCATGCCGCGGTCGCGGGTCGTCAACGCGTCGAAGCCTTTGCGCTCGGAACTCGTTTGACGCGACTCACCCGTGAGCTCACCACCCGAGATCCCGACCGGGCCCTGGCGCGCGCGGCGGAGCGGGTCGTGGACTGGAGCGGCGGTACGCGTCTGGGTGAGGGTCTGCGGATCTTCAACGACGACTGGGGGGTTCGCGGCCTGGCGCGCGGAGCGATCGTGGTCATCCTCTCTGACGGCTGGGATCGCGGCGCCCCGGAGGTGCTCGCTGAACAGATGGCGCGTCTGTCGCGGGTCGCTGATCGCATCGTGTGGGTCAATCCGCTCAAGGTGACCCCCGGCTACGCCCCCCTCGCGCGTGGCATGGCGGCAGCTCTGCCCTATGTTGATGACTTCGTGGAGGGTCATTCCGTGGATGCCCTCGAACGATTGGCCGAGACGATCTCGGCGAGGAGTTGGCGATGAAGGATCTACTCGACGACCTGGACCGCTGGCGGGGAGCCGGCCATCGGGTGGCGATCGCCCGAGTCGTGGACCTCGAAGGGTCGGGCCCTCGCGAACCGGGTGCTGCGATGGCGGTGAACGACTCCGGTGAGGTCGTGGGTTCGGTATCGGGAGGATGTGTCGAAGGTGCCGTGGTCCAAGAAGCATTGGCGCTCTTGGCGGGTGAACGTCCTCCGGGCGTGATCACCTTTGGCTACTCCGATGACGAAGCCTTCGCGGTGGGTCTCACCTGTGGGGGCACGATTCATCTGTTCCTCGACACCCTCGAACCCGACGACGCCTGACCTGCCATGGACCGTTCCCTCTATCGCCACCTCGACGAGGCGTTGCGCGCCCAACGGCCCGTGGCCCTCGCGACCATCATCGAAGGCCCCACCATCGGCGCGAGCCTGCTGATCGGACCCGATCAGGATCCGGTGGGCACCCTGGGGGACCCCGAACTGGACCGGGTGGTCACCCGCGATGCTCTGGGCGAACTCGATGCTGGACGTTCGGGAGTGCGTCACTACGGACCCCAAGGCCAGGCGACACCCGAGGATCTCGCCAACACCAGTGCGGCGGGGGACGTGGTTCGGGTGTTCGTGGAGAGCTTTGCTCCACCCCCTCAGATGTGGATCTTCGGAGCTGTGGATTTCACTGCCGCTCTCGCCAAAGTGGCCAAGGTGCTCGGCTACCGGGTGACGGTCTGTGACGCGCGCGAAGTGTTCGCCACCCGACGTCGCTTCCCGATGGCCGATGAGGTGGTGGTGACCTGGCCTCAGGCCATGTTCGAGGGGCGCGGTGAAGAACTCGGACCCCGCGACGCGGTGTGCATCCTCACCCACGACCCCAAGTTCGACGTTCCCGCCATCGCGGGAGCCCTTTCGACCCGAGTCGGCTACATCGGGGTGATGGGATCTCGACGCACGCACGAACGTCGTCTCGAACGTCTCATCGACGCCGGGGTCTCGAGCGATGAGGATCTCGCCCGGTTGTGTTCACCGATCGGATTGGATCTCGGTGGTCGCACCCCTGAGGAAACCGCGGTGTCGATCTGTGCCGAGATCATCGCTCGGCGCACCGGACGGTCCTCGCGGTCACTGTCCGCGGTGGCGGGTCCGATTCACGACCCGAACTGAGCGCCTCGGACTCGCTTCAGTCGCAGTGTGGCGGCGCCTCGACGCAGTTGGGATCGGAATCGATCAGGCCAAGGGGTCCACATGGGACCAGCGCCGGTACTTGCGTTCAGGCGACAGTTTGATCGTCACCGTGCGACCGGGTTCGGGAGAATGCAGGATCGCTCCGGGAACTCCCAGCGACATCATGATGTGACCCGGGTAGTACACGAGGTCGCCAGGTTGGACCTCGGCGGCGGGAACCTGGTCACCGACGCGGCGTTGAGACCGTGAGGATCGGGGCAGTTCGAGTCCTCCCATCGACCACGCGAACGAGGTCAGACCCGAACAGTCCAGTCCGACTCCCGGGGTGCGCCCATACCGCTTGTAGGGGACCCCGAGTTGGCTGAGCCCGGCCAACAACGCGAGTTGTCGCTCAGGAGCGGTACCGGACCAGATGGCGCTGAGTTCGTTCGGGTCGAGTTCGAGACGTTCCGCCACCCCCGCTGCCACCCGGTCCCTGAGTTCTTCGTAACCGAGGGGTTCGACCCGGGACCCCAAACGACGAGCGAGCGCCAACGAGCGATATGCGGCAGCCGCATCGACAGCGACGGGGTCCTCGCTTTGGCTGGTCACCGCCCGTGACAGCGCCATGGGGGCAGCTGAGACCACTCCGACTCCGGATCCGCTCTGGGGAGCGGGGGCCACCACCGAGTCCGCCGATGCTGATTCGCTGCCCCACGGCACGAACGCCGAGGCCAGGACCGCAACGGCCACGGCCACCGCCAACGAGCGGACGCGGACCCGGGCCTCGGGGGGCTCAGAGACCGTCATGCGCGTCGGCGCCGTGACGTCCGGGCGGGTCGTTGTCGGGGTGGTGAGTTCCGTCACGGGCACCTCCGTGCTGTGGGCGCGTCCCGGAGTCCTTCGACCCGGTCCGGTTGTGACGAAGCGCCACCGTACTGTCATGAAACCGTCATAGGCAATGCGAACGCAAAGATTTCGTCATGATTCCGTAATGAATGGTTCGCAGTCGTCATCACACCCGAGGCGTCGAGAACTGGTGAGGCGACCAGTCGAGGATTCTCCGGACCGCAACGGTGTGGTCCCGAGCCGGGTCTGCGATCCTTGAGCCCCATGGGCACCGAGACCGCGACCGAGCCCGACCCGGGTTCGGGATCGGTTCTGCTCGTGGTGCTCGCGGCGGGAGCCGGAAGCCGGTTCACGGGTTCCACCCACAAACTCGCCGCCCCGCTACGAGGCGCCACGGTGTTGCACCACGCCCTGACCAACGCCGTGGATGCCGGGGTTGGCGAGGTGGTGGTGATCACCGGGGCTCGCCGACTGGACGAACTCGATCCCCACCCTCCCCCGGGAGTGGTGGAGATCCATCATCCCGGCTGGCACCACGGCCAGGCCACGAGTGTTCAAGTGGCCGTCGCTGCTGCGCGAGACCGCGAGGCGACCGCAATCGTGGTCGGACTCGGAGATCAGCCGGGGATCCCTCCTGACACCTGGCGAGCGCTCGCACACACCGACGCCGATCTGGCCGTGGCGACCTATGAGGGACGTCGCGGGAATCCGGTGCGCCTGGCCGATACCGTCTGGGCGGCGTTACCGACCACCGGCGACGAAGGCGCTCGAGTCGTGATGCGTCTTCGCCCCGAGCTGGTCAAGGAAGTACCGTGCTGGGGGAACCCGGGGGACATCGACACCCAAAAGGACCTGGAACCATGGAGTTGAACCACTCATTCACCGTCGAGCTCGGCCTCGAAGACGCCTGGACGGTGCTCACCGATCTCGAGCGCATCGCTCCCTGCCTGCCCGGAGCGCAGCTCCAAGAGATCGAAGGCGACATCTACCGGGGCATGGTCAAGGTCAAGGTGGGGCCGATCTCGGCCTCGTTCAAGGGTCAGGCGACGTTCCAGGAACGTGACGACGCCCAACATCGCGCCGTGCTCAAAGGCGAAGGCCGTGACACCGGCGGCAAGGGCAACGCCTCGGCGTTGATCACGGCTCAGCTCGAGTCGGTGTCCGACGGCGTGACGTCCTGCACCGTGCACACCGATCTGACGATCACCGGCAAAGTCGCCCAGTTCGGTCGCGGAGCGCTCGCAGATGTGAGCGAGAAGTTGCTCGC
>CAYYHU010000038.1:0-17266 GCA_964471865.1 uncultured Ilumatobacteraceae bacterium | reverse complement strand
CTCTCGCGCGTGATGGTACGGATCTCACCGTTCACGTCCATCAACTCGAATGACACGACATGGTGGGCGAAAGATCCGTCGACATGATGATTCTTGCCATGGACATCACACGCGAGCGCTCCCCCGACGGTGATCGCTCGGGTTCCTGCGGTCACGGGAACGAACCAACCCCGGGGAAGGATCTCCGCCATGATCCTGTCGAAGCTGACCCCACCACCGGCGCGTAGCACCCCGGTGGTCCCATCGAGTTCGATCGGCCCCTCCGGATCCAAGCGCAGCACCAGACCACCGCCGTTGAGAGCCGCGTCCCCATAGGCGCGTCCCAGTCCTCGAGTGAGAGCGCCGCGTGCGAGATCATGGCCTCGAAGGTCCTCACCTCGGCGAGAGTCGATCTGGATCACGCGTGATGTCGACCGCGGCGTGCGACCCCATCCCGTCAACTCCTCGTAGTGGAGCCTTTCCGATGGGACCGCCGAGACCGCGTCGGCCGATACAGGTGTCAGTACGGCCATGGTGGCACCTCGCGACCGCGACGCTCCCACAGCCGGCCGCCGCCGACACTCAACACGACTTTCAACCCCAGGTTGCGAGCGAAATAGGGCATCTGAGCGGCGGCTCGAAGAATCTCGCGGACCACCGGTGCGAATCCTCGGGGGCGGTCGGCATCGAATCGCACCAAGGATCCGCGTCGACCCACGTAGCGCCACCGCCGACGTCCCACGATCCCTGTGAACAACGCCAGGGTGACTCCCACCGAGGAGAACGCGTCGTGCACGAGCATGACTCCTCCCTCGCGCACTTTGTCACCCCAGTGCACGAGATCGGCGCGCGCGGGTCCGAAACGATGGGCTCCATCGACATAGAGCACATCCACCGATCCGGGAATCACACTCAAGGCATCCTGGGAGAACATGCGATGGTGCTCCACGAGATCGCTGACCCCGGCCATGTCGAGATGGGTCCGAAAGGCCTGATGGTCGTCGGCGGCAGCCGCGTCGTATCCGGTCATCTCACCGGGTCCTCGATCGGTACCCGCGTGGGGATCGATCGCGATGACGGTGACCTCGGGGCCCGCAGCGCGGGCCAACACGATCGTGGAGCGACCTTGGAATGATCCGATCTCCACGATGCGACCCCGACGTGGACACCCCCGCGCAGCGGCGTCGAGCATGTCGGCTTGTTCTCGAGTCAACCATCCCGGGACGCCATCGACGAGATCCCAGGTCTTGGCGAACTCGACATCGGGACCCGGTCCGTTCGCATTCGCATCGAGACGGTCATCGAAAGACGTCATTGGTACACCCCTGCGAGGAACACGACCGCCCACACGGCGCCGACGCCTTGAAGGACGCGGTCCTGTAAGAAGATCTCCTCCGGAGCGGCGCCGCGTCCCTGATCGAGCACGAGGAGATACCGCAGAACCGCAGCCACCATCGGCACGATGGACACTTCGAACCAGGGAACCGTCGACGTGCTCGAGGCCCCGGATTCGAATGCCCACAAGCAGTAGACGACGAGTGCGGCTCCCGCGGCGAGGGCCAACACCATGCGTAGATACGCCAACGAGTAGGCGCCGAGGGCCGTTCGAATCGTCGTGGGGTCCTCACCGCTGGTGCTCAGCTCGACGAATTCGGCCTCGCGCTTCCCGGTGACCACCATCAGCGCCGCAAAGGACACGAAAATCACGAACCACGTGCTCGCTTCGACGTCACCGGCGGCCGAGCCCGCCAAGGCCCGAAGCACGAACCCGCCCGCCACGGCGACGAGGTCGACCACGGCGATGTGTTTCCAGACCGCGGAATAACTGAGAGTCAGCACGAGATACGCGACGAGAACCACACCACTGTCGACATCCAGAGCGAACGCGGCGACGAGCGCCAGCACCATCAGCGCCCCGGCGCCAAACCCGGCGCGCCCCACCGACAGGGTTCCATTCGCGATCGGACGGTGGCGTTTGGTGGGATGACGGGCATCGACGTGGCGGTCGAGAAGGTCGTTGACCAGATACGTCGCGCTCGACGCCGCACACATGGCCACCACCATCACCAGAGTTCTCACCGCGACCGAACCCTCGCCGAGAGCCCCCGCCGCCCCTGGGGCGGTGACCACGAGCAGATTCTTGGTCCATTGCCGGGGCCGGGACGCGATGACGAACGCCCGAGTCGTGCTCACGGTGCCGCCCCGACCGCGGCGAGAGGTCGGGCGCCGACGCGCACCGGATGATCCGCCATCGCCAGCATCGCGTCGTCGCCAGCCGAATCGCCGTACGCCCACAGCGCCGGCGATGCCAGATCCTGAGCAGCGATCCATCGAGTGAGGACTTCGGCTTTGCGCGGGCCGCGACAGTTGCCCTCGCGTAACTCTCCGGTGCAGCGTCCCTGGGCGTCGACATCGAGTTCGGTGCACAACACGGCGTCGATGTCGAGTAGTTCGGCGGCCGGACGCAGATACGCATCAAAGGAGGCCGACACGATGACCACGGCGTCACCACGGGCTTGATGCCACCGCATCCGAGCGATCGTGTCCGAACGCATCCAGCTGCCCACGACCTCGTTCGCGAATCGACGTCCGGTGTCGGCGATCTGTTCCCAGGGACGTCCTCGGAACGCGCTTCGAGCGGCGAGAGCCTTCACCCGGTCGCGATCTCGCGTCGCCAGCGCCGCGAGTGTGGGCCCACTGCGACGAATCAGTCCGCTCACGAGACGACCCCGACCGGCACTGCGGGTCAGGAACGGTACGACGCAGTCCCGCACCGTGAGGGTGCGGTCCCAGTCGAACGCGGCCACGTGGCGAACAGACATCCCACCATCGTGGCACCGGGGGCGGCGCGCGCACGACAATGGAAGCATGGGACTCTGGGGCCGGCTTTCTTCGTTCCACCGCCGTCGCATTGCGATACCGGTGGGACCCGAGGCATTGGTGGTCGATATCGGCAGTGGGGACAAGCCCCATTGGCGTGCGGACGTCCTCGTGGACCACTACCCCGATTCAGACCATGCGGCGCAACGTTCTGGAGGGTCGCGAGCGCGGATCGATCGAGTGTTCTTCGACGCCGATGCGGCGCGGCTTCCCTTTGACACCGACATCTTCGACTTCGCGATCTGTTCCCACATGCTGGAACACGTACCGGATCCCGCGGCGGTACTCGACGAGATCTCGCGTGTGGCGCGCGCCGGTTACATAGAGGTTCCCGAGGCGGCGAGCGCGAAGATCGTCGACTTTCCCAGTCATCTGTGGTGGTGTCGCCTCGAAGACGACGTCTTGGTCTTTCAGGCCAAGACGACACCCTGGTTCGATGGCGAGATCCACGACTATCTCGTCGCGAGTGGTCTCGAGCGGCGTCTGGGTCGCCTCCTCGATGCCGATCTCGATCACCGGGTGATCTCGCTGCACTGGGAGGGGTCGATTCCCTACCGGGTCGAAGGCGTCCTCGACCCCGCCCTGGTGGAGCGCGCCCACCAGGTGGACGCCGATCAACGCCGCGTCCAAGGGGTCGTCTCGCGTCTGGTGACCGCCGCGTGGAGCGCACCGTACCGGTGGCGTCACCGCCCGCGCCGGCGTCGCGAACTGCGCCTCGACGATCTCCTCGCCGAGCCCTGGAGGCGTGGCGACGACGAGGCGTTGGAACCTGGGATCTATCGGGTTCGCGCCGACCAGGTGATGAGGGACCCGAAGTAATCGGGCCAGCTCTTGGTCACCACGTCGGGATCGAGCACCGACACCCCCGGAATGCGCAGGCCCACGAGTGCGAGCGCCATCGCTAGTCGATGATCGTGATGGGTGCTGACCCGGGCCCCATGCAAGGGCCGGGGCCGGATCTCGAGACCATCGGGGATGGCCTGGACATCGGCGCCGAACTGGGACAGTTCTGCTGCGAGATCGCCGAGACGATCACTCTCTTTGGCCCGGATGAATCCGACCTTGTCGATCGTGGTGGGTCCATCGGCGAAAGCGGCGAGAACGGCAACGGTCGGCACGAGATCGGACGCGTCCGCCAGATCGACGACACCAAGCGATCTCAGCGGTGCCCCCGAGGACCGGATCTCCACGCCCGTCTCGGTTTCGATCACCTCGGCACCCATGGCTGCGAGCAGATCGAGAATGACGACGTCACCCTGCCAGGATCGCCGGCTGAGACCGGGAATCCGTAGCTGACCTCCCACGATGGCCGCGGCCGCCAGCGGATAGCTCGCCGAGGAGGCATCGGGCTCGATCGCGAAGTCGATCCCCTCGTAACGCCCGGGAGCCACCCGTATCCGGTCCTCGTCCACGAAGACCTCGGTGACCCCGAAACGCCCCATCACCTCGCGGGTCATGTCCACATACGGGCGAGACACCAACTCCGAGGTCAACTCGATCTCGAGGCCCCGAGGCAGCAGCGGCGCGATCAGCATCAAGGCGGTGACGTACTGGCTCGACACATCTCCCCGCACTGCGACCCGGTCCCCGGACACCGGTCCGGTGACGGTGACGGGCACCCTCCCCGGCACCGGGCCCACCAGGGTGCCCCCCAGATGACTGAGGGCATCATGTAAGGGCTCCATGGGCCGGGCCCGCAGGGGCAGATCACCATCGATGGTCACCGAGCGCAATCCGAGCGCCGCGACCGCAGTCACGAACCGCGAGGTGGTGCCCGCAAGTCCGGCATGGATCACATCGCGCCGCGGCGCGAGCCGACCCGAGACTCCGACGATCTCCACGATGTCCCCATTGGGTCTCACGTCGGCCCCGAGGATCTCGACGGCTTCGAGCATCGCCACGGTGTCGTCGCCGGGGGCGATCCCGGTGAGGCGAGTTTCGCCATGGGCCAACAACGCGCAGATCATCGCCCGGTTCGTGATGCTCTTGGAACCCGGAACCACCACGGTCGCGTCGAGATGATCGAAGACCGGAGCGACCACGTACTCCTGACCACTCGTCATGGTTCGAGCGCTCGACTCGCGGGTCGGAACCCTCGAGCGACGAGACCGCCGCGCAACAGATCCACCGAGGAGGATTCCACGAGCACGACCATCACACCCCGGTCGCCTTCGACCGAATGGACGACTTCGAAACTCGCGATATCGACTCCGAGTTGGGCTGCGAGTGTGAACACTTCGGCTGCAGCTCCGGGACGGTCGACGATAGGAATGCGTACTTCGGTGATGGCGGCCAGGTCGCGCAAACGGGTCGGCAGATTCGCTCTCGCCTCCCGGGCCCGGCTCAAACGTTCGAGTAGCCGGTCGCGATCGTCGTCGAGAACGGCGCGCCGCATCGTGTCGAGACCCTCGATGAGTTCGTCGAGAGCCGCAACGATCGCGTCGCGGTTCTCGGCACAGATATCGAGCCAGATCGCAGGATGACCCGACGCGATTCGGGTCATGTCGCGGAAACCGCCTGCCGCGAGGCGCAACAACGCCGCATGTTCCTCCGCGCGGCCACTGGCCACCCCCATCAACGTGGCGGCAGTGAGATGAGGAACATGGGAGACCACTGCGACCACCCGGTCATGATGGACGGGGTCGAGGGCCACGACCTCGGCTCCGAGTTCGGCCACCACGCTCGCCACCGCCGAGAACGTCGGATCCGCGGTTGCAGCAGTCGGGGTCAGGACCCAGACCGCTCCGGAGAACATTTCCGGGTCGGCACCGTCGAGACCTTCGAGTTCACTACCCGCCATCGGGTGTCCGCCCACGAAACGCGGATCGTCGACGTCGGCGACGATCCCGGATTTGACGCTGCCGACATCGGTCACGAGACCACTCGTCTCGGCGAGAAGACGGTGCACGGTGTCAGCCACCGACGACACCGGGGTCGCCACGAACGACACTTCGGCCCCCGGATCGATTCCCCCAGCGCTGAGATATCCCGCCTCGAGGGCCCGACGCACCCGATCGTCGTCGAGGTCGTCACCACTGACATGCCATCCCCGTTGCGTCAGCGCCGCAGCGATCGAGCCTCCGATGAGGCCCAGACCTGCCACATTCGCCCGCCGCGGCGGAGCGTCGTCGTCGGATCGGGCGGCGGTCACGTCGGGCGATCGTATCGGCTGGGTCACCGCGGTGACGGGGTGTCAGACACCGGTCGGGACCGGTCACGGTCCCTCGAGGGGGCCGCGACCGCTCGGGCGAGGGCGCGCACCTCCTCACCGTCGAGTTCACGCCATGTCCCCGGACGCAGCCGCCGGTCGGCGAGACCGGCGATACGCACTCGCACGAGTCGGGTGACGGGATGTCCGATCGCGTCACACATGCGGCGCACCTGGCGGTTTCGACCCTCGTGGATCGTGATGCGCAACACCCCAGGATCGGGCTGAGACACTTTCGCCGGCGCGGTCATCCCATCGTCGAGCATCACCCCATCGCGGAGACGCCGCACAGCGCCCGGGGCCACCGTCCCGGTGACGTGAGCGAGGTATTCCTTGTCGACGCCGTAGCGCGGATGCATCAAGCGATGCGCCAATTCGCCGTCGTTGGTCATGATCAACAGGCCTTCGGTGTCGGCATCGAGACGGCCCACGGGAAACACTCGGGGGGCGCCGGGAACCAGATCGGCCACGGTGGGTCGGCCCTGGGGATCGCTCATCGTGGTGACGACCCCCGCGGGTTTGTTGACCAGGTAATAGATGAGATCAGGCCGAACCCCAACGGGTGCCCCGTCCACTTCCACGAGATCGGTATCGAGATCGATGCGCCGACCCAGAATCGCCACCTCGCCATTGACTCGGACGCGACCAGCGGTGATCAGGTCCTCACACACCCGCCGAGAGCCCCATCCCACCCGAGCGAGCACCTTCTGAAGCCGCTCCCCTTCTCGTTCGGTGACTTCGCTATGGCGTTCCCACAACGGAGCCTCGAGAGGCCGTTGGGGCTCAGAGCCGGACCCGTCAGCCATCAGCAGGTGGTGCCGTCGGCTCTGATGACGGTTGCGATGACGGTTCGGGCACCGCACCCGAATCCGCGGCGGGAACCCTCAGACCGTGCTCGAGCGCTTCGACGACATCCGCGCCGGGCAGGAAATCGGCGATCGCGGGAAGATCGTCCAAGGAATCGAGTCCCAACTTGTCGAGGAACTGAACGGTGGTGCCGAACAAGGCGGCCTGACCGGGTCCGGGATCTCGAGCAATCTGGTCCACATACCCTCGAGCGATGAGCGTCCGCAGAACCCCGTCGGGATCGACGCCGCGAATCGACGCAATCTGAGCACGCGAGATCGGCTGTTTGTACGCCACGATCGCCAAGGTCTCGAGCGCGGCTGCCGACAGTCGGGCCCGCTGTCCGTCGAGGACATACCGTTCGACGTACGCGGCGACGTCCGGATGGGATTGATAGCGGTAGCCGCCCGCAACTCGGGCGAGTTGGAACCCGTGACCGGCCTCCTCGTAGGTCTCAGCGAGCCGGGAGCACAGGCGTTCCACCGCCACGACGGGAATCTCGAGCAATTCGGCGAGCTGCTCAGGCGGAACGGGTTCGGTTGCCACCAGAATCACCGCTTCGAGCGCTCGGACGGTCTCGGCGTCGATCACGGCGCCCGGCGCGGGGTCGACGTCTCGGTGTTCGGAGCTGTCACCACCGACGTGATCGCCGGCCTGATCACCGGCATGACCACTGGTCGCGTCGGGTGTCATGTCCTGGGTTCCGTCACTGGTGGGGTCACCGGTCTCGTCGCGGTGGTGATTCATCCGTCGTACTCATCGATCGCGGCGAGGGCCATCTCCACATCACCTTGGTTGTCCCCCAGCCATGTCACGGTCAGATCCGCGAATCGGTCGGCCTGGTCGAGATCGGCGAGACCTTGTTTGAACAGCTCGAGCACCGCCAAGAACCTCACGATCACCTCGATGCGATCCACCAGATCTGCCGTCAGCGCCGCAAAGGTGATGCGTCCGATGCGGGGAAGTTCGTCGACGAGTTCGGCCACGGCATCGGCAACGCTCGCTCGGATCGGGGTCACATGGAACAGGTCCACCCGGGGTACGGGCCGAGGCGTGACGGCGCGGCGGTAGGCCGCGGCGATGCGTTGGGGGGTGACGCCTTCGAGCAGATCGGGCATCAACTCGGCGAATCGTTCCTCGGGACCAGCTGTACGCGCCACGCTCAATCCCGCCGCCGATGCCAGTCCGTTCAGGACCTGGGCGACGTCTTTGAACATCTTGCATTCGAGCAGTCGGGCGAGCAGCAGGTCCCGCTCCTCCCACAGCGCCAGTTCCTCGTCGAGATCGACATCGGCCCGACCCGGCAGCAGGCGGCGAGCTTTCAGTTCGACCAACGTCGCAGCGATCAACAAGAACTCGGTGGCGAGGTCGAGATCGAGGGACTGGAGACGGTCGAGTTCGGCCAGATACGCGTCCACGATGGCCGACAACGACACTTCATGGATGTCGACTTGTTCTTTGAGGATCAAATGCAACAAGAGGTCGAACGGGCCTTCGAAGACCGGCGTCGCGACCTCATAACTCATGGGTCGAAGCGTAGCCCTCGCAGTAGTCTCGCCCGCATGACCCGTGTGCTGTCATGCATCCAACCCACCGGCGCCGTCCATCTCGGCAACCTGTTGGGGGCGCTGCGCGGCTGGGTCCAAGGTCAACACGAGGCCGACGCCTATCACGGGATCGTCGACCTTCACGCCTTGACCGTGATCGATCGACCCGGGGTGATCGGCGATCAAACCGTCGAATTGGCCGCGATGCTGTTCGCGGTGGGTCTCGACCCCGAGATCTCCACCGTGTTCGTCCAGAGCCACGTTCCCGAACATCCTCAGTTGGCCTGGATCATGGAATGCACCGTCAGTTACGGCGAGTTGAGTCGGATGACGCAGTTCAAGGACAAGTCCGCGCGACGCGAAGGCGACTTCGTCTCGGCCGGCCTGTTCACCTACCCCGCCCTTCAGGCCGCTGACATCTTGTTGTACGACGCCGAGGCCGTTCCTGTCGGCGAGGATCAGCGTCAACACATCGAGATCACCCGCGATATCGCTGAGCGTTTCAACACTCGCTTCGGTGACACCTTCGTCGTTCCCCGGGCGGTGACCCCGCGAGCCGGAGCTCGCGTGATGGATCTGGCGGACCCGACGTCGAAAATGTCGAAGTCCTCGACCTCCGATGCCGGGTGCGTCTTCCTGCTCGATGAACCCTCAGCGATCGTGAAGAAGTTCAAGCGAGCGGTGACCGATTCCGATGCCGAGGTCCGCTACGACCGGGCGGAGAAGCCCGGGGTTTCGAACCTGCTCGACATCCTGAGCGGTGTCACCGGGGAACGTCCTGAGGATCTTGCCGAGCGCTACACCCAGTACGGACCGCTGAAAGCCGATACTGCCGACGCCGTGGTCGAGATGCTCAAGCCCATCCAGGCTCGCTACCACGAACTGATGACGGATCGTTCAGAGTTGGCCTCACTGCTACACCGCGGTGCCGACAAGGCTCGCCACGTGGCCTCAGCCACCCTGGAGCGTGCCCACCGGGCGATCGGGCTGTTACCACTCGAGTCCTGAGCGACTCCTCGAGGCTGCGATCCTCGTCATCGGGCATGGGACCGCATGGTCGTGGCCGAGCCGCGCTGATCGCATCGTGACGCCTGAGTGACGGCGGCCGGGTCGTAGCAACTGGGTCGTAGCACGTGAGTCACGGCGGCCGGCTGGGATTCGCTCAGATCTGATCCGCCCAGGCCAGAGCATTCCTGAGTTCCACCAGACGCGAGGCCGTCGCCTCGTCGTCGACTGCGAGTTCGGTATCGACCAGGGCCACAGTCACGGGATCGGAGCCGCTGCGGGCCAACATTTCGGCCCCCCGGCGCTCGTGATCGCCATACCGCTGGCTCGGATCGATCCCCACGGTGCCCAGAATTCGCCGCAGTGGCCCCCAGCCGAGATCGACCTTGCCGATGTCATGGAGCAACGCCCCGGCGATCTCGGCCGAGTTGGCATCAGACACCCGATCGACGAAGCGTCGCGCCACCATCACGGCATGGCGGCGATCGGCGTCCCCGAGGCGTCGCCACAAACGCTTCTCCTCGGCGCTGAGATGATCTTCGGCCCAGATCTCGTCGGCCACGAGGACCTGACCACCACGCACCATCCCCCACCACCTCGCGATGAGATGACGCGCTGTCGTCATGGTCGATTCCCCGGCGTCGAGGCCCGCATCGCTCGAGGATGCGCCATGCGATAGGCCTCGAGAAGGTGATCCTGGGACACCTTGGTGTACACCTGGGTGGTCGAGATCGAGGCGTGACCGAGCAGTTCCTGCACGACTCGAAGATCAGCACCGTGTTCGAGGAGATGGGTGGCGCAGGAATGTCGAAGCACGTGGGGCGACACCCCCTCGCGTAACCCGACGGCATCAGCGACGCTGCGCAACACCTGCCAGGCGGCCTGGCGCGACAGTCGGGCCCCACGCCGATTCAGCAGCAGAGATTCAGCGTCATGACGTCGAGCCCATCGCAGTGGCGTCATGGCTTCACGCCCGCCTGGGGACAGCCACGCGTCCAGAGCCGCTGCCGCCGCGCGCCCGAAGGGAACGATGCGCTCTTTGGAACCTTTGCCGAAAAGGCGAACGAGTTGCGCGCTGCGATCGACATCGGTCAGGTCGACCCGACAGATTTCAGAGATCCGAGCCCCGGTGGCATACAGCATCTCGAGCAGGAGCCGGTCTCGTCGCGCCACGGGTTCATCCCCGACGACTCCAGCGAGAAGTCGATCGATGTCATCTTCCGACAGCGGTTTGGGAAGCCCGACGGGAACCCGTACGCCTTCGACCTCCGATGTCGGATCATCGACCCGGACGCCGTCGTCGACGAGAAAGCGATGCAACATGCGGATTGCGGCGAGTTGGCGAGCCACGGTCGCAGCCGCGGCCCCCATGCGGCGGCGATGCCCCACGAAGACATCCAGGTCGGCCGGGGTGACACCCACCAGATCGCGACCTTGAGACGCCAACCATGACTCGTACCCGCACAGATCGCGCCGGTAGGCCTCGAGCGTGGACGCCGCGCGACCTCGTTCCGAGGCCATCCAGGTCAAGAACTCTTCCACCTTGAGCGATGGCACCCAGTTCGACACTGCGAGGTCAGGGGACTCGCCGGGCCCATCGATGGGATCACGGGGTGAGGACCTCGAGGTGGTCGCCATGATCACGACACTCCTGGGACCGCCAAGGTGCCGGCATCGATTGCGGCTCGTGCTGCGAGCAGACCGACCACGGTCTTGGCATCGGTGATACGACCCGTCGCGATCTCGGCGATGGCGTCGTCGAGGGGACGGATCAGGATCTCGAGATGTTCTTCCTCGGGACCATGGGCCTGGGTCGGCACCGTCATCAGCTCGGTCGCGGCAAAGATGATCGTGGTCGCATCGGTCATTCCCGGACTGGGATGGATGTCGAGCAGGTGCTGCCAGGTGCCTCCCTGGCGCCCGGCTTCTTCAGCGAGTTCTCGTCGAGCCGTCTCCTGAGGGGGTTCTCCGGGAACATCGCGCATTCCGGCTGGGATCTCCCAGACGTATCGGTCGAGAACCGGGCGGTACTGCGAGACGAGCACGACCGCGAGGCGCCCGGCGGCATCAGTTTCCAGCGCCACGACCCCGACGGCACCGGGCGAACGGACCACATCGCGTTCGAAACGCGTTCCATCAGGGGCTTCGAAGTCGGCTCGCACCACCGACCAGATGCGGCCCTGATATCGCAGGTCGTCACCGAGGTGACGAAATGATCCCCCCTCCCCCGAGCCGGGGGTGGCCGGGGTCGTCACCGCACCGGGACCGTTCCTGAGACGTCGAGAGTCTCAGGATCGAACAGCACCGGCCGCTGCTGTTGGCGATGTTCGGCCGAGGCCCGCGTGAAGGCCGTGAAAAGAGGATGAGGCCGATCGGGACGGCTCTTGAACTCGGGGTGGGCCTGGGTTCCGACCCAGAACGGATGATTCTCGATCTCGATGAATTCGACCAGCCGTTGGTCCGGAGACGTACCCGAGCACACGAATCCTGCCGCTTCGAATCGGGACCGGTATGTCGAGTTGAACTCGTAACGGTGCCGATGCCGTTCACTCACCACCGGTTCTCCATAAGCCTCAGCCACCTGAGACCCTGGAGCGAGCACCGCGTAGTAGGCACCCAGACGCATCGTGCCACCCATATCGGTCACGTCTCGTTGATCCCACATGAGATCGATCACGGGATCCGGGGTCGAAGAGTCGAACTCGGTGGAATGAGCCTGGGTGAGACCGAGGACATGACGGGCGAACTCGATCGTCATCACCTGCATCCCCAGACACAGTCCGAGACAGGGCACCTGGTTAATCCGGGCGTATTCGGCGGCCGCGATCTTTCCTTCGACACCTCGCAGCCCGAAACCACCGGGAATCACCATGCCGTCGAGACCTTCGAGGCGACCGGCCGCAAGTAGGCCTTCGACGTCCTCGGCATGGATCCAGTCGATCTCCACTCGATCGCCATGATGGAACGCGGCGTGTTTGAGAGCCTCGACCACCGAGAGGTACGCGTCGGGGAGGTCGACGTATTTGCCGATGAGACCGATCTTGAGCGGATTCGTCGCGTTCTCGACTCGGGCGACCACTTCCTCCCAGACCGACAGATCCGCCGGAGCCTCGAGACGCAGAACGTCGCATACGACGTCGTCGAGCCCTTCCTCGTGGAGGATCAAGGGCAACTCGTAGATGTTCGAGGCATCAGCAGCATTGATCACAGCGCGTTCGTCGACATCACAGAGGTTGGAGATCTTGCGCTTGAGGCTGTCGCTCAGGGGTTGCTCGGACCGACACACGATGATGTCGGGCTGAATGCCTCGGGACCGCAGTTCGGTGACGCTGTGCTGAGTCGGTTTGGTCTTCTGCTCACCGGAGGGCCCGATATAGGGCACGAGGGTGACATGCAGATAACAGACGTTGTCGCGTCCCGAATCCTTGCGGAACTGCCGGATCGCCTCGAGGAACGGCAGGATCTCGATGTCGCCCACCGTGCCGCCGACCTCGGTGATGACCACGTCGACATCAGAGGTCGCAAGTCGGGTGATCCGACGCTTGATCTCATCGGTGATGTGAGGGATCACCTGAACGGTGCGGCCCAGATAGTCACCGCGACGTTCGGCCGCCAGTACCGCCTGATAGATCGATCCGGTGGTCGCGTTCGAGTTCCGGGACAGGTTCTCGTCGATGAACCGTTCGTAATGCCCGAGATCGAGGTCGGTTTCCCCTCCGTCATCGGTGACGAACACCTCACCGTGTTCGAAAGGGTTCATCGTGCCCGGATCGACATTGATATACGGGTCGAGTTTTTGCATCGTGACCCGCAGACCCCGCATCTTGAGGAGTCGACCGAGCGAGGACGCAGTGAGCCCCTTGCCCAGAGAACTCGTCACCCCACCGGTCACGAAGATGTGCTTGGGCACCGTTAGAGGCCTCCGTCAGTCGTCGCCATGACGGAAACTCACCCTATCCCGAGCCAGGTGATGAATCGTCGATCCTCGCGCCCAGTACCTCGCGGGCATGTTCGAGAGCTCGAGGGGTCGGATCGCCGCCTGCGAGCATGCGAGCCACCTCGAGGACCCGAGCCGATCCGTTGACGACGCTCACCGTGGCATCGGCGCGGCCACCGACCAGGGATTTCTCCACGACCAGATGGGCATCAGCACAAGCTGCGACCTGCGCGAGGTGGGTCACCACGAGGACTTGGTGGCGTTGCGCCACCTCATGGAGGGCTTCGGCCACGGCCCTGGCGGCGGTTCCACCGATTCCCGCATCGACTTCGTCGAAAACCAAGGTCGGAGGGCCCTCGGTGAGCACAAGACGTAACGCCAACATGGTGCGAGCCAGTTCGCCTCCCGAGGCGATGCGCGACAGCGGTTGGGCACTCATCGCCGGAGCCGGACGGAACCAGAACGAGGCCGAGTCACCCCCAGGATCCTGGGACTCGGGGGCGCACATCCCCAGGAGTTCGGCATGGCCCAAGGCGAGGGCCCCGAACGTGGCAGTGACGGCGCGGGCCAACTCGGGGGCGGCATGACGACGACGGCGCCCGACCTCGAGCTCCGCGTCAGCTACCGCCGCGAGGGCATCGCCACGGCGCTGTTCGAGTTCACGAGACCGTTGCTCATAGGACTCGAGGCGGTCGAGGCGATCACGTTGTTCAGCGACGAACGCGAGCACCTCGCCAAGGTTCTCGCCGTACTTGCGCCGAAGGTCGCCCAACAGATTCAGCCGCTCGGTGACCTGGGCGAGGCGGTGGGGATCCTCATCGATGCTTTCGGTCACCCGTCGAAGATCATCGGCGAGATCATCGAGTTCGGCGCGAAACGTCTCGAGGCGTCGCGCGATGTCGTCAAAGGGTCCCCGCCCCATCAGCGCCGCACGAGCTGCCGCCAGCGCATCGAGGGCACCCTGGTCATCGCGAAGCGCCGTCATCGCCGTCCACCCCGCTCGACGGTGCTCCACAGCGCTCGACAAGAGATCGTGATGACCTTCGAGCACGGTGTCTTCAACGGGTCCTGTGATCGCGGCGGCGTCGATCTCGGCGATCTGGAACCTCAACAAGTCGATCTCTCGACGTCGAGCTCGCTCGTCGCCTCCGAGACTGGCCAGTTCCGCCTCGATCGCGACGAGTTCGGATCGCGCCTGATGCAGAGCCGTGAGGTCGATTCCCCCGAAACGGTCGATGGCATGGCGTTGATGTTCACGAGCCAACAGACTCTGATAGGCGTGCTGGCCATGAAGGTCCACGAGAGATCGACCGCGTTCCGTCAACGCCGTAGCCGTTGCCAGGCGGCCGTTCACATAGGCCCGGCTGCGTCCGTGACGCGGGAGCACCCGGGTGAGCACGACCTCGTCATCATCGATCACGAACCGGCCTTCGACCACCGCCTCGTCGGCCTCGGGTCCCACGAGCGCCGAATCGGCTCGGCCTCCGAGTAAGAGATCGATCGCTTCGACCATCAAGGTCTTTCCAGCTCCGGTCTCCCCCGTGAGCGCCACGAGCCCCGGTGGAACCACCACTCGGGATTCGGTGATCACACCGAGACCGCTCACGTACAACTCGGTCAGCATCGTGGTGCCATCTGATCACCGCTCACCGATCGGTGAGACGGAACTTGGCTTTGAGAACTTGATGAAAGCGATCCGGACCCAAGCGCACGAACCAGGCCGGCTGTTCATCCACAGTGGTGCGAACCCGATCGCCTTCGAGCAAGGTGGCGACCCGTTGCCCGTCGACGGCGAGATCCACCATCCGATGTTCCAACACGTCGATCTCGACGGGTTCGTCGGGGCGCAACACGAGCGACCGATCAAAGAGTTGATGGGGTGCCACCGGAGTGACCAGCACCGCCCGGTGCCCGGGCGACACCACCGGACCTCGCGCTGATAGCGAATACGCCGTCGAGCCTGTCGGGGTCGCCACGACCAGACCGTCAGCCTGATAGGAGGTGAAGACCTCACCGTCGATCGACACTCGCAAGCGCACCGTGTGGCCGGCTTCACGCTTTTCCAGCGATACCTCGTTCAGAGCCCGCCACGGACCCTCCACACCGCCACCGGCTCGAACGACGTCCACCGACAACATCATCCGTTCCTCGACTCGACATCGGTCGGCCAGGGCGGCATCGAGTGCTTCTTCGAGCCTTTCGGGTTCGACTTCGGTCAGATAGCCGAGCACCCCGACATTGACTCCCAGGATGCGAACCGGAGCCCCGTCGAGGCCTCGCACAGCTCTCAGCACGGTTCCATCCCCACCGATACACACCACGAGTTGGGCAGTGGCGATCGACGAGTCCGACGCGAGCGAATCCCGACCGATCGCGTGCGCGTCCTCAGGCGGCAGCCATACCTCGCAGCCATGGGCGCCGAGCCAGCTCACGGCCCGATCGACGAGTCCCACCGCGCTCTCACGCTGGTGATGCGACAGGATCGCCACTCCCCGACCACTCACGGTCATTGTTCGCCGCTCACCTTGGATTCGCCTCCGGTACCCGCACATGGACCAGGAACTCCTGATTTCCTCGAGCTCCCGTGATTGCCGAGGCTACCCAGCCCCCGACCTCGAGACCGTCACGTTCAAGTTCCGCCGTCATCTCAGTGATCACTCGCTCATGGATCACCGGATCCTGGATCACCCCGCGGCCCCGGTTCACCTCGGCTCGACCGGCCTCGAATTGAGGTTTGACGAGCAGCACCATCCAGCCGCCGGGGACCACCACACCGTGAAGTGCTCCCAGAACGAGCCGCAGGGAAATGAACGACAGATCGGCGACCAACGCGTCCACCGGTCCCCCGATCTGGTCGTGGTCCAGGTAGCGAACGTTGCACCCTTCCATCACCACGACTCGGGGATCTCGACGCAGCCGATCGTGGAGCTGCCCATGACCGACATCGACGGCCACCACTTCACGCGCTCCTCGTTGGAGCACGCAATCGGTGAAACCTCCTGTGGACGCGCCGGCATCCAAGACTCGAAGACCCGCAGGTGACAGACCGAAATGGTCAAGCGCACCGTCGAGTTTCTCTCCACCCCGAGATACGAATCGAGGGAGTTCGCGACAGTGAATGGGATCTTGGGGGGCGACGAGGCGCGAAGCCTTGTCGGCCACCACTCCCCCTACGAGCACCACCCCCCGGCTGATCAGGTCATGGGCTTCCGAACGGCTCGTCGCAAGGTCCCGACGTACGAGCTCGACATCGAGTCGAGTACGGCGAACCCCACCCACAACTCGTCAATCAGATGAACGCGTCGACGAGATCGGGCTCACTCCCGAGGCGTTGGCCGGTGAGCTGGACCGCTTCTTCGCTGCGGCCTTCTTGGCGGGGGCCTTCTTCGTGGCAGCCTTCTTGGCGGCGGTCTTCTTCGCCGCAGCCTTCTTGGCGGGGGCCTTCTTCGCGGCAGCCTTCTTGGCGGCGGACTTCTTCGCAGCCGGCTTCTTCGCCGCAGGAGCCGAAGCTGCGGGGGTGGCGCCATCGGTGCCTCGCCGACGCAAACGAGCGGTCAACTCCTCCACTTTGCGTTCCAGCTCCTCGATGCGACCGCTCAGCCGGGCCGATTGGGCTTCGATCACGCGTTCCGACACCGCGACGAGATGTTCGGTGGTCTCACGGCCCCGAGCCACGAGCAAGGCCACGAGAGCTTCAGCCTCTTTACGCCGCAGCGCGCCCTTCTCCGTCAGATCCGCGATAAGGCGTTCGGCTGATTTCTGCGAGGTCTCGCCGACCTGGGCACCGACTTCGAGCAACCGGGTGAAAAGATCCGTCTTGGCCATAGTCCCAGCGTATCGGGGTCTTGGATACTCAGGGCCCGA
>CAYYHU010000037.1:0-17859 GCA_964471865.1 uncultured Ilumatobacteraceae bacterium | reverse complement strand
TCCTCGACCCTTCTCGACGACCACTTCGGAAATCTGGGAGGCTGGATCGCGTCGATGTTGGTGCGACTCGGGGACCTGAACTTCGCCTTCTTACCCGCTGACGACGACTCCTGACCGCTTTCGAAACGAGGACGACCCATGTCTGACGAACCCGTTCTGCTCGAGGTTTCCGAACGAATCGCGACGATCACGCTGAACCGGCCCGCGGCTCGCAACGCGTTGTCCTCGACGGTTCTGAGGCTGTTGCCCGAAGTCATGCTCGCCGCCGATGGCGACGACGAGGTGGACGTGATCGTCTTGACCGGCACCGATCCGGCCTTCTGCGCAGGACTGGATCTCAAAGAACTCGGCTCCACCGACGGCGATCTGATGAGCGGCAGCGGTGCAGGTGGGGGCCGCAACGCATCGGGGAACCGCGGTCCGTTTCCGGCGCTGACCAAACCCTTGATCGGAGCGATCAACGGGGTCGCGGTCACCGGAGGACTCGAGCTCGCCCTCAACTGCGATTTCCTGATCGCCTCGGAACGGGCCCGTTTCGGCGATACCCATGCCCGCGTCGGCGTCATGCCCGGATGGGGCCTCACGGTGCTGTTGCCTCAGGCCATCGGAGTGCGCCGTGCCCGCGAGATGAGCTTCACCGGCAACTTCCTCGATGCCGCCGAAGCGCTCGAGTGGGGCTTGGTGAACCATGTGGTGGCCCATGACGAGCTCATCCCCTTCACTCGACGTATCGCCGCCGACATCGCTGGAAACGACCCCACCGGCGTTCGCCAGATTCGGTCGACGTACGCCAAGATCCACCACGACGAGGAGGCCTGGGAGGCCGAGGCGAAGGACTCCGCCGCCTGGCGGCGCTCGCAGTTCGATCCCGACGTCGTCGCTCGCCGACGAGAAGCGATCACCGAGCGCGGTCGATCCCAGTCCTGATCCCGGGTGGCGACGACCCCGAGGCCGCAGCGATCGAGAATCCGAACAGCTCCCAAGGTTCTGCTTCACGACCATCTCGACGGCGGCCTGCGGCCCGCCACCCTGGTCGATCTCGCCCGACGTCATCGGGTCCCGCTACCCACTGAGGATCCCGATGAACTCGCCCGGTGGATCAGCCGCCGAGCCCAAGGTTCAGGGCTCACTGGCTATCTGTCGGTGTTCGCCACCACGCTTGGGGTCCTTCAGGACCTCGACGCGTTGGAACGAGTCGCCGCCGAAGCGGTCGAGGACTTCGCCGCCGACGGCGTGGTGTACGCCGAGGTGCGTTTCGCTCCCGAACTGCATCAGGGCGCGACCCCAGACCTCGATGCGGTGGTCACTGCGGTTCTACGCGGCCTGGACACGGCCTCTGATGTCGAGGTGGGTCTCATCCTGTGCGCGATGCGCGGCGGGTCCGAGCCGGAACGGATCGTGGATCTCGCCCGTCGCCGGCGGGAGCATGGCGTCGTCGGTGTGGACATCGCCGGGGACGAGGCCCGGGTCGATCTGTCCTCGGCCCGTGGAGCTCTCATCGAGGCTCGACACCACGGTCTGCACATCACGGTCCATGCAGGCGAAGCTGCCGGTGTCACCTCGATCGCTGAGGCGCTCGATCTCGGCGCCCAACGCCTCGGCCATGGCGTTCGCATCGCCGATGAGGTGACGGGCCCACCGGGATCACGACATCTCGAGGCCTGGGGTCCCGTGGCCCAACGGGTTCACACACAACGCATTCCTCTCGAGATCTGTCCGCGGTCGAATCTCGATACCGGAATGTTCGACCGTCTCGAGGACCATCCCGTCGACGATTTGATGCGGCGAGGCTTCGCGGTGACGATCAACACCGACAACCGGCTCATCTCGGCAACCTCGCTGACCGATGAATTCGTCGCGCTCGTCGAGACGTTCTCGTGGAGTCTCGCCGATATCGAATCCGTCACCCGAACGGCCCTGGATGTCGCCTTCGTCGATGCTGCCGAGCGAGAACGGATCCGCCGTGAGATGCTCGAACCCCGCTGGCGTGCCGCCAGAACCGAGGGGTCATGACGTCGCGGAGACCTCCGCCTCGACGATCGCGGCGAGTGCATTCATTGCCTCTCGGGGATCGGTGTCGACTCCCTCGCCGTAGATCTTGAGCCGAGGTTCGGTGCCGCTGGGACGCAGTTGGATCCGGACTCGGCCCGTCGGGGCGATCAGATCCCAGCGCAACAGTCGAGCACTCGCCATGAACTCGACATGATCGACCCGAGCCGGAGCGATACCGGTGAGCTCGGTGGTGAGAAGTCGTTCGAGGAGGCCGTCCACGGCGTCGGGATGGACGGCGATCGAACGTTGAGCGACCTGGTGACGTCCATGACGCCGGGCCAGATCATCGAGGCGATCCTCGATGCTCAGGCCCTCCGCCACACAGAGCGCTGCGATCTCGGCCATGACCACCGCCGCGCTGATCCCGTCTTTGTCGCGGGGTCGGTCGCTCACGAGATATCCCAGAGCCTGTTCGTACGCGAACACACAGCGACGCTGGGGATGCTGGGCAATGGTCTGGGCGATCCATTTGAAACCGGTGAAGGTCTCCACGCACTGCGCCCCATGAGCCTGAGCGATCGAGGCCAGCATCGACGAGGACACCACCGTGGTCACCACGAGCCGATCATCGAGGACGCCGGGCTCGGGATCGCTGGTGGTGAGGATGTGCTCGGCGAGCAGCCAGCCGATCTCATCACCTTCGAGGCGACGCCACCTTCCTGACCGGGTCGGGATCGCGACGCCGAGGCGATCGGCATCAGGGTCATGGGCGAGCGCCACCGGGAGATCATGGCGGGTGGCTACATCGATCACGGCGTCCATGACACCGGGCTCTTCAGGGTTGGGACGCGGCGCGGTCGGGAAGTTCCCATCGGGATCGTGTTGAGAGTCCACGACGATCGGGGCCGGCAGATCAGCCGCGGCGAACGCCGCTGTCAGGAGGCGTCCACCGACCCCGTGCAGTGCCGTATAGGCCACGGGGACGCCGGGGACATCTCGACGTCGACGCACCGTGGATACATGGGCGAGATAGGCCCTCTCGACGCTGTCGTCGACGATGGTCACCTGGGGATGCCCGAGTGGTGCGAGTTCGACTTCGACGGGATCGATTCGGTCCATGAGCGCGGCGATCTCGGCATCGACGGGTTCGAGGATCTGAGCTCCGGTGGCGAGATACACCTTGTAGCCGTTGTCGCCGACGGGGTTGTGGCTGGCGGTCACCATGACGCCACCGGCAGCACCGAGTTCGGTGATCGCGAAAGCACACAGCGGTGTCGGCACCGCAGCGGCGAACATCATCGCCCGCATTCCCCGAGCCGCCGCGACTCGAGCGGTGTCAGCGGCGAAGACATCGCTGCGGAACCGGGCGTCGGCTCCGATGACGAGACCTCGACGCGTGGCATCGGGAACGGTGGCGAGGAGATAGTCGACCACTGCCGCGGCGGCCCGGCGCACCACGAGCCGATTCATCCGCTGGGGACCCACACCCATCGGGGCGCGCAGCCCGGCGGTTCCAAAGCGCAATCCGGTGGCGAAACGGGCATCGAGTTCGACCCGGGACCGCGGCGACGGGTCCGCAAGCCATCGCGCGAGTTCCTTGCGCAGATCCTCATCGGGTTCGGCGTCGAGCCAGCGCTGCGGATCGAGACGGGTCATCAGTCGAGATCCATCATCTCGCCGGCGTTCGAGACGAGGCCCGATGGTGGGCAACTCATCCGCGACCGACCGAGCGGAGACGGGTCATGTCGAGGATGCAGCGAGTTCCGCCAGTGAGACGAGGGGTCGAGGGCCGAGATGCGAAATGACCTCGCTCGCCGCGAGCGATCCGTACCATCCGCAGCGCTCCCAGGAGAGACCCTGGGTCATCCCGTACAAGAAGCCGGCGGCATAGAGATCGCCGGCTCCGGTGGTGTCGAGCACCCGCTCCACCGGATGGGGCGCCACCTCGATGAGGTCCTCGGGGGTGATCACGAGCGATCCCCGAGCTCCAAGGGTGATCGCCGCGAGTCGGCAGGACCCTCGCAGTTGAGCGATCGCGGATTCGAGGGTGTCGGTGCGATAGAGCGACAACAGTTCCTCCTCGTTCCCGAAGAGGACGTCGACCTCATCGGCGACGAGATTGGCGAAGTCACTGCGGTGGCGTTCCACACAGAACGGATCCGACAAGGTGAGCGAGACGAGGCGGCCGGCATCATGCGCGACTCGAGCAGCGTGACGAAATGCCGCCTTCGCGTCATCTCGATCGAAGAGATACCCCTCGAGATACACCACAGCGGCCGAGGCCACGACCTCGTCATCGAGATCCTCCGGTCCCAACAACGACGACACCCCCAAGAACGTGTTCATGGTGCGCTGAGCATCGGGGGTCACCATCACGATGCAGCGTCCCGTGGGAAGTCCCTCGAGGCGGCGTCCCGAATGGAACGACACCCCGACAGCGGCGAGATCGTGACCAAAGACGTCACCGAGATCATCGACTCCGACCTTGCCGACATACCCCGCTCGACCGCCGAGACTGGCCAGGCCACACATCGTGTTGGCAGCCGATCCCCCGCTCATCTGCACGGCCTGGCCGACGAGGCGATGCAGATGTAGCGCCCGTTCGGTCTCCACCAGCGCCATCGAACCTTTGACGAGACCCTCGGCGTGCACCATGTCGTCGCTGGTGTGCGCGATGACGTCCACGAGGGCGTTGCCGACTCCCACGACATCGAAACGGGTTCCGTCGAGGCGTACAACCGGCGTGGTCACGGATCTCCACGCTAGTGGCGCCAAGCCCCCTGACTAGCCTCCCAGAGATGGATCTCGACCCCTATCGCCTTCCCCGTACCGTGTTGCCGACGCGGTACCGCCTCGAGCTGCAGCCCGATCTCGACACCGGGGCCTTCGAAGGGACCGTGACGATCGACCTCGATGTGACCGAGGCGACCTCCACGGTGGTCCTCAACGCCGATGAACTCGAGATCCTCGACGTGACGGTGAACGACACCCCGGCGTCACACGTTCTCGACTCGACCACCGAACGCCTCGTCATCACGACGGCGACACCACTGGATCCTGGGGTCGCGTCGACCTCGGTGGCATTTCGGGGAGTTCTCAACGACAAGCTTCGCGGCTTTTACCGCTCCACCTTCCGCGACGATGCCGGCGAGCTACGTGTGATCGCCACCACGCAGATGCAGCCCACGGACTGTCGCCGCGCCTTTCCCTGCTTCGACGAGCCCGAATTCAAAGCGGTGTTCGAGATCGCTCTGGTGATCGCCCCCGATCTCGTCGCGGTGTCCAATGGACCCGAGATCGAACGCTCGACACTCGAGGACGGTCGGAGTCGCGTTCGTTTCGCTCCCACGATGCCCATGTCCAGCTATCTCGTGGCCTTCGTCGTCGGGCCTCTCGAAGCCACCGATCCCGTCGAGGTGGGTGGTGTACCGCTCCGCATCCTTCACGTACCCGGCAAAGGCCATCTGACCGGTTTCGGACTCGATGTGGCTGCGAAGTCGCTCGCATGGTTCGTGGACTACTACGGGATCCCGTATCCCTCCGACAAAGTCGATCTTCTCGCTCTGCCCGATTTCGCCGCGGGAGCGATGGAGAATCTCGGGTGCATCACCTTCCGAGAGAACCTGTTGCTCGTCGATCCCGAGACTGCAACCCAGGTCGAACGCCAACTCGTCGCCGACGTCGTCGCTCATGAACTCGCCCACATGTGGTTCGGTGATCTCGTCACCATGCGCTGGTGGAACGGCATCTGGCTGAACGAGGCCTTCGCGACATTCATGGAAGTCGCAGCCGTGGACGCATACCGCCCGGCGTGGAAGCGGTGGACCTCATTCGGTCTGGAACGCTCCGCGGCCTTCGAAGTCGACGCGCTCGCGTCGACGCGTTCGGTCGAATTCGAGGTCCGCTCCCCCGAAGACTCCGAAGGCATGTTCGATGTGCTGACCTACCAAAAGGGCGGAGCGCTGCTGCGCATGCTCGAGCAGTACCTCGGACCCGAAGAGTTTCGACGCGGCGTTTCTCACTATCTCGAGCGCCATCGCTACGGCTCCACCGACACCAACGACCTATGGGATGCACTCGAGGATGTCACCGGAGCCCCCGCCCGGCGAATCATGGACTCGTGGATCTGGCAGCCCGGCTTTCCTCTGGTGAGTGCGCGCCTCGACGGCGACGACCTCGTGATGTCGCAGGAACGGCTCTGCTATTCCGCTGTTGGCGATGACGGGACCGAGCCGACGCGTTGGGCGATACCGGTGCATGTGCGCAGCGATGACGGAACGGAGCATCGGGTATTGCTCGATGGCGAGGAGTACCGCCTGGGGCTGGGGGGCGGTGCGACGGGGCCAGTGGTCGTCAATGCCGGCGGAGTCGGTTTCTACCGGGTGGCCTATGACGCCGTGCTGAGATCCCGACTGTCAGGCCCCGCGCTATCGGGTCTCGACACTCTCGAGCGCTATCACCTCGTGGACGATGCATGGAGCGCCGTGGTCGCCGGACGTGACTCCGCTGCCGGCTTCATCGAGTTCCTCGACGCCTTCACGAACGAGAACGATCTTGCGGTCTGGCAGGCGATCACCGCAGGCATCGCCGGGTGCCGCCGTCTCGTCGAAGACGACGCCCTCGCCGCGCTCGCTCAGCGGGTACGGGCCGTGGGTGCAGGAGTCTTCGAGCGACTCGAGGACACCCCGAGCCCAGATGAGGACGAACTCACCGGCAAACTGCGCGGTCTCGTGGTGACCCTGCTCGCGATCGCCGGTGACGATCTCGACATGCGCGAGCGTGCGCAGCGCTGGTGGCACGAGGACCGGGAGACACCCGGAGTGGTTCATCCCGAACTTCTCGCAGCCGCCACGAGCATCGTAGGCGCGACGGGAGGCCGCGACGACTGGGAGCGGATCTTGGATGGCTTCCGCACCGCGACGACACCTCAGAGCCAACTACGCCACCTCTACGCGTTGGCGGAATCCGAGGACGAGACCCTGGTGCGACGAGCCTGCGAGTTGGCCTTCTCCGAGGAGGTGAAAACCCAAAACGCTCCGTTCCTGTTGAACCGATGCATCGCCAATCGCCGCCACGGACCGATGGCGTTTTCGATCGTGAAGGATCGATGGCAGGAGGCGGTCGATCGTTTCCCGACCAACACGATCGTGCGGATGGTCAACCCGGTGTCATGGCTCGTCGATGACGAGTCCGCCGCCACGGTTCCGGACTTTTTCGTCGACCATCCGATTCCTCAGTCAGCAACCACCCTCGATCAGATCTTGGAACGTCAGCGAGTCAATGTGGCGCTGCGGCGTCGTGAGTCCGAACCCTTGTCGGCCTGGCTGGTGGCACCCGGGTCGTGACTGCGCCACCCCGGCGGGTCCGGACACGATGACGGCCCCGCCGTCTGGTGGACCCATCCTCTCCTCCCAGCCCACACCTCCAGGTGACGGGATGATCCGATATGGCATCCACCAGTGCCTCGCGTAGACGACGGGAATATCACCCCTGTCCAACAGTGACACCTTGGTGAGGTTGCTGCGCGGGCGGTTCAGGACTGGCTACACACGCTCGTTGCGCACCCTCGAGTCGACCCTTCCGGCGCCGGGAACGAAAGAGGCCCCGCCGCAACCGGCGAGGCCTCTGACCTGTTCTCTTCGGGTGGAGGTGAGGGGAATCGAACCCCTGGCCTCAACAGTGCGATTGTTGCGCTCTACCAACTGAGCTACACCCCCGAAGGGCGAGTGCGAATCATAGCGGGACCGCTGGAAGCACCACCACACGACCCAGTTGCGACCCGCCTCTGTCCGGCAGTGACCAGACGACTCGGCGTCGTGGCGCCCGCTGGCGCCCCGAGATCGTCAGGCCACGCGTCGATACGGGGTCCGCATCGACTGAGCCGGCTGGTTCCTGGCGCGCTGAGCCAGTTGGTAGCAGTAGGAACACAACACGATTGCCGACACCACGAAACCGTAGAGCACAGCGTCGCTCTGCGTGACGACGGCGAGCACGAGCGTTGCTGCGGTCAGCGCTGCGAGCACGGCTACGACTTGGCGGCGGCGCTGATTCACCATTCGACGCGAGGACGCGCCGCGGGCAAAGTTCTGATCCAAGGTTCGCAACACCGGCCGCGAGCCGCTGGGCGCCAACGGCCTCGACATCGACCGCATCGGAGCCAGGGGGCCAGCTCCGGTGCCGGTGCGCTGCAAGGTCGAGAGATGACGATGGAAGTCATGAACCGAGGATCCTGGGCGACGCTCCAGCCGAGCCCGCAGCAACGGCGGGACCAGGACCGCACACCATGCGGCCGCGACAACCAGCAGGATCAACTTCTGCATCCGGTCACCTCTCCCATCGGGTCCAAGCTCGACTCGCTCGCCGCCATCGTGGCGGACGCTCGTTGTCGACCCCAGCAGTCCTTCGTCGAGAGCCCTTAGGCCCTCGTTATGTTACGAATCTACGACATTCGTAACGGAAGACGCAACATCTGCGCCCGACGAAGCACCCTCATCGTCGAGACGTCGATAGGTCCCTGACCGGCCCCCGGTCTTCTCCCACAGAGTCAACTCACCGATCACCATCGACCGATCAGCGCTTTTGCACATGTCGTAGACGGTCAGCGCCGCCACAGAACAGGCATGCAGAGCCTCCATCTCGACACCAGTCCGGTCGACGGTGTCGACTTGGGCTTCGATCGCAATGTGATCGTCCCCGATCTCGAAATTGAGAAACACCGATCCCACCAGGAGTGGATGGCACAACGGGATCACATCCGAGGTGCGTTTGGCCGCTTGGATCCCCGCGACGCGAGCCACGGCGAGCACATCGCCTTTCTTGACTTCCCGATTGGCCACTGCAGCAGTGGTCTCGGGCTTCATGAAGACCTTGCACCGGGCGACGGCTCGACGATGGCTGGGCTCTTTGGGGGTGACGTCGACCATCCGGGCGCGTCCTAACGGGTCCAGATGACTAAAGGTGAGATCCGACATCAGGACTGATCGTAGTGAACCGACGCCATGGCATCGGTCTCGCCGTCGCGCCAGGGCACTCCGCGAGGCCACCGACCCCGACCTCCGGCCTCGGCGAGAAACCCACTCACGGGCCCGTCGTTATGGCATTGACGCCACAAAAGCTGGCCTCGCATCAGATCGGTGATCGCGGCAGCGTCCTCGAGTGGAGTTCGCCATGTCGGATCCGCCGCCAGATCGAACGCCAACCAGGATCCGTCACCGAACTGGACGTACGCCGCATCGGCTTCGCGACGTACCGCGAGATTCCACGTCGTGTCCCGGCGATCCCATGGTCGCGTCGGGGGCGTTCCCGTCGCGGACAGCACCAGCCAACTCCAGTCGTATTCCCAGTGCGCGGCTGTACGCCACCACGGAGGATCGGATCCTTCGATCCACGCGGTCAGAGGGAGACCATCGCAGGACTGGGGCACGTCCTGACCCAGGATGTCAGCGAGGGTGGGCATGATGTCGACGTTCTCGGTGAAGGCCTCGACCACCCGACCGTGTGCCGTTGCGTATCGGGGATCGCTCACGATCGCGGGCACGTGATAGCTGGATTCGAAATACCCGAGCTTTTCCATCAGCCCGTGATCACCGAGTTGTTCACCGTGATCGGAGGTGACGACCACGACGGTCTCATCGGCCAGACCGAATTCCTCGAGCGCCTCCCGGATCCGGCCGAGTTGCTCATCCACCGCCGAGATCATCCCGAAATATTGGGCCCGCTCCACCGCCAAGGCTTGGGGATCCTGGGGAGCGGCGACCTCGGGCAGCGCGAGTGCGAAATCATGAAAGGGATGCCGCGTCGGCGACGGGGGGATCGGGGTTCCGACCTCGGCGGGGTCATAGGCCCTGGACCAGTGGCCGGCTGCGGACCGAGGGGGATGGGGTCTCAGATACGAGGCATGCACGAACCAGGGCGCCGACGCCGTCCGCAGATGTTCGATGACCCGGTCGGTGAGAAATGCCGAGACGCCGTGGCCTGCCTCGCGTTCGGATTCCGTGGCGAGCGCCGCCAGTCCGCTTCCAGGGTCCTCGTAGCCCAACTCGACGAGCCATCGCCGCCAGGCTCGGTGATCGGTGGGCAGATGAAGACCCTCGACGAATCCGGGCAGGATCCCTTCGTAGCTCGACAATCGGGGGTCGGAGGCATCGGTGGTGATTCGGGGGTCAACGGTCTGATCGGTGTATCCGAACAGCACCGGCACCCGACCGGCACGCCGAGCAAGGCGTGCGACGTTGTCGATACGGTCATCCAGTGGGGTGCCATTACCGAGCAC
The DNA here is from genome assembly GCA_964471865.1 of uncultured Ilumatobacteraceae bacterium. Classification (GTDB taxonomy): domain Bacteria; phylum Actinomycetota; class Acidimicrobiia; order Acidimicrobiales; family Ilumatobacteraceae; genus CAYMUC01. Next base: position 7,595 of record CAYYHU010000037.1, on the reverse strand, counting down.
TCGATGCCGCATCTGATACCGGCCGGTGTAGAGGCTCGCCCGACCGGGTCCGCATGGGGCCGCTTGGGAATAGTGCCGAGCGAAGGTGACCCCGCGTGCCGCCAGCGCATCGAGATGGGGGGTGCGCACGAGGGGATGTCCACGCCCTGACAGTGCATCCCCGCGGAACTGATCCAGCGTGATGAACAACACGTTGAGCCCCGCCACGAACCGCCACCCTAGAACCGGGACATCGGCCAAGGGTGGACAGGGCCGGTTCCCGAGGAGGGATCGAGACGCGTGATGGGCCAACATGGTCGGGTGACCGACCAGACAGGGTTCGTCTCGGAACTGTTCGATCCCGACGCCTGGAGCGCCGTGGCAGGTTTCGAGTTCACCGACATCACCTACCATCGCGCCCGAGATCACGGAACCGTTCGCGTGGCGTTCAACCGTCCCGAGGTTCGCAATGCGTTTCGTCCTCATACCGTCGACGAACTCGCGACCGCTCTCGAACATGCCCGAACCTCGAGCGATGTGGGCTGTGTGATCCTCACCGGAAACGGGCCCTCACCACGCGATGGGGGCTGGGCCTTTTGTTCAGGGGGTGATCAACGGATTCGGGGCCGCGATGGGTACCGCTATGCCGAGGGTGACACCGCCGCGACGATCGACCCGGCGCGCTCGGGCCGTCTGCACATCCTCGAGGTCCAGCGTCTGATCCGATTCATGCCCAAAGTCGTGATCTGTGTGGTGCCGGGATGGGCGGCGGGGGGCGGCCATTCACTTCACGTGGTCGCGGACCTGACCTTGGCGAGTCGGGAGCATGCCCGCTTCAAACAGACCGATGCCGATGTCGCGTCTTTCGACGCCGGCTACGGCTCGGCCTATCTGGCGCGCCAGGTCGGTCAGAAATTTGCTCGAGAGATCTTCTTTCTCGGCAGTGAATACTCCGCCGAGGATGCGCACCGCATGGGCATGGTCAACGCGGTGGTGCCCCATGAGGAACTCGAACGCGTCGCACTCGAGTGGGCCCAGCGCATCAACGCGAAGAGCCCCATGGCTCAGCGCATGTTGAAGTACGCGTTCAATCTGATCGACGACGGTCTCGTCGGCCAGCAGATTTTCGCCGGCGAGGCGACCCGGCTCGGCTACATGACCGATGAAGCCGTCGAAGGCCGGACCTCATTTCTCGAAAAACGGGATCCGGACTGGTCCCCGTACCCGTGGTACTACTGAGCCTGCGGCGCCGAGTCGGTTCACCACACGCCCTCGACGGCGGCGGGTGAGATCGAGATGATCCTGGTGGATGATCCCGATGATGAGCGCCTCGATGGGTTTCGGATGCGGGAACGGGCGCTGGCGAATCGTCCTCAACGCCGTGGCGAACCCGGGGGCCGATTCCTCGCCGAAGGGGATCTGGTGGTGGAACGGGCCGTGGCAGCAGGGTGCCGACCCCTGGCGGTGCTCGCGGATGCCCAACGGATTCCCCCGGTCGTCACCGCGATCGCGCAAACTTCGGATGCCGAGATCTACCTGGCGAGTGACGAGTTACGCCGTCGCATCACTGCGCTCGCGGTCTCGATGTCGGTCCTCGCGGTGTTCGAGCGGCCGCCAGCTCTCACTGTCGACGAGGTGACGCGAGGGCATCGACGCCTGATCGCTCTCGACGGTGTGGACAATCCGACCAATGTGGGCGCCGTGGTCCGAGCGGCTACGGCACTGGGTTGGCAAGGACTCGTCCTCGATCACACCAGTGCCGATCCCCTGGCGCGTCGCGCCCTGCGGACCTCGATGGGAACCGCCGTATCGCTGCCCTTTGCTCGTCACCCCGACCTCGCTCAATGGATCGCCGAGGTCACCGCCCAGGGCGTGACGACGCTCGCGTTGACTCCGCACCCCACCGCAGAGACCCTCGATGCCGATCTCGTGGGGTCACCCGACACAGCTGTCGTGGTGGCGCTCGGCTCGGAACGTCATGGACTGTCAGACGACGTCCTCGCGGCGTGTGCGCACCGCGTACGCATCCCGATGGCCTCGGGTGTGGATTCACTCAACGTCGCCTCGGCCGCGGCGATCGCCTTGTTCGAACTCAACCGGCCCAGCTGAGCAGTTCCACCAAGGCGGCGGGATCGAGATCGACCGCCAGCCATCCTTGCGTATCCACCTCCGGTGGGTCGCCGGTCGCGACCGCGATCACGAGACAGGCTGCCCGTGCGGCATCGCTGAGCACTCCGACGAAGGCAGGCATCGGACAACCGATGGACATCTCGAGGGCCACGGGATGCGTGGCCGTCAACGTCAACACGATGCTGCGCCGACCGTGAGAGTCGAGCGCGACGGCCGCCGCGGTCCGGAGATCTCCCGGACCCTCATGAGCTATGACCCGAGCGAGACCCACCATTGCGGGATGCGCACTCACGTCGACCACGATGGTGGGATAGGACCGCCCGTGGTCGTCGAGGGTCGTGCCCGCCGAGACGATGCGCAAGGGTTCACTCACCGGTTCATTCGCCTGAGACGTCATCGCGGGCTCCCTTCGAAGTCACCGAAGCGCACCGGGGTGGTGGCACCACACCTCCATCGACACCGCCCATGATGGACTCTCGAGACACCGAGCCTGTCACCCGGGCAGATCGAGCGGTCTCGAGTGACGAGGATCGACTGGCCCCGCACCCCCCTCACCCGCCAACATGGGCGACCGTGTCCGCCACCGCCGTGTTGTTGTTGTCCTGTCCCGATCGTCGCGGGGTGGTGGCCGAGGTCGCTCGCTTCATCGCCGAGCGCGAGGGAAACATCGTTCATGCCGAACAGCACACCGATCCGGTCGAAGGGGTCTTCTTCCAGCGGGTCGAATTCGAACTCGATGGATTCGGCGTTCCCCGTGATGACATCCTCGACGCCTTCGCACCTCTGGCTCAACGATTCGATCTCGAGGTCGATCTGCGGTTCAGCGATGTCCGGTCGAAGACGGCTTTGATGGTGTCACGCCAACCGCACTGTCTCTATGACCTGCTGACGCGGTGGCGCACCGGCGAACTTCCCACCGATCTCGCCGTGGTCGTGGGCAACCATGCCGATCATGCCGATATCTGCACGCATATGGGAGTGCCCTTCGTACATCTCCCGGTGACACCTGAGACCAAACCCGAGCAGGAAGCCCAGGTGCTCGCGACCTTGGCGCAGTACCAGGTCGATCAGGTCGTCCTCGCCCGGTACATGCAGATCCTGAGTTCCCGGATCGTGGAGGCCTATCCGAACCGGATCATCAACATCCACCATTCGTTCCTTCCGGCGTTCATCGGCGCCAACCCCTATCGCCAGGCTCATGATCGCGGTGTGAAGCTGATCGGCGCGACCGCTCACTACGTCACCGAGGATCTCGATGAAGGTCCGATCATCGATCAAGAGACCGTGAGGGTGTCGCACCGAGACGATGTCGCGATGCTCACTCGCAAAGGGCGGGATCTCGAAACGATCGTGTTGGCCCGAGCGGTTCGGGCGCATCTCGAGCACCGTGTGCTGGTCTATGGCCGCAAGACCGTGGTGTTCGGCTGAACCAGCCTCTCAACGGGTTGCCGGCGCGAAGCGGCCGAGTTCATCAAGGACCGGGATCCACCAGACGCATCGAGTCGTCGTTGCGCAGATGTTCGGCTGCGGTGACGAAATAGGCGAGCAACTCCTGACGTTCGTCATCACCAGCATCGCTGGCTTCCACCGCCGCGACCATATGCATCAGCCAATGATCACGTTCGCGTTCACCGATCCGGTACGGGGCGTGGCGCATTCGGAGCCGAGGATGGCCTCGATGCTGGGAGTAGGTGTCAGGGCCACCCCAGTACTGGGCGAGAAAGTAGGCGAGGCGAACTCGAGCCGGTTCGAGATCCTCGGGCTCGGGGTAGAGAGGCAACAGCACCGCGTCGGTGGCGATCCCCTCGTAGAAGCGGCGCGTCAACTCGTCGAAGAACTCCATCCCTCCGACCCGGTCGAACAACGACCTCGAGGTCATGAGAACTCGGGATCCTCCCACTCGGGAAACACCTCGGGAAGGCCGTCAGAGACCCGCATGGGGAACACCGCCGGGCGCTTCTCCAAGAAGCTCTCCACCCCTTCGGTCGCATCCGCGCTCGCTCCCCGTATCGCGATCGCACGCGAGTCGACGCGGTGCGCTTCCATGGGGTGAGACGCGCCCATCATCCGCCACAGCATCTGGCGTGACAACGCCACCGAGACCGGTGCGGTATGCGTGGCGATCTCGGCCGCGATCGCCTGAGCTGCGGGTAGGAGATCCTCAGGCGCATGCACCGAGCGCACCAGACCGCCGTCGAGGGCCTCGGCTGCGGGAATCAAGCGCCCGGTGTAGACCCATTCGGCCGCCTGGGAGATCCCCACGATGCGCGGCAGGAACCATGACGATGCCGCCTCGGGGACGATGCCGCGGCGAGCGAAGACGAACCCGAACTTGGCGTTGTCGCTCGCAAGGCGGATGTCCATGGGCAGCGTCATGGTGACCCCCACTCCGACTGCTGCGCCGTTAATCGCTCCGATCACGGGTTTGGTGGACTCGAAGATTCGCAGCGCGACGAGTCCCCCGCCGTCACGGGGAACGCCAGTGGGAGTCGACACGTCACTGCCACCCTTGGCGAAGGTCGAACCCCCTGACGACAGATCGGCACCGGCACAAAAACCGCGTCCGGCGCCGGTGACGATCACCGCGCGCACCTCGTCATCGGCATCGCAGCGATCGAACGCGTCGATCAACTCGCGCATCATCGTGTTGGTGAACGCGTTCAGCTGATCAGGACGGTTCAACGTGATGGTCGCCACTCGGCCGGCGACATCGAGGATGATCTGAGTGTAGGAGTCCACACCCCGACGGTACCGGGTGAACTCAGACGTCCAAGAAGCGGCTCGCCGCAATCGCCGAACCGATCGCTCCGGCCGCCATACCGACGAGGACGAGTACGCCCATCGTGGAATAGAGGTAGCTGTCGGGGACGACGAGCGCACTGATCCCCGTGCCCGGCTTGAACCCGGCGACCCCGCTGGACCAGGCCTGATTGAGCCCCCACAGGCCGCCACACGCGAGTCCGGCACCGATGAGACCTTGGAGCAGACCTTCGAGCATGAACGGGACGCGGATGAACCAGTTGGTGGCACCGACGAGTTTCATCACCTCGATCTCGCGTCGTCGGGCGAACATCGCGGTGCGGATCGTGTTCCATATCAATCCCACGGCGACCACCAACAACACCAACGACATGGTGATGGTGACCGTTCTGATGAATCCCGACAGCTTCGCGATGATCTCGAACTCGTCCTCGGCGAGCGCGACGGCATCCACACCGGGCAGGTTGCGGAAGTCCTCAGCGAGACTTCGCACCAAAGTCGATTCGTCGGTGAGAGGAACCACCTTGAACTGTGAGGGAATCAACTCCGGACGCAACAGCGACAACGTGGTCGGATCGCCTGCGAACACCCGTTGCGCTTCGGCATAGGACTCGCTTTGGTCGAGGTAGCGCAACGCGTCGACGTCGATGACGCTGGACCGCCCCCGCAGTGCCTCCTCGACGAACTCGATCTGATCGGGCGGTGCACCAGCGCGCACGAACACGATCATCTGCACATCGCCTTTCCACCGGGCGAGCAGATTCTCGAAACCCCTCTGGATCAAGAACGTCGACCCGACGAGCAGCAGCGAGACCGCCGAGGTCACGATGGCGGCCGCGGTCAGAGTGAGGTTGCGCTGAAAGCTCGCCCACATCTCCCGAAAGGCGTATCCGATACGGGCCCACATCAGCGCCGCTCCCCGCCTCGACGCGACCTCATTCGTACACCCCACGGTCTTGATCGCGCACGATCACACCGCGATCCAGCTGGATGACACGGCGCCGCATCATGTTGACCACCCGCTGATCGTGAGTGGCCATCACCACGGTGGTCCCCGTCGAGTTGATGCGGTCCAACAGTCTCATGATCCCTTCGGCAGTGGCGGGATCCAGGTTTCCCGTGGGCTCGTCACCCAGCAGGATCAAGGGTCGGTTGACGAAGGCTCGAGCGATCGAGACACGCTGTTGTTCACCGCCGGAGAGTTGATCGGGAAAGCGATCCTCTTTGCCTTGGAGCCCGACGAGTTCCAACACGGTGGGAACCTGCTGGCGGATCACGTGTTTGGGTTGACCGATCACCTCGAGCGCGAAGGCCACGTTTTCGAACACGGTCTTGGAGCTGAGCAGTTTGTAATCCTGAAAGACGTTGCCGATGTTGCGCCGCAGCGAGGGCACCTTGGAATCCGCCATCGTCGCCAGATCGCGTCCCGCAACCCAGACATCACCTTGTTCGGCTCGTTCCTGACGGTTCATCAACCGCAGCAGGGTCGACTTACCGGATCCCGAGGGTCCCACGAGGAATACGAACTCGCCCTTCGCGATCTCGAACGTCGCACCTCGCACGGCGATCGTGTCGCCGCTGTAGGCCTTGGTGACGTTGTCGAATCGGATCACGCGGGGACCTCGGCGTCAGCCCCAGAACGGCGCCACCGCAGATAGCCCTCCATGAAACCATCGAGATCCCCATCGAGAACCGATGCGACGTTGGAGGTCTCGACCTCGGTGCGCAGATCCTTCACCATCTGATACGGCTGCAGCACATAACTGCGGATCTGGCTACCCCATCCGACCTGGGCCTGTTTCCCAGCGATGCGATCGAGTTCGGCTTGATGATCTTCAGCCACCTTCGCGGCGAGCATCGCTTTGAGTTTGCCCATGGCGCGTTCCCGGTTCTGCAACTGCGAACGCTCCTCCTGCGAGGAGGCCACCAGACCGGTGGGTTCATGGATCAGTCGTACCGCGGACGAGGTCTTGTTGACGTGCTGGCCACCCGCCCCCGAGGCTCGAAAGACCTCCATGCGGACATCGGCCTCGTTCAGTTCGACATCGGGATCATCGATCACCGGCCAGACCTGGACCGCGGCGAAGCTCGTCTGACGTCGCCCTTGGTTGTCGAAGGGACTGATCCGCACCAAACGATGCGTTCCTCGTTCCGAGGTCATCAATCCGTACGAGTAGCGGCCTTTGAGAGTGAACTCCGCGGACAAGATGCCCGCCTCGGCCCCTTCAGACACTTCGTCGAGTTCGAAGACGAGGCCGCGCTGCTCGGCCCAACGCTGGTACATCCGCACCAGGATCTGGGCCCAGTCCTGCGCGTCGACTCCGCCGTCTTTGGCGTTGATCTGCACGATCGCATCGGCTTCATCGTGTTCACCGACGAAGAGGCTGCGCAGTTCGAGCTGATCGAGTCGGGTCGCCACCTTGGCGATCTGAGCGGCGATCTCGGGCTCTTGGGATTCGTCGCCCTCTTCGCGGGCCAGTTCGGCGAGCAGCTCCGCGTCGTCGAGTTCGCCGCCGAGCGTGTCGTAGATCTCGAGGTCATCCGCAATCGCGGCGTACTCGGCATTGATCCGGCGAGCGCGCTCGGGGTCGTCCCAGAGATCCGGCGCCGAGATCTCATCTGCGAGTTCGCGCACCCGATCCCGGTTCACATCGATGCGCAGATAGACCGAAGCCTCCGCCAGACGACGTCGTTGGGACCGCAGATCCTCGGTGAAATCACGCATG
>CAYYHU010000036.1:0-17902 GCA_964471865.1 uncultured Ilumatobacteraceae bacterium | reverse complement strand
GCGTGGTGCTCGATGTCCAAGGCAGCGGCGAGAAGGCCGAGGCCACCATCCGCTTTGCGGACGTGGGCACGAAACATCTGGCGCTGGCGTGGGCGCCATTGACCCGGGTATCACGATGATTCGGGTGCCGTCGTGACGTATAACGGCATGGTGGGAATACCCGGATCCACGATCGAGACGCTCGGTGGGGTGCTCGGCGTGGTTGAATCGCGACCATGAAAGCAGCGATCCTCGTCGAAAGCCTGACTGGCAACACCTGGCGTGCGGGCGAACTGATCGCCGGCGCATTGACTCAAGAAGGGTGGAGTATCACGGGTTTCTCACCCGTGCGCACGCCTGATCACGCCGCACTGCAGGCTGCTGAGGTGGTGATCGTGGGGACATGGGTCCATGGACTCTTCGTCGTCGGTCAAGCCCCATGGGGAGTCGGAGCGATGGCCAAGTTGCCAGCGATCGCTGCGAAGAAGGCCGCTGTGTTCTCGACCTTTGCTCTCAATCCAGGTCGGACCCTCGATGTCATGACTCGGGTCATTCAGAGTCGAGGCGCCGATGTCATTGGAGGTCTGGCACTTCACCGTCGAAACCTCGAAGCCCACGCTGAGGATTTCGCCGCGCGCCTCGTCGATACCTTGTCGAGCACGCAGTCACGCTGAGTCGACCGCCCACGAGGTCCGCATCCTCGTGGGGTCGCTCACGTCCGGGGCCGACTCGTAGCGCATCGTGTGGTGGGGATCGTGTGCCTCGCGCATACCGGGAGTCTGGCGCGCATCTGTGGATCCACGGTGACGTCATCGAGTTACCGTCGTCACATCGTCATCTCGCGACTGGCGCTCGGAGGCATCGATTCAGGCGATCCTCCCCGTTCGTTCACTTGTCGTTCACTCATCACCACCTTGGTGATCACCTGGGCTCCCTACGGTCGGCGTCTGAGGCCCTTGGATGCGGCCTCGGTGAAGTCTCGTCCCCCTCATAACAGGAGTAGTCAGCGTGAACGTGAAGAGGAAACGGGCCCTCGCCGGTCTGATCGTTGCGTCGGTGGCCCTCGCGGCCTGCGGCAACGACGACGGTGATGGCGGATCGGCGACCACGGCGGCGCCCACGACAGCGGCAAGCGACACGACGGCCCCGGCAGCACTGAGTGGCACGTTGGTGGGTGCTGGTGCGTCGTCGCAGGCTGCGGCGATGCAGGGTTGGCAGGCTGGGTTCCAGACGTTGAACCCGGGTGTGACGGTGGAGTACGACCCGATTGGTTCTGGTGGTGGTCGTACGACGTTCTTGGACGGTGGTTCGGATTTCGCGGGTACGGATTCGTATCTGAAGGATGAGGAGTACGAGCGTTCGAAGGAGCGTTGTCCTGGTGATCTGGGTGCGGTGAACTTGCCGCATTACATTTCGCCGATCGCGGTGGCGTACAACCTGCCGGATCTGGGGGCGACGTTGCAGTTGTCGCCGTTGACGTTGGCTCGGATCTTCGCGAATGAGATCACGAACTGGAATGATCCGGCTATTGCGGCGGATAACCCGGGTGTGGAGTTGCCGGATCTGACGGTGAACCCGGTGCATCGTTCCGACGAGTCGGGTACGACGGCGAACTTCACCGACTATCTGGCGGCGGCTGCGCCGGCGGTGTGGACGTACGGAAAGATCGAGGCGTGGGACGCTGATGGTCCTGGTGGTGGTGAGGGTGCTCCTCAGACCTCGGGTGTCGTGGCGGCGATCAACGCTGGTGTCGGCTCGATCGGTTATGCCGATGCGTCGCAGATCGGTGATCTGGGTGCTGCTGCGATCAAGGTCGGTGACCAGTTCGTCGAGTACAGCCCGGAGGCGGCTGCGAAGATCGTGGACGTGTCCGAGCGGGTGCCGGGTCGGTCGACGAACGACTTCTCGTTCAATCTGAAGCGGGACACCGTCGAAGAGGGTGTGTACCCGATCGCTTTGGTGTCGTACCACGTGGTTTGTCTGCAGTACGAGACTCAGGAAAAGGTTGATCTGGTCAAGGCGTTCATGACCTATGTCGGATCGCCTGAGGGTCAGGCGGCGTCGCAGGAGTCGGCGGGTTCGGCTCCGATCACGGCTGAGATGCGCGACCAGGTCGCCAAAGTCATCGCCGCGATCTCGGTCGTCGGCTCCGCTGTTGCTCCGTCGGACACCATCGCGGCGCCGGCTCCCGTCGAGCTCGAGGGCACGTTGGTGGGTGCTGGTGCGTCGTCGCAGGCTGCGGCGATGCAGGGTTGGCAGGCTGGGTTCCAGACGTTGAACCCGGGTGTGACGGTGGAGTACGACCCGATTGGTTCTGGTGGTGGTCGTACGACGTTCTTGGACGGTGGTTCGGATTTCGCGGGTACGGATTCGTATCTGAAGGATGAGGAGTACGAGCGTTCGAAGGAGCGTTGTCCTGGTGATCTGGGTGCGGTGAACTTGCCGCATTACATTTCGCCGATCGCGGTGGCGTACAACCTGCCGGATCTGGGGGCGACGTTGCAGTTGTCGCCGTTGACGTTGGCTCGGATCTTCGCGAATGAGATCACGAACTGGAATGATCCGGCTATTGCGGCGGATAACCCGGGTGTGGAGTTGCCGGATCTGACGGTGAACCCGGTGCATCGTTCCGACGAGTCGGGTACGACGGCGAACTTCACCGACTATCTGGCGGCGGCTGCGCCGGCGGTGTGGACGTACGGAAAGATCGAGGCGTGGGACGCTGATGGTCCTGGTGGTGGTGAGGGTGCTCCTCAGACCTCGGGTGTCGTGGCGGCGATCAACGCTGGTGTCGGCTCGATCGGTTATGCCGATGCGTCGCAGATCGGTGATCTGGGTGCTGCTGCGATCAAGGTCGGTGACCAGTTCGTCGAGTACAGCCCGGAGGCGGCTGCGAAGATCGTGGACGTGTCCGAGCGGGTGCCGGGTCGGTCGACGAACGACTTCTCGTTCAATCTGAAGCGGGACACCGTCGAAGAGGGTGTGTACCCGATCGCTTTGGTGTCGTACCACGTGGTTTGTCTGCAGTACGAGACTCAGGAAAAGGTTGATCTGGTCAAGGCGTTCATGACCTATGTCGGATCGCCTGAGGGTCAGGCGGCGTCGCAGGAGTCGGCGGGTTCGGCTCCGATCACGGCTGAGATGCGCGACCAGGTCGCCAAAGTCATCGCCGCGATCACCGTTGCAGGCTGATCGGTCGGTTCCCGACCAATAGTGTTGTCGGGGTGGGGTCGACCAGACCCCACCCCGACTGCCCATCGACTCGTTCAATGTCAGGAGAGCACCCGGTGACAGTTCTCGAGAACCCCCCGACGGAGAGTCCACCGTCGCTAGGGAATCGACCCGTGTCGAAGTTGGGGGACCGGATCTTTTCGGGTACCGCCCGGGGGGCCGGGATCCTGATTCTCATCACCCTGGCCGGGGTGGCGTTGTTCCTCCTCAACCAGGGTTGGCCGGCTCTGACCGGAGACCTGTCCGAGGCCACTAGTGACTCGTTCATCGAGTACGTCGGACCTTTGGTGTTCGGCACGGTCTGGGCATCGATCATCGCCTTGGTGCTGGCCACACCTCTTGCGGTGGCGGTGGCGTTGTTCACGAGCCACTACGCGCCTCGCAAGATAGCTCAGACTCTGGGCTACTTCATCGATCTTCTCGCCGCGATTCCCAGCGTTGTCTACGGCATCTGGGGAATCGGTGTTCTCGCTCCGATCCTGTCGCGCAGCGTCTATCCGTGGTTGGACGACAACGCGTCCTTCCTTCCGTTCTTCGCCGGTCCGGCGTCGACGAGTGGCCGTACGATGCTGACCGCCGGAATCGTCCTGGCGGTCATGATCTTGCCGATCATCACGGCCATCTCCCGGGAGGTCTTCCTTCAGACTCCTCGGCTCCATGAAGAAGCATCCTTGGCTCTCGGAGCCACCCGTTGGGAGATGATTCGCCAGGCGGTGCTTCCCTACGGCCGCTCGGGGGTGATCAGCGGGGCCATGCTGGGGTTGGGTCGGGCCCTGGGTGAAACGATGGCCGTGGCGATCATCTTGTCGCCGGCCGACATCATCAGTTTCAACGTCATCTCGAACCAGAACCCCAACACGATCGCGGCGAATATCGCTCTCAAGTTCCCCGAATCGGCAGGACTCGCCGTCAACTTGTTGATCGCTACCGGACTGGTGCTCTTCGGCATCACCTTCTTGGTGAACTCGTTGGCTCGCAAGGTGGCACGTTCGGGATTCTCGGGGGCAGCAGGATGACCGCCACCGTGCAGCCCACGTCCCGTCCTTCGGCGCCGGATCCGATGCACGACTCGGCTCAACTCAGCACCCGGCAACGATTTGCCATCATCGCAAGTTCGATCCTGCTCGGCGCCCTCTCGTCGATTTGGCAAGGGGCACCGAACTGGGCGCGCTGGGTGATCGGGTCGAGCCTCGTCTACGCAGTGTCCACCTATGTGGCGTCCAGACTCGTCGAGGGACGCCGACGAGCGGCGGACCGGCTAGCCACGGTGGTGTTCACCGGGGCCTTTGCCGTGGTGGCGCTTCCTTTGATCTCGTTGGTGTGGACCGTGGTGGAACGTGGTTCGAAACGACTGGATTCCGAGTTCTTCACCTCGACCATGCGCAGCGTCGTCGGTGAAGGCGGCGGGGCCTATCACGCCATCATCGGAACGTTGGTCGTCACGGGCGTGGCCACGGCGCTTGCGGTCCCTATCGGAATGATGACGGGGATCTACCTCGTTGAGTACGGACGGGGACGCCTCGCTCGCTCCATCACTTCGATGGTCGACGTCATGACCGGTATTCCGTCGATCGTGGCCGGTTTGTTCTCCTACGCCTTGTTCGTGGCCTTGTTCGGCCCAGGGACCCGGTCGGGACTTGCAGGTGCGGTGGCGCTCACGGTGCTCATGACCCCGATCGTGGTCCGCTCGGTCGAAGAGATGGTGCGCCTCGTTCCTGACGAACTGCGCGAGGCTTCGTATGCGCTCGGAGTCCCCAAATGGAAGACGATCGTGAAAGTCGTCCTGCCCACGGCTATCGCCGGCATCCTCACCGGGATCGTGCTGGCGATCGCACGAGTCATCGGTGAAACGGCGCCGCTGCTCGTGACCGCCGGCCTCGCCCAAGGGGCCAACTGGAATCCTTTCGATGGTCGTATGACCACCTTGCCGGTGTTCACCTACTACAGCTATGTGCAGCCGGGCCTCCCGCCCTCCGCTGGTCAAGATCGTGCATGGGCCGCAGCGCTCGTGCTCGGGATGATCGTGGCAGTGCTGTTCACCATCGGGCGTATTCTGTCCAAGATCCTCAAACCCAAGGGGCTCCGATGACGCAACCAGAGAGTTCCCTCACCGCAAGCACCCCTCGGGAGATGACCATGATGCAACCTGACGTCCAGACTCCGGCCGGCGATGCGACCTCGATGACCGCGCCCAATGACGTCGCTTTTCAGGTCGAGGGACTCAACATCTATTACGGCTCGTTCCTGGCTGTCGAAGACATCAACATGGTCATCGAGGCTCGGTCCATCACGGCATTGATCGGGCCGTCGGGCTGCGGGAAGTCGACCTTCCTGCGATCGCTGAACCGGATGCACGAGGTGATCGCCGGAGCACGCGTCGACGGCACGGTTCTGTTGAACGGCGTCGACCTGTACGGCCCGAAGATGGACCCCGTCGTGGTGCGGCGTCGTGTAGGCATGGTGTTCCAGCGACCCAACCCCTTTCCGACGATGTCGATCGCGGACAACGTGCTGGCTGGACTCAAGTTGAACTCGAAGCGACTCAAGAAGTCCGAGGCCGCCGAGATCGTGGAGAAGTCGCTTCGAGGAGCGAACCTGTGGGACGAGGTCAAGGATCGTCTCGACGGTGCGGGCTCAGGATTGTCTGGTGGACAGCAGCAGCGTCTGTGTATTGCGCGCGCGATCGCAGTCGAACCCGAAGTGTTGTTGATGGACGAGCCCTGCTCGGCCCTCGACCCCATCTCGACACTGGCGATCGAGCAACTCATGCTCGAGTTGAAGACCGACTACACGATCGTCATCGTGACCCACAACATGCAACAGGCCGCACGGGTGAGCGATCGAACCGGTTTCTTCAATATCGAAGGAACGGGCAAGCCCGGCAAGCTCGTCGAAATGGGCGCCACCAACAAGATCTTCACCAAGCCTGATCAACAGGCGACACTGGACTACGTCACCGGTCGCTTCGGCTGATCGCTACGCCAGGGTGGCCGCTCAATCTGGCGGCGTTCGCAAGTCAATGTAGAGCGTCGTTTCGTTCTCGACGAGGGGTCGGACATCCAGGGGGCGTGCCAGGTCCTCGATGTCGAGATCGCGGCCGTCACAGTCCACGAACTCGCGGCTTTCAGGACGCTGCTCGGCGAGACAGTCCGGACCGCGATCCGCAGGGTAGGCGTAGAACACTCGCCATCCGATCTCGGGGCGATCACCGGCGTGGTCGAGAACGATGGCCCGGGTTCCTTGAGGATCACGAAGGTCCGGGTAGAGAATCGGGCCGGAGGTGGCCACCTGGTCGGCGATCCGCTCGACGTTGCCGACGCGGAACGTCCGGTCCCCGAGATTGGTGATGTTGTCCGGGTTCGATGAGATCCACACCGCGGCCAGCCAGGTCACCCCGAACAGGACGGCGAGGACCGCAAGACCGCCGGCGACGGGGACCACAGCACGAGCGAGGGGGGATCGCAGACGGGGTCGGCGCACGGCGCTCAGTCTGCCAGTTGGAGTCGAGAACCCCTCGCCGCATAGGGTCAGGCGCCGATGCGAGGTGATCGCATCGTCGTCTTAGTCGCCCCGCCAGAGAGGGAACCCGCGTGGATCTGTTCGAGTATCAGGGCAAGCAGTACTTCGCCCGTTTCGGTATCCCGGTGTCGCCCGGAGGCGTCGCCGACACAGTCGATGAGGCCGTTGCGGTCGCCGAGAGCGCCGGCTACCCCGTGGTGGTGAAGGCCCAGGTCCAAGTCGGTGGACGTGGAAAGGCCGGAGGCATCAAGTTGGCCTCGAATCCCGATGAGGTCCGCCTTCATGCCGGCAACATCCTCGGTATGGACATCAAGGGCCATGTCGTGGGGCGGCTCTGGGTCGAGCACGCAAGTGACATCGAGGAGGAGTACTACGCCAGCTTCACCCTCGACCGGGCGGCGAAGAAGCACCTGTTGATGTTGTCTGCCCAGGGCGGTGTCGACATCGAAGAGGTGGCCGCCACCGACCCCGATGCCATCGTGAAGTTGCATATCGACCCCGTCGACGGACTCAGCCGAGAGGTGGCCCGGCAGGCCTCGGTGGACGCAAAGATTCCCGAGCGGGCCCTGGAGGGTTGCGCCGACATCCTCGTGAAGCTCTACGACTGCTTCACCCGCGGCGACTGCGATCTGGCGGAGATCAATCCTTTGATCCTCAAGCCGACCGGCGAGGTCCACGCCCTCGACGCCAAGGTGAGCCTGGACGCGAATGCCTCGTTCCGCCATCCGGAATGGGACGAGTACCGCGCCACCGAGGAGCTCGATGAACGTGAGCAGCTCGCCCGCGAGAATGATCTGCAGTACATCGGTCTCGAAGGCTCGGTAGGAATCATCGCCAATGGCGCCGGTCTCGCCATGAGCACCCTCGACGTCGTCAACCAGGTCGGCGGAAGCGCTGCGAACTTCCTCGATATCGGGGGCGGCGCCAACGCCGATGTCATGGCTGCGGCACTCGAGGTCATCAACTTCGACCAAGGCGTGCGCAGCATCTTCATCAACATCTTCGGTGGTATCACCCGGGGCGAAGAGGTGGCCAAGGGCATCGTCGAGGCTCTGGGCCGAGTCGATCTTCGGGCTCCGATCGTCATCCGACTCGATGGAACCAACGCCGAAGAGGGCCGGGAGATTCTCGCCAACGCCGGTATCCCCGAATCGAAGCTGATCTCGAAACCCACCATGCTCGAAGCCGCCGAAGCGGCCGTCGCCATCGCCAAGGGGAGCAACTGACATGGCCATTTTCGTCAACGATCAGACCAAGGTCATCGTTCAGGGCTTGACCGGCGGACAGGGCAAGTACCACGGGCTGCGCAACAAGGCCTATGGCACGCAAGTGGTGGCCGGAGTGACCCCGGGCAAGGGCGGCACCGACGTCGAGGGTATTCCGGTGTTCGACTCCGTTGCTGAGGCCGTGGCTGCCACCGGGGCCGATGCCAGCTTCGTCGCTGTGCCTCCCAAGGCGGCGTCGGCGGCGATCCTCGAAGCTGCAGCTGCCGGTATCGGTTTCGTGGTGTGCATCACCGAGGGAATCCCCGCCCAGGACGAGGCGCGAGTGTTCAACACCTTGGTGCGGGATCACCCCGGAACCCGGTTGCTCGGCCCGAACTGTCCCGGGGTGATCAGCCCTGGAAAGTGCAATATCGGGATCACCGCCGGCGAGATCGCCTTGCCGCCGGTCACCGGGCGTCCCAATGTCGGGATCGTGTCCCGTTCGGGAACCTTGACCTATCAGGCTCTGTATGAACTCAAGCAGCGCGGTATCGGGGTCTCCACCTGCGTGGGCATCGGTGGCGATCCGGTTCCCGGAACCTCGTTCGTGGACTGCCTTGCTGAATTCCAAAACGATCCCGAAACCGACGCCATCATCATGATCGGCGAAATCGGTGGATCGGCGGAGGAAGAAGCGGCGGAGTTCATCACCGCTCATGTGACCAAGCCGATGAGCGCCTACATCGCCGGCGTGACTGCACCGGCGGGTAAGAAGATGGGCCATGCCGGAGCGATCATCTCCGGGGGCAAGGGAACAGCGCAGGGCAAGATGGAAGCGCTGAGCGCTGCGGGCGTCAAGGTCGGACAGAACCCGACCGAGGCCGGCACTCTGATGGCGGAGATCGTCGCCTCGCTGTCGAAGTGACATCTGCGGCTCTCGAGCCGCTCACCTGAACATCGTTGCAGAGCCCCGATGCCCGAGGTGTCGGGGCTCTCTCGCGCGTGGGCTGTGTCGTATCGCAGGCCTATCGCGGCACGGATCGTCTCGGGGGCGCAGTGATGGCGGTGGACTAGGGTCCGTCGTCGTGCCCACTGCATTGTTGTCCTGTTACGACAAGTCCGGCGTCGTCGACCTGGCTCGATCACTGGTCGATCTCGGATGGGATCTCGTGTCATCGGGCGGCACCGCCCGAGTCATCGCCGAGGCGGGTCTCGCCGTCACCGATGTCGCCGAATTGACTGGGGCTCCGGCGATGCTTGGCCATCGCGTCGTCACCTTGCATCCAGCGGTTCACGGAGGTCTGCTCGCCGATCTCGACGATCCCGAGCACCGCGCCGATCTCGACCGTTACGGGATCGGACCGATCTCGTTGGCAGTGGTCAATCTGTATCCGTTCTCGAGTGCCCCAGGAATCGAATTGATCGATGTCGGAGGGCCGGCGATGGTGCGGGCGGCAGCAAAGAACCATGCGCATGTCGCCGTGGTGGTGAATCCCGCCGACTACGACACGGTGATCGACGAGTTGCGACGTCACGGTGAAGTCACCTCGGCCACGCGCCGTCGTCTCGCCCGGGATGCCTTCGCCACGACTGCGTCCTATGACGCCGAGATCGTGGCCTGGCTCGACGGCCCCGAGGTCGGCGATGGGGAGACCGACACCCCCCTCGAAGCGACGCTGACGATCGTTGCGGATCGAGCCGAGATCCTCAGATATGGCGAGAACCCCCATCAGCAGGGTGCTCGGTATCGCATCCGAGGAGCCCGATCCTGGTGGGACGATGCGCGTCAGCTCGGCGGCAAAGAGATGAGTTATCTCAACGTCTTCGATGCCGAAGCCGCCTGGCGTCTCGCGCACCGGATCGATCATTCATCGGGGGACGTGGCCTGCGTCATCGTGAAGCATGCAAATCCTTGCGGGGTCGCAGTCGCAGACTCGGTCACCGAGGCGTATCGACGAGCCAATGCCTGTGATCCGGTGAGCGCCTTTGGCGGGATCGTCGCGCTCGATGCACCCGTGGATGCGGGAATGGCCCAGGCCCTGACCGAGGTGTTCACCGAGGTGCTCGTGGCCCCGGGGTATTCGCCAGAAGCACTCGAGATCCTGGCGACGCGCAAGAACCTGCGAGTGCTCGAGGCCCGACCTCCCGTTGGAGGTGGCCTCGATGTGCGCAGTATCGATGGCGGCCTGCTCGTTCAGGACGCCGATGTGGTCAACGTCGACACCTCCCAGTGGCGAGTGGTGTCCCAGATGATCCCCGATGACCGCATCTGGGCGGATCTGGTGTTTTCCTGGCAGGTCGCGGCGGCAGTGTCCTCGAACGCGATCGTTCTCGCTCAGGATCGTCAGGCGTTCGGGATCGGCGCGGGGCAACAGAACCGTCTCGACTCGGCGCGCATCGCCCGGGAGCGAGCCGGCGAGCGCGCCCGCGGTGGTGTCGCAGCCAGTGACGCCTTCTTCCCCTTCCGTGACGGTCTCGATGCCGTGGTCGCCGCCGGGGTGGTGGCCGTGGTCGAACCCGGAGGCAGCGTGCGAGACGACGAGGTCATCGCGGCGGCTGACGAACATGGAGTGGCGCTGGTGTTCACCGGCGAACGCCACTTCCGTCACTGAGCTCCGGCTCCCGGTAGCGTGACGGGTCGCATGACCCGAATCGGAGATCTCCTGGCTCGGGGGCCGACGTTCTCGTTCGAGTTCTTCCCGCCCTCGAGTGATGCCGCCCAGTTGACACTGGGTCGCACCATCGCGGAGCTCGAACCGCTCGGGCCCAGTTTCGTGTCGGTCACCTATGGCGCTGGGGGTGGAACTCGCCAACGAACCCGCGAGGTGGTGACCTGGGTCGCCCGGGAGACCGGCATCACCCCGATGGCGCATTTGACCTGCCAGTCCCACACCCGCGCCGAGATCGCCACGATCGTGGAGGAGTATCGCCAGGCCGGGATCGAGAACCTGTTGGCACTTGGTGGCGACCCGCCCAAGGATCCTGGCGATGCTCGACCGAGCGATTACGAGTATGCGATCGAGCTCGTCGAGGAACTCCGGGACTCACAAGCGTTCTCCATCGGTGTCGCCGCTCATCCCGAAGGCCACCCCCGATCTGTCGACCTCGAGTCGGACCGGCGCCACCTGGCGGCGAAACTCGCCCGAGCCGACTTTGCGATCACCCAGTTCTTCTTCGAAGCTCGGCATTGGATTCGGCTTCGTGACGAACTCGCGGCTCTCGGAGTCGACAAACCGGTGATTCCGGGAATCATGCCGATCACGAACATCGCGCAGGTACAGCGCATGGCAAGTCTGTCGGGTGCCGAGGTTCCGCGATGGCTCGTGGAACAACTCGAGCGGGCGGCCGATCCCGATGACGTCCGCCGGATCGGTGTCGACGTCGCAACCTCGTTGTGTCGCGAGCTGCTCGACGCCGGAGCTCCCGGACTGCACTTCTACACCTTGAACCGTTCGACCGCGACCCGTGAGATCTCCGCTTTGCTGGGGTTCCCGGTGGCGGCCACGGGTTGACGGCACGGTGTCGGGTCGTATCGACCAGACTGCTGACATGTCCTCGGCCGGCTCTGTCGCTTCGTCGCGAACTCGAGGACCGCGCCTTGGCTATTTGCCCGGGCTCGATGGTCTCCGGGGACTCGCGGTGCTGGCGGTCATCGTGTACCACGCGGACAAGTCGTGGCTACCCGGTGGCTTCTTGGGTGTCGAGGTGTTCTTCGTCGTCAGCGGCTATCTGATCACTGCGTTGTTGGTCGCCGAACGCGAACGCGAAGGGCAGGTGGCGCTGGGCGATTTCTGGGTGCGTCGGGCCCGACGGCTCCTCCCGGCTCTCTTTGTGACCTTGATCGGAGTGGGTGCGTATACCGCCTTGTTCGTTCGTGACGAACTCGGGCAATTGCGCGGCGACGTCGTCGCGGGTTTGACCTATGTGACCAACTGGTTCCAGATCTCCGCGGGCACGTCCTATTTTTCGGAACTCGACTTCGTACCGCTGCGTCATCTGTGGTCGCTCGCAGTGGAGGAGCAGTTCTATCTGCTCTGGCCCCTCGTCATGATCCTCGTGGTGGCCTTGGGTCGGCGTCGCTACGGGGCCGTGGCGGTGGGATTCTTCATCGCAGCAGTGGCTGCCAATGTGGCGATGGCTGTGGTCTACCGCCCCGGACCGGTGGGGACCACTCTCGAGACCCCGGGTCAGTACATCGAGGTTTTCGGCCGGGAGCTTGCTCGGCTCGACGTCGCGTATCTGTCCACGATCACGCGGGGCGGAGGGTTGTTGCTCGGAGCGGCTCTGGCCATGGTCTGGCAGCCCTGGGCGCTTCGCCGAGCACCGGTGGCCCGCCATGCGCGTGCTGTGGATCTCGTTGGTCTCATCGGACTCGCCAGTCTCGTCCTGGCCTGTGTCGCGTGGAGTGATGTGGTGGTGGGCGAGGACGGCCGTCGCGGGAACGACGTGTTGTTCCGAGGGGGATTCGCTCTCGTCGGTCTCGCCAGCGTGGCCGTGATCGCGGCCATGGCGACCCCGGGGACCTGGCTGGGTTCGCGTCTGGGAGTGGGCAACCCGGTGTTGTCCTGGGTCGGAACTCGAAGTTATGGGCTGTACCTGTACCACTGGCCGATTTTCCAGATGTCTCGGCGGGTGGCCGGGCTCGGTCTC
The DNA here is from genome assembly GCA_964471865.1 of uncultured Ilumatobacteraceae bacterium. Lineage (GTDB taxonomy): Bacteria > Actinomycetota > Acidimicrobiia > Acidimicrobiales > Ilumatobacteraceae > CAYMUC01. The sequence goes on along the minus strand of CAYYHU010000036.1, from coordinate 5,318 downwards.
GAACCAGCCACGTTCGCAGTGTTGTGTGGCATCACCGCCGCCCTGGCCGAACTCTCGTATCGCTTCATCGAACGGCCCATCCGTGAAGGACGACTCGGCCCCTGGCTTCGTTCCGTATTCGATGCTCTCGATGCCCGAACCTTGGCGGTACGGCGCCGACTCCTCGTGAGTGCGGGTTCGATCGCCGGTGTCATCGCCTTCACCGGTGTCAGCCTGGTGACCGCCGAGGTGCGACCCAACGAGATCCGCGAAAGCGTCGAAGCGGGTGAGACCGCCACCACCGACCTCCTCGACAGCATCAGTGTCTCGGCGAGCGATCCGCCCGCGACCACCGTCGTCGCCGCCGGGTCGAGTCCGCAGTCGACCGTTCCGGCCGAGGTCCCCGTCACCACCTTGGCCCCACCGGTGGCGTCCACATCGACATCGACGACCACGACCACGACGCTGCCACCCCAAGTGATCGACCTCGTAGCCATTGGTGATTCGGTGATGCTCGGCGCCGCAACGCAGTTGCAGGAGCTCGGATACGTCGTCGATGCCGTGATATCACGCCAGTTCAAAGCCGGCGTCGAGATCGTCACCTATCTCAACCAACTCCGGGTCCTCGGCAGTGTCGTGGTCGTCCATCTCGGTACCAATGGGCCGACCTCGACCGAGACCCTCGATGCGTTCTTCTCCCAACTCTCCGAGGTTCCGTTCGTGGTCGTGTTGACCACCCGGGTCGCCAAGGACTGGCAGGACCGCAACAACGAACTGATCCGGGCTCTACCCGAACGTTGGCCCAATGTCCGAGTGCTCGATTGGTATGCCCTCTCAGAGGGGCAACCGGACTGGTTCTATGACGATCAGACGCATCTGCGTCCCGCTGGTGCTCGGGCCTATGCGGAGTTGATCGCCCAGACCGTTGGACGCTGATGCGAACCCGACACCTCCGCCTGATCGGGTGTGAACCACGGCGGGTCGCGCGCCTAGGGTAAGGCGCCATGACCTCCCCTGTGCGCGTCGCTGTCACCGGTGCTGCTGGCCAGATCGGCTACAGCCTCTTGTTCCGTATCGCTTCGGGCGCCATGCTCGGCCCCGACACCCAGGTGATCCTGCAACTGCTCGAGATCACCCCGGCGCTCAAGGCGCTTGAAGGGGTCAAGATGGAACTCGACGACTGCGCGTTTCCGTTGCTCGCCGATGTCGTGATGTCTGATGACCCGATGGTGGCGTTCGGCGATGCCGATGTGGCGATGCTCGTGGGTGCCATGCCCCGAAAGGCCGGGATGGAGCGTTCCGATCTGTTGAGCGCCAACGGTGGAATCTTCCAGCCCCAGGGTCGGGCCTTGTCAGCGGTCGCACAGCGCGACGTGAAGGTGCTCGTGGTGGGTAACCCTGCGAACACGAACGCGCTGATCGCTCAGTCCAACGCCCCGGATCTGGATCCGTCCTGCTTCACGGCCATGACACGCCTCGACCACAACCGCGCTGTCACCCAGTTGGCTCAGCGCGTCGGGGCTCCCGTCACCGCGGTCAAGAACATGACGATCTGGGGCAACCACTCCACGACCCAATATCCCGACCTCTTCCACTGTGAAGTCGCAGGACGCAATGCCTATGAGGCCGTGGGCGATCACGACTGGGTGGACGGCGTGTTCATTCCGACCGTGGCCAAGCGCGGCGCGGCGATCATCGAGGCTCGCGGGGCGTCCTCGGCGGCGTCGGCAGCCTCGGCGGCCATCGATCATGTTCACGATTGGGTGCTGGGAACCCCTGAGGGTGAATGGGTGTCGATGTCGGTTCCCTCCGATGGGTCCTATGGCGTTCCCGAGGGCATCATCTCGTCGTTCCCGTGCACGTGTCGCGATGGCAAGTGGTCGATCGTGCAGGGTCTCGATATCGACGACTACAGCCGGACCAAGATCGATGCCTCGGCCAACGAGCTCGTCGAAGAGCGAGCTGCGGTCGCCGAACTCGGCTTGATCTAAGCGACTGGGGCTGCGCCTGAGACTTTTCGGCGCGCCCCGGCCGTTCAGTCGGTCGCCCCACCACCGGGGGAGATATCGACTGCTACGAGTGCGCCAAGGGTGATCATCTCGATCACGGCCTCGGCGAGCGCCTCATCGGAAATCCGTTCACTGGTCCCGTCGTCGTCGAGTCGGTCGCTGACCACGGCGACGGTGAGAGCCTCGACCCGATGCACTGCTGCGATGGCGTAGATCATCGCCGCTTCCATCTCCACGCCAAGGTGACCCACTCGGGCCCAGCGGGCAAACGAGTTCGGATCGGGATCGTAAAACAGCCCGCTCGTCACCACCGGCCCGATATGGCAGCGTCGAGGAGGAGTCGGGTCAGCGTGGCGGCGTGCTGAGGCCACGAGATCCGGGCTCGCCACGGGGGCGAAACCGTCCATGCCCGCATACCGCAGCGGAGTCGTGTCATCACAGGAAGCTCCCGTGGCGATGATGAGATCTCCCATCGCCACTTCGGCGCCCAGGCCCCCACAGGTTCCCACGCGGATCAGACGCCGAGCGCCGAGTTGGACGAGTTCCTCCACGACGATCCCCGCCGAGGCGCAGCCCATTCCAGTGGCCTGCACGCTGAGGGGTTGGCCGCGAAACGTGCCGGTATACCCCAGCAGTCCTCGTTCGGTGTTGACGCAACGGGCTCCCGGGTCGAACACGGTCTCGGCGATCAGGGTGGCCCGGAGCGGATCCCCCGGACACAGTACGGCAGGGGCGTAATCCTCGGGACGGGCACGCAGATGAATCGGCACCTCGACGACTGTAGGGGACGTGAGACGGCGGCGAGGCCGATCCCGACCGAGGTTTCTCAGGAGTAGTCGGTGCGATCTCTGACGGTGGCGAACACGGCGTCGAGGGCGCGAAACACTGGCTGGTTGGGCATCAGATGTCGCATGACGACGTCCTCGCCTTCACCGGTGATCCGGATCCGGCCGTCGAGGAACGCCTCATGGGCGTTGATCGCGCCGTTGGCGATTCCCACTGCGGTCTCCCAGTCCTGGTCGAAGCGGAGATGTTCGGGTTCGGCAGGTCCAGCGCCAAAACGCGCCTGACCATCAGCGACCTGCAAGTGGTAGACCACGGTTCCTTCGGGCCCATCGGAGACGACCTGGGTGACTCCGATGGTGTGCTCGCCAGCCACAGCCGCCATGTCGGCGTTCGAGGCGACCTCCTCGGTCAATGCGGCGATCCAGTCGAGGCTCAGATAGCGAAGCACCACACCAGTCTGCCTGCTTCCCGGCCCGACTGGCACCGTTGGCGATCGTCATCGTGGCTCTACCCTGATGGCGTGGCGGGGACCGACACGCCCAGTGCGGATGAACACGCTGATACCGACGAGGTGTCCAGTGGTGCGGTGACCGAGGGTGCCATCGACTCAGGCGAGGTCTGCGAATGGGGTTTCGCGCTGTGGGACCCGTCCACTCGCACCGGCGTGGTGGAGGGGTTTCGACGCTTTGCGGCCCAGCGGCGGGGATGGTTGTGGGCCGCGGTGGCCACCGAGGGGCACCCTGTCATCCATATCGCTGAATGGGACATCCCGTTGCGTTCGGATCCGTATCTCGCCAAAGCCCCAGGTCTATGGGCCGAACATCGATGCGAGGCCCCCGACGAGCAGTGGACCTTCGGCCTCGAAACCTATGGAGTGGCACTCGAGGATCCCCTCGAGGCCCTCGGACGGGCTTACGGCGACCACGTTCCAGTCGCCTGGGACCTCGAGTGGTACGCAACCCGAGCCGTCGAGGTCGTCGATGGAGCCACGAGCCAAGCCGGGGTGGTGCATGGTGTGGTCGAGTTGTCCCGGGGACCACTCGAGTTCGTCGAAGCTCCTACTCGGCGATGGTTTCGGTCGGGATCGGGACCCGCGCCGCTCCCTAGAGCGCGGGCCCATTGGGGTCTTCGAGCCATGTTCGCGTTCCCCGGGGGAGCAGTCGCCGATCTCGTGGTCGCAGATCAGGGCTGGTGCCACCGGGGCTGACTAGCGTCGTCGACGTGGCGCTACGAGTCGGTCTCTTCTCGGTGCTCGCTGGCGGCGAGGCCTCGCCGAGGTTCGGGGAGGTGTGATGTACGAACGCGACATTCTCGATGAAGAGGCCCAACGCCGCCGTCAGCCCACCTACCCGCAGGTGTCTGTCGAGGTGGGAATGATCGTGGAGGACAGGTCCTCGGGGTTCACCGGCGACGTGGTCAAGGTGACTTTCGAAGCCGTCACGCTGCGGGACCGTCATGGAGCTCATCGCCATTTCCGGTACCGAACCGGGGGGTTCTTGATGGAGGGACGACCCGTGACCCTGGTCAAGAAGGCCGCCACCCCTGAACGCGCGCCGACAACGACGGCCTCAGGGTCGCTTCGTTCCTCCCATACGGCTCCGGCGCGCACCGCCCGAGCCAGTCGGATCTGGGTCGAGGGTCGCCATGATGCCGAGGTTCTCGAACACGTGTGGGGCGATGATCTTCGGGAACTCGGCATCGTGGTGGAACCACTTCATGGTGCCGATGATCTCACCGAAGCCGTGGCACGGTTCTCGCCAGGACCGACTCGTCGTCTCGGAGTGCTCCTCGACCACCTCGTCGACGGATCCAAGGAGTCGCGACTCGCCGCCACGGTGTCGTCACCCCACGTACTCGTGACCGGGCATCCCTTCGTCGACGTGTGGGCGGGAATCCGTCCCCGGGTGTTGGGGCTCGAAGCCTGGCCCGAGGTGCCTCGCGGTATCGAATGGAAAGCCGGACTGTGCCGGGCTCTGGGAGTCGACTTGGAAGGGTTCTGGCCCCGTTTACGCAACCAGATCACGAGTTACGCCGATCTCGAACCGGCCTTGGTCGGGGCAGTGGAGCAACTGATCGATTTCGTCTCCGAACTCGACACTTGAGGCGCGTCACCGGGTGGGAACGGGTCCCGGACGCGACAACGGCCCCGCCCCCGTGAGGGCGAGGCCGCTGCAACTGATCTGAAAAGGATCAGACGAAGGCGGAGGCGAAGACCAACGCGACGATCGTCATCACCTTGATGAGGATGTTCATCGCGGGGCCCGAGGTGTCCTTGAACGGGTCACCCACGGTGTCGCCCACGACGGCGGCCTTATGGGGCTCGGAGCCCTTACCACCGTGACTACCCGCCTCGATGTACTTCTTGGCGTTGTCCCAGGCGCCGCCCGCATTCGCCATGAAGATGGCGATCGAGAAGCCACTGACGAGGACGCCGGCGAGCATCGCGCCCAGGGCGTTGACCGAGATGAAGCCGACCACGAGGGGAACCACGACGGCCAGACCGCCGGGGATCCTTACTGAGCCTACTATTCACGCTGATTCCAT
>CAYYHU010000035.1:6680-18772 GCA_964471865.1 uncultured Ilumatobacteraceae bacterium | reverse complement strand
TTGCGCATCATCAACGAGCCGACCGCCGCAGCGCTCGCCTATGGCCTCGACAAGGGTGGCCAGGACGAGACGGTGCTCGTGTTCGACCTCGGTGGTGGCACCTTCGACGTGTCGGTCCTCGAGATCGGTGACGGCGTGTTCGAGGTCAAGAGCACCCATGGCGACACCAGCCTCGGTGGTGACGACTGGGACCAGCGCATCATCGACTGGCTCGTCAGCCAGTTCAAGGGTGCCCATGGTGTGGATCTCGCGAGCGACCGTATGGCCATGCAGCGCCTCAAGGAGGCCGCGGAGAAGGCCAAGATCGAACTCAGCCAGGTGCAGTCGACCCAGATCAACCTGCCGTTCATCACCGCCACTGCGGAAGGCCCGCTACACCTCGACGAGACGTTGAGTCGGGCAAAGTTCCAAGAGATGACAGCGGACTTGATCGAGCGTTGCCGGATCCCCTTCGAGCAGGCGCTCAAGGACGCCGGCATGACCAAGGGCCAGCTCGACCACGTCATCCTCGTGGGAGGCTCCACCCGTATGCCGGCGGTGCAGGATCTGGTGCAGTCCTTCACCGGCAAAGAGCCGAACAAGTCCGTGAACCCCGACGAGGTCGTGGCGATCGGCGCCGCCGTGCAGGCTGGTGTGCTCAAGGGAGACGTCAAGGATGTTCTCCTGCTCGACGTCACGCCGTTGTCGCTGGGCATCGAGACCAAGGGCGGGGTGATGACCAAGCTCATCGAGCGCAACACCACGATCCCGACTCGGCGGACCGAGGTGTTCACCACCGCTGAGGACATGCAGCCCTCGGTGGAGATCCATGTGCTTCAGGGCGAGCGGGAGATGGCCGCGTACAACAAGACTCTCGGCAAGTTCCAGCTCGTGGACTTGCCGCCCGCTCCCCGAGGCGTTCCTCAGATCGAGGTCACCTTCGACATCGACGCCAACGGGATCGTGCACGTGGCCGCCAAGGATCGCGCCACGAACAAGGAACAGTCGATGACCATCACCGGCCAGTCCTCGTTGTCCAAAGACGACATCGATCGCATGGTCAAAGACGCCGAATCCCATGCCGATGAGGACCGTAAGCGTCGCGAGGAAGCAGAGGTCCGCAACAACGCGGACTCGCTCGTTTACCAGACCGACAAGGTGCTGCGTGAGCAGGGCGAGAACGTCTCCGAGGACGAAAAGGCCGCCGTGCAGGGGCCTCTCGACGAACTGCGCTCCGCTCTCGAGGGCAGCGATATCGATGCGATCAAGGCGGCCTCGGAGAAGCTCATGGCGGCGAGCCAGACGTTCAGCCAGAAGCTGTACGAGGCGGCGGCGCGCGATGCCGGAGCTGCGGGATCCTCGGCTTCGGGCCAGGACACGGGCAACTCCTCGGACGACGACATCATCGACGCCGAAATCGTCGATGACGACAAGGATCGCTGATGACATCTCACGACCCTTCCGAGGAGCCCCCCATCGACTCCGGGGTCGAGAACGACCTCGCCTCGAGTGCTGAACAGATCCTCGACAGTGACGAGGTGGCTGCAGCCGAGGCCGAGGTGGTCCATGACGTCGAGGCCCTCCTCGCCGAGCGGGACCAGTTCAAAGACATAGCGCTTCGCCTTCAAGCCGATTTCGAGAACTACCGCAAACGCGTCCATCAGCAACAAGCCGATGAGGTCGAACGGGCGACGGGGAAACTCGTCGACGATCTCCTTCCCGTTCTCGATGCCTGTGAGGCGGCCTTTGCACACGGCATCGACGGGATCGAGCCCGTCTGGTCAGCGATCATGGGTGCACTTCAGCGCCATGGGCTCGAAGCCCTCGATCTCGTGGGTACCGCTTTCGATCCCGAGGTGGCCGAGGCTGTGATGCACGAACCCAGCGACGGCACCCAAGACCCCTCCATCGAGGGCCCGGTCGTGAGTGAGGTGTTGCGGACCGGGTATCGGTGGAAGACCAGGGTGTTGCGCGCCGCGATGGTCAAGGTCAAGGGCTGATGAACGCGCCTCGGGAATGGTTCGACAAGGACTTCTACGGGGTCCTGGGTGTGGCCAAGGATGCAACCGCCAAGGACATCACCAAGGCGTACCGCAAACTGGCCCGTCAATACCATCCCGATACGAACCCTGGGGACACCGCCGCCGAGGACCGGTTCAAGGAGATCTCTGCGGCCTATGAGGTGCTCGGTGACGAGACCAAACGGGCCGAGTACGACGAGGTCCGCCGTATGGGTCCCGGAGGGGGCGGCGGCTACTTCTTCAACGTCGGTGGTGAGGGCCTCAACGACATCCTCAGTCAGATGTTCGGTTCTGGCGGCGCGGCGGCGCCACCGCGCGGCCGCCGCTTCCGTCCTCATTCCGGAACCGGTCCCCGTCGGGGAACCGATATGGAGACCACCCTCACGCTGAGCTTCGAAGACGCCACCCAAGGCGTGACCACGACGCTCTATCTCACCAGTGATGGGCCGTGTGGAACCTGCTCGGGTTCGGGTTCCAAACCCGGCACGACGCCGACCACGTGTCCCAAATGTGGTGGTCGGGGATCGGTGGACGACAACCAGGGTTTCTTTTCGTTCTCCACCCCGTGCACGAGGTGTCAGGGCCGGGGAGCGATCATCGAACAACCGTGTGCGACCTGTCAGGGCACTGGCACCGAGAAACGTCAGCGTGAGGTCAAGGTTCGAATTCCGGCTGGTGTCGACGACGGCCAGAGGATCCGGCTCAAAGGACGCGGCGGTCCAGGCCACAACGGCGGTCCTGCCGGGGATCTGTTCGTCGAATGCCGGGTATCTCCGCATCGGCTGTTTCGCCGCCGCGAGGACGATCTGTTGATCACGGTTCCCGTCACGTTCACCGAGGCGGCATTGGGTGCCGAGGTCGAGGTTCCGACCCTCGAGGGCACTCGCGTCAAGGTGAAGGTTCCCGCCGGTACCGCTTCGGGAACCAAGTTGCGGGTCCGCGACAAGGGTTTGAGCTTGCCCGGAGGCACCGGAGATCTCATCGTGACCGTCGAGGTCCAAGTGCCCTCGAGCCTGACCGAGGACCAGCGGGCCGCCCTCGAGGCCTATGCAGCGGCGACTACGGTGTCACCCAGGGCCCAGTTGTTCGGATCCTCCTGAGGCCGTCGATGACGGAGGTGGACCATGAGATCTCGTGAGCACGCCGTCTACGTGATCTCCGTCGCCGCCGAATTGGCGGGCATGCATCCTCAGACTCTGCGGATCTATGAACGTCGAGGTCTCGTCACACCCGCCCGGACCCCGGGAGGTAACCGGCGGTATTCCGACGCCGACATCGAACAGTTACGCCGTGTGGCGGAACTGACCGCTGAGGGTCTCAATCTCGAAGGCATTCGCCGGGTTCTGGCGCTCGAGGTCGAAAACGAACGTCTGCGCCACGAACTCGCCGAGGCTCACCGTCGCGTCGAACGAGCCGAGGCCGAGGCCGAACGCCGACAGCGGCGAGATCTGGTTCCTCTTCGTCAGGCGGTCGCCGTCTACGGCGAGGTGCCCTCGGTGTTGCGTCGGGGTCGTTGAGTTTCGCGATCCCGGGCGTCGACAGGGCCTCGGGATCAGGATCCGAGAAGGCGCTCCAGGACCACAGCCACCCCGTCGTGAGCGTTGCTGGGAGCGACTTCGTCGGCGAAACCCTGAGTGACGGCATCGGCGTTCCCCATGGCGACTCCGTGGCCGGCCCAGGCGAGCATCGAGTGGTCGTTGTATTCATCGCCGAACGCGACGACGTCACGGGATTCGACTCCGAGACGCTCACAGAGCCAGGCCAGACCCGAGGCCTTGTCGATTCCGGCGGGGCCCACCTCGATGGCGTCAGCACCGAGATGAGACGCCTCGAGATCGTCGCCGAGAACCGACGGCAGGCGTTCGAGCAGAGTGTGGGCGCTGTGGTCGTGATGAAACACCATCAACTTGATCGCCACGTCTCCGTCGAGAGCGAGGACATCGTCGTCGGGGTCCCCGAGCCCGTGGAGTGCCGGGAGGCGCTGAGCAAAGCCATCCTCGTGGGCGAAACCCGTTTCGGTGGCCAAGGCGAATCCGAGCCGGGGGTCCTGGGACCTCAACAGGGCGACGACTTCACGAGCCCGCGCCGCGGCAAAGGTGCGCTCGAGGAGCGTTTCGGGGCCGGGGAACGAACACACCATCGTTCCGTTACCCATGACGCCATGAGTGACCGAACCTCCGGTGGTGGCAAGGAGGTCGAGGGCCATATGAGGTGGACGTCCCGTAGCGGCCACCACCCACCAGCCAGCGCTTCGCGCAGCCGCGAGAGCCGTGACGGTTCGGGGGGTGATGCGACCATCGGGTGCCAGCAGAGTCCCGTCGAGATCGACGGCCACGAGTCGAGGGATCACGCCAGCATCGTGCCATGTCCGGGCTATGAGTGACACGGTGAAGAAAACCTGAGTCGCTATGACTCAAGTCGTAGGAACCTTTGATTCGCTCCCGCTACAGTGGGGCCATGTCGATCGATCCCAAGACCTGGACCACCAAGTGCCAGGAGGCCATGACCGCCGCGTTGGAGTCGGCCAAGGCCAAGTCGAATCCGGAGATCACACCCGATCACGCTCTGGCAGCCTTGACTCGCCAGGACGCCACGATCGTTCCTGCGGTCCTTGCCAATGTAGGTAAGGCACCCCTCACGGTTCGTACGGCGGCCGATGAGGCCGTGGCGAAGTTGCCCTCGGCCTACGGCGGAGCCGATCCCCGAATGAGCCGGGACATGTCTCGGGCTCTCAGCGATGCCGATGCGCTTCGCAAGGAGATGCGTGACGACTTCTTGTCCGTCGAGCACCTCCTCGTGGCTGTGCATGAGCGCCTCGGGGTGTCGCGTGAGGACCTGCTCGCGGCGGTCCAAGCGGTGCGCGGCAGTCACCGGGTGTCGAGTCAGAATCCCGAGGACACCTTTCAGGCTCTCGAAAAGTACGGCCAGGACCTGACGGCGCGAGCCCGTGACGGCAAGATCGATCCCGTCATCGGGCGCGATGAGGAGATTCGCCGGGTCATCCAGGTGCTGTCTCGCCGGACCAAGAACAATCCGGTTCTGATCGGTGAACCCGGAGTCGGCAAGACGGCGATCGTGGAAGGACTCGCACGTCGGATTGCCGACGGTGACGTCCCCGAGGGCCTCAAGCACAAGCGCCTGATCGCACTGGATCTCGCCGGAATGCTCGCGGGCGCCAAGTACCGGGGTGAATTCGAGGAGCGTCTCAAGGCAGTCCTCAAAGAGATCACCGATGCCGAGGGCGAGGTCGTGACCTTCGTCGACGAGCTCCACACGATCGTGGGTGCCGGCGGTGCCGAAGGTGCCATGGACGCCGGCAACATGATCAAGCCGATGTTGGCCCGAGGCGAGTTGCGCATGATCGGGGCGACCACCCTCGATGAGTACTCCAAGCACGTCGAGAAAGACCCGGCGCTCGAGCGCCGGTTCCAGCAGGTGTACGTCGGTGAACCCACTGTCGAAGCGACGATCGCGATTCTGCGTGGACTCAAAGAGCGCTATGAGGTCCACCATGGTGTGCGGATCCAGGACTCGGCCCTCGTGAGCGCTGCGGTGTTGTCCAACCGCTATCTCACCAATCGGTTCCTTCCCGACAAGGCGATCGACCTCGTCGACGAGGCGGCGTCGAAACTTCGGATCGAGATCGACTCGATGCCCACCGAGATCGACGTCGTCGAACGACGTATTCGCCAGCTCGAGGTCGAACAGGTCGCCCTCGAAAAAGAGACCGATGCCGCTTCCAAGGATCGCCTCGTGACCTTGGGCGAGGAGTTGTCAACACTGCGGGCCCAGTCCGGTGAGATGAAGCAGCACTGGGAGGCGGAACGTTCAGCGATCGGTTCGATCCGTTCACTCAAAGAGGAACTCGAAACGCTCAAGGGGTCCCTCGAGCGTGAAACCGATCTCGAGAAAGCGGCTGAACTCCGCTACGGCCGGATCCCCGAGCTCGAACGGCGTATCGCGTCGGCCACGGAACATCTCGATGAGATGCAACAAGGCAATCGCATGCTCAAAGAAGAAGTCGATGCCGAGGACATCGCCGAGGTGGTCTCGAAATGGACCGGGGTACCCGTCACCCGGCTCATGGAAGGCGAGATGGACAAACTCGTCCATCTCGAGGATCTGTTGCACCAACGGGTCATCGGACAAGACGCCGCGGTACACGTCGTGGCGAACGCGATCCGCCGGAGCCGCGCGGGTCTCTCGGACCCGAATCGTCCCATCGGTTCGTTCATGTTCCTCGGCCCCACCGGGGTCGGCAAGACCGAACTCGCTCGGGCGGTGGCTGAGTTCCTCTTCGATGACGACAAGGCCATGGTACGTATCGACATGGGCGAGTACATGGAGAAGTTCTCCGTCACCCGCCTCATCGGAGCCCCTCCCGGATACGTGGGATACGACGAGGGTGGGCAGCTGACCGAAGCCGTGCGTCGCCGCCCCTACAGCGTGGTGCTGCTCGACGAGATCGAAAAGGCGCATCCGGACGTCTTCAACGTGCTCCTTCAACTTCTCGACGATGGTCGCCTCACCGACGGCCAGGGTCGCACGGTGAACTTCTCCAATGTCGTGTTGATCATGACGAGCAACCTGCCCGGCGATCCGATGTCGTTCTTCAAGCCCGAGTTCATCAACCGTGTCGACGACATCATCCGGTTCCGCAGTCTCACCCCTGAGGACCTCACGAGCATCGTCGACATCCAAGTCGATCATCTCCGCCGGCGCCTCGCCGATCGTCGCATCATGCTCGAGGTGACACCGGCGGCCCTGAGTGCCTTGGCCACCCAGGGTTTCGACGAAGCTTTCGGGGCTCGACCACTCAAGCGGGTGATCCAACGTCAGTTGGGGGACCGGGTGGCCATGGCGATTCTCGAAGGTCAGATCGGTGAAGGTGCCGCGGTTCGTGTCGATGTCGATGGTGACGATTTCGTCATCTCGGTCTCGGCATCGGCCTGACGCTGACGGGCCCGGCGGAGCCGGGAACCGTCGATCTCGGGTGGCCCGCCCTCGGGTTCAGGCCTCGGTATCGACGAAACCCGGGAAATTCTTCGCCAGATAGTCGACGAAACCTCGCGACAAACCTTCAGAACGCAACACGTCTGGCGACACCGGAGCCTGGCGAGGGCTGAATCCCGGATCGGCTTCGATCAGATCGGGATAGTTGTGATGCAGAATCGCCACTCGACCGAGGATGGCGATGTCGACACCCTGGTCGAGAACCCAGGCCACATCGGCGGGATCATGAATCTTTCCTGCCACGCCGAGGCGAGCAGCGCCCCGGGGCAACTCGGTGAAGATCTCGGTCAGAGTGCGGTCCTCGAAACCTTCGACGCGGGGATGTTTGCGTACATCCCACAGCGACATGTCCATCAGATCGACCAGACCCGACTCGGCGATCGCCACGTAGGTGTCACGGATCTCGTCCAGAACCAGACCGAACCGCTCCGGGGACAGTCGTACCCCTACGGCGAAGTCGGGGCGGCAGCGGGCCCGGATGCCGTCGAGGATCTCGAAGATGATCCGCCGGCGGTTCTCGGGTGATCCTCCGTACCCGTCGGTGCGGCGATTGGTCTCTGGAGAGAGGAACGCACACAGCAGATACCCGTGGGCACCGTGGAGTTCGACTCCGTGAAATCCGGCGCGATCCGCGCGTTCAGCGGCCTGCACGAAGGCCTCGACGACCTCTTCGACCTCGCCGGTGGTCAGGGCCCGCGCCCCGGTGTCGGGGTCCTCACTGGGCGCAACCGGGGTCTCACCGATCAACTCGGCGGGGGAACGCGTACCCGCATGGTGCAACTGCACATACGACAGGGTTCCGGTGGCGTTGAGTTCGGTGGCAAGTTGCCTGAGACCGTCGAGGTGGAGGTCGTCGAAGATGCCGAGCTGGCCCGCGAACCCTTGACCTCGCGCCTGGACGTGAGCCGCACAGGTCATCGTGAGTCCGAACCCGCCCTCGGCGCGCATGGTGAGCCAGAAGCGTTCGTCATCGGACAGAGTCCCATCACTGTGGCTCTGCTGGTTGGTGAGCGGCGCCAACATCAGGCGATTTTTCATCGCCGGTCCATGGGCGAAAGTGACAGTGTCGAGTGGGGTGGTCACGTGGTCGGGCTCCTCGGGCAATGGGTCTCGCAGATGGCGATCGGTGGAGTCGGCGCAGTGTCGATCAACGGAACCGGCGCCGCAGCGCAGCACCGTGGGCGGGGAAGCCCTCGTGATCGGCCAAGGCCAGGATGGAGGGGGTGAGACGCTCGAGCGCCCGGGCATCGGCACGGGCGACGGCGGTGCGCTTGAGGAACGTCTCGACGGTGATGCCCGACGACACCTTGGCGAAACCACTCGTGGGCAGCGAGGCCGGGCAGCCGATCACGAAATTGGCGGCGCTGAAAGGTGTGTTCTGGCCGATGAGGATCTCCCCAGCATCGACGAGTCCGTCCACGACGTTCGATTCCTGATCGGCGGCTACGACCACTTGAAGATGTTCCGGGGCGTAGAGGTTCGCGACCTCGACGGCCTCGTCGAGCGACGCCACCACGACGCAGCCCCCGTTGGTACCCAGCGATGCTCGGGCGGCATCGGCGCGAGGTCCGGGGAGGTCCGCGAGTTGGCGTTCGAGTGCGAGGTCCACCTCGGCGCTCAAGGACTCAGACGTGGTCACGAACAGCACCGCCGAGTCGGTCCCGTGTTCGGCTTCGATCAACAGATCGGCAGCCAGCAACTCGGGGTCCGCGGTGTCGTCGGCGATGACGAGGGATTCGGTGGGTCCGAGCACCATCATCGTCACCGTGCCGTGGCGCTGCATTTCGATCTGTGCCGCCGACACCGCCGGTGATCCGGGTCCGACGATCTTGCGAACCCGAGGGATCCGCGCCGTGCCGAAACCGGCGGCGCCGATTGCGGCGGGGCCGTTGGCGCGCAGGATCCGAGTGATTCCCAGCTTTCGACACACCACGATCACCGCCGGATCGACCTCCCCGGATCCGCCGGGTACGGGGGGCACGAGAAGCACGATCTCGGGGACCTGGGCTACGACGGCGGGTACCCCGAGTTGGTAGGCCACCGAGGGATAACTGGCCTTGCCGCTCGGCACGAACAGACCGGCGGATGCGATCGGGGTGATCTTCTCACCGGCGCGAAGACCGGGTTCGAGTTCGATATCCCAGTCCGTGGCCCGGTCGCGGAGATGTTCGTTGAAGGCCCGCAGATGCGCGATCGCGTCATCGATCGCCGCGTCGAGATCGGGGTCGATACGGGCGGCTTCGATCTCGTCGGGGGTGAGCATCAGCTGATCGGGGTCGAGACGGATTCCATCGAAACGCTCCGTGGCCTCGATGACGGCCTCGTCACCACGGGCCCGCACATCGATGAGCAGTTCACTGATCGAGGCTTGGAGAGCCGGAGAAAAGATGTCGGCGAGCCCCCGTTGGCAGAGACGTCGCCGCCCCGCGTCGTCGAGATCGGCCCAACGCAGTCGGCGCATCACCACGGGGGAAGTCATGGACCGCGACGCTAGCGGTCTGGGTCGGTAGGCTCACCCTACGTTCCTCTATGAACGCCCAGGAGCGTGAGCCATGCCCGTCACCGTCGTCGTCGGCACCCAATGGGGTGACGAGGGTAAGGCCAAGGTCATCGACCACCTCGCCGCCGCCCACACCCACGTCGTTCGCTATCAGGGCGGGCACAACGCTGGCCATACGGTCGTGGTCGGAGACCAGCGGTACGCCTTGCAGCTCGTTCCGTCGGGCATCCTCTACCCCGACGTCGTGACGGTCATCGCGAACGGGGTCGTGGTGGACCTCGAAACCCTGTTCGGCGAAATCGACCGGCTCGAAGAGCGTGGCGTGTCCTGTGACGGCCTTCGAGTCTCGAGCCTCGCGCATCTGATCTTCCCATGGCATCAACGTCATGACGCGGTTGCTGAAGCCGGCCGCGGTGAGGACAAGATCGGCACCACCCTCAAAGGAATCGGCCCCGCCTACGCCGACAAAGCGCGTCGAGTCGGGATCCGCGTCGGAGAGGTCTGTGACCCAGCAACGTTCGCGCGGCGGGTCCGTGAACGGGCCGAGATCGAAAACGCTGAACTCCTCGCCCTCGGGGACGAAGGATTCGACGTCGATGCGGTCGTGGCTCGTCAGATCGAACTGGGAGCTCGTCTGGTCCCGCACGTGTCCGACACCGTGGGCTTGCTCCACGATGCGCTCGAGGCGGGTGGGCGCCTGTTGCTCGAAGGCGCTCAGGCGACTTTCCTCGATCTCGATCACGGTACCTATCCCTTCGTCACCTCCTCGAACCCCACTGCGGGTGGAGCCTGTGTGGGTACGGGGCTCGGGCCGCGAGCGATCGACCGGGTGGTGGGTATCGCCAAGGCCTATACGACGCGGGTGGGAGCAGGTCCGTTCCCGACGGAGTTGCTCGATGCTCGCGGTGATGCGCTCGTCGACATCGGCCGGGAATTCGGCACCGTGACGGGCCGTCGGCGCCGAACCGGCTGGATCGACTGTGTGATGTTGCGCCACGCCGTTCGCGTCAACTCCCTCACCGAGATCGCTCTCACCAAACTCGATGTTCTCGACACCTTCGACGAGGTTGCTATCTGCGTGGACTACCGACGTGACGGACAGACGGTGACGGGCTATCCCGACCTCGTGGAGGACCTCGCCGCCGTCGAACCCGAACTCGTGACGCTTCCGGGATGGCGTAGTTCCCTCGCTGGTGTCTCCTCCTTTGACGATCTCCCTCCCGCAGCACGAGAGTTCGTCCTCACCGTCGAACGTGAAGTCGGGGTCCCCATCACGGTGATCGGGACGGGCGCGGGTCGCCATGAACTCGTGGAACGCTCGTCATGATCCCCCGCTACACGACCCCGGAGATGGCAGCGATCTTCTCCGATGAGGCCCGCTTCGCTCGCTATCTCGAGATCGAACTGCTTGCGACCGAAGCCCACGGTCGACTCGGCGTGGTCCCATCCGAGGATGCCCGCGCCTGTCGTGAGCGGGCTCCCGAGGTCGATGCCGCATTCGTCGAGGCGGTGGCCGAACGAGAAAGGATCACCGACCACGATGTCGCCGCGTTCGTCGATGTCGTGCAGAACGCGATCGGCGCCCCGGCGGGGTCATGGATCCATCACGGTCTGACCTCGACCGATGTCGTCGATACGGCATGGTGCTCGATGGTCCGCGATGCCGCTGACGTCATCGTGCTCGCCCTGGACGATCTCGTGGCGGCCCTGGTGGCCATGGCCCGTGAACATCGCAATACCGCCATGATCGGGCGTACTCATGGCATCCATGCCGAACCGACGACCTTTGGGGCCAAGGTGGCGTTATGGGCCCTTCAAGTCGATCGCGATCGAAGCCGCTTGCGTGCCGCGCGCGAGGCGATGGCGGTCTGCAAACTCTCCGGGGCCGTGGGGACGTATTCCAATATCGACCCTGCAGTGGAAGCCCATGTGGCTCACGCGATGGGTCTGACTCCGGTCCCGGCGACCCAGGTCGTATCCCGTGATCGCCATGCCGAATATCTCTGGGCCTGCGCATCGATCGGGGCGACCATCGAAATGATCGCCGTCGAATTACGACATCTGCAGCGCACTGAGGTCCGTGAGGTCCAAGAAGGCTTCAAAGAGGGTCAAAAGGGCTCCTCGGCGATGCCTCACAAGAAGAATCCGATCGCCGCCGAGACCATGTCCGGACTGGCTCGAGTCCTGCGGTCCAATCTGCTGGCGGGCCTTCAGGATGTGGCGTTATGGCATGAACGCGACATCTCGCATTCCTCGGTGGAGCGAATCGTGCTCCCTGACTCATCCAACCTCGCCCATTATGTGATCCGTCGAATGACCCGATTGCTCAGGGGTCTCATGGTCTTTCCCGACCGGATGATTCGCAATCTGGAATCGAGCCATGGTTTGGTGTTTTCCCAACCGGTCCTGTTGGCGCTCGTCGAAGCCGGAGCGACCCGCGACGAGGCGTATCGGATCGTTCAACGTCATGCGATGACCGCCTGGGCTGAGGAACGGTCCTTGCGCAGCCTTCTCGAGGAGGACCCCGAGGTGTCGCTCACCGCGGAGCAACTCGACTCGGCCTTCGATCTCGGACGTTC
>CAYYHU010000035.1:0-6580 GCA_964471865.1 uncultured Ilumatobacteraceae bacterium | reverse complement strand
GCGGCTTTGAGAACCGAGGGTTCGACACCCACCTCGCGCCACGCCGCATAGGAAATGCTGTTGCGACGCCCGTAGGAGGCTGCGACCTGCACGAATTCGGCTTCGAGTTCGCTGAGATCGATCTGTTGACCCATCGAGGACAGTTCGGACTCGAGATCCATTCGTTCTTGGACCAATTTCAGTCGATCCATCGGACCAGCATCTTCGAGTTCATCAGTGATTTTTCCGAGTCGACTCTCGATCGACTCCTTGGTCCTCTTTCGACCGCGACGAGGTTTTGTCTGCTCGAGCGCTTCCAAATACTCCCGTACAGCCTTGGATTCAGCGCGGCCCGCAGCCATCGCAGCTTTGTGTTCTTCTGTGACTTCACGAGGTGGCATAGACGTAATTGTCATCGTTTTCTTTCTGCTTTTCCAACCCTTGCTTTTTTCCGATACTCGAGGGCTGCGACGTCATGAAGAAGCGGGCGGTTTCTCTCATCCTCTTTGAGGAAAGAGGCCGGGACTCCGGGTTACGTTGCTCGCGATCGCAGCGGGAGCCGTGGCGCGTTTGGCTGGCGGGTGAACGAGTTCTGGTTGCTACCGTCATCTCGGGTCGCCCGGGGGTGGCGATCACGATCGGGGGGAACGTGTCATGGCATTGCCGACCACACCGACAGAGGTCACGGCGTCCTGGTTGCAGGAGCAGTTGCCGGCGGAGTTTCTCGCCGGAGCCCGCATCACCTCGGTACGCCACGATGACATCGGCGAAGGCACGGGGATCTTTGGTCAGATCGCCCGAGTCCATCTCGACCTCGACAACGGCACCCATCGTTCGGTCGTCGTGAAGATGCCCTGTCTCGAAGAGGCGAACCTCGCCGTGGCACGAGCGTTGGGTCTGTACGAGCGCGAAATCGCCATGTTCGATTCGGTCATCGAGGTCTCGCCCTTGCGGGGTCCCGCCCGTCTGGCCTCGCCTGTGGATGAGGACGGGGCGTTCGTTCTGGTGATCGAGGACCTGTCTGAGGGGTGGCGAGTTGGCGATCAGGTGATCGGGGCCACCTTGGCCGAAGCCGAATCGATCGTGGACGCCCTCGCCCCATTCCATGCGCAGTGGTGGGAACACCCCGATCTCGCCACGATGGACTGGCTGCCCCTGGCCGATGCCCCTCAATATCTTGCGGTCGTGCCTGAGATCTATCGGGCAGGACTGCCGGTACTCGAGGAACGTTGGGCCGATCGCATCGCGCCGGGCTCTCTCGACATCGCCCGAGCGGTCGCTCCGATCTTCGAAGATCTCACTCTGCGCACCGGACGGGGCCCGCTCACCATCACCCACGGTGATGTGCGCCTCGACAACGTGTTCTTCGGCGCCGATGACGTGTCCACGATCGCGTTCATCGACTTCCAGCTGTCCCTGCGGGCTCGTGGTATCGCCGATCTCGCGTACATGATCGGGACCAGCGTTCCCCGGGAGATCGCATCGGTTCATTGGCGGGCGCTGATCGAGCGCTGGCTCCGGGCGCTTGGCGCTCGGGGGATCGACTACTCCTTCGACGAAGCGATCACCCACTATCGAGAAGCCGCTCTCTACTACCTGTCCGGGGCGATGTCGCTCGTGGGGACCTTCGATTCCGGTAACGATCGCGGGGCCGCGATGGTGGAGGCCTATACGACTCGGACCTTGGCCCACGTCGTGGATTGTGGAGCCGAGGCGGTGCTGTGACGGCCCCTGAACGAGCGCGACAGATCTTCGGTCTTCCATACCGGGGATGTGGGAGGACCGCCGCGTGGGGCGGAAGGATCACGCCGACGCGTTGACCGTCTCGGCGATCAGATCGAGATGGTCCAGATCCGCGAGGTCGAGAACCTGGAGATAGATCCGCTGGGCTCCGGCTTCGAACCAGCGTCCGAGGGTGTCGATCACCTCGCTCGGGGTTCCTGCAGCCCCGTTGATGCGTAGTTCCTCGGGCTCTCGCCCGATCGCCGCAGCCCGACGTGAGACCTCGGGCTCGTCAGCTCCACAACACACGACCAGAGCCGCTGACCAGGTCATCGTCGCCGGGTCTCGTTCGATCTCCTCACAGGCCTGAGTGACCCGTTCGCGCTGTTGGAGAAAGAACTCGATGGGAACGAACGGCACGTTGAACTCGGCGGCATACCGGGCGGCCAACCGCGGGGTGCGCACCGCCCCACCTCCGCCAATGATGATGGGCGGGCCGCCCGGTCGCGTCGGCTTGGGAAGAGCGGGGGATGCGCTGACGGGATAGTGAGGTCCGGGATGATCGAAGGACGAACCCATCGGGGTCGCCCACAGTCCGGTGATGATCGCCAACTGTTCTGCGAAGCGGTCGAAACGCTCTCCCAGGGAGGGGAATGGGATTCCGTAGGCCTGATGCTCTTGTTCGAACCATCCCGCCCCCAAACCCAATTCGACGCGACCTCCACTCATCTGATCGACCTGCGCCACCGAGATCGCCAGTGGTCCGGGCAGCCGAAACGTCGCTGACGTCACCAGGGTTCCCAATGCGATCGATCGCGTGTCTCGGGCGAGACCAGCCAAGGTGACCCAGGCATCTGTGGGCCCAGGCAGACCGCTCACATCACCCATCTTGAGGAAGTGATCGCTGCGAAAGAACCCTCCGAACCCGAGTTCCTCACCTCGTGATGCGACAGCCAACAAATCGTCATAGGTCGCGCCTTGTTGGGGTTCGGTGAAGAGTCGAAGATCGTTGAGGTGCACGTCCGACACGTTACGGTCCACGTCCGTGACGAGCGAGCCGACCCTTCCCGATCTCGATCCCCGTCGCGATGCGCTGCGGGCCCATGTGCTTCGCCATTCGCTCAAGCGCGGATCGTTCACGTTGAAGAGTGGAGCGTCGAGCTCATGGTTTCTCGACACCAAACAGACCGCATGCCGTCCCGATGGCGTCTTGGCCATGGCCGATGTGGCATTGGAGTTGATTCCGCCGGACGCGACCGCCATCGGCGGTCTGACCATGGGCGCGGATCCGGTGGCGTTCGGGATCGCGGCGGTCGCCGCGACTCGGGGGCGAAACCTGAAGAGTTTCAGCGTGCGTAAAGAAGCCAAGGATCATGGCGTCACCGGGCGGATCGCGGGAGCTCTCGAGGAGGGCGATCGCGTCGTCATCACCGAGGACACAGTGACCCGGGGAACATCGCTCATGGAGGCCGTGTCGGTGGTGCGGGCTCTGGGAGCCGAGGTGGTGCTGATCACCGTGATCGTCGATCGCGGCGGAACCTGCGCCGCCATGGCCGACGCTGAAGGAATTCCCTACGCACCCATGCTGACCGCCGTCGATCTCGGTTTCGACTACGGCACATGACCCCCAGGGTCGTCCCTGGGCCAGAATGACCCGGGTGGAGGGCGACACCAGCACCGTGGCAGGCCCCCGACCGGCAGGACGCCGGCTCGGACTGCGCACCCGCGTCGCCGTGGTGGGGGCGGTGCTGTCCGCCGCGATTGCGGGGACCTTGTCGCTCGTGACCGTGGTGACGGTGCGCAACTACCTCCTCGATCAACGAGAGACAGCGGCTCTGGCCGAGGCGGCTGCGAATGCCCGCACAGTTCGCGATCTCGCGATCACCTCTGGCGAGGCCACGGCTGAGATCCTGCGAGGTCTGCGTAGCGAACCCGGCTCGATCATCCTGGTTCGTGAGGGCCAGGACTGGTTCACCTCATCGATCGGAACCGGTCCCGATGCTCTACCGCCCTCGCTGCTCACCGCCCTCGACGAGGGCGCTGCGAGTCGGATGCGTTTCGCAGTCGCCGGTACGCCGCGGCTGGCGGTGGCCTTTCCGCTCCCCGCAGCGGGACTCGACTATGTCGAGGTCTTTCCTCTCGAACGGATCGATTCGACCCTGGCTCGCCTCGGCGCGGTGCTTGCAGTGGGGGCTCTTCTCGTCACTGCTGCTGGCGCCGGGGTCGCGACCTGGGCCAGTAGGCGAGTGCTCGCACCGCTGTCGGCCACCTCCCGGGCGGCCGCTTTGCTGGCCGGAGGTGATCTCAACGCGCGGTTGGCTCCCGATCCAGATCCCGATCTCGCACGCCTCGTTGCCGCTTTCAACGACATGGCTGCGGGTCTCGGGGAGCGGATCGCTCGCGAGGCCCGATTCAGTTCGGATGTGAGCCACGAGTTGCGCACTCCGGTGGCAGCCATGCGCGCCGCGGCCAACGTCCTCGGACGGCGCAGCCATGAGTTCTCTCGGGCTGCTGGGGAGGCGTTCGAGGCGCTGTCACGCGAGATCGATGAACTCGATGCCCTCGTCACGGATCTGTTGGAAATGGCCCGTCTCGAC
Organism: uncultured Ilumatobacteraceae bacterium; assembly: GCA_964471865.1. Lineage (GTDB taxonomy): Bacteria > Actinomycetota > Acidimicrobiia > Acidimicrobiales > Ilumatobacteraceae > CAYMUC01. Next base: position 2,282 of record CAYYHU010000035.1, on the reverse strand, counting down.
GCCGATGTCGAATCCACCCTCACCGAACCCGTGCGCGTGGCCGAGGTACTGGAACGCATCGTGGAGCGACACGGGCATCACGATCTCACGATCGAATGCCGTCCCGAACCTCCTGACGCCCCCGATCCGGGTCGTCAGATCGTCTGGCTCGACAAGCGCCGTCTCGAACGGGTCGTGTCGAACCTGGTGCGCAACGCCCGAATACACGGAGGGGGAGCGGTGCGGGTGGCGATCATCGGGCGGGTTCCCGATCTCCGGATCGAGGTGGACGACGCTGGTCCTGGTGTCCCGATGGCGGATCGTGAGCGGATCTTCGAACGCTTCGCCCGTTCTGACGATGCCCGTCAGCGACCTGGTTCCGGGCTCGGCCTGTCGATCGCCGCTGAACACGCTCGTCACCTCGACGGTCGTCTCGAGGTCACCGATCGCCCGGGGGGCGGCGCTCGGTTCATCCTGTGGTTTCGCGGAGATCGGGCATGAGTCGCCGTTCCGGGTTCACCCATCGCTGGCGGGTGCTCGGGGCCGGTATCGCCACGGTGATGGTGGCGGGTTGTGGAGTTCCTCTCGACGACACCACCCGCCGAGTCGCCGAGGATCGAGTGCCCTACGACTTGTTGCGGCCGGATCCCGGGCCTACTGGGCCGACTGCGACCGTGGGGGCTCCGTCATTGGTCTATGTGGTCTCGGGGGAGCGCTTGCGAGCCGTTCCGGCTCTCGTTCCCGTCGATGCCACCCCCGTCGAGGTCCTCGCTCTTCTCGAAGTGGCGGTCAGTAGGGTTCCCGGAGCGCGCACTGTGGTCCTACCGGGTGACGTCACGGGGGCGGTTCTCGACGCGGCTGGAATCGTCACCGTCGACGTCGAACCGACATTGCTGCAGTTGCCGGCCTCCGAGCAGGTCTTGGCGATCGCTCAGATCGTGCTCACTCTCGACGAGCAACCCGGAGTGACCGGGGTGGCCTTCAGCGCCGGGGGGACGCCGGTCTCGGTGGCTCGCACCGATGGCAGCCCGGTCGTGGGCCCAGCGACTCGCGCCGACCTTGCGGATCTCGTCGGCTGAGACCGGCCTCGGGCTCAGTGGTGTTGAGCGATGCGTTGTTCGGTCCGACGCACCAAGAGATCCTTTTCCTCGGGATCGAGAGGTCTGGCGGTTCGGATCTCCACCTCGACCTGGCCCACATCGTTGGCCGCAGCCTTGATGTCGTCGATGAAGAGCACCTCGGTCAGATGCTGGGTGCCGGCGAGATCGCGCATTGCATCGGCCACCGCCTGAGTGGTCGCGGCGGGATCGACACCTCGAGGAACGCTGACGGCCAGACGGGTCTCGACGGGTTCCTGGCTGAGGTTGCGCACGCCATTGAGAGCGCTATGGGGGAGATGCAGCGTTCCTCGGTGATCCCTCAAGCGCGTCGAGACGAGACCGATCGCCTCGACGACGCCGTGGACGGGCTCCTCCCAGTTCGCCACATGGGCTGAGATCTCGTCACCCACGCCGTAGCGGTCCTCGAGAAGCACCGACAATCCAGTGAGGTAGTCGTTCACCTTTTGGGCCCCACCGATGGCCAGTCCGGCACCGATGAAGCCGGCGCTCGACAGGAAGAAGGCGGCGTCGAGCTCGAGCAGATGGAATCCGGCGATCACGATGCCGATCCAGATCACGAGCGCCAACAGGTGGTGCAGCATGTGGGCTGCAGCGTCGATGCGTTGTCGCCGGCGGTACTCGCCCATTTCGGGGGTTTCGCCCCGGTGGCGCTGTCCCCGAACCCGCCACATCCCGGTTCGCCGGGCCAGGCTCGCGGAGCGGTGAGCGATTCGGCGTACGACGCGGCGAAGCAAGACCCTGGTCAGACGAGTCAGAACCCACCCGCCGATGACGAGCAGAATCAGGATGCCTGGAGGCCAGGACACGATGTCGAGGAAGCGTTCCCACGCAGTGCGCACGGCGTCAGTGTGGCATCACGTCCACCTGAGGTGTTGTCGCGTGGCTCGACTCGGACCCGCAGTGATCGCGGGTGGTGCCAGAACCCGGGGCAGATCGGATGGTCCTGGTGGGCTGCGACAGCCTCGACGGCGGGTCGCCCCAAGGCTCAGACGCGACGATGCGGACCACACAGGGTCCGCATCGTGGTGGTCGAGACCGGCGTCGATCCGGTGACCTTCCGCTTTTCAGGCGGACGCTCTGCCGACTGAGCTACTCGACCGAGACGAGCGATGATTTACCGCTCACCTGAGCGGTCCCGACGGGACTCGAACCCGCGACCTCCGGCTTGACAGGCCGGCGTGA
>CAYYHU010000034.1:0-18980 GCA_964471865.1 uncultured Ilumatobacteraceae bacterium | reverse complement strand
GCAGAACAGCACGGCTCCGAGGAGAAGGAACTGGTTGAGCAGCATCGGTCCTCCTCAGTCCCGTCGAGCCAACACGATGGCGCCGATCACCACGGCGACGAGAACGAAGGACAGGGCCAGGAACGGAACGAGGTATGGAGAAAAGATGTCATCGGAGATCTGCGCAACCTCGACTCGTGCGGTGTCGCGCGGCAACTCGTCATCACCGATCCCGTCGATGAGCGCCACCGCCATCGCCACGAACAAAACCAGCGCCACCGGGATCCCCAGGGCCCAGTTCTTGTTGTTGAGATCCGACTCGCGGCCGATCTGGGCACGGGTGAGCATCGTTCCGAACAACAACAGCACCATCACGGCGCCGACGTACACGAGGATCTGGGTCACTCCGACGAATTCGGCTGCCAACAAGATGTACTGGGCCGCAGCTCCGCTCATGACGAGCACCAGCCACAAAGCAGCGTGCACGACGTTGCGCACGGTGACCACCCGAACGGCCGCCACCACCATCAACGCCGCAATGATCCCGAAGAAGATGTTCTGGGCTACCACTTATTTCTTGCCCTTCTTCTCGGCACCGGCCTCGAGCTCAGGCGCCTCGGGCACGGTCTCCATCCACTCGCCGAGCTTGGTCTTGTCGTGGAGGAGATCGGCGATGCGACCCTCGGAGTACTCGTACTCAGGGCTCCAGAACAAGGCGTCGAAGGGACAGACTTCGACGCAGATCCCGCAGTACATGCACAGCGCATAGTCGATGTCGAAGCGGTCGAGTTTGTTGACCTGACGGGGCTTGCCCCCGGCGCGACGGGGCGGGGCGAGCTCTTTGTGCCCTTCGATGTAGATGCACCAGTCCGGACAGCTACGGGCACACAACATGCACGAGGTGCAGTTGTCTTCTCGAAGTGCGATGACCCCGCGCGCGCGGATCGGCGGCGCTTCTTTCTCATGGGGATACTGCACCGTGTTGGCGCCCTTGGTGATCGTCTGCACCATGGTGTTGAACGTCACCCCGAGGCCCTTGACCAGACCAGGAACCTTGGCCATCAGAACACCACCTTCGCGACTGCGGTCAGCACGATGTTGCCGATCGACACCGGGATGAGGACCTTCCAGGCAAAGCGCTGGAGTTGATCCTCACGGAACCGGGGATAGCTGAAGCGAACCCACATGATGAGGAAGGCCAACAGCATCATCTTGGAGAACATCACGAGCGGGCCCACGATGTTCATCCAGTTGTCGACATCGTCGATCCCACTCCAACCGAACCAGGCGAAGGGCACTCCCCAGCCGCCCAGGAACAGCACCGAGGCGATCAGAGCGAACACTCCGGCGGTGGCGAATTCGCCGATGAAGAACATGAGGAAGCGGAAGCCCGAGTACTCGGTCATGTATCCCGACACGAGTTCCGATTCGGCGATCGGCATATCGAAAGGCGCCTGGGTCAACTCGGCCTGCACGGCGATCATGAAGATCAAGAAACCGACGAATTGCGTCAGGATGTAGGGGTTCCCCAAGCCATCCCAGCCGAAGATGGATCCGGCGTTCTGAGCGACCACGATCCGTTGAAGGTTCATGCTCTCGGCTTGGATCACGACACCGATCACCGCGAGGACCATCGGTAGTTCGTACGCGATCAACTGGCCTGCGGCGCGCAGACCACCGAGCAGCGAGTACTTGTTGGCGCTCGCCCACCCCGCCATGATGATCCCGAGCACGCTCACCGACGACACGGCCATCGCGTAGTAGATGCCGGTCTCGAAGTTGGTGAACCAGGCGTCGGGTCCGAAGGGGACGACCGCAACGAGCAGGAACGTGCTCGCCAGCACCACGATCGGAGCGAGACGGAAGATGAACCGGTCCGCACGTTCGGGGGCGATGTCTTCTTTCTGAAGCCACTTTCCGACCTCGGCCACCAACTGCAACGAGCCGTAGGGGCCGGCTTCCATCGGGCCGAGACGGCTCTGCATGAACGACATCATCTTGAACAGGAACACGTACACGATGGTTCCCGCAGGCAGGAGCACCGCCACGATCCCACCCAGGACGCGCAGAAGAGATTGACCCCAGTACGGGATCTCGACAGCGAGAAGTGCACTCACCGGTCGATGTCTCCGAGGATGAAGTACAGCGAGGCCAGGATCGTGATGATGTCGGGGACATAGACCCCCCGAAGCACCCAGGGCACGATCGAGATGTTGTTGAAACTCGCCGAGCGGATCTTCACGCGGAACGGTCCGAGGTCGCCCTTGGACACCACGTAGTACCCCATCTCACCGAGCGGGTTCTCGGTGGAGACCCAGGCCTCCCCGGCTGGAACCTTGATGATGCGAGGCACCTTGGCCATGATCGGTCCCGAGGGCAGGCCGTCGAGCAGTTGGTCGACGATCTTGGTGGCTTCTCGGGTCTCTTGGAGACGCACCCAACACCGAGCGAACGAGTCACCGTCGGGATGGGTCCAGGTCCGCCATTCCACCTGATCCCAGGCCATGGGAACCTTCTGATCGCGACGCAGATCCCAATCGACGCCACTGGCTCGCAGGTTCGCGCCTGACAGCCCATATTCGAGCGCAACGTCTTTGGGAATCACACCGATGCCGCGCATACGGCTCTGGAAGATCTCGTTTCCGAAGAGCAGGTCTTCGATCTCGTCACAGAAGTTGCGCAATTTGCGCATGACCTGGCGGGTCTCGTCGATGAACCCGGCGGGCAGGTCGTCTTTGAGCCCACCGATCCGGTCGAAGTTGGGGTGGAACCGACCACCGGTGGCGCCTTCGATGAGGTTGAGGACGTACTCGCGGTCACGAAAGGCCATGAACACCGGGGTGATCGCGCCCATCTGGACACCGAGGTCACCGAGAAACAGCGAGATGTTCGCGATCCGGGACAATTCGAACAACAAGGTACGAATCCATTGGGCTCGCGGCGGAGCCTCGATCTCCATGAGTTGCTCGGCCGCCAGGATGAAGGGAACCTCGTTGGCGAAGCTTCCCAGCCAGTCGATCCGGTTGACCAGGGTGGTGACCTGGGGGTAGGTGCGAACCTCGGCGAGCTTTTCGTAACCCCGATGCATGTACCCACATGAGGGTTCCGCCCAGACCACCTGCTCGCCGTCGAGGCGGGCGATGATGCGCAGTGTTCCGTGAGTGGCGGGATGCTGAGGGCCGATGTTGAGCGTCATGCCCTCGGTCTCGAGCTCCACGTTCACCCGAGCATCAGCGGCCTGAGCCGCGATGTAGGACAACTGCTGACGATCGGTGAGCATCGTCATGCGGAATCGCCTCCTTGGTCGGCGTCGCCGGATTCGTCGTCATCGGTGGCCGGCATCGGTTCGACATCGACGATGCCGGGCCAGGGCTTGACCATGCGCGCCAGCAACGGGAAGTCCTTGCGCAATGGATGGCCTTCGAAATCACCGGGCAGATAGAGCTTGCGCAGATCGGGGTGACCGGCAAAGCCGATTCCGAACATCTCGTGGGCTTCCCGCTCGTGCCAGTTGGCTCCGGCATAGACCGGGATCCACGACTCGACGATCAGATCGTCACCCACATCACATTTGACGTTGACGCCCAGATGGCGTTTGGGGTCGACGACGCGCGCCAGCATCTGGAACCGGGTCTCGCCGCCGGCCACACCCTGCACGATCGCGGTGTCACGCTCGGGGGGCGGCTCATTGGGATCGTCCTCGCCTCGCCCGTAGGGCGAGGGCATCCAGTCGATCGCCGACAGGAAACAGAAGTACTCGAAGCCCAAGGTGTTGCGAAGCACAGTCGCGGCCTGTCGCCACGAGTCGGTGCGAACGCGCACCCAGACGTCGGTGCCGGGTGCGACCACGGCATCGAGGAGAGCATCACCGAGTTCGGACCGCAGATCGTCGACGAGACGCTCTCTCAGCGCGTCACCGGGGAGTTCTCCCGCGATCTCGGTGCCCGATTCATCCACCGACGACAATGGCCTCGTCCTTGTCTCCCGCTCCCGACAACGGCACGCTGCCCTCGCCGCGCCAACGAGCACCCATGTCTTCGTTGCGGATCCGTTGCTGCAACAACACGACCCCTTCGAGCAGCGCCTCGGGGCGGGGTGGGCATCCGGGGACGTACACGTCCACCGGGATGATCTGATCGACGCCCTTGGTCACGGAGTAGCTGTCCCAATAAGGACCGCCACAGTTGGCGCACGATCCCATCGAGATCACGTACTTCGGATCGGGCATCTGCTCGTAGAGCCGCTTGATCGAGGGGGCCATCTTGTCGGTGACGGTTCCCGAGATGACCACGAGGTCCGCTTGGCGAGGACTGGCCGGAAGCGGGATGACACCGAGACGCATGACGTCGTAGCGGGGAGAACCGAACGCGGCGCCCATTTCGATAGCGCAGCACGCAAGGCCCCACTGATACACCCACATCGAGTAGGAGCGACCCAGGTTGAAGAGTCGGTTGAGCGAGGCCGGCAACCGCCCTTTGTCGACTAGACCCATCGCAGCACACCCTTCTTCCAGGCGTAGAACAACCCGTCGAGCAACAGCACCACGAACAACAACATCACGACGAGGCCGAAGGTGCCGTAGCGCTCCAATTGCGTCGCCCACGGGAAGATGAACACCGCTTCGACGTCGAACACCACGAACAAAAGCGCGAACACGTAGTACCGGATCTGGCTTTGTGACCAGCCTTCGCCCACCGGGTCGACGCCACTTTCGTAGGTGAGCAATTTCTCAGGCGATGGACGAGACGGTCGGATCAGCGACGCGACACCCAGCAGCAAGGCGGCCAAGGCCACTGCCGCGAGCCCGAACCATGCCACCGTCAACCAGGACCGCAGAAACTCTGACATCGGATCCGACGCTACTACGGGGCGGGAAGGGCGACCCAAACCCTTCGAAGCCGACGAAGGTCACGTGCACCACCCGGTGACGCCCGTATTCCCCGGGCGTCGATCAGCTCCGGGCTCACCATCGAAGCACTCGCGACGTCTCGCCGGGTCACGACGGATCAACCTCGAGCCACCGATCCACGAGGGCTCGGGTGGCCTCGACCCTGGTAGGAGCCAGTTCCCGACTGCGTTCTCGCAGTTCAGCCGCCACCACCCCGTGACGGCTCAGCTCTTCCTCTCCTGTTCCCGAGGACCAGCGCTCGACCATCTCGGCGGTCACTTCGGGATGGAACTGAACGCCAAGAGTTCTCCCCCACTCGAAGGCCTGATTCGCTCGGGGTGACCGTGCGAGCGATCTCGCCGAGGAAGGAACCTCGAAACGATCGATATGCCACTGGAACCAGGGGCCGGTCTCGAAGGGCGCGTCATCGTGTCCGATCGGGGCCTCGAATTCGATCTCGAACCATCCGATCTCGGGTTCGGGGGCCCGTTTCACGGCTCCCCCGAGGGCATGGGCAGTCAGCTGCGCGCCGAAACAGATGCCCAAGAGCGGACAGCCTCGAGCATGGACCTGGCGCACGTAGGCCGACTCAGCCGCCACCGCCTCGCGGACGTGATCCCAGTAGACCGACCAGTCCGAACCCAACAACACCACTGCATCGAGCCCTGCTGGATCGGGCCAGTTCTCAGGATGCTCTCGCCACCCCCGCAGCAGTCGAGCACCGTGGACATCGACGAGATGGTGGCCCACGACACCCGGGTCGCCATCACCCTCGTTGCCGATCACCAGCACATCCACACCACTACGGTAGGTCACGGCATGGACGTGCATCCGCCCTCAGACGACGACATCGATCGGGCGCGACGCGCCGGTCGAGGCATTGTCAAACACACCCCGATCGTCACCTCGACCACTCTGAGCGCCCGCGCTGGTGGCCAGGTCGTGATCAAGGCCGAAAACCTCCAACGCACGGGTTCGTTCAAGATCCGGGGGGCGATGTCCAAACTCGACCGCCTCGAACATCTCGCGGCGGCCGGGGTCACTGCGGGAAGCGCCGGAAACCACGCGCAAGCCCTGGCGCATGCGGCCCGAACGTTTCGAGTTCCCTGTGAGATCTTCGTACCCGCCGGAGCTCCGATCGCCAAGGTCGAAGCCTGTCGCAGTTACGGAGCCACGGTGGTGGAAGGCGGCGCCTCGCTCGTAGAAGCAGTTGCGGCTGCTCAGGCCCGTGCCGAGGAGGCCGGTCTGGCGTTTTGTCACCCCTATGACGACGCGGCCGTCGTCGCCGGTCAAGCGACTCTGGGATGCGAACTCGTCGAGGATCTCGCCGACGTCGACCAAGTCGTGATTCCTCTCGGTGGCGGAGGCCTCGCAGCGGGAACCGCCGCGGTTCTCAGGCGATCGCTGCCCTCGGTGCGCATCATCGGCGTCCAGGTCGCCGCGTGCGCTCCCTATACCGGAGCCCCGGTCCCCGATGGCCCTGTCGCGACCCTGGCCGACGGTATCGCCGTCAAGCGTCCCGGAGCCATCACCGCCCCGTTGATCCACAGTCTGCTCGACGACATCGTGACGGTGGAGGAGGATCTCGTGGCCGACGCGATGATGTTGTTGCTCGAGCGCACCAAACTCGTCGTGGAGGGCGCCGGTGCCGTCGGCGTGTCCGCCCTGTTAGGTGACGCGGTTCGCACTCCGAAGGGGACGCTCACCTGTGTGGTGCTCTCAGGAGGCAACGTCGATCTCGGGATGCTCCCGAGTCTCATCAGCCGCCATGAGACCCGATCGGGACGCCGACTCGTGCTCTACGTCCGGATCCCGGACCGCCCTGGGGGTCTTGCGACCTTGCTCACGGCCTTCGCCGCCACCGGGTCGAACTTGATCAGCGTCGAACACGTCCGTGAGGGCGTCGACCTCCACGTGCGAGAAACCGGCGTCCAGATCGCGCTCGAGGTCCGGGACCGCCAACACGGCGAGCATGTGATCGCGGCGGCCCGCTCACTGGGGTGCGCCACCACCGAGGTCACCGGCCACCAAGACGACACCTGACCTCACACATGCGGAGCGAAAAATGCGAAGGGGCGCGCCCGTCGGATTCGACAGGCGCGCCCGATCTCGCCGATCGGGGACTGCTCAGCCGCGACCTTGAAGGGCCTCGATCAACTTGGGCAGAACCTTGTGGACATCACCCACGATCCCGAGGTCGGCCACTCCGAAGATCGGCGCCTCTTTGTCTTTGTTGATCGCAATGATGTTCTTGGCGCCCTTCATCCCGACCATGTGCTGGGTCGCGCCCGAGATGCCGGCCGCGATGTAGACCGTGGGCTTGACGACCTTGCCGGTCTGGCCGACCTGGTAGCTGTACGGAACCCATCCGGCATCGACGATGGCACGGGATGCTCCCGGAGCCCCCTTGAGGATCTTGGCGAGGTCCTCGACCATCTGGAACTTGTCGGCCTCTCCGAGGCCTCGACCGCCCGACACCACAATGGCGGCTTCGTCGAGCTTGGGTCCGGTGGTCTCTTCGACGTGCACTGCCGTCACGCGAGCCGCACCGGCGGCTCCGAGGTCGGGAACCGGTGCGCTCACGACCGCAGCTGGGGATCCTCCGGCGGACTCGGCCGCGAAGCTCTTGGGACGGAACGTCGCGAGGAACGGAGCCGACCCCGTGAACGAGGTGGTCACGAGCGTGTTCCCGCCGAAGATCGGCGTGGTCACGCTCACGGTGTCACCCTCGATCATGAGATCGACGTTGTTGGTGACCACGGTGCGGTCCAATTTCACCGACAACCGGCTCGCAACGTCACGGCCCTCATAGGACTGAGGGAACAGGATCAGGTCGGGAGCGCCCTGAGCATCGATCAGCGCCTTCATCGCCGAGGCGACGGCGACACCCGGAAGGGCGCCGGCGAGATCACCAGTGGCGTAGACGGTGCTCGCACCGTGCTCCCCCAGGGTGGCGGCTGCAGCTGCGCCGTCGCCACCGAGGAACGCCGAAACCGCGCCCCCGAGGGTGCGGGCCTTGGCGAGGAGTTCGAGTGTGAAAGTCGTCGGGACGCCACCGGGCGCCTGTGCGAAGACCCAAATGTTGTTGATCGCCATGGTGCCGCCTCCTCAGATGGCCTTGATCGAATCGAGGTACGCCACGATCTTGGCGTAGGCCTCTCCGTCGTCTTCGATGATTTCGCCGGCCTGGCGGGCCTCGGCCTCAGCCACTTTGGCGATCTGCTGACCAGCGCCAGCCCAACCCACCGGGGTCACCCCGAGATCCGAAGCCGTCACTTCCTCGACGGGCTTGGACTTGGCCGCCATGATGCCCTTGAAGCTGGGATAGCGAGGCTCCACCACACCAGCGGTCACGCTGATGACGGCCGGCAGCGGGCAGGAGACCTCGTCGTAGCCGGCCTCGGTCTGACGCTCGACCTGAAGCGCTCCCCCGTCCACGGTCACCTTCTTGGCAAAAGTCACCGACGGCAGGCCGAGGACTTCGGCGAGCTGCTCGGGAACGGTACCGGTGTAGCCATCGCTCGATTCCGTGGCGGCGATCACCAGATCGGCCGCGCCGAGGCGCTGCACGGCAGCGGCGAGAACCTTGGCCGTGGTCAAGGCGTCAGAGCCCAACAGCGCCGGGTCCGAGACGAGAACTCCTTTGGCCGCGCCCATGGCCAAAGCCGTACGCAGACCTGAGACCTCGCTGTTCGGGGCCATCGACACGAGGCTGACCTCACCGCCACCAGCAGCGTCGACGAGCTGCAGGGCCATCTCGACGCCGTAGCTGTCGGATTCGTCGAGGATCAGTTTGCCCTCGCGCTTGAGGGTGTTGGTGGAAGGATCCAAGGCTCCGGGCGTGGCCGGATCGGGGATCTGCTTCACGCAGACGATCACGTTCATAGGCGTCATTGTGCCCCAGTAACTCGAGCGACCCCAACTCGTCCCGATGGTACGTTCTGAGGTCTTGCGCCTGCTCCTGGTGGTCAACGCGTTCGCCTCCTCCGTCACCGCTCGGAATCGGGTGGTGATCCATCAGGCGTTGTCGCGCCATCACGAGGTCGAGGTCGTCGAGACGAATCGCCGAGGACACGCCATTCGTTTCGCTCAGGACGCCGCCCGCCGAGGCCTCGATGCGGTGATCGCGTTCGGCGGTGACGGCACGCTCAACGAGGTCGCCACCGGCGTGAGCGGTTCGGGCACCGCCTTGGGGGTCCTTCCTGGGGGTTCCACGAACGTCTTCGCCCGCTCCTTGGGCATGCCCAACGATCCCATCGCTGCCCTTCACCGCCTCGTTGCCGGCCTCGATGCCCACGACTGTCGCTCGATCGGACTCGGTCGGGTAAACGGTCGGTCGTTCTGCTTCCACACGGGTATCGGCTTCGACGCAGCCGTCGTGGCCGCCGTGGAGCGATACGCCAGCGTGAAACGCTGGATGGGGCATCCCCTCTTCATCGGAGCTGCGCTACGAACCTGGTCCTCGGGATACGACCGTCACCGCGGACATTTCGACGTCGAGATCCTCACTCGGGACCCGGGTTCGGATGCCCCCTCCACCCCCGATCGGGTCGAGGACGCCTTGTTCACGGTGGTACTCAACACCAATCCCTACACCTACCTCGGCAATCGACCCCTCGACTTGTCACCCGAGGCGGGTCTCGATCGATCCCTCGTGGTGGTCACGTTCACATCACTGCGAGCCCGGGATCTCCTCGGATCCCTCCTCGGGGCGCTGAGGGGCGGCGGATTACGGCCGGCGGATCACCTCGTGGTCCACACGGGAGTCACCTCGCTGCGCGTCAGCGGCGACGAGCCCTACCCGTTCCAGGTCGATGGCGACCATCTCGGCTCCACCACCACCCTCGAGATGGACTACGTCCCCGATGCGGTGAACTTGGTCATGCCTCGGGATCCGTCCACGACCTGACGGGCAACCCCCGGAACGTTCGTACAGATCCCGTCGATGCCCATGGCCGCGAGTTCGGCCATACGCACCGGGTCGTCACACGTCCACGCTGTGCACATCAGCCCCAGTGTGTGGCAACGCTGTACCAGCGAGGCCGAGACACACTCCACATACGGATGTATCGCTCGATGGCCATCGAGGACGAGACCTTCGAGAGCCCCCGGTGGAGCCGAGATGCACAACCAGGCCGTGGGGATATCGGGACTCAACGCTCGCATCAGATCGATCGTGGCGCGCCGAAACGACGAGACCAGCCACCGACTGGACGGTTCGCCACGTCGGGCGAGTATCTCGGCCAAGACGCGGGCCCCGGGCTCGGATGGATCGAAACCAATCTCGTTGGGATCGCTCTTGATCTCGATGTTGACCCACATCCCCGCGCAGGCGTCGAGGGCCTCGTCGAGATGAGGCACCCACGACGGTAGGTCCTGGGCCGGGGTGAGCGCTATGGCGCGACCGTCGGCGAGAACCGCATCATGATGAACCACCGCCACGCCATCGGCGGTGATGCGCAGGTCCAGTTCGACCGCGTCGGCTCCCTGCTGGGCGGCGAGGACGAATGCCTCGATGGTGTTTTCACGGGCGTCACCAGACGCTCCCCGATGTGCCACGACCGCAGTCATCGATCCCCCTCGTGCCGACCAGATCGTGATGATCCGGGCGGCGATGCCCTCGCTCTCATCGGCGACGCCCCCATCCTGGCAGGTCCCCCGCCCCGGCGGGGACGCCCCGAGAGATCTCTCCGCCCGGTCCGGCTCCTGCGCAATGCCATCTCGCAAACGCCGGCTCTCCACCCTACGATCGCCCCGCGCCCGCAATCCGTGCGCCGGCGCTGGGGGTCATCTGCTGGCGCTGGCACTCGGGCCCGATGACCCGGTTCCTTTGTGACCCTCGTCATAGAGCCCTTGTCAGGGATTTCACCCTGCCGTAACCTGCCGAGGCCTTCGACATGGCGTCGTCCTCACATCAGCCTCTGGCGGGTGCGATGACGTCACCGGCACCCCTCCCCGCCCCCAAACCTCCGAGGAGCAACTCCGTGACGATCCTCGCTTCGAGCCTTGCGCTCGGCAACGCCGATTACTCCTGGCGCGATGAAGCGCTGTGCCGCGATACCGACCCGGATCTGTTCTTTCCTGTCGGCACCACCGGTCAGGCTCTGATCCAGATCGAGCGCGCCAAGACGGTCTGTGGCGAATGCCCTGTGCGCTTCGACTGTCTCGAGTTCGCGCTCGAAACGAACCAGGACGCCGGCATCTGGGGCGGAACCTCCGAGGACGAGCGGCGCTTGTTGCGTCGGCAGCGTTCCGGACGCCTGCACGCCGCTGCGCTCTGAGCCGTCTCGACCGTCTCGAATGACGGGATCGTTCCTGGTCCCCGTGAAGAGGTCGACAGCCAACGGTGGCTGGTGATTCACCTCGTCGGGTCTGACACCTCGCGCCCCATGGGCCTGTTCAGGGCTCGGGATCGAGAGGAAGGCGAAGGTCCACCACGGTGCCCGGCGCATCCGGGTCGAGGCCCGCAGCCCCGGCATCCTCCGGGGTCGCGTCCCGCATCACGATGGACCCGCCGAGTTCGGTCGTGACGAGTGTGCGCACGATCGACAGGCCCAATCCTTCGGCAGAATCGAGATCGAAACCCTCGGCGAGACCCTTGCCGTCGTCGATCACCCGGATCCGTAGTTCGGATCCGTCGTTGGCCAGTTGGACCACCACGTGTCCGCCCCGCCGCATCGTGGGGTCATCGACGCTGAAGCCGTGATCCACGGCGTTTTGCAGCAGTTCGGTCAGCACCACCGACAGCGGCGTGGCGATCGTGGCCGGAAGCCGTCCGCCATCACCCTGGGTCGAGAATCGAATCGGACGGTCCGGTGACTGCAGCCCATCCTCGGCCAGACGCACCAAGGGCCGCACGATCTCGACGAAGGCGACATCTTCGCCCGGATCCCGCGACAGGGTCTCGTGCACCAAGGCGATCGTGCGGATCCGCCGCACGGACTCGTTGACCGCCGCCCGGGCGTCATCGGAACTGAGCCGGCGAGCCTGAAGCCGCAGGAGCGAGGAGATCGTCTGGAGGTTGTTCTTGACCCGATGGTGGATCTCGCGGATCGTCGCGTCCTTGGTGAGAATCAGACGGTCACGACGCCGCAACTCGGTCACGTCGCGCAACAGGACCACCCCGCCTGTCACCTGACCCGCAGACAGCACCGGCAAACAGCGCGTGAGCACCGTGATCTCAGGGGTCTGTTCGAACTCCTCGATCACGGGTTCGTGGCGTTCGAAGGACTGACGGATCGGACCGTCGTAGAAACCGAGCTCCGCGAGGCGCTGACCGACGAGATTGGCGCTGATACCCATGCGATGCAGAACCGACACGGCATTGGGCGACGCGAAGACCACCCGGGCCTCGGCATCGAGAACCATGGCGCCGTCACCGACGCGTGGAGCCGAACTCGAATCGGCAGCCCGGGTCGCGAACGGGAAACTGCCCTCGGCGATCATCACCGCGAAGCGCTCGAAAATGCCGAGATACGTGCGCTCGAGCTCACCGGGAAGCCGACCGGCCCTCAAGGACCACTCCCGCGTCAACACCGCAACGGGGCGAGCATCGACGCGCACGGGAATCGCCATCATGCGAGCGGTATCGGGTTGGTCGTCGAGAACGAGATCACCCTCGACGATCTCACCGCGCTCGAAGGCCGCCGACAACAGCGGCCGTTCGGATTCATCGGCCCAGTCCCCCACCCAGTCCACCGCGTACAGGGTCTGAGCGGTCGCCGGACGAACCTGGCCGATGACGAGCCATCGACCATCGGTCGTGGGGGCATACAGCAACAGGTCGCCAAAGCACAGATCGGCGAGCATCCCCCATTCCGACACGAGTCTCTGGAGATGCGCGACCGCGCCGCGATCCAGATCGGTGTGTTGGCGGGTCAGTTCCGCGAGGGTCGGCATCATTCCTCCTGAGGCGACCAGTCTGGCCGATCCGCGACCCCTGCCCACAGCGTGGAGCCCACTCGGCTCAGCGTAGAGAGGTCGGCGATGTCGACATCGAACAACTCCACACAGGTCACGACAGGGGTGGCCGCCTCGAGCACCGCCACGCTGGCCTGGTCGCGCCGGTGGAGTGCTTCGACATCTGCGAAGCGCTCCCCGAGGCGTGCCAAGGTGGTGCGCACCACGGCTTCCTCCTCACCCCAGCCAGCCGCCAGATCCTCGAGATCGCTCGTGCGTTCGAGGAGTTCACCGAGCGCTCGAGCACTGCTCGACCCCGAGTCGGTGACGATCTCTGCGGGCATGACCCGGTTGAGGACCGCGCCTGCGATCTCGAGGTGGCGAGTGGTGAGCTCTCGCATCAGCGAATCGACTTCGACCATGGCGGTGGTCTCGCTGGTGGTCACCACCACGATGCCCGTCGCCGATGACGCCACCAGGCGCGCCACCTCGCGCGCCCGGGCCACGAATCCGGGTCGCAGTCGGTCCAACAGGCCGAACATCTCTGCGAGGTCCTCACCGAATCGGGGTCCGAGGACCCGCTCGAGCACCTGATAGAACGGGCGCGCCACGAGCCCGACCACCCGCGACCGCGACGGGGCCGTCAACCAGTTCAACCAGCGGCTCTCGAAGAACTCGATCATGCGAGCTGGCGCGTCGATCACATCCACGGCATGAGCCGATGGCGGGGTGTCGACCACGATCAGGTCATAGACGCCACTCGAATGGAGTTCGTGGAGCCGTTCCATCGCGAGGTACTCATGGGAATGCACAAAGCGCCCGGTGACGTCTCGATAGAGAGGATTCGACACGAGCCGGTCACGAGTGTCGTCATCGGGGGCATGCAACTGCACCAGGGCATCCCATCCGGCCCGAGCATCGAGCATCGCCGCCCAGAGCTCACCTCGGGCGTCCTCGCCGATTAGATCCGGCGCCTCGATCCGGGTGGCACCGTGTCCGATGTGATCCACCCCGAGCGCGTCGGCGAGCCGGCGGGCCGGATCCACGGTGATCACGAGCACCCGCCCCTCACGGCGACGAGCCGCCTCGAGCGCCAGGGCTGCGGCCATCGTGGTCTTGCCGACACCCCCCGCGCCGGTCACGATGAGCACCTCACGCGCGGCGACGAGTTCAGCCATCGTCTCGGGGTGGCGGGAGGTCACGGGTGTGGTACCTCCACATCGAGTTCGTCACCGAGGCGTCGAGCCATCTCGACGACGAGTCGCCGGGTCGAGGCGACCTCGCGGATCTCGGGAATGAGAACGGGGGGCTCGTCCGGGGGCAGTTCGTGGCGAAGCCGAGACAGATGCCCCATGGCGGTGCGACGTCTGGTGGCTGCGAGGTGGCCTGCGGCGAGGATCGCGTCCAGTCCCGGTCCAATCCGCTCCCTCAACGCCGACGCGACCTCAGGGTTCTCCAGTCGTTGCACGAGGTCGTGTTCACGGGGAGCGAACGGCTCCCCCGCCACTCGGTTCGCCACGACCCCGGCCACGTCCACATCGGTTTCGTGATGCCATCGATGCCACAACTCGAGGGTTTCGTTGACCGGCGTCTCTTCGGGGGTCGTGACGATCACGACCCCGGTGCGTGACGGATCCTCGATGATCTCGCGCATCCAGGCTGTCTGGTCCCGCACCATCCCGACTCGAACCAGTTCACCGATCACCTGGGGGGCGGTGAGGTGTTCCACCACATGGCCCGTCGCAGGGGCATCCACCACGATCAGATCCCACGGACCGGTGCGAGCCTCATGGCAGATCTTGCCCAGGGTGAGGATCTCACGCACCCCGGGAGCGGCCTGAGCGACGTAATCGAACAGACGCGCCACAGGTCCGATACGCCCGACAAAGGGGATCCGCACGAACAAGCGCAGATACTCCGCGAGCGCGCTTTCGGTATCGATGGCCAAGGCTTCGATTCCGTCTCCGACCACGACAGGATCGAAACCGAAAGGCGCCACCTCCAAGGTGGCGCCCAGCGCTCCGGCAGTGTCGATTTCCACGGCGAGAACCCGTTGGCCGCGTTGGGCGGCACACATCGCGAGTGCTGCAGCCACGGTGGTCTTACCGACTCCACCCTTCCCGGTGACGAAGAGCAGACCCCGATCGAGCAGCCCGGTCAGGGTCCGACCACCGACTCAGGAACCGAAACCGATGCGCCGTCCCGAACCGTCGGGACCGATGTCGACATAGGCGATCTTGGCTGAGGGGATCGCCACTCGCCGACCCTTACGGTCGGTCAACCAGAGCACATCGACAGCTCCAGCGAGCGCCGCCTCGACCGCGGCCACAGTGGCGTCATGGTCGTCCTCGGACAACTCGAGCGAGATTTCTCGAGGTGCCTGGGTCACGCCGATTCGCACGTCCACGGTGCTCCTTCCATATGCCCGCAGCGGGCGGTTCGAGGGATCGGCTCTTGACCCTACCGGCCCTCATGGGGACTCGACATGCTCGGGCGAGGTCCCGACCTCGGGTCCTCAGACCGCCGTGGCGCAGAAGGCGTCACCCTGGGGTCGCGAGGCCTGAGTGCTCACCTCGGCAGCACCGTAGAGACGCGACAACATCCCTCGCACCATGCCCCGATCCACGGCGCAGATGACGGGATGGTCGATGGCCACGTCGCCGAAGGGACAGTGCTGATTGATGATGCGCAACTGGTCGTTGCGGCCTTCGGCATGAGCCGCGAAGCCATGGGCCGTGAGCGCATCTGCGACGGTCTGGAGCGCCGCTCGCAGAGATTTCTGACCACTCGCAGTATCGGTACCTGCGAGCCCCGCTGCGAGAGCCTCGCCGTACTCGTAGCCGACTTCTTCAGCCAGAGCCTCGGCATCGGCTCGACTCAGGCGTTCGAGCGCCCGCCCGAGCAGGGTCAACACGAGATCATCGGCACGGACCGGAGCCTCGAGCGGGGAGGGGGCGTCGCTGACCCGGTAATGCTTCGAGGGACGTCCCGCTCCGGCGCCTTCGCTGCGCTGGACGGCGACTTCGACGTATCCGCCTGCGGCCAACTTGTCGAGATGATGGCGCGCCACATTGGGATGCACCCCGAATTGCTCAGCGACCTGGGCGGCGGTCACACCTTCGGGACGTTCCCGAACGAACAGGTAGACCCCGCGTCGGGTCGGATCGCCAAAGGCGGAGGTGATTGCCGACACCGTGGCGGTGAAAGCCCCGGGTGCGAGATCCGCACTGGGTGGGTTCTGCGTCACGCCGGTATTCTACCTATCGCCGTAGTAGAAATTTGGCGTCGCGGTCCATGACTCGGGACGCCGCCGCGAACCCGGGAGGGACCATGCCCACCACCGACGAGGTCATCGACGCGCTCCGTCCCGTGGAAGATCCCGAACTTCATCGTTCGATCGTGGATCTCGGCATGCTGCGACATGTCGACGTGGCCGGCGACGGAAGCGTCGCCGTGACCGTGGCGCTGACCGTGGCCGGGTGCCCACTGCGCAACGAAATCCAGAATCGGGTCACCACTGCGGTCACAGCCCTCGATGGAGTCTCCTCAGTGGCTTTGGACTTCACCGTCATGACCGATCAAGAACGAGCCGAACTTCGTCAGCGCCTTCATGGTGATCCGGCGTCCACGGCGGGAAGCGGCCAGGCTCATGGCCACGCCGAAGGTCGAGCCATTCCCTTCGCCGATACCGGCTCCCGGACCCGGCCTCTGCTGATCTCCTCGGGCAAGGGCGGCGTGGGGAAGTCCTCGGTCACCACCAATCTCGCAGTGGCCCTCGCCGCTCAAGGCCACTCGGTGGGCGTCGTCGACGCCGATATCTACGGATACTCGATCCCTCGGATGTTGGGAGCCGATCGTGACCCGGTCGTCATCGATCAGATGCTCGTTCCGCCCTCGGCATGGGGGGTTCGCTGTATCTCGATCGGATACTTCGTGCCCGAAGGCCAAGCGGTGATCTGGCGGGGTCCGATGCTGCACAAGGCGCTGGAGCAGTTCCTGACCGACGTCTTTTGGGATGAGCCCGACTTCTTGCTCGTCGATATGCCTCCCGGCACCGGAGACATCGCGATCAGCCTGTCGCAGTACCTGCCTCGCGGCGAGGTCTATGTGGTCACCACCCCTCAACCTGCGGCTCAAAAGGTGGCCCGGCTCTCAGCGGCGATGGCGGCCAAGGTCAACCTGCCCGTAAAGGGTGTCATCGAGAACATGTCCTGGTTCACCGGCGATGACGGGACCCGATACGAACTGTTCGGTGCCGGTGGCGGTGCCGAACTCGCCGAGGAACTCGATGTGCCGTTGCTCGGTCGACTGCCCTTGGTCCCAGCCCTTCGTGAGGGTGGTGACGAAGGCCGTCCGATCGCGGCGGTCGATCCCGAGAGCGCAGCGGGCCGAGCCTTCCATGACATCGCCGAGCGGATCGCGACCGAACTGCGCCCCAAGAAGGTCTTCAGCCCGAGCCTCAAGATCATCTGAGTCGAGCCCCCCGCAGTGGTCGAGGTCGCGCCGTACCGCTTCGAGCGCCTCGTACGCGACGCGATCGATCTCCTACCGCCCGACCTCGTAGCCGCGCTCGACAACGTGGTGATCCAGGTCCGCGACCGCCATCCCGACGACCCGGGACTTCTGGGGTTGTACGAGGGAACGCCGCTGACCGAGCGTGGCGACTACTCCGGCGTCCTGCCCGATGTGATCTGGATCTATCGACTGGCCATCTGTGCGATGTGTCGGGATCACGATGAGGTGGTCGACGAGGTTCGCATCACCGTCCTGCACGAACTCGCGCATCATTTCGGTATCGACGACGATCGTCTCGACGAACTGGGATGGGCCTAGGTCACTTTGCCATCATGAACAGGTGACGGTGTACATCGTTCGTCATGCCCCTGCCGGACAACGCAGTCGCTGGGTGGGTGATGATTCCCTCAGACCCCTCGATGAGCGGGGTCAGACCCAGGCCAACGGGATCGCCGACGCCCTCGAACACCGCCACGTCAGCGCGCTCTGGTCGAGCCCGTTTCGTCGCTGTGTCCAGACTCTGGAACCCCTCGGCGTCCGACTCGGTCTCGACGTGCACCACTGCGAGGCGCTGAGCGAAGGCGCCGATCTCGCCGGCGCGATCGCGATGGTGAGGTCGGCGCCAGCGGGCACGGTGATGTGCACCCATGGCGACCTCCTGCCCGAGATCATCGCTGCGGTGATACGCCGGGGTGCGACCTGCATCTCCGAACCCGATTGGCGCAAAGGAGTCACCTGGGTGCTCGACCGAGGCGAGCATGAGTCGAGCTCGGATGACGAGATCATCACTGACGACGACTTGAGCGGATGGACCCTGACGGTGTGGGCTCCCCCGCGATCCTGATCAGGGAGTGCCCTCAGCCGCATCCACCGCGTCGAGGGCGTCAGCCACGAACGAGGCGAGTTCGACGGGGGGTTCCGCTGCTTGGCAGCGTTCGAGTCGATCCCGAACCATGACCGGATCATCGATATCAGAACCCTCACCGGGCGGGAACGCCCCCAGGATTCCCGCCACGCACAGCGCATCGACGTCCTCTGGCGCCACGTCCAACGCTCGTTCCACGTCACCGACCGATTGGCGATAGGCCACCACCGCCACATCCGGATCGGCATTGGACGACACCAACCACAACAACCAGGAGCGTCGCACCAGTGCGGGCACCGAGTTCGGATCGATCGCCAACACATCGTCATAGAGCCCGAGGGCGGCGATCGGGTCGGTGGTGGATGCTTCGGCAGCCTCGGCCAACAAGGCGTCCACCTCGGACGCAGGCTCCAGGCGCGCGAGAACGTTCTCGACCAGACCCCGAACCTCAGCGGGTGGGCGCGCAGCGAGACATCCCTCGAGGCGCTCTCGTGCCACCTCGTCCCCCGCACCCGTACGCACTGCGAGAATTCCCGCAAAGCAGATGGCATCGGGATATCGGGGATCGATCTCCATGGCGCGCTCGAGGTCCTCGCGGGCCTGGCCGGGGTCCACGGCGGCCTCGGTCGCTGCGGCAACCAACGACGACAGCCAGGCTCGATACGTCAACGCCTCGACGTTGTCGGGGTCGAGATCCAGAACCCGGCCGTACAGCTCGATCGCCGTCTCGGGATCGGCGGGGCCGGCCACACGGGCTTGGCTGAGCAATGCCGTGGGACTGTCCTCGGAAAGGCCTCCTGTTGCGACCTGACCGGGTAGACGCTGACCGGAGTC
>CAYYHU010000033.1:0-20620 GCA_964471865.1 uncultured Ilumatobacteraceae bacterium | reverse complement strand
AAGCGGATGGTGGCCTCGGCCTTCTCGCCGCTGCCTTGGACATCGAGCACCACGCCATCGCCGAATGCCGGATGCGACACATCGTCGCCGACGCGCAGTCCGAGACCTTCGGCCCCCGAGGGCGTCGGGGCGCGACCGGCGTCGCGGGCCGCCTGGACCACTCGTTCGCGATGCGGGGCAGGATCACGTTCGATCCCGCTGCGACGGCTCAAAGCACCAAGGCGGCCTCGGCGTTCGACAGCATCGCGGATCAGTTCCTCAGGGATCTCTTCGACGAAACGCGATGGCGGGTTGTACTGCGTGGATCCGAACAGCGAACGGCTCCACGCGTGCGTCATCACGAGACGTTCGCGGGCTCGGGTGATTCCCACATACGCCAGTCGCCGCTCCTCTTCGAGTTCTCGAGGGTCGATGAGCGCTCGTTGATGAGGAAAGACACCCTCTTCCATGCCCACCATGACCACCAGGGGGAACTCGAGACCCTTCGCCCCGTGGAGGGTCATCAGCACGACCCGATCATCAGCTGTCAACTCATCGGTGTCGGCGACGAGCGCTACCTGTTCCAAGAACTCGTCCACCCGCGTGAACCCCCGGGCCGAACCGACGAACTCGGCGAGATTGTCGAGGCGACCAGCAGCCTCTACGCCCCCGTCCCCAGCGGTCTCGTCGAGGTATCCACTGCGATCGAGAATCTCCTGGAGCAGATCGCCAGGGGATGGATCGCGGCGCGACAACTCGGCAAGGTCGTCCATCAGCGCCACGAACGATTCGACCGCCCGACATCCCGCCGCGGCGACACCGGCTCTTTCGACCTGCCGAAGCGCGTCGAAAAAGCCGACACCTTCGCGGGCGGCGAAATCGTCGACGCGAGCCACCGTCGAGTCCCCGATCCGGCGTTTGGGGACGTTGAGGATTCGTTTGACGCTCACCTCATCGTTGGGGTTGAGCACCGCACGTAGATAGGCGATCGCATCGCGAATCTCTCGGCGATCGTAGAACCGGGTTCCCCCCACCACTCGGTACGGAATACCGGCACGCATGAACGCTTCTTCGAGCACTCGGCTCTGGGCGTTCGTGCGGTAGAACACCGCCATCTCTCCCCAGCCCCGGTGCTCGGAGTCATGCTCCTGGGTGATGAAACGGGCCACCCACGTCGCCTCGTCGCCCTCGTCAGAGGCGTCATAGCGCAGGATGGCGTCGCCTTGACCCTGATCGGTCCACAGCCGCTTGGGCGCTCGATCGGCGTTATGGGCGATCACTGCGTTCGCAGCGTCGAGAACCGTCTGCGTCGAGCGGTAGTTCTGATCGAGAACCACCGTGGTCACATCACCAAAGGCCTCCGAGAACCGGTCGATGTTGCGCAGGTCCGCCCCCCGGAACCGGTAGATCGACTGATCGGTATCGCCCACGACACAGACCTGACGATGCTCGGACCCCAGTAGCAGTACGAGTTCGTTCTGAGCGACGTTGGTGTCTTGGTATTCGTCCACGAGCAGATGACGGAACCGGTCCCGATAGTGAGCGAGGACATCGGGGTGGCGTTGGAGTAACTCGACGGTGCGCATCAACAGGTCGTCGAAATCCATGGCGCCGGCTCGTTGGAGACGCTGCTGGTACAGCTCGTAGACCTCGGCATGTTTGCGATCGAAGATGCTGACGGCCTGATCCCGAGCTGCGGACACGTCGAGAAGTTCGTTCTTCCACAGACTGATCGCGGCATGGACGCCTCGTTGGGGGAACCGCTTCGGATCGAGTTCGAGATCCCGAATGCAGTACCCGGTGAGACGTTGGGCATCTCCTTGGTCATAGATCGAGAACTGGGTCGGATATCCGAGCCGATCGGCGTGGGACCGCAGGATCCGCACACAGGCCGAGTGGAACGTCGAGATCCACATCCGATCAGCAACCGGCCCGATCAGCGCAGCGATGCGGTGACGCATCTCCTCCGCCGCCTTGTTGGTGAAGGTGATCGCCAGGATCTGGCTCGGATGGACGTCACCGGTTTCGAGCAGGTGTGCAATGCGATGCGTCAGGACCCGGGTCTTTCCCGACCCGGCCCCCGCCACCACCAACAGAGGTCCTGAGCGATGCACGACCGCATCGAACTGGTCGGGGTTGAGGCCTTCGAGCAAGGGACTGGACGCGGACATGCCCTCCTCATGCTACGAGGAGGGCATGCCACTGGCAGGTTCTGGCCGCACTGCGGCCACCGGAGAGATCAGGCGTCAGCGAGAACCGCGAAACTCGCCGGCTGGGCATCCGAACCCACGCCATTCTGTCCCTGACGGCCTCCGGGTCCCCGCTGACCCCGACCCTCACGGATGGGACCGGTCTGATCGAGCATCTTGGTGATCCGCTCAGGAGCGTCAGCCAACTTGGCATCTGCCTCGTCTTGGGTGAGGCGACCCTCGTTCACCGCAGTCGCCAACCGGTCAGCGAGATCGGCCACGAGTGCGTCGACGACGTCCGTGGTAGCGACCCCTGCGGCGGCGGCCTGATCAGCGATCGATGTTCCGACCCGCAGGGCATCACGAACGGCCTCAGGCGTCGTGGCGAGGGTTTCGGCGACGATCTCGAGAGCGAATCCCTTCCCCGGGACCGCTGCGCCACGAGGGCCACCAGGGCGCAATCCACGCTCGGGGCGGGCGGCCTCGAGGGCTGCGACCACGGCATCGAGTTGAGCGGGAGTGATCGTGGCGTTCTCGACGAGAGGTGCCAACGCGTCACGCAGCCGCTGGCCCGGTTCAGAGTCGATGTCGGTGGTCGCCGTATCGGTCTGAGCGACCACGACGGCAGGTCCGCCCGAGGCACCGGCGAAGCCCGGCACTCCCAGAGACATCGCCGTGGCACCTCCAGCGAGGAGGCCCAGGGTCACGCCGGCGGCGGCGAAGCGGGTGGAACGGTGCATGGTAGGTCCTTTCATCATTCGGGTGGTGTCCCGATGAGCACAGACTTGCGGCCTCGGGTTCGAACCTGTTCGGAACCCGTTGAGAATCAGGTGAGAAGATTCAGTCCTCGATCGTCACCGCCCGCCCTGCGACAGGGAGCGTGAAACCGACCGCCGCGCCACCACCGTCACGAACCCGGGCGTGAGTGGTGCCCCCGGCCCGGCTGACGATGTCGGCCACGATCGACAGACCCAGGCCGGATCCGGGAAGAGTCCGAGCACTCACGCTGCGGTGGAAACGCGAAAACACGATCTCGAGCTCGTCGGGGGCGATACCGGGGCCACGATCCATCACTTCGAGTCGGCCATCGCGGACTTCGAGGCGCAGAGGTCCGGTTCCGGTATCGAACTTGTTGGCGTTGTCGAGAAGGTTCGACACCGCCCGTTCCAGCGCCCCGCGAGCGATCACGGCGACCGTGTCATCGACATCCACTTCGACGAGTCGGCCCGAACGCCGCTCGAAGCGTTCCACGACATCGTGAGCCACGCGACCCATGACGAGTGGTCCGACCGCCTCATCACTCACCGTCCCGCTCGCTGCGTCGACGAGTTCGTTCACGAGCGTGGTCAATTCCTCCACGTCGCGGGTGATGTCGTCGAGCACCGCCTCACGAGTCGCCGGTTCCATCCTGGGATAGCGCGCCAAGACATCCACATTGGTCCGAAGGCTGGTCAGTGGGGTGCGCAGTTCGTGCCCGGCATCTTGCACCAACCGCTCTTGTTCGTCACGAGCCCGTCTCAACGCCGAGAACATCCGCAGCACCGCGCCTCGCACCCGTTGGACCTCATCACGGGTCGACTCCTCAGGAGGAGTCCCCAAGGTCTCGGCGTCGGCCGCGTCGAGGCTTCCGGTGGCCGCCACCCGCTCGGCGACCACCCCGAGGCGACGAAGTGGAGCCGAGATCCGATCGGCGAGGACCCAGCCCGCCGCCGCGGCCACGGCAGCGATGACGAGCATCCACCGCAGCATGTCGGCGCGCAGTCCGTCCAACACCTCATCGGTCTCAGCCAGTGAGCGTCCGACCTGCAGGGCTCCCCCACCCAGCGCTGCCGTGCGAATCCGGAATCGTTCACCATCGACCTCGGACGTGCGGAACCTGATCCCCCCGGGGGACCCAGCGATCCGCGCGTCGAGTGGGTCCACCGGCAAGGGAGTCAGCGCATTGGAGCGCTGAACTCGTCCCTGGGGTCCAAGAACTTGCACGACGAATCGGTCGAGACCGGTGCGCTCTGGGACCAGGATCCGCTCCACCACCGGCCGTCCGGTCACGCGATCGGGTCTCACCACCACCACGGCTGCTTGTTCGAGGGACCGGTCGACTTCGGTGAAAAGCTGACGGCTCGTCGAGCGTTGACCCAGTACCCCCACCACCAGGGCGGCAAGGGCTGCGAGAATCGCCAGAGCAAGAGCCATACGGAACCGCAGGCTCGTCACGGGTCGCTCCGAGCGACGTATCCGACTCCCCGCACCGTGTGGACGAGGCGCGATGCCCCATCGGCTTCGAGTTTGCGGCGCAGGTATCCGACGTACACGGCGAGGTTCTTGGACTCCGGACCGAAGTCGTACCCCCAGATCTCGTTGTAGATCTGAGAGTGTCCGAGCACGATGCCGCGATTGCGAACCAGCAACTCGAGAAGGTCGAACTCGGTCTTGGTGAGATCGAGATCCCGATCACCACGTCGAGCGCGCCGCGCTGCGCCATCGACCACGAGGTCGTCGAGCGCCAGCGTCGGTGCGTGATCAGTCGAGTGATCCGCTTCCGGTCCCACTCGACGCAACAGCGCCCGTATCCGGGCCAAGAGTTCCTCGAGGGCGTAGGGCTTGGGCAGATAGTCGTCGGCACCGGCATCGAGCCCTGCCACCCGATCTCCGGTCTCGGTGCGCGCCGTCAACATCAACACCGGCACCCGATCACCTTGGGCTCGCAACACCCGACACACAGTGAGACCATCGAGGACCGGCATCATCACATCGAGCAGGACGAGGTCGGGGCGGATATCGCGAATTCGTTCGAGAGCGGCTGCACCATCGCCCACGGCGTCCACCCGATAACCCTCGAGTCCCAGCGCGCGCACCAGAGCTTCGCGAACGGCTCGATCATCCTCAGCGACCAGCACTGTCCCAGACACCCTCACAGTGTGCCCCGCGGTGGTAAGACCCGGGTGTGAATCACTCTGTGCGCACCCACTCGTCGGCCTGGTGGCCGCGGGTGCGCTCGGAGGTGGCCGCTGTTCCCGTGGCGGTGATTTTGGGGGTGCTCGCGGGTGGAGCCTCGTTTCTGTTCCTCGAAGCTCTCGATGCGGTCACTCGAGAGCGCATCGATACCCCGGCGCTGATCCTGGGGCTGCCTTTGGTGGGCATTGCCGTGGGATGGGGCCATCAGCGCCTGTCCCGAAGCGAACGCGGCCGACGCGCTGTTGCGGGCACGGCGACGGTGATCGAAGCCCTTCACGATCCCGCGGTCGCGGTGCCGAGACGTACCGCACCCATCGTGGCCACGGGGAGCCTGGCGGCCCATCTCGTCGGAGCGTCGGTAGGTCGCGAAGGGGTGGCGCTTCAATTGGCGGGGGCTCTCGCCGAAGGGGTCTCGCGGGTGTCAAAGCGTCTGCGGCCGCCCGGTCCGATCATGACCACGATCGCGGTGGCCGGCGGATTCGGATCCGTGTTCGGGGTGCCGATCGCCGGATGCATCTTCGCATTGGAAGTTGCGTCCACCCGCCGCTTGCGACAGCGGCTCGTGCTCCCGGCGGTGACCGCCTCGGTGATCGGTGACGCGGTGGTCCGATTCCTCGGCCACGACCACGCATCGCGTCTCCCGATGGATCTCGATCTCGATGTGGCGACGGTGCTGCGACTGATCGTTGCCGGCTGCATCTTCGGTCTCGTCGCCATGGCATTCGTCCAAGCGGTGGATGCGATACGACGTCTGGCCGGCATCGTGGTCTGGGCATGGTTGCGTCCGGGGCTTGGCGGTCTGGCCACTCTCGGCCTCGTCGTGGTCGCCGGTCGAGATTTCCTCGGACTCTCACTCCCCCTACTCGACAGGGCCCTCGCCGGTGAAGCGGGTTCATGGGTGGATCCGGCGCTCAAGATTCTCTTCACGGCCATCGCGGTGGGGTCAGGATTTCCCGGAGGTGAGGTCACTCCCCTTTTCGTCATCGGCGCCACCACCGGAGCCGCTTTCGCCGGCGTTGTCGGCCTTCCCGTGGCTGCAGCTGCGGGGGTGGGCATGGTCGCCGTCTTCGCATCGGCTGCGTCCACGCCGATCGCGTGCACGATCATCGCCGTGGAACTCTTTGGCGCTGACGCGCTCGTACCCGCAGCGATCGCATGCGCCATTGCATGTGTTGCGGGCCGACACCGGGGGATCTATCCCCTCCCCACACCCGGTACATATCGGGCCACCCCAGGGTGACGAGACCGCTCGGCACCCCATGCCAGCACCGAGACCGACTGGGACCCGGAACCCTTGTCGCCGTGCGCCGACTGCGGCGCTCGCATCACGGACCGTCGAGTCAGGATCCTGCGCGCTGTTCGAGGATGCGCACGGGCAACTGGCGGGGCCCTCGGATCTGACCCACGCTCCATGTCACTTGATCGGGATCAGCGAGTTCGAAACGAGGAAAGCGCGCAATGAATTCCTCGACTGCCACTCGCAACTCGAGGCGGGCCAGGTTCGATCCCAAGCAGCGATGAATCCCGAGACCGAACGCCGCATGGCGGTTGACTTCCCGATCGATGAGAACCTCATCGGCTCGCTCGAACATCTCCGGATCTCGGTTCGCGGCCGGGAACGGCAGCAGCACCCAGTCGTCGGTGGTCATCGGACAACCGTGGAAATCGTGATCCTTCGCCACGAGACGAGCCATGGTCACGGGCGCATAGGCCCGCAGAAACTCTTCGATCGCCGTGGGGATCAGCTCGGGTTCGTCGATCAGACGGGTGAGATCGTGGTCGTGGCCGGCCAGATGCCAGAGCGCCGACCCGATCGCCGACCAGGTCGTGTCGATCCCCGCAATGAGCAACAACACGATCGATCCTCGAACATGCTCGGGGCTCAACGGCATATCGCCGATCCGAGCATCGAGCAGGTAACTCGTGAGATCGTCACGCGGATGAGCCTGATGGTCTTTGACCTGGACATCGATGTACTCGGCGAGTCTCTGACCATTCGCCAGGCGTTCCTCAGGCGAGAGATCGACACCTTCGAGGACATCGTGGACGAAACCACGGAACAGATCGTCGTCTTCGAGGGGGAATCCGAGCATCCGCGCAATCACTCCGACCGGAATGTGCTGGGCGTATTGGACCGCAGCGTCGACGACGGTCTCGCCGGCTTCGATCGCACCCATGGCATCGAGGCGAGCCCGACACAAGGAACGCACTTCATCACTCCACGCCTCGATCCGCTTGGGAGCAAAGGGCGGCAACAAGATGCGTCGAGCCTCGGCGTGAAACGGTGGATCGCTGGTGATGGGCGGAGCCGGTCCTACGGGAGCGGGGATCAGGGGCCGAAGATTTGATACGACGACACCTCGCGACGAGAAGTGTTCGGTGTCGTAGGCGATCTCCCGCACGAGATCATGGGTGACAGGCAGCCAGGCTCCCCCGTAGCGTTCGGTATGAGCCACCGGACACTCGCTTCGTAGTCGATCCCAGATGGCGTGAACATCGGCGTTGTAGGCCGGATCGGCGTGGTCGAAATCTGAGGTCCAGTCCGAGACGGGATGCTCGACGGCACTCATGTGTCCGCTCCTTCGAGACTGATCGCATACTCGGGACAGTTGGCCACGGCCAATCGAGCTTGGTGCTCGAGTTCGGGCGGAACGTCACCATCTCCGATGACGACTGCCTGGCCCATGTCGTCGACATCGAACAATTCGGGCGCCAACGCGTAACACCGGTTGTGACCCTGACACTTTTCACTGTCCACGACGACTCTCACGCCGACCCCCGTCTGATCCCCTCACATGATGGCTCAACGGCCCCAGTTCCCGGCTCAAGCCCGCGATATGTCTACTCCATACCAGGACTATGTGTCGACCATCTCTCGCTACTGATCACTCTCAATTGCGTCGTCACCATACCCCGGGGGATGCTTGGGCGGGTGAGCACCGACCGGACCCTGATCCTGCTGCCCCCGTCTGAAGGCAAGGCTCCCGGCGGTGCCGGCCCGGGTTGGGATCCCACATCCGGCCGCTTTGGCGAGACACTGGGCGAGTGCCGCGCCCAGATCGCTGGCGAGCTCGCCCGTTGCGAGGGTGGTGACGGTCGCCTACTCGGAGTTTCGGGAACCCATCTCGAGCGAGCGCGAGCCGCCAACGCCTCGCTGCTCGGAGCACCCACGATGCCGGCTTGGCAGCGCTACACCGGGGTCGTTTGGGACCATCTCGATCTCGGAGGTCTGTCGGGGGTGCAGCGACGTTCGGCTCTCGGACGAATCGGAATCCTCTCGGGACTTCACGGTCTCGTGACCGCAGCCGACCCTCTCCCCGACTACCGACTCAAGATGGGCGCCCGCCTCGGTCAGTTCGGCCGGTTGTCGTCCTGGTGGGCGGATGTGGTGACAGCGACGATCGCGACCTGGGCCCGTCGAAGCATCATCGTGGACCTCCTTCCCCAGGAACATCGAGCCGCGTGGCGTCCAGCACCTCAGGATGCCCGCCGGGTGCTGCGGGTGACGTTCCACGACGCACAACGCGGCCCCGGCTCCCCCGCCATCGGTCATGACGCCAAGGCCGCCAAAGGACTCCTGGCCCGGCATCTCCTCACCACGACGGGATCGGTACACGAGGCCCTGGAGCAGTTCCATCACGAACGTTATGTGATCGAGTACGACCCGACGTGACCCATGACACCGGCCCTAGCCTGAGCCGGTATGGAAATGCATTACGCGACGTTGTGGGAATCCATCGCCGACGTGATCGGTGACGAGCCGGCTCTGGCCCACGGGGATCTGGAGCGGTCCTGGGCCGATTTCGACGATCGGGCGGCGCGACTCGCGGCGGCCTACACCGCCGCCGGGCTGGGCCCCGACTCAAAAATCGGGTTGTACATGTACAACTGTCCCGACTATCTCGAGGCTCAGTACGGCGCGTTCAAGATGCGCGGCGTTCCCGTGAACGTCAACTATCGCTATCTCGACGACGAGCTCTGGTACCTGCTCGACAATGCTGATGCCGAAGCGATCGTGTTCCACAGCTCGCTCGGGGACCGAGTGGCCCGAGTTCTGGATCGTCTCCCCAAGATCAAGATCGCAATCGAAGTCGACGATGGCGGCGATGTCGGTGCGGCAACGACGGCAGTCCGCTTCGACGACGTCATCGCCGGCCATGATCCGATGCCGCGGATCACCCGGTCCGAGGACGACATCTACATGCTCTACACCGGCGGCACCACCGGTATGCCCAAAGGGGTCATGTATGCGATGGGGGGCATGGTCAGCGGTTTCGTGATGCAGGGCTTTCCGCTGCTGGGTCTGACCCCACCATCTGATCCCTCCGAGGTCGCCGACCTCGTCGCGGGTGCGGTCAAGAGCGGGAATCGCCTGGTCGCGATTCCCGGCGCCCCGTTGATGCATGGCACCGGAGTATGGCTCGGCGCCTTCGTCCCTCATCTCGCGGGTGGCAAAGTCGTGACCTTGACGGGGCGCAGCTTCGACTCCCACGAACTCTTCGCCGCCACCCAGCGCCACGGTGCCACGAATCTCGTCGTGGTCGGCGACTCCTTCGTCAAGCCGATGATCCGGGCGATCGACGAAGCAGCGGCCTCGGGCACTCCGTATGACACCTCGAGCATCAAGTTGGTGATCTCCTCGG
Source organism: uncultured Ilumatobacteraceae bacterium (assembly GCA_964471865.1). Classification (GTDB taxonomy): domain Bacteria; phylum Actinomycetota; class Acidimicrobiia; order Acidimicrobiales; family Ilumatobacteraceae; genus CAYMUC01. The sequence goes on along the minus strand of CAYYHU010000033.1, from coordinate 10,854 downwards.
GTGTCATGTGGACCGCCGAGGTCAAAGAAGCCTTCTTGGACCGGGTCGAACAAGCAGTTCTGGTCGATGCCATCGGCTCGAGTGAAGGCTCGATGGGTATGAGCATCACGATGAAGGGACTTCCGCCCGAGACGGCCAAGTTCTCCCAGATGCCCACCACCAAGGTGTTCACCGATGACGACCGCGAAGTCCAGCCGGGTTCGGGCGAGATCGGCATGGTCGCCGCCGGAGGCAGCGTGCCTCTGGGCTACTACAAGGACCCCGAGAAGTCCGCTCGCACCTTCCGAGTCATCAACGGGGAGCGTTACAGCTTCCCCGGCGACATGGCCATGGTCGCTGAAGACGGAACGCTGATCCTGTTGGGACGCGGATCCCAGGTGATCAACACCGGCGGCGAGAAGGTCTTCCCCGAGGAGGTCGAAGAGGCCGTCAAGCGCGTTCCCGGGGTGAAGGACTGCCTCGTGGTCGGAATCGAGGATGAGAAGTTCGGTCAATCCGTGACCGCGGTCGCCTCACTCGATGAGGGCGCCAGCGTGGACGAGGCGACGGTGATCACCTCCGTGAAGGGCCAACTCGCCGGCTACAAGGCTCCCAAGCGGGTCGTGTTCGTGGCCGATGTTCCCCGGGCCCCCAACGGTAAGGCCGATTACAAGTCGGCCAAGGCCGCCGCGGTCGCGCAACTCGGCTGATTCTGAGCATCGGATCGAGAACGCTCCGTCCCCTCGGGGCGTTGTCGATTCCCGAATCGGGGTCGCAACGGCGCTCTCGACTGTCCAGGCGAGACCGCTGATCACACGCCCGATGGTTCAGCGAGATGATCGGCGGTGGCGCTCGGCGCCCATGGGCTCGTGGCGATGCGGCGTCGCACGACGCAGCCGCATGCGATCACGGGGTCGCGTGGAGGCGACGGGTGAGAAACGCGATCACCTCAGCGACGCTGGCCTCGTCGCGGTGTTCGGTCAGTACCGAATGGTCCCGTGACGTCCTCGAGTCCAGTTCGATCGCGATGAACGCGTCCCCGAGGAGTTCACGCAACTCACTGAATCTCTCACCCACGAGACGATCGCCCCGATAACGCAGACCAAGGACTTCGCAACCCGCTGCTGCGCGCTCGGCGATCACGATGCGGTCATCGGGGGACACTCCGAGATCACGTCGACGGACGCGGCCGATGGCAAAGGGCAACGAGGGTTGGGACAGCACCGGAGCGACCACGACCCCATCGACCATCATGCCGAGGGCGAAACCTCCGCTGAAACACATTCCCACTGCGCCCACCCCGAGGCCTCCCACCTCCTGGTGCAGCGTGCGAGCCAAGGCCCGTAACCACGCCACGATCGGCGAGGTCCGACCCACCGCCCAGGTGGAGAACTCGGAAGCGATGCAGATCCGAACCGAACTCGCCGCCAGATTTCTCGATGTCGGCGCCTCTCCTGGGGTGCCGACCAACTGGGGCAGGGCCACGGTGAAGCCCGCATCGACGAGGTCCTCGGCGAAACGGATCACCGCCGGTGTGATTCCGGGAAGTTCGTGCACCACCACGACCCCGGGACCCTCGCCTCGTCGCCACACGGTGCGTTCGACCCCGGCGGCGCTGAAGGTCTGACTGGCCCAACCCTCGAGCATCGTGTTCACAGCCGTCCTCCCAACGCGTTCAGAGCGTTCTCGGCGAGCAGTTCGACACCGACTTTGATCGATTCGAGGTCATCGAGTCGATCCCCCATGGCCCCGTGGAGATAGCGGGCGTAGACACCCTCGGTGATCACTGCGAGCCGCCACGACGAGAACGCCACGTAGTAGTCGATCCCTTCGACGTCACGTCCGGTGCGCTTGGCATAGCGTTCCACGAGATCGCGATACCTCGGAAAGCCCTCAGCACCCGAAGGATCGTTGCTGCGTTTGGGTCGCTCACCGGGATCGGTCCAGTAGACACCGAGATAGCCGAGATCGGCCAGGGGATCTCCCAGAGTGCACAACTCCCAGTCGAGAACTGCGCGGATCCTCCCGCGTTGTACGTCGGTGAGACAGTTGCCGAAGCGGAAATCTCCATGGGCGACCACGGTGTCGCGTTGATCGGGAAGCCGAGCCGCCAGGCGCCTGGCGACCTCGTCCACCGCTGGAAGCTCGCGCGTCTTGGACTGCTCCCATTGCGAGGTCCACCGCCGCACCTGACGCTCGACATAGCCGGTGCGTTTGGCGAGGTCACCGAGACCTACGTCATCGATGTCCACATCGTGAAGATCGGCCATGACGTCGACCAGATGCTCACTGGCGCCGAGGCGTAACTCGACAGGGAGCAGACTGGCCTTGTCCGGAGCGTCGAGGACGACACCGTCGACGAAATCCATGACGTAGAACGGCGCGTCGTTGACCGTGACGTCCTCACAGAGCCCGAGCGTCGTCGCGACGGGCACCGAGGTCGTTCCGATGGCCGAGATGATGCGATGTTCGCGCGCCATGTCATGAGCGGTCGCGAGCACATGACCCAGGGGCGGTCGTCGCAACACGACCCGTCGACGATGAGAGTCCGTGACGCGATAGGTGAGATTCGACCGACCACCCGCGATGAGATCGAACTCGAAGGGCCCCTCGAGTCCATCGATGTTCTCGGTCAGCCAGGCGGTGACCCGCTCCTCATCGATGCCTCGGGGGCGGTCACTGTGCGCCATGGGTCGTCACCGTAGCGGTGCTCAACCGGGCCGCGTCACCCCGACGACTCGACCCCAGTTGACCGCTGAGATCTTCACGACGTCACCCGTGGAGGGGGCGTGAACCAGGCGTCCATCGCCGAGATAGATCCCGACATGGCTGATCGGCGAGTAGTAGTAGATGAGGTCTCCTGCTCGGGCCTGGTTGATCGGAACTCTCGTCGTGGTCGCGAACTGACGCCGCGACTGATGCGGCAGATTCACCCCTGCGAGGCTCCAGGCCCATTTCGTCAACCCGGAACAGTCGAACGAGACCCCGGGAACGGCGGTGGCGAACCGATACGGCACCCCGAGTTGCGACAACGCCGCATTGACCACGACCCCAGCTTTGGTCGAGGGCGGAGGGACGTTGACCGAATCCGCCGAGGGGCCCGACGTTCGCGTCGATCCCGACCCGCCCGGGCTCGCAGGCGTTCCCACACGCGCCTGTGCGGCGGCGGCGGCTTGGGCGGCTCGTTGGGCCTCGGCGATGCGTTGGGCCTCGGCCAGACGTTCACGTTCGCGCCGAGCACGTTCCTCGACGATGAGTTCTCCGAGTTCGTTGCGGGCCTCGGCCAGCAACTGCGTGTACTCACCCCGTCGGGTTTCAGCCTCGGCTCGCGCCTCGGTTGCGGATTCCTCGAGCCGCTCCATACGGGATCGCGACCGCTCGAGCGACCGCCGTTCGGCTTCGAGACGCCCTTGGACGTCGGCGAGATCATCGGCGCTGACGACCCCCGCGTCGAGAGCCACCCGGGTCAGATGTTCCCGCTGGACCGCTTCGGTGATTCCCCCCGTCGAGGTCAACAACGCGGTGAGAGATCCCCCAGCCCCACCCGAGACGAATGCGGCGAGGGCCACCGACGTCAGGTCTCCTTCGAGAGATCCGAGTTCCGCTTCGAGCTCGGCGATGCGCGAACTGGAATCATCGATCTCGGTGCTGAGACGTTGCTGCTCGTCCAAGGCCACTGCGAGATCCTCGGCGTAGCGGTCCACCGACGCCTCGATGTCTTCGAGTTCATCAGCGAGTCGCGCCACCCGCGCCTCTTGGTCAGCGATGCGGTCGGCTCGAACCTCGGTGATGGACCATCCGGGAACCACCGAGCTCGATGCGAGCATCACCGATACGCCCACGGCCGCCGGTCGGATCCAGCGGCGGGGTCGGACTCGCTGAGACACTCGTTGCGCCCACCTCATGCGACGCGAACGTTACCAATATGACGATCGTGTTGCGACCGCGGCGTCAGGAGGTCATTCCCACTCGATGGTCCCCGGCGGTTTGGAGGTGATGTCGTAGGCCACTCGGTTGATGCCGGGGACCTCATTGATGATGCGGCTCGCCATGGTGTCGAGCAGGTCATAGGGCAGTCGAGCCCAATCCGCTGTCATCGCATCGTCGCTGGTGACGGCGCGAATGATGATCGGGCGACCATAGGTGCGCTCGTCCCCCATCACACCGACCGATCGGATGTCGGCCAACACGGCGAAGGCCTGCCAGATCTCGCGTTCCAGCCCCGCAGCCCGCAGTTCCGCTCTCACGATGGCATCGGCGGCGCGCAGGGTGGCCACCGACTCAGGGGTGACCTCACCGATGATGCGCACCCCGAGACCAGGACCGGGAAATGGTTGCCGCCAGACGATGTCATCGGGAAGTCCTAGTTCGTGCCCGAGGCGGCGAACCTCGTCTTTGAACAGCGACCGCAACGGTTCACACAACGCGAGCGTCATGTCCTCGGGGAGCCCGCCCACGTTGTGGTGACTCTTGATCACCGCAGCGGAACCATCGGCGCCTCCACTTTCGATGACGTCGGGATACAGCGTGCCCTGCACGAGAAACGTCGCGTCGGTGAGACCTCCGGTGTGTTCCTCGAAGATGCGCACGAACAACTCACCGATCGCCTTGCGCTTGGCTTCGGGTTCGGTCACGCCGGCGAGGCGTTCAAAAAAACGTGCCCCGGCATCGACGTGGATCAGTTCCATACCGAGATGCTCGTGGAAGGTGTCCACGACCTGTTCGCTCTCGCCTTGGCGCATGAGGCCGGTGTCGACATACACACAGGTGAGTTGATGACCGATCGCCCGATGCACGAGCGCGGCGGCCACCGCCGAATCGACCCCACCCGAAAGACCACAGATCGCACGCTCCGACCCGATCTGGGCGCGAATCGCCGCCACTTGGGTTTCGATGATCGAATCCATCGTCCATTCGGCTCGGCATCCAGCGAGATCGTGAAGGAACCGTTGGAGCACGTCACGACCATGGGGTGAATGCACGACCTCGGGATGGAACTGCACTCCCCAGATCCGTCGATCCCGGGATTCGAGCACCGCCACGGGTGCATCCGGAGTCGACGCGGTGACCTGGAAACCCTCTGGCGCGACGGTGATCGCGTCGAAATGGCTCATCCAGACATCGTGATGAACCGGAAGGCCGTCGAGAAGTCCCCCTGCGGCCCCCGCCAGCACCTCGAGACGGGCCCGGCCGTATTCGCCGCGCTGACCTCGACCTACTTCACCCCCGAGTTGATGAGCGATCAGTTGCGCCCCATAACAGATGCCCAGAATGGGAATTCCCAACTCGAAGATCTCAGGATCGAGACGTGGCGCTCCCTCGACGTGAACGCTCTTGGGTCCCCCCGACAACACGATCGCTCCCGGACGCCGAGCGGCGATCTCAGCGGCAGAGATCCGATGAGGAACGATCTCGGAGTAGACGTGATGCTCCCGGACGCGCCGAGCGATCAACTGGGCGTACTGGGCGCCGAAGTCGACCACCAGCACCGGCGCGTGAGTGGGGTCCGATATCGGTTCGATGGGGGTTTCGACATCCTGGGCCATGACCGGATCGACTGTACCCGGCGCCGACACCGAGCCCCGAGTGCCGAGCCGTCGAAGATCAGACCCGCGGGATTGGGTCCCGTGCTGGCGGCCGGCTGGGCACGGACCCGATTCGCGTGTGACGATGACGGTATGGGACGAATCGTGTCCAAGGTGCTCGTGGGTCTCGTCGCGGTGGTGTTCGCGTGTGCATCTCCGGGCGTCGTGAACGCCCAGATGGAACCGCCACCGGATGCACCCGATGTCGCCTACGACCTCGAGCGGCCACTCAGCGAATGCCTGGGTCTGTTGCAACAGCCCGGATGCGGTCGCGAACCCGTCGATTCTGGTGATCGCGGCGGAACGATGCAGTACGTCACGTTCGCGGCGATCCTCGGCGGCCTGGGCGTGATCTTCACGATCGTGTTCCGCAACGTCGTACGAGCCGATCGCGAGAAGGCACAACGGGCCTACGCCGCCGAAAGTCACGCGGCGTCGAGCGTCACCTCCGGTGGTCCAGACACCACGCCCTGAGCGCGCTGACGAACACCGAGGGAGCCTCCCAGGGCACGAAGTGACCGCAGTCGCGGATCAGAAACGGGCCCACACAATGAGAAAACACTCTCTCGGCCATCCGATCGAAGGCCGGTGGGATGACCCGATCGCTCGGACCGAACAGCACCATCGTGGGGGTCACATCGTTGATGTCGAATCGGGCGGGTTCTCGACGCGCGGCGGGATCGAAGACCGACTCATAAGCCCGCCAGCTCGCCCGTAGCGAGTCCCCGTCACCGAAGGGTTCGCTGTGGAATCTCACCGTTTCCGGGTCGCTGAAGGATCCCGGATGGGCCCAGAGTCGGCTGGTGTAGAACGTCTCGACGTATCGCTGTCGCGCCTGAGCGGTGGGCAGCTCAGCCAGCAGGCCGTCGGGATCGCGACCTTGTCGGATGTAGTAGTCCATGACTTCGACGGGTGAACGGGTCTCGTCGAGATCCGACATCCGATCCTTCACATAGGGCAGCGGCGAGTTGAACACCACCATTCGTTCGACGCCATCGGGATAGCGAAGGGCGAGGTCTTGGACCACCGGTCCACCGAGATCACCGCCACAGACCACGACCTCGTCGAGGCCGAGATGGTCCCATACGAGACTGCGCAGGTCTTGGGCATGGGTCGCAACGTCTCCGAACCCGTCCTGGCCGATGTCGGAATCACCGAAACCTCTCAGATCGGGAACGATCACGTCGAAACCGGCGGCGGCGAGAGGTTCGATCACCCTCCAGAAGATCCGTTTGGTCTCGGGCCATCCGTGGACGAGTAGAAGCGGAACACCTCCGCGCCCCTCGCGCACATAGGCGAGTCGAACCCCGGGCAACTCGGCGTGCTCGACGTGAAACCGAGTCGGATCGATATCACGGGTATCGGATCGATCCCTGGCGGCCATGGCCCTCAGCGTAGAGTCCGGACGTGGCTGCATCGCCCGATCGCTCCAGCGAACGACGTTTCGAACGGTGGATGGACCGAGCGATCGAACTCGGAGAGCTGGTGCGTACTCGCACCTCCCCGAACCCCTGGGTGGGATGTGTCCTTCTCACCTCCGATGGTCGGGCCTTCGACGGAGCCACCGAGGCTCCCGGCGCCCGCCATGGCGAGCGGGTCGCGCTCGACGCCGCGGTCGCCGCGGGAGCGAGCACACAGGGCTCGACAGTGGTGGTCACCCTCGAGCCCTGCAGCCATCACGGCCGCACGCCTCCGTGCGCCGATGCTCTGATCGATGCCGGAGTCACCACGGTGGTGATGGCGCTCGAAGATCCGGACTCACGCGTGGCCGGTCGAGGGATCGCCCGTCTTCGCACCCACGGTGTCGATGTGATCACCGGGATTCGAGCCGCCGAGGCCGAGGACTCGCTGCGGGCCTATCTTCATCACCGCCGCACCGGTCGACCCTTCGTGATCGCCAAACTCGCCGCCACCCTCGACGGTGCCACTGCGGCGGCTGATGGGTCGAGCCAGTGGATCACCGGACCCGAAGCTCGCCGCGAGGTTCACCGGCTTCGAGCCCATAGTGACGCGATCATCGTCGGAGCGGGAACGGTTCGCGCCGATGATCCTGAACTCACGACCCGGCTGGTCGAGGGTCCCGATCCTCTCCGCATCGTCTTGGGCACTGCGCCACCCGACGCGCGAATCCATCCGTGCCGGGAATGGCATGGCTCCCTCGACGATCTTCTCGATGACTTGGGCCGCCAGGGCGTGCTTCAGGTTCTCGTCGAAGGTGGAGCTCGCGTCGCAGCGTCGTTCCACGCCGCTGATCTCATCGACCGGTTCGTGATCCATTTCGCTCCGGCGCTGATGGGTGGCTCCGATGCGACCGGGGTGTTCGAAGGGTCGGGCGCGGCCACGATTGGAGATCTCCGCCGAGGGCGGATCCTGGGGACCCGACAGTTGGGTGAGGACCTCGAAGTGGTCCTCGATCCCCGTCACAGTCCGGGATCGGCCCCCGAGGACTGAGCGGTCGGATCGAGCACTCGGGCGAGGAGGCCGTGCAGCATGCGACCCGTTGCGCCCCACACGGTTTCATCCTCGAGTTCGAAGAAGTGGACGAGGAACTCCCCGGTGGGCAGCACCCACCACTCGGGCCGATAAGTGTCGAGGCGGAGGAACTCGGCCAAAGGCACCCGAAGCACTCGATCCACCTCGGCAGGATTGAGCCGCCACGGGGGCAGCCGATCGATGCGGGCCACGACCGGCACGATGTAGCTGTTGCTGACCACGGTCACGACGTGATCGAGTTCACCGACGACCTCGACGGCTTCGGGGGCCAAGCCGATTTCTTCATGAGCTTCTCGGAGCGCGGCGTCGATGACGTGTTCACCCGGATCGAGCCGGCCTCCGGGGAAACTGATCTCACCGCGGTGGTGGCGCAACTGGCGCGATCGGCGAGTCAGGATCACCTCAGCGCCGTCGTCACCCTCGTAAAGCCCCACGAGCACCGCCGACACCCGAGCGCCGTCGAACGCCATGGCATCGCGGGCAGGACCTCCTGAGATCACGACGTCGAGAACCTGATCACGACGCGAGACCCGATCGGGATCGGTTCGCATCCACCCGGGCCGGTCCCCCAGCCGCCACCGTTCGGGGCGGGGAATGGTCTGGTCACCGCCTGAGCGACCCTGCCAACCGGCCACCATGAGCTCAGCGCCTCAAGACGACGGCGTCCACCCCGAGGCCGTCAAATCGCGAAGCACGGCATCGAGACCGGCCGTCTTCAGATTCGCCAGCACCTTGCCGGGAGTCTGTTCCCCTCGTTCCCATTCCTCCCATGCGGTGAGGATCTTGGTGAGGTCGGGGGCGGGACGCTCGAAGGACATGCCCGCCATGCTACCGACGGCTCCTCCAGGCCTTCACTCCCTGACCGGCGACACGTCCAGCTCGCCGACCGAGATCCTCGGCGCGATCCCCTCGGGTCCCTCCTGCGAGGTCGGATTCGCGGCGACGGTGACGGTCGTAGCGGGTCGTGCGCATGACCACGATCAACACGATCGCAAAGGCCACGAAGATGAGTCGCATCGCGGCATCGACCCCGGGCACGAGAGCGAGCACGACGAGTGCGGCGACCAGGATCAGATCCATGATGCGGTGCACACCGAGGGGAACCAGTGAAAAAGCACTGAGGGGTCCCCGTGCGATGGCCGTGTTGATCACGATCGCCGCCCCTGCTGCGGCCGGCATGAAGGGGTCAGCACTCTGGAGGCCCTGGGCGATCAATGCGAGGCCGACGACGTACTCCGCCACCTGGTGTAACCAGAAGGGACGGTGGGGTCGAGGCGAGGACTTCACCATGCCAGTCTGGCGCACCGAGGACCTCGGGAGACCTCTGGGGCCCTGTGGGTGCCCTGTGGCGATGGGACAGAGCCACAAAAGGGCACGTCGCCATGCGCAGAACGCGAAGACGACCCGAACCGCACGGTTCGGGTCGTCTTCATCAGATGAGGTGCCGGCTCACTCGGTGGGGCACCGAGTCTCCGGCTGGATCCGTGGGGGACGGATCACATCATGCCGGGCATACCGCCCATGCCGCCCATGCCACCACCAGCGGGCATCGCCGGCTCGGGCTCGGGCTTGTCGGCCACGAGGCACTCGGTGGTGAGCACCAGCGCCGCGATCGACGCGGCGTTCTGCAGCGCCGCCCGGGTCACCTTGGCGGGGTCGATGATGCCGAGCTTGACCAGATCGGCGATTTCACCGGTAGCGGCGTTGAGGCCGTTGGAACCGGTGGCGGACTCGACCTGCTGGACCACGAGGGCACCTTCGAGACCGGCGTTCATGGCGATGTTACGAGCCGGGGCGGTGAGCGAATCCCACACCAGCTTGGCGCCCGTCGCCTCGTCACCCGTCAAGGACTCCACGACCGCGCCAACGGCGGAACGTGCCCGAATCAACGCCGTACCACCACCCGCGACCACGCCTTCTTCGATGGCGGCGCGAGTCGCCGAGACGGCGTCTTCGATGCGGTGCTTCTTCTCCTTGAGCTCGACCTCGGTCGCAGCACCCACCCGGATGACCGCGACACCACCGGCGAGCTTGGCGAGACGCTCCTGGAGCTTCTCGCGATCCCAGTCGGAGTCGGTGTTGTCGATTTCAGCCTTGATCTGGTTGATCCGCCCGGCGAGATCCTCAGAGGTTCCCGCCCCATCGACGATCGTGGTCTCGTCCTTGGAGATCACGACGCGCTTGGCCCGACCGAGCAGGTCCAGCGTGACGTTCTCCAACTTGAGACCGACTTCCTCGCTCACGACCTGACCACCGGTCAACACGGCCATGTCCTGAAGCATCGCCTTACGACGATCGCCGAATCCGGGAGCCTTGACCGCAGCCGAGGCGAAGGTGCCGCGGATCTTGTTGACCACGAGGGTGGCAAGGGCCTCGCCTTCGATGTCTTCAGCGATGATCAACAGCGGCTTACCCGACTTCATCACCGCTTCGAGAGCCGGCAGGATCGACTGAACCGAGGAGATCTTGGCGGAGTACAACAAGATGTAGGGGTCCTCGAGAACGACCTCTTGACGCTCGGCGTCGGTCACGAAGTAGGGCGACAGGTAGCCCTTGTCGAACAGCATGCCCTCGGTGAAGTCCAATTCGATTCCGAAGGTGTTGGACTCTTCCACGGTCACCACGCCGTCTTTGCCGACCTTGTCGATGGCGTCCGCGATCACGGATCCGATGGCAGCGTCGGCAGCTGAGATGGTCGCCACCGAGGCGATGTCGTTCTTGTCGTCGACATCGGAGGCCTGAGCCTTGATGGCTTCGACGGCAGCGGCCACGGCCTTTTCGATACCGCGCTTGAGAC
>CAYYHU010000032.1:0-20762 GCA_964471865.1 uncultured Ilumatobacteraceae bacterium | reverse complement strand
CCTGGCTCAGATCGACAAGCAGTTCGGCAAGGGCTCGATCATGCGGATGGGCGAGAAGGGGACGATGGCGATCGAAGCCGTTCCCACTGGCGCCTTGTCGCTTGATCTTGCCCTGGGCGTTGGAGGCCTTCCCCGCGGTCGCGTCGTGGAGATCTATGGTCCCGAGTCCTCGGGTAAATCCACTCTGGCGATGCATGTGGTGGCTGAGGCCCAACGCAACGGCGGTATCTGTGCCTATGTCGATGCTGAGCACGCTCTCGACCCGGTCTACGCCCGAGCGATCGGGGTCGATGTTGACCAGCTGCTCATCAGCCAGCCCGATACCGGTGAGCAAGCACTCGAGATCGCGGACATGCTCGTGCGATCGGGAGCCCTCGACGTCGTCGTGATCGACTCGGTGGCGGCATTGACTCCTCGGGCCGAGATCGAAGGGGAGATGGGCGATAGCCACGTCGGCTTGCAGGCCCGCCTCATGAGCCAAGCGCTCCGCAAACTCACCGCGAGCCTCAACCGGACCAAGACGATTGCAGTCTTCATCAACCAGTTGCGCGAGAAGATCGGTGTCATGTTCGGGTCCCCCGAAACCACCCCCGGCGGCCGGGCACTCAAGTTCTATTCCTCGGTGCGCCTCGACATCCGCCGAATCGAGGCGATCAAGGATGGCGCCGAAGTCGTGGGTTCGCGGACTCGAGTCAAAGTGGTCAAGAACAAGGTCGCACCTCCGTTCCGTCAGGCCGAGTTCGACATCATGTACGGCAAGGGAATCAGCCGCGAGGGTTCGCTGCTCGACTTGTCGGTGGACTTGGGCATCGTCAAGAAGTCGGGGGCGTGGTTCACCTACGAGGGTGAACAGTTGGGACAGGGGCGCGAGAACGCCAAGACGTTCCTGGGAAATCACCCCGAGCTGATGGTCGAAATCTCGGAACGAGTCCGGCGTTCGGCAGGTCTCGATGCTGATGAGACGGAGGCGTTCAGCGAAGCAGATGACGAGCCGATCTCGCTCGACTGAGGCGGCAGTAGCGTGGGGGCCGATGAATGGTTCTCCCATCGACGATGAGACGACGTCCGGGGTCGAAGGACCTCGGACGTATGTCGTGCGTACGTTCGGTTGTCAGATGAACGAGCACGACTCGGAGCGGATCGCTGGATTGTTCGATTCCGAGGGTCTGGAGCCGGTGGCCCGAGAGGAGGATGCGGATGTGGTGGTCCTCAACACGTGCTGTATTCGTGAGAATGCCGACAACAAGCTCTACGGAAACCTCGGTCACCTGAGTACGTGGAAGCAGCAGCGAGAGGGCCGCCAGATCGTGGTGGCCGGCTGTCTCGCTCAAAAGGATCGAGACCTGGTGCGCGAGCGTGCACCGTATGTCGACGTGGTTCTGGGAACCCACAACGTTCATCGGGCCGCAGATCTGCTGCGCCATGCTGGCGACCACGGTCCGATCACCGAGATTCTCGAAGAAGCAGTCATCGACGATCATGCACTGTTTCCGTCTGCGCTCCCCGCCCGTCGAGAGCAGAGCTACAACGCCTGGGTCACGATTCAGATCGGTTGTGACAACAACTGCGCCTTTTGCATCGTTCCCGCGGTGCGCGGACGTGAGATCAGCCGGCCTTTCTCCGAGATCGTCGCCGAGGTCGAGATGCTCGCGTCGCAGGGCGTCACCGAGGTCACTCTGCTTGGGCAGAACGTCAACAGCTACGGGCGTGATCTTCAACTCGACGCTCGTCGGGCGGGTGATCTCGACGTCCGGATCAGGCCTTTGTTCGCTGACCTTCTCATCGCCGTGGGGTCGGTACCAGGAATTCGTCGTGTGCGTTTCACCAGTCCTCATCCCAAGGACATGCGTCCGGAGACCTTCGAAGCCATGGGCGCAACCTCGGCCGTGTGTGAACACCTCCACTATCCGCTGCAGTCGGGCAGTGACGCAGTGTTGAGCGCCATGCATCGTGGCTACACCGCCGAGCGGTATCTGGAACGGCTCGCTCAAGCTCGAGCCACCATCGAGGATCTGGCGGTGACCACCGACATCATCGTGGGTTTTCCGGGTGAGACCGAGGACGATTTCGAACGGACTCTCGAGGTGGCTGCCGCTGCGGAATTCGACTCGGCGTATACCTTCATCTTCTCGCCGAGGCCGGGAACCGAGGCTGCGGGTTTGGAGGATCGTTTCATCGACTCGCAGGTGGCAGCGCAACGATTCGAACGTCTCCGCATCGTCGTGGAACGGTCGGCGTTGGCCAAGCATCGAGCCCGCATCGGTCGGCGAGAAGAACTTCTCGTCGAAGGTCCCTCCAAGCGGGACCCGGGCGTGTTGTCGGGCCGGACACGCCAGAACAAGTTGGTGCATTTCGTTCCGGATGCGCCGATGCGATCGGGGAGTTACGCGCTGGTGGACATCGTGGACGCGGCCCCTCATCACCTGATGGGGCGTTTCGTGGAGCAACTCGCAGACGCGGCGCACACGATTCGGATTCCCGTCTCGTCAGGGTGAACCTCACGTGACATCGCCCGCCCCTGCTGTTGCGATCGTGGGTGCAACAGCCACGGGTAAATCGGCACTAGGACTCGAAGCCGCTCGACGCTTCGGCTGCGAGATCGTCTCGGTGGATTCGATGCAGTTCTATCGCGGTCTCGATATCGGAACCGCGAAGCCGAGTGGGTCTGAGCGTTGCGCCATTCCGCACCACCTGATCGATCTCGTGGATCCAGACCAGGAGTTCTCGGTGGCGGATTTCCAGGACGCACTCCAGGTGGTGCGCAGAGACCTCGCCGAGAGGAGTACCTCGCCGCTGTACGTCGGGGGCACGGGCCTGCATCTTCGATGCGTGGTCGATGGGCTGGACCTCCCAGGCAGTTGGCCCGAGATTCGCACCCGACTCGAACAGCAAGTCGAGCGCGAAGGGCTCGCCGTTCTGAGAGCGGACTTGGAACGACTCGACCCCGTGGCGAACGCACGGATCGAAGCGGGAAACGCCCGGCGAATCATTCGGGCTCTCGAGGTCATCGAGGGTTCAGGGCGACTGTTCAGTTCTTTCGGTCCGGGGTTCACCACGTACCCCGAGAGCCCGGTGCGCCAGATCGGATTGAGATGGGATCGTGGCGTGCTGGCGGATCGGATACGACAACGAGTCGACGTGATGTTCCGATCGGGGCTGGTGGATGAGGTGACCCGGCTCCTCGATGCCGGGGTGCGACTGTCGAGAACTGCTGCCCATGCGGTCGGCTATCGCGAGATCATCGACCATCTGAACGGCCAGATGACCCTGGAGCAGGCACGAGAGTCGATGGTGACGCGAACGAGACAGCTGGCGGTCCGTCAGGACCGCTGGTTTCGGCGAGACCCGCGCATACGCTGGATCGATGTGAACCAGGATCCCGTCGGGGAGTCTTGGAGCGTCGTCGAGGAGGCGATGGAGCAATGCCTGAGAGCCTGATCGCCGTAGTCGACAAGCATCACGGCCTCGGTAACGACTTCTTGGTTCTCGACCTCGCTCGTAACCCCGAGCTCGTCGACCCTGGACGATTCGCCGTGGCCTGGTGCGATCGTCGCCGTGGTGTGGGCGCAGACGGTCTTCTCGTGTTGGGTTGGGTCGGTTCCCCCGATCAGACAACCGAGATATCCATGGTTCTCTTCAACGCCGATGGCAGTCGGGCGGAGATGAGCGGGAACGGTATTCGCTGCCTGGTGCAGGCTGCTTTCCGGTCGCAGCGACGCACGACGGGCGCGACCTACGTTGTGCATACTGACGCGGGTCGACGCGAGGTCGCCGTCGAGCCCACCTCGGCCTCCGAAATCCACGCGCTCGTGGGGATGGGCCAACCCCAACATCTCGAACAGCCCGAAGGGTGGTCGGAGCTCGGAGTGCATCCCGATCGGCCCGTGAGCCACCTCGGTTTGGGAAACCCTCACGCGGTCGTCGGAGTCGATGATGTGACGGTGGTAGATCTCGAGGCCCTCGGAGCGCGCGTGCCTGATGTCAATCTCGAGATCGTCGAGCCCGGTCCGGAACCTGATGCCATCACGATGCGGGTTCATGAACGCGGTGTAGGGCTGACTCAAGCCTGCGGCACCGGGGCCTCGGCTGCGGCGGTGGCGGCGGTGTCATGGGGACTGGTCGTTCAGGGTGAGAGTGGCGTCATCGTTCATATGCCTGGCGGAGACGTGCGAGTCAGAGTTCCTCGCGATGGGGCAGAGGTGGTCCTGGGAGGGCCTGCGACCCATATCGCCGAGATTCGTCTGGGCATAGAAGCATCCTCGTGAGAGGCGCCATGTCATGACCAACCCGTATCAGGAGGCGCTCGGTGACACCCTGATCGAACGCTCCCGACGAGAGCGCATTGTCATCGTCGGGGTCACTCTCGGCGGGCACACCGAAAGCGAGACCGATCGAGGTCTCGACGAACTGGAACTCCTCGTCGATACGGCGGGTGCCGATGTCGTCGCACGCCTCGTTCAGCGTCGGGATCGACCGGACCACACCTGGTATCTCGGAAAGGGCAAGGCCGAAGAGCTTCGCGACCTGTGTTACGCGGTGGATGCCGACACCGTCGTGTTCGACAACGAACTCGCGCCCGCTCAGCAGTTCCATCTCGAAAAGCTTCTGGGTCGCACCGCCATCGACCGCACCGCAGTGATTCTCGACATCTTCGCTCAGAACGCTCACACCCTCGAGGGCAAGGCTCAGGTCGAGTTGGCATTGCTGCGATATCGCCTGCCTCGACTTCGTCGCGGTTCTGGCGCCCGGCTCGCTCAGCAGCGCGGCGGCGTGGGTGCTCGCTTTGGTGGTGGCGAAACCAAACTCGAAGTCGATCGACGTCGGATCATGCGTCGCATCAATCGTCTCGAGTCCGAGCTCGACGAACTCGCCCGGACCCGTCACCTTCAGCGAAAGAGTCGCCACCGAAGTGGACTGGCCTCGGTCAGCATCGTCGGATACACCAACGCGGGAAAGTCGACCCTGCTCAACCGGCTGACCAAGGCGGGCGCCCTCGTCGAGAACCGCCTCTTCGCCACGTTGGATCCTACGACGCGCCGGCTGTCCCTTCCTGGGGGCGAGCCCGTCCTTTTGTCCGACACGGTCGGCTTCGTCAGGCGCCTACCCCATGGATTGGTCGAAGCCTTCAAGAGCACCCTCGAGGCCGCAGCCGAAGCCGATCATCTCGTTCATGTCGTCGATGCCTCGTCCCCCGATCCTGATGGACAGATCGCCGCTGTCGCCGAGGTGCTCGGTGAAATCGGCGCCGGCTCGGTTCCTCAGTTCCTGGTCTTCAACAAGGCCGATCTTGTTCCCGATGTCATCGAGGGTCTCATCGAGGACCATCCAGGCTCGGTCGCCATCAGCGCAGAAACGGGTTATGGAATCGACGAGTTTCTCGGGGCACTGGCCGATCGCCTGCGGGTCGTCACCCGAATCGTCGAACTCGAGGTTCCCTACGACCGAGGCGATGTCTTGGCGGCGGTTCACCGGGAAGGCGAGGTCGTGGCTGTCGAAGAGACGGATCGGGCCTGGAAGATCAGTGCCCGGCTGGAAGAAGCATCCCGGGGTCGCCTGGAGCAGTTCATCACCGATGCTCCTTGCAGCACCACGAACGATCCCGACGCGACCACAATGGACTCATGACCGCTCAGGGATTCACGCCTCCGCCCTATCCCTACGACCGCCTCGACCGTTTCAAGCCGTACGCGGATCGATTCGAGGGAGGCCTGATCGATCTCTCGATCGGAACTCCGTGTGACGATCCTCCCGCCGCTGTGGTGGCGATGCTGTCGGGTTCTGGGGCCGAGCGGGGATACCCCGCCTCCATCGGATCTGCGACGCTGCGCGATGCGGCCCGGGCCTGGATCAAGCGCCGCTTCGGCATCGAGGTGTCCGCAGCGGAGATAGCAGCCTGTGTCGGAACGAAAGAATTCGTGGCGACGACACCGCACTACCTGCATCTACGACGTCCTGATCGGGATACCGTCCTCTATCCGGCCGTGTCGTATCCCACCTATGAAATGGGCGCTCGATTAGCCGGTTGTCGAGCCGTGGCGGTGCCGGCTCGAGCCGATGGGTCTTTGGACCTGGACGCCATCGCGTCGAGCGATGTCGCCCGTGCCCTCATGCTGTGGAGCAACAGCCCGAGCAATCCAACCGGAGCACTCGATGATCTCGGCGCCATCGCAGCGTGGGGGCGAGCTCATTCGGTACCGGTCTTCAGTGATGAGTGCTACGTCGAGTTCACATGGGACGGGCCGGGTCGCAGCATTCTCGAACACGGCCTGGACGGGGTGGTCGCGGTGCATTCGCTGTCGAAGCGTTCCAATCTGGCCGGGGTCCGGGTCGGAACCTACGTGGGCGACAGCGACCTCGTCGGATACCTCGCTGAGGTGCGCAAACACGTCGGGATGATGGTTCCGGGTCCGGCACAAGCTGCTGCGGCGGTCGCTTGGTCCGATGATGACCATGTCCGAGTGCAGCGTGACCGGTACCTTCGGCGGCTCGAGCGAACTGCCTCGATCCTCAGTTCCTGGTCGGGACTCGAGATCGGGCGTCCCCGAGGGGGGTTCTATCTGTGGTTCGATGCTGAGGACGGCTGGGAGTTCGCTGAACGCCTAGCGAAGGCCGCGGGCACCTTGGTGAGTCCCGGTGACTTCTATGGAGCCGGGGGTGCCAACAACGTGCGCGTGGCGGTCGTTCAGCCCGATGCTCGCATCGAGGAAATAGCCCGACGCCTGGGAGTCAGAGCCGGCGCATGACCGTGACGACCCGGCCGTAGATCGTTACGTCCTGGGCCGGAAATCGCATCGGTTCCAGTCGAGCGTTGGCCGGTTCGAGAACCACTGTCTTTCCTGACCGTCGGTAGGTCTTGACCGTCGCCTCTTCCCCCGGAATCCCAGCCACGACGATCGTGCCGTCCCTGACGTCTTCGGTCTGTTGAACGACGACGAAATCTCCATCGAGAATTCCCACGTCCACCATCGAGTCGCCCCGAACGCGCAGCATGTACACCTCTCCATCACCCGTGAAGTCCATGGGGAGTGGGAGAACCTCTTCGACGTTCTCTTGGGCGAGAACATCGGTTCCAGCGGCGACATCGCCAACGAGGGGAACGTGACGCACCGGGCGTCGCTCGAGAGCTGCACCTGAAGACGACTCGTATCTCATCCCGATCGCTCTCGGCTTGGTCGGGTCTCGGTGGAGGTAGCCGAGCCGTTGGAGCACGCCGAGATGGTTGTGGACCGTCGCTGGAGAATTCAGCCCGACGGATTCGCCTATTTCTCGGACAGACGGGGGGTAGCCGCGGTCGCGTAGGGAACGCTCGATGCACTCGAGAATTTCGCGTTGGCGGGCCGTCAGCTGGTGATCGGTCATGGCGTGATCGTACGGCCATGGGTCGATGAGGTCAAACATCTGTTCGTCGGACACATGTTTGCCCAGGCATTGACACCGAACAATCGTTCGTGCCACGATACGAACAGTTGTTCTACAAACAGACGTTCATTCGTGCGACACCCCATCTCGGGAACATGCGACAAGGGAGCGTCATCTCGGTGGGCTCAGCGCGCGTGACATCAGCGCTGGATCGATACGAGAACACGAGTCCGAGGAGGATCCATGGGAGCAGTGGTCGAGCTCACAGCGATGCAGCACTCCGCAGTGAGTGTCCTGGAAACAACGCGTCGCGGTCATCTTCATGTGGTGGCGGCACCGGTCGTGCCGATTCGAGTGCGACCCTCAGCGGAGGTGTTGAAGCGCCGTCGCATCCTCGTTGCGGCCCTGGCGGTGACCTTGCTGGCCGCGTTCAGTGTGGTCATCGGAGTGTCGGCTGATCGTCTGGGCGAGCTGGGGCGGCCGTCGAACCAGGTTCTCGAATGGCTCGACGCCACCGGGTCGACAGGGTCGATATTGGCCCCGGATACCGATGGGTGGGTCCGCTACCAAGTTCGACCCGGGGACAGCCTGTGGTCGATTGCTGAACGAGTCGATTCCGATCGTTCCGTGTCGGCGTTGGTAGATGACATGACGAGCCAGCTTGGAGCCTCAGGGATTCGCCCAGGGCAGATCGTGACCGTGCGGGCCTGAGTACTCGGGCTCAACAGAGCCGTCCCGGGAGAGTGGAGGGCAGTACTCTTGGAGTCGTGCGCTGCATGGTCTGTGGCTCTGAGGACACGCGAGTCATCGATTCGCGGTCGGCCGAGCACGGTAAGGCCATTCGCCGTCGTCGCGAATGCGAGGGCTGCCAACACCGGTTCACGACCTTTGAGAGGTATGTGGATCCGAGCGCCCCGATCGCATTGATGGTCATCAAGCGCTCAGGGGGCGCTGAGGCGTTCGATCGCACCAAGATCACTGCAGGAGTCACTGCGGCCACGAAGGGACGTCCGGTCGAATCGATGCAGATCGACCGCCTTGCGGATGAGATCGAAGATCTGGTCCGAGCCGAGGGAGGATCAATCAGATCCGATGCCTTGGGGCTCGCAGTACTCGACCGATTGCGAGATCTCGATCATGTGGCGTATCTGCGCTTTGCCAGCGTGTACAAGGGCTTCGACGAAGTCGGTGATTTCGTGCGCGAGTTGGCTCTTCTCGATACCGACTCCTGAGTCGAAGTCGAGAGTTGCGTGGTCGGGCGCCGTAACCGTCTCGTCTCGAGACGCTGGGGGTGCGTCAGCGGCGGAGCCAACGGCTGAACAGAAAGCTCTCGTGTTCAGCGAGGTGGGCGAGTTCGAGTTGATGGCGAAGAGGTGGCGCGCCCGCGAGGAGCCGCGGTGACGCGTCGCCGGTCAGCAGTGGTGAAATCGTGATGTTGAGTTCGTCGAGGAGATCGGCTTGGGCGAACGCTGCGTTCAAAGACGCGCCACCCTCGATCTGAACGACGTCGACATCGAGCTGCTTCACGAGCTCGTGCAGGTCGACGGCACCACCCGTGCCGGCTCGAATGGTCTCCACGTCGACTCCAGGTGCATCCTCGGGAAGTACGAGAACTCCCGCTCCCGATGTGAACAATGACGTCGATGTGTCGACGTTGCCGGTGCGCGACACCACCGCGATGCGCTGACCTGCTCGTCGAGGTGGCCCGTAACCCTCGGCCCGTACGGTGCCCGCCCCGACCACGATCATGTCGGCTCGGGCGCGCAGGGCCGACAGCATTTCGGAATCGACGGGATGGGACAAACCACCAGATCGCCCGTCGACGACGGTGGCGCCATCGAGACTCGACACCATGCACAACATCAGCCACGGGCGGCCCGAAGAATGCCGCGAACGTGGGTGATCCGTGGCCTCCCATACCGAGAGGTCTTCGCAGGGATTTGGCCAGAGCCGACGCACATCTCGATCTTGCCATGAACCTGGCGGAATGCGACACGGCGCGCCACGATGTGGAGATGTCGCAGGTCACCTACCGGACGTGTCCGCTCTGTGAAGCCGGATGCGGGCTCGAGATCGAGCACGATGATCGACGAGTCATTCGAATCAGGGGCGATCGCGAGGACGTGTTCTCCCAGGGATACCTGTGTCCGAAGGGTCCGGCCCTGGCGCATCTGCATGAGGATCCGGACCGTCTTCGCCGGCCTCTGATCCGACGTGGCGACGAGCATGTCGAGGTCGACTGGGACGAAGCATTCGCACGGGTGTCGGAGCTCTTGACCCCAGTGATCGAACAGCATGGGCGCGACAGCGTGGCGGTGTATCTCGGAAATCCGAGTGCCCACAGCCTCTCGGCGATGACGTTCAACCGGGCGCTCCTGTCGGCGGTGGGTACCCGGCAGCGCTACAGCGCCTCGACGGTCGATCAGATGCCCAAACACGCGTCGTGTGGCCTGATGTTCGGCTCGCCGGCCGCAATTCCTGTTCCCGACCTCGATCGCACCGACCACCTGGTGATGTTCGGGGCGAATCCGGTCGAGTCCAACGGGAGCTTGTGCACTGCGCCCGACTTTCCCGGACGCCTGCGGCGGATTCGAGAACGCGGTGGACGGGTCGTGGTGATCGATCCCCGGCGTACCCGCAGCGCCGAGCTCGCCGATGAGTGGGTACCCATTCGTCCGGGCACCGATGCAGTGTTGCTCGCCGCCATGGTCTCGTTGGTGCTTGGCGAGACCATCGGGTCACGGGTTCGGACTCATGACGAACTCTGCACGGGACTCGATGAGTTATGGGTGGGGCTTCAGCCGTTCACTCCCGAACTCGCCGCCGAGATCACCGGGATTCCCGCCGATGACGTGGTCCGTCTGACTCGCGAGTTCGTGGCGGCTCCGACAGCTGTTGCCTATGGGCGCATGGGAACCACGACAGCCGGCTTTGGTGGTCGGGGGTTTGGAACGCTGGCCTCGTGGCTCGTCGATGTTCTCAACACCGTGACCGGGAATCTGGATCGTCCTGGTGGATCGTTGTTCCCGTTACCTGCTGCTGGGGGACCCACGACCCGAGGTGAACCCGGTCGGGGGAAGGGATTTAGGACGGGACGCGCAGCGACTCGCGTCTCGGGCCTTCCGGAGGTGATGGGTGAGTTTCCCGTGGCTGCACTCACCGAAGAGATCACGGCACCGGGGGAGGGCCGGGTTCGAGCACTCATCACCGTGGCTGGCAATCCGGTGATCTCGACGCCCGCCGGAGACGATCTCGCCGAGGCTCTGAAAGACCTCGAGTGCATGATCTCGGTCGACATCTACCTCAACGAGACGACTCGGCACGCCGATGTCATCCTTCCCCCACCCTCGCCACTCGAACGAGGTCACTACGACATCTTGTTGTCGCAGTTCGCAGTGCGCAACGTGGCGAACTACAGCCCGCCGGTGTTCGCTCGGGATCACGATCATCCCGACGAATGGGAGATCCTCGCCCGACTGGCCGGGATCGCCTCTGGTGATGACGACCCCGACGCCGTCGAGCGGATCGACGACGCGGCAGTAGCGAGTCTCGTCAGGTCCGTCCTACGCGATCCGGCATCCGGCCTGGGGGACCGCAGCTCCGAGGACGTCCTCGAGGTGGTGTCGACGAGCGGGCGACGCGGGCCCGAGCGACTTCTCGATGTGATGCTGCGAAGCGGTCCCTATGGAGATCGCTTCGGAGCCGAACCGGATGGTCTGAGTCTCGACATGCTCATCGACAACCCTCACGGAGTCGATCTTGGTCCCCTCGATACGAGGTTGCCAGGAGTCCTGAGGACGCCAAGCGGTCGAATCGAGATTGCGCCCGAACCGCTGATCGTGGACCTCGGCCACTTGGCTCGCCTGTGCCGCACGTTTCAGCCGGATGGCTTGGTTCTCGTGGGTCGAAGAGACCTGCGATCCAACAATTCCTGGATGCACAATCTCGACGTGCTGGTCCGGGGACGCTTCCGTTGCGATCTGGTCATGCACCCCGACGACGCCGCCCAGCGCGGCGTGAGCGAGGGTTGTCATGTCGATGTCATCGCTGGGTCGAAGCGTCTCGACGGAGTTCCTGTGCGGCTCAGCCATGACATCGCCAGGGGAGTGGTGAGCCTGCCTCACGGATGGGGCCATGATCACGCTGGAACCAGAATGTCGGTGGCCTCGACGAGACCCGGGGTGAACAGCAATCTGGTTGCGGACCCCCGAGTACTCGATCCGGTGTCGGGTACCTCGGTTCTCAACGGAATCATGGTCGAGGTGGCGTTGAGCTCGTCGGCATGACGTCGTCTCGAAGAGCGGATGACCCGGTGCGAAGCCACTCTCATCGTCCACAGGTCGACAAAACAATTCACAGGGAAATTCACATGGTTGTCCCCTTCCCTCCCACAGGGTCACCCCTCTAGCGTGGAACCACGGCCGGAGCAGCCGATGACGTTGGATGGTCGATGGAACCGTTTCGGGAGGTGCTCCCTCGCGGCGGTGACATCGTGGGGCACACCCGCCCGCGTCATTGGCGTCCGGCCGTCATGTTGTGGGGTGCGCTCGGGTGCGAGAAGTGGCCCGATCGGTCAGACCTCACGGCAAACGTTGACATCGTTGTAACTACAGTGGTGTAATCCACCTACCGCTTGTGGTTTCGCCTTGATCTGTGGTCCGTGGACCACAACATCTTGTGGTTCCACGATTTCACTCAGACTGCCACCCGGCATGAGGCCGGGATCACGCCAAGGAGATGCCATGTCACTCGCACCGGACCGTCTTGCCATTGGGATCGGTCGGTACTTCACCACCGCTGGTCGCCATCCGTATGACGACGTGGCCTGGGAGCGGCGCGACGCCCGAATCACGAACTGGAAAGACGGTTCGGTGGCGTTCGAGCAGACCGGGGTCGAGTTCCCGGTCACCTGGTCACTGAATGCGACCAACATCGTCGCTCAGAAGTACTTCCGCGGCACGATCGGCACCCCGGAGCGTGAATGGTCGCTGCGCCAAGTCATTGATCGGGTGGCCGACACGATCACTGATTGGGGAAATCAGGGTGGCTACTTCGCCGATCAGGAAGAAGCCGAGGCCTTCCGGGCCGAGTTGAAATTCCTCCTCGTCACCCAGCGAGCGGCTTTCAACAGCCCGGTCTGGTTCAACATCGGAGTCAAGGGGGTTCCCCAACAGGCGAGCGCATGTTTCATCCTCGCCGTCGACGACACGATGGACGGCATCCTGAACTGGTACCGAGAAGAAGGCGTGATCTTCAAGGGTGGTTCGGGTTCGGGTATCAACCTGTCCAAGATCCGGTCGAGCTACGAACTTCTCCAAGGCGGTGGCACCGCAAGCGGTCCGGTCAGTTTCATGCGTGGTGCCGATGCGTCAGCGGGCACCATCAAGTCGGGTGGCAAGACCCGCCGAGCGGCCAAGATGGTCATCCTGAACGGCGACCATCCCGATGTCGAAGAGTTCGTCTGGTGTAAGGCCCGCGAGGAGCGCAAGGCCCGCGTGCTTCGTGATGCCGGTTTCGACATGGACCTCGACGGGTCGGATTCCTTCTCGATCCAATATCAGAACGCCAACAACTCGGTTCGGGTGACCGACGAGTTCATGGAGGCCGTGCGCGACGACGCCGAGTGGCAACTGGTCGCAGTCACCACCGGTGAGGTGGTGCGGACGGTTCGGGCTCGGGACCTGTGGCGCCAGATCGCCGAAGCCTCCTGGGAGTGTGCTGACCCCGGGTTGCAGTTCGACACCACGATCAACAAGTGGCACACCGCCCATGCCACGGGTCGAATCAACGGATCGAATCCCTGCAGCGAGTACATGCACCTCGACAACTCGGCCTGCAACCTGGCATCGATCAACTTGTTGAAGTACCTCGGCTCTGACGACGTCTTCGACATCGACGGCTTCCGTCACAGCGTCGAGGTGATGTTCACGGCTCAAGAGATCCTGGTCGGGAACGCGGATTACCCGACTGATCCGATCGGTGAGAACAGCCGTAAGTTCCGCCAGTTGGGTCTCGGTTACGCCAACCTCGGCGCAATGCTCATGGCGTTGGGGTTGCCCTACGACAGCGATGAAGGCCGTGCGTGGGCGGGTGCGATCACCTCGTTGATGACGGGTCATGCGTATGCCACGAGTGCCCGTACTGCGAGTCGTATGGGCCCCTTTGCGGGTTTCGCGGAGAACGAGCGCTACATGCTCGACGTTCTGCGGATGCACCGCGACGCCAGTCGGGAATTGCTTGGGGAGGACGTCCTGCCGGCAGATCTTCTCGAGGCTGCTCGCCAGGCTTGGGACGACGCTGTACGTGATGGCGAAGAGTACGGAGTGCGCAACAGCCAGGCATCAGTGCTGGCCCCCACCGGGACCATCGGATTGATGATGGACTGTGACACCACGGGTATCGAGCCGGATCTCGGTCTCGTCAAGACCAAGAAGTTGGTCGGTGGCGGAACGATGTCGATCGTCAACCAGACGATCCCGCGGGCTTTGCGCCGCCTCGGCTACGACCCGCAGCAAGTCGACGAGATCGTCGCCTACATCGATGAGAACAAGTCGATCCTGGGTGCTCCGCACCTGACGGCCGATCATCTGGCAGTGTTCGCCTGCTCGATGGGCGACAACGTGATCCACTACGAGGGCCACGTTCGCATGATGGGAGCGGTGCAGTCGTTCATCTCGGGCGCCATCTCCAAGACGGTGAACATGCCCGAGGACGCCACGGTGGAAGACATCGAGGCCCTCCACATGCTGTCCTGGGAGCTCGGCCTCAAGGCCGTGGCGATCTATCGGGACAACTGCAAAGTGGGACAGCCGCTTTCCACCACCAAGAAGGAGGGTGCCTCCGACGCGGTCGCCGCGTCGGTGGTCGAGCCGGTCGAGAAGATCGTGGAAAAGATCGTCCATCAGCCGATCCGCGAGAAGCTTCCGCGCTCTCGAGTCAGCCGGACGTTCGAGTTCCGGGTGGCGGACTGTAAGGGCTTCGCCACCGTGGGCGAGTACGCCGACGGTCGTCCGGGCGAGATCTTCCTCACCGTGTCCAAGCAGGGATCGACGCTGGCGGGCATCATGGATTCGCTCGCCAAGAGCATCAGCTATGGCTTGCAGTACGGGGTGCCTATCCGGGCGTTCGTCGAGGCGTTCGTCAACACTCGCTTCGAGCCAGCGGGTATGACTGACGACCCCGACATTCGTATCGCGTCCTCGATCGTGGACTACCTCTTCCGGCGCCTCGCGCTCGAGTACCTCACCGTCGATGAGCGCAGCGAATTGGGAATCTTCACCCGTGACGAGCGGCTGCAGCCCACGCTCCCGGGGGTCGAGGAGTCTGCAGTGGAATCGATCCAAGGGGTCGACACCATTTCGGACCCCAAGAGCGTTCCATCGGCCTCGGAACTCGCAGCGAGCATGGCGCGTGAAGCCGCCGTTCCGCCGTCTCAGCCCACCGGTCGTTCGGCTGGGACGGGGATGATGTGTTCGTCCTGTGGCTCATCCAACATGCAGCGGGCCGGGGCCTGTTACGTGTGTGGGGATTGCGGTACGACCTCTGGCTGCTCGTGAGTCTGGGGATGTTTCGGTGTCTCCAATGGCGGAGTCGCTGACCTCGGAGTAGAACCCCGAACCACTCAAGGTATGGATGTCGATCGGTGGCTCTTGCTGGGAAACTCCCAGTGAGAGCCACCGATTGCCGTTTACGAAACCTAGGGTCGCCTCGGAGAGATCACCTCCACTCGGGTGGGCGGATGGAGGCCGACGGACTGTCCAAGTCGATTAGCGGCAGCACCTGACTTCTTGCATGTCGCTTGGGGGCGCATGGCCGCAACGAGATGGCGATGGACACGTCGCAGCCGTCGCAATGCCACGATGAGCACGATGTGATCCACAGTGATCGTGGGTGCGATGGAATCGAGGCGAGGGTGTGTCGCAATCGCGGAGCACCTCAAAGTGCGATGGCGATCGATCGACACGACGCGTGCGAACCGTCGGTCAACTCAGATGTTCCCGTCGCCAGCAGGATTCGCCATCGCCGTCTCGACCCGAGCTCGGTCGGACCGCGGTGCCAGCACCCTCCAGGCCGCAACCAGGCCTGCTGACTGCGCAGAGATATCGGGACGTCACGCCAGTGACCGGCCGAGTGTCGAACGTGTGGCTGCGAGGATCGGGAGTTGTGGTGAGAGCTAACGTGACGTCCATCGACTCCGTGACGATCTTCCACAATCCACGTTGCTCGAAGAGCCGTGCTGCTCTGGCCGTGGTCGAAGGGTCCGGACGTGAGGTGATCGTGCGGCGATATCTCGATGACCCGCCGTCGCCGAAGATGCTGCGATGGATTGTGGACCATCTCGACGGTTCCGTGGCTGACCTGGTCCGTAGAGACGGACCATGGAGCGATCTGGCAATCGATCCTGGTGAGCTGAGTGACCCGGAGCGAGTCGTCGAGGTCTTGACAGATCACATCGAGTTACTCGAGCGGCCACTCGTCATCCTCGGCGACGTCGTGGTCATCGGTCGCCCAACCGAGCGTGTCGGCGAGCTTCTTTCGAGTTGAGTCTGTCGGATCGAGGTCAGTTGGCTCTCTGGTCGCCGACGCGATCTCGCATCCGCTTCTGAATCAACTGTCGGCGCTCTTGGAGCTGGCGGTATGTCAGGCCTTCGACGTCGGCGTCGAGTCCCAAGCCCGCCTTGACCGATGTCAGGTCGAACTCCACGGCGGTGTGATCGATTCCGAGCTCGCGGCCCAGCCGTTCACCGTGACGTTCCGCGAACACCATCGAAATCTGGGTGATCTCACTCAGGAGGTCGAGATCTGGCGCCAGACGGGCGATCGCCCCGTCGAGGAACACCATGTTCTTCACGTAGAGCATGAGTTCCTTGGGGAGCCGGGCGCCATATCCCAAGAGCGCTTTGACGACTCTTTGGACCTCGTTGACCAGTTCTTCTCCCGACAGCGATGTCGGGTCGATCGCCGGCTGGTCGAGACGGAGATCCGTGATCACTGCGTCGAGATCGGTGTCTGGGGGCAGCGCACCGAGATCCCTCAGTGCCGCCATCTGGCTCTTCACGTCATTGGTCATCGCCGCGAGCATCATGCGCAGGAACGCCATCCGGCGCTGCTGGCTGAGTCGACCCACGATGCCGAAATCGAGAAGCGCAGTTCGGCCGTCGGGCATCACGAACAGGTTCCCGCCGTGGAGATCCCCGTGGAACAGGCCATGCACCATGGCCCCCTCCATCAACGTGATCATCTGGGACCGCACGATGTCGTGGGTGTCGATTCCGGCCCCGCGCATTCCTTCGACATCATCGAAACCGAATCCGTGGAGTCTCTCCATCACGAGAACTCGTCGGGTCACGAGCCGTGGGTGGGGTCGTGGAACGATGAAGGACGTCTGGCCGAGGTCATGAAGGACTTCGGCCATATCGATCATGTTGGCGGCCTCGATACGAAAGTCGAGCTCCTCGACGATCGTTTCGGCGAACAACTCGACCAGAGCCGGAGGATTGGCCAAGGCCGCGATGGGAATGCGCCCGACGAGTGCCGGAGCCAGCCAGGACATCACCCGGAGATCGCGCCGCACGAGATCCGCCACCTGAGGGCGCTGCACCTTGACCACGACTTCTTCGCCCGAGATCAGCCGAGCGACGTGGACCTGAGCGATGGACGCCGCAGCGACGGGCTGAGTCTCGAAGGTCGAGAACACGTCTTCCAGGCGACAACCGAGATCGGTTTCGACCGTCCGGCGAACGACATCGAAGGGCTCGGCGGGGACGCGGTCACGACACAACTTGAACTCTTCGACCAGTTCGGACGGGAACAGTCCTTCGCCACTCGAGATGATCTGGCCCAACTTGATGTAGGTCGGCCCGAGAGTCTCCACCGCCCGGCGAAGTCGAACCGAGATGTCGGAACGACTGGCGGCCGGATCGGGAAAGCCATTGCGACGCTTCGTGATCAGCCACGGCACCACGGCTCCCGCAAGATGTCGGACCACCGTGCCCACCCGGCGTCCCGGGGGCAGCCGACGTTCACGTGTCAGTTCGGGCACTTCGCGACGAGCAGCGTCTCGGAGTCGGGTCGCAGCACCCGACCAATCGAGATCGTCGCGATTCACAGTCCACGGCGGGTTCTCACTGAACGCGCCCCAGGAGCGGTCGGTGGCGGATACGAGGGGGGTCGCCATGGTCGCAGTCTGCCTGAGGTGGGCTACGCATGCCTCCTTGGAGACCGGGGCCTGGACCGAAATCACGTCGTCGCTAGATCACTACTGTGGCGATATCGCACGAGCGCACCTCGAGTGAGCACGCAGTCCGCCCGCGGACATGAAGGTCACAAGGAGCCGAGATGGACGAACGCTGGATCATCGAATCCGAGCCGAGTCGGTTGTATCCGGTGTACAGCCGGGCCAATGCTGGGGAAGTGGCGCCCGATCCGGTGTCGCCCTTGGCCGCGACTATGGCGTTGGGTGGTCCCGGTGACCTCGGCTACCAGGATGCCTACGTATCGGCGGGGACTTTCCGCCCCGACGAATTCGAGGCGGGGCGGGCCAACTGCGTCGTGTTCTTCGGCGGCTACATGTACTTGTCGATGTCGTTCACGCGGATCTTCGGCGTGCGAATGCCGGGGATGACGCCCGAGATGGTGGACGCGCAGTACTTCGGAGACATGCCCGGCATTGCCCCGTATTCCGATGAGGCTCGACCCACCGATGAGGATCCCCAAGCCACCGCCAATCTGGAGCGATATCTGGCGGAGTTGTTCGCCACCGACGATCTCGCTGATCTTCGAGCCGACCGCGATCAGATCGCGCGGTTGGTCGCTGCGCGACCGGGGCTCGGGGAACTGAGCGATCAGGAACTCGTCGACCACGCCCGCTCCTTCATGCCGTTGTTTCGCCGGCTCTTTTGCCGCCACATCCTCGTGTCGTCAGGAGTCGGTATCGGCATGGGCGCTGTCAGCGGCTTGCTCGAGGCCTTCGGACGCGGCGGTGATGCGATGACGTTGTTCTCGGGTGTTGGAGATGTGGACTCCGCTGCTCCCAACTGGGAACTCTGGGAACTCTCCCGGATGGTCCTGTCCTCTGCGAGTCTTCGCCACAGCTTCGATGAACATCGCCAGGATGCCCGCTGGGGCGACTTCATTGGATCCCTCACCGAACGAATCCAAGCCGGCGACCAGGTGACTCTGGCCTTTGTCGGTCGGTGGCATTCCTTCCTCGATCGGTTCGGGAGCCGCGGCCCCAACGAATGGGATCTGAGAGCACCGACCTGGGGAACTCGACCCGAGATCGCTCTGGCGGCGCTAGCGGCGATGACTTCGGTGTCGGACGAGGACTCCCCGTCGCAGCGAGTCGCGCAGGGCGATCGTCGCCGGATCGAACTCGAAGCGGAAATCGATCAGATGCTGGCATCGGTGGATGAGGGGACTCGGGGTCTCTTTGCAGCTGCGCTGCGATGTGGACGTCTTCATGCCGCAGGTCGTGAGCGCACCAAGACCAACTGCATCGCTGTGGTCCACGAGATGCGCCTGGCCTGTCTCGAACTCGCGCAACGTCACGTGGCCAGTGGACATCTCGATGAGCCCGACGCTCTCTTCATGCTCACTGAGCGAGAGCTCGACTCCTTCGTCGCCGACCCGTCGGCATGGGGCTCGGTACTCGCCGGGCGCCTCGAGACCTACCGGACGCTGTTCGAGTACGAGCCTCCCTTTGTCACCCATGGAGCACCACCGCACTGGTCGACCTGGCCGCGGCGAAGCGGAGGAGGTGAACTCGCCTCGGTCGGAGCGGTGCTCACCGGGATCTCGGGATCGCCCGGCATCGTGCGCGGTCGCGCGCGGGTCGTCACCGATCCCTCGGATCCTCGGGGTCTGTCCGCTGGTGAGATTCTGGTCGCACCCTTGACCGATCCGGCATGGACGCCTTTGTTCGTGACCGCTTCAGGAGTGGTCGTCGACGTGGGCGCGCAGATCACCCATGCCGTGATCGTCAGCCGAGAACTTGGCCTCCCTTGCGTCGTGTCGGTGACTGGGGCGAGTCGAATGATTCCCGATGGCGCTCTCATCGAGGTGGACGGAACCGCCGGAACCGTCACGGTGATCGAGCGATGACTCCCGGGCCTCTCCACGGCGTTCGCGTCATCGAAATGGGAGTCTGGGTCGCGGGTCCGGCGGCGGGGGGAGTCCTGGCGGACTGGGGTGCCGATGTCATCAAGATCGAACCACCCTCGGGCGATCCGCAACGTCGGGTGTTTGGTGCGCTCGGGGTCAAGGATCAAGTCGGCGTCCCACCCTTCGAAATCGACAATCGGGGCAAACGCTCCGTGGTGCTGGACCTCACGACCGAAACGGACCGCACGCAACTCGACCGTCTGCTCGCGACTGCTGACGTCTTCATCACCAATCTGCGTCCGGGTGCGCTCGAGCGGCTCGGTCTCGATCATGAGGCGGTGCTGCAGAGCCATCCGCATCTGATCTACGGAAGTCTCACCGGTTACGGGCTCGACGGTGATGAGCGCGACCGCGCAGGGTATGACGTGGGCGCTTTCTGGGCTCGGTCCGGGGTCGCCCATACGTTCATGCCCCCGGGTGAACTTCCGCCCAATCTGCGCAGCGGCTTCGGGGATCACATCACCGGTCTGGCTCTCGCCGCGGGGGTTCTGGCGAAGCTCCATGAGAGACAGTCCACGGGTCGAGGTGGGCTCGTGGCCACGAGTCTCGTGCGCGCCGGGCTCTACACGATTGGTTGGGATGCCGGTATTCAGTTGCGGTTCGGCAAGCGTGAGAGCACGCGACCTCGCGAGAAGCATCGGGCCCCTCTGGTGCTGTGTTACCGAGCCGGTGATGGTCACGGTTTCTGGCTGTTGGGGCTCGAAGCCGATCGCCACTGGCCGGGGCTGGTGGCTGCACTCGATCGCGAGGATCTCCTCACCGATGAACGCTTTGTCGACGCCCGATCCCGCAACGTCAACGCCGAAGCGCTCATCGCGATTCTTGATGAGCGCTTCGCCCAGGAGCCGATGTCACATTGGCGGACCCGTTTCGATCACCATGACGTGTGGTGGGCGCCGATCCAGTCGATTCCCGAAGCGCTCGAGGATCCTCAGATCCAGGCGTCAGGCGCGATCATCGATATGACACCTCGACCGGGCGAAGCGCCATACCGAGCGATTGCCACTCCGGTCGACTTCGATGGTCGACGGATTCATCCCGGTCCGGTTCCCGATCTCGGTGAGCACACCGCCCAGGTCATTGCCGATCTGGATGGGTGACCGGCGCGAGTCCGATCACCGCGACGCGATGGCGTTCAGAACTGCTGGAGCCAACTCTGCTCGGCACACCACGAAGTCGGGCAGCCAGGGGTCGGGATCGTTGTAGACGAGCGGCGAGCCGTCGAGTCGGCTCACATGAAG
>CAYYHU010000031.1:10734-21173 GCA_964471865.1 uncultured Ilumatobacteraceae bacterium | reverse complement strand
TGTTTCTGACGTCATTGACCCTCAAGGGCTTCAAGTCCTTCGCCGAGAGCACTGTTATGCGTTTCGAGCCGGGCGTGACCGTCGTCGTGGGTCCCAACGGTTCGGGCAAATCCAATGTGGTCGACGCGATCGCGTGGGTGTTGGGGGCTCAGGCCCCATCCGCGGTCCGCAGCCAGAAGATGGACGACGTCATCTTCGCCGGCACTGCGAAGCGTCCAGCGCTGGGTCGAGCCGAGGTCAGCTTGACCCTCGACAACTCCTCGGGGGTGCTGCCGATCGAGTTGAGCGAGGTGAGCATCACCCGCACCCTGTTTCGTACCGGTGAGAGCGAGTACGCGATCAACGGTGTGTCGTGTCGCCTCCTCGACGTGCAAGAACTGTTGTCCGATGCCGGTGTCGGCCGGCAACAGCACGTCATCGTCAGCCAAGGTCAGATCGACGCGGTGCTCAACGCTCGTCCCGAGGACCGCCGGGGAATCATCGAAGAAGCAGCCGGAGTTCTCAAGTACCGCAAACGCAAAGAGAAGGCTCAACGACGACTCGAGGCCACCGAAGCGAGTTTGTTGCGAGTCCAGGACCTGTTGCGTGAAGTGCGACGCCAGATGCGACCCTTGGAGCGCCAAGCCGAGGCCGCCCGGCGTCATGGAGATCTGATGATCGAACTCGACGGACTGCGTCGCTATCTCGCCGGCCGAGAGATCGCCGCGCTTCGGGTTCGCATGACGGCGCTCGAGACCGAAGCGGTCGAATTGACTCGCCAGATCGATCAGCATCGTCGGACCCTCGCTGGCCATGACACCGAGGTCGCGCTGCTCGAAGATCAGTTGACGGCGCGCGGTGAACGCGACGTCACCGATGAACTGCGGCGGGTCGAGCAGTTACGGGAACGGGCGCGTGGACTCGCGGCTGTCATCGTGGAGCGCCGCCGGTCGCTCGAACGCGATCGTGGTCAGCTCATGGACGCAGGAGTCGTCGCGTCGCTCGAAGCCGAGGTCGCCCGACTCGGAGACGAACTTCTCGACTGCGCTCGGGCTCTGGATGCCGCTGCGGCTGAGGACACCGCGCTGGTAGCTGACGAAGAGACGTTCGCCCGTGAACGTGGCGAGGCCCTCGAGGCTCTCGAAGCCGGGGCCTCGGGACAGGCCGCGAGCGCCGCTGCGGAAGTGCGCGGTGAGCTGCGGTCGCTGACCTCGGGTCTCGAGCGCACCGAGGCTGAACATCGCCGGGCTCGCACCCGTCGCGAGGCGTTGAGCGAACGTGTCACTCGGCTCGATATCGAGACCGAACGTCTCCGCGAAGAATGCCGGGTCGCTGAAGAGGTCGAGGCTCCGCTCGTGGGCGAGGTCGAAGCGGCGGTCGCTACTCGCTTGGAGCGAGCGGCGCAGGCCGACGCGGCCACCCAAGCCCGGACCGCGGCGATGGAGAGCCTGGCTCGGGCCCGAGCGAGCGTGGAAGCGCTCGAGTTGGCCCTCGATCATGCTCGTGAGCGCGCAGGCGCGGAACGAGTCGCCGAACTCGACGGGGTGCTGGGAACCTTGCTCGATCTCGTCGATATCGACCCGGACTGGTCCGAGGCCGTGACCGCAGCCCTCGGGGAGGCCCTCACCGCAGTGGTCGTGGAACATCCTGATGCTGCGACGGCGGCCTTGGCTCATCTCGATGCCCATGGCGGTACCGGAGCGGTCCTGGCACTCGGACTCGATCGGGGACATGCTCCGGACGCACCGGCGGGTACCGAGCGCGCGGTGAGGCCCCATGTGAGGCCACGAAGCGGGTTGGAGAACCCGGTGGCCATGCGTTTGGGTGCTCTCCTCGACGTCCTCGTGGGCTCAGCAGTGCGCGTAACAGGGTGGTCCGAAGCCGTCGAGATCGTGCGCCGTGACCCTCTACGGGTCGTGGTGACCGATCAGGGAGATCGCTTCGGACCGAGCGGATGGCGGTTGGGAGTCGGTGGGGGAGCGGCGACGGCGGCAGCGCTCGAGGAGGCGCGCGAACGCGCCGAGGAGGCGGCTACCGAGCTCGCGAGCTGTCGTCGACTCGAAGACGCGGCACGTAACGAGTTGAATGTGATCACCGCCACCGAGGCCGAACTCGTCGCGCGCCTCGATGCCAACGACGCTCGTTTCACCGCTGCCACCGAAGGGTTGTCACGCGCGCAGAGCGAACGCCGAGAACTCGGGGCCGAGATCGAATCTCTCGATGCGGTGCTGACCGAAACCGAGCAACGCCAAGTGCGCGAGCGAGAGCGAGTCAGCGAACTCGAAGCGCTTCTGCCCGGGTTGCAGGCCGATGAAGCCGCCGAGGCCGAAGCGGCTCGAGCTCGCGGGGAAGCCCGCGCCCGGCTCGAGGCTCGAGCTGCCGTATTGGCATCTCGCCGCCGCGACCTCGAGGTCCGCACAGCCGGTCTGGTCGAACGGCGTCAATTGCTCGAACGGCGCCGTTCCGAAGCCGAGAACCGCTTGACCGCCGATGTGCGAGCCCGAGCCGAAGCCTCGCAGCGACGCGAACGAGTCGAAGCCGCCCTGTTCGAGCTCCATGAGATCGCCGAACGCCTCGAGGACCGGCGGCGTTCCATCGAAAGTCGCCATCAACACCTGATGGAACAACGTCGTCGCCAAAGCGATGAGGCTCGGGCTCTGGCCGGGCGACTCGACGCGGCGCGCACCGAACGCTCGCGGACCGAGGGCGAACTCGAAGCGGCCCGGGAACGGTCCCGACGGGTCGAACTCGACAGTGCCGAGGTTCGCCTTCGTCTCGAAACGGCGATCGAGTCGGTGCGACGCGATCTCGATATCGAACCCGACGTCGCGATCGCGTCGCCAGCTCCTGAACTTCCCGAGGGTGTCGCCGCCGCGGCCCGTCAACGCGAACTCGAGCGCGAACTGCGTCTGCTCGGGCCGATCAACCCTCTCGCTCTCGAGGAGTTCCACGAACTGTCGGAACGACATCGATTCCTCGAAGAACAACTCGACGATGTTCGCACCACTCGGCGCGAGTTGATGCGGGTCATTCGGGCTGTCGACGGTGAGATCCAATCCACCTTCGCAGCCGCGTACGCCGATGTGGCGGCCAATTTCGTCCAACTGTTCTCGACGTTGTTCCCAGGAGGCAGCGGACGTCTGGTGTTGACGAATCCCGATGACCTCTTGGCCACCGGTATCGAGGTGGAGGCCCGCCCTGGCGGCAAGAACGTCAAGAAATTGTCGCTGCTGTCGGGCGGTGAGCGCTCACTCACGGCCCTCGCCTTCCTGTTCGCCGTGTTTCGTTCTCGACCCTCGCCGTTCTACGTCATGGACGAGGTCGAAGCCGCTCTCGACGACGTCAACCTGCATCGATTCCTCCAGTTGATCGAAGAGTTCCGACGCGACGCCCAACTCGTGGTGGTCAGTCACCAAAAGCGCACCATGGAAGCCGCCGACTGTCTGCTCGGGGTGTCCATGCAGCCCGGCGGTTCCTCCAAGGTGGTCGTGGAGCGCGTCGGCGCATCGACGTGACCCCGACGCGTTCAGGCGTCGCGGACCCCCCACCGCTAGGGTGGCAGAGCCATGCTCGAGATGCTTCTGCTTCTGTTGATCGTCGCCGTGGTGGTGTTCGGCATCGCCGTGGTGGTGGTCAACCGCCGTCGATCCACACCCCCTGAACGGACCCGTCCCACCCCGGCGCCCCCCACGCCGCCTCCCCGGTCACAACCTGCGAGCACCCCGGAGGTGGCCACGGACTCCGGAGACGACTCCGGTGCTGGCGTGGCGGTCCTCGAACCCGTCGAGGAGGCCGAAGAAGCCGAGGCCGTCGAGATCGAGCACCTCGAGGTCGCCGTCGAGCCGGTCCGATTCCGCGATCGGCTCACCAAGGCCCGAACCGCGTTCGCTGGCGCACTGTTGGGCATCCGGCAGCGTTCAGGGATCACGGCTGAGACCTGGGACGATCTCGAAGAAGCGCTCCTACGCGCCGATGTCGGGGTGGCCGTCACCGATGAACTCCTCGCCGGGTTGCGCGCTCGGGTGGAGGCCAAAGAGATCAGCGATCCCGATGCGTTGGTGGATGCATTGAGAACCGAGATGCTCGGGCGACTCGAGTCCGCGGACCGGAGCCTTCATCGCGTCTCGACCACACCGGGTGAACCCGACGTATGGCTCTTCGTCGGTGTCAACGGCGTGGGCAAGACCACCACGATCGGGAAGGTGTCGGCGCGCCAGCGCGACGAGGGCGTCAGCGTGCTGCTGGCCGCCGGAGACACGTTCCGAGCCGCCGCGGCCGAGCAGTTGACGACGTGGGCGGAACGCTCCGGAGCCGAGATCGTGCGGGGTTCGGAGGGCGGAGACCCCAGTTCGGTGATTTTCGATGCTGTCGAGAGGGCCGCGTCCCGCTCCATCGATCTGGTTCTGGCCGATACTGCAGGCCGGCTCCAGAACAAGACGAACCTCATGGAGGAACTGCGTAAGGTTCGTCGCGTTGCCGACAAAGGACGCGGGACCGTCAGCGAGGTTCTGCTCGTCATCGACGCCACCACAGGTCAGAACGGACTCGTGCAGGCCCAGGTATTCTCCGAGGTTACCGAGGTGACCGGAGTGGTTCTCACCAAACTCGACGGATCGGCCAAGGGCGGAATCGTGTTCGCGATCGAGACCCAGCTGGGTCTTCCGGTGAAGCTCGTCGGTCTGGGCGAAACGATCGAGGATCTCGTGCCCTTCGACCCCGAGGAGTTCGTGGCGGCGCTGGTCGAGTGAAGGTTCCCGTGAACACGGGAACCAACCGCCGACCAGGAGACGTCACATGGGCATGACACCGACCTCACGACATCGCCTCGCCGCCTTGGCGGCAGTGGCCGGCCTCACCATCGCCGTGGCCACCGGATGCAGCGACGACTTCGTCACCCCCGCCCCGGAGGTTCCCGTCATCCGTCTGGGTGCCGGGGGACCAGGCGATATGGCGGCATCTGAGGCCGCTGGTATCTCGATGCCCGCGTCTGATGATGGCAACCGGATCGAGGGGTGGGTTCCCTGGTTCAACCAGGTCGAGTATCGACTGGTGGGGGACCTCTCCGCCCCGGCCACACGGGGCACCGTCTGGCGCTACCTCGAGCCCGCCGTGGTCTCGCCCGATCGGGCCGCGGTGATCGCGTCGGCCTTTGGGATCACCGGGGCCTATGAGACCTTCGGCGCCGACTTCGGTGGCGGCGCCGGTATCGGACCCCAAGACGGTTCGGGTCCGAGTCTGTACTTCTCTGCTGATGGTCCGAGGAGTTGGTGGTACCAACCGGCGTGGAACGGCGGGATCGAACGCAACATCGTCGTCGACGAGGCCCCAGTCGCGATCCCGGAGCCGGGCGCCGGCGACGACATGATCGACGGCGAGGACATGATCACGATCGAGCCCGTACCGATGACTCCGCCGCCAGGGGTTCCTGACGCCACCACGGCCGAGGCCGAGGCGCGACGGATCTGGGAGGCCATCGGGGTACCTCTCGATCGGGTCGAGATCGAGGTGTGGGCCGATGAGTGGAGTGCCTCGGTGACGGCCTGGTACCTCCTCGAGGGGATCCGCACCTGGCAGGCCTGGAGTATCGGATTCGGTGAAGACGCCGCGATCATCTGGGCGAGCGGAGTGGATCAGGATCCCGAAGCGGTCGGTGAAGTCGATCTCGTGTCGGTGGACCAGGCTTTGGCTCGGCTTCGCGAGATGAGCGGAACCTGGTGGGGTGGTGGACCTCTGGTCGCCGTCGAGGACATCGCCGTGGCGCCCTCGGTGATCGATGAGGGCCCGGGAGCGAGCGACATGGTCGTTCCCGAGACTCTGACCATCGAACTCGTCGATATCGAATCTGAATGGTGGACCCTCACCGATGTGGACGCCCGCATGTGGCTCGTGCCCGCCTTCGTCTTCCTCGACGCTGATGGCGGCCGCTACAGCGTGCCGGCGATTCCTGATGACCTCGTCAAGACCGAGGCCCTACCGGTGATGCCGATGCCCGAGCCGCTTCCGATTCCCGAGCCCGGCGTCGAACCCGAGGGTCCCGCCATCGGGATGCCGTCGGAGGGCTCAGGAGATCTCCCGGGATTACCCGGTGGTGACCTCGATCCCGACTTCGATCCCAACGTCCTCATCGGACAAGACCCCGATACCGCCACCGAGATCGCGGCCCAGTCGGGCTATTCGGTACGCGTCGTGTCCGCGGATGGAGAAGCGCTCGC
The DNA here is from genome assembly GCA_964471865.1 of uncultured Ilumatobacteraceae bacterium. Taxonomy (GTDB): domain Bacteria; phylum Actinomycetota; class Acidimicrobiia; order Acidimicrobiales; family Ilumatobacteraceae; genus CAYMUC01. The sequence goes on along the minus strand of CAYYHU010000031.1, from coordinate 14,982 downwards.
TGTGACGACGGATTACCGGTTGGACCGAGTCAACATCTCGGTGGTCGACGGCCGCATCACCGAAGTGACGATCGGCTGATCCCGATGCGCTGAGGCTGGGAGGCTCAGTCGCCGGCGACGGGGGAGGGGGCATCGGTGAGCCCCTCCTGGACGAGGCGGCTGACCTCGGCTCCGTCGATCGTCTCGCTCTCGAGCAATGATCGAGCGACGAGGTCGAGACCGGAGCGGTATTTGGTCAACAGTTCTCGGGCCCGTTCCTGCTGTTCGGTGAGGATCCGGGACACCTCTTCGTCGATGAGACGAGCAGTGTCATCGGAATACTCCCGACCGCTGGTCATCAGATCTTCGCCCAGGAAAACCTGCTGCTGGGTATGCCAGGCCATCGGTCCCACCCGATCGCTCATACCCCATTCGCGCACCATACGCCGGGCGATACCAGTGGCCTGTTCGAGGTCGTTGGCGGCACCGCTGTTGAGGTGACCGAACACGATCATTTCGGCGACCCGGCCGCCCATGGCCTTGCAGATCACGTCCTCGAAGAACTCCTTGGAGTACGTGTGGCGTTCCTCGGGCAAGGTCCAGGTGACTCCGAGCGCCATCCCTCGGGGCAGGATCGTCACCTTGTGCAGCGGGTCGCTGTTGGGCAACACGACGGCCAGTACGGCATGTCCGCCTTCGTGATAGGCGGTCGCCCGCTTCTCCTCGGCGGTCAGCACGAGACTTTCGCGCCGGGCGCCCATGACGACCCGGTCACGCGCGTTCTCGAAGTCGATTCGCTCGATCACCTTCGAACTGCGTCGCACGGCGACGAGGGCGGCCTCGTTCACCAGGTTGGCGAGGTCGGCGCCGCTCATTCCCGGCGTGGCCTTGGCCATGGTCTCGAGATCGACATCGGGTCCCATGTGCTTGTCGCGGCTGTGGACCTTGAGAATCGCCAGACGCTCGGAATATTCGGGCAACGGAACCACGACCTGACGGTCGAAGCGTCCCGGACGCAACAAAGCGGGGTCGAGAATGTCAGGACGGTTGGTGGCCGCCATGATCACGATGCCCTCACTGGTCTCGAAGCCGTCCATCTCGGCGAGCATCTGATTGAGGGTCTGTTCCCGTTCATCGTGGCCACCGCCCAGACCCGCACCGCGCTTACGACCGATCGAGTCGATCTCGTCGATGAAGATGATGGCCCGACCCATCTTGCGGGCCTGCTGGAACAGATCGCGGACCCGGCTCGCGCCGACACCGACGAACATCTCCATGAAGTCGCTACCCGTCACCGACAAGAAGCCGACCCCGGCCTCACCAGCGACCGCTCGAGCAAACAGGGTCTTACCGGTTCCGGGAGGGCCCACGAGCAGGATGCCCTTGGGAACCCGAGCGCCGATTTCTTTGAACCGCTCAGGCATCCGCAAGAAATCGACCACTTCGGTGATCTCCTGCTTCACACCTTCGTATCCGGCGACATCGGCAAACGTCGTCGAGGGACGATCGGTCGTATACGCCTTGGCGCGGCTCTTGCCCACCGACATGATGTTGCCGGCCTGGCCCATGGCCCGGCGCTGCATCCACACGAAGAACAGGATCAACAAGCCCACCGGAAGCAGCAGCGGCAACAAGCTGATGAACCAGTTCGCCTGCGGGGTGGAGAAGTCGTACTGGACGCCTTGTTCCTTGAGGAGCTGCTCATCGGCCTCGCTGAGCATGGGTGCACCGGTGGTGGAGAACTCCCGGCCGTCGGCGAGCACACCAGAAATCGCGTTCGTGTTGTTGTTGATGGTGATCTCGGTGACCTGACCATCGCGTACCTGCTGGAGGAACTCGGTATAGGAGAGGTTTTCGCGATCGGGCTGAGGCCACAGACGCGGGCCGAAAAGCAACAACAGCACGAGGCCGACCAGCAGCCAGACGGCCCACCGGGGCAGCGGACCACCCTGGCGCTCGCCCCCGGAAGCGGACCCCTGTCCGGACCCTTTTTGGTCGCCGCCGCCCCGGCGAGCGCTCGGTCGTTTGGGTGGCGACGAGGCCGGACGACGAGGCCCCGGACCCGACGGTTGACCCGACGAACCCGATGGGCGGGGCGGAGGCGGGGGAGGCGGGGGCAACGCGCTCATGGTGGTCATGCTAGGGGTCGATGCTGCGCCTCGTGCGGTCGTGCTCGGCGTCATCGGCCTCGGGTATCCGCCACTCGAGCCGAAGCAGCCACTACCGTCGCCTGCGTGAGACAGTGCTCGCGATCGGGCTGCGCCGAGGATGCTGCGGTCACCCTGACCTACCAATACGGCCGAGCGGTGGTGTGGTTGGACGATCTCACCATGGATCGCGAACCTCACGCCTATGACCTGTGTGCGCGGCATGCCTCACGGCTGTCGGTTCCCAATGGATGGCGCCTCGAGGACCGTCGCCGGCGGGCGGTTGTGACGATCGCGTCTCGCTTGGCCGGCTGAACGATGACAGCGCCCCGAGGCGCACTAGGTTCGTCGACCGTGCGCCCGGCGCCCGGACAGACCCGTGTCACCGTCCCGGTGATGGCCGTGACGTGGGCCGGCTGTTACCTCCTGGCCAATGTCATCGCCGCTATCGCCGTCGCCATCACCGGCCACGCCGACACCGATCCCGGAGCCCAGCCCGTATGGGTGCTCGCCGTGGCGGCGTGTGCGTTGTGGATTCCGTTCATGGTGGCGCTGGACCGGGTGAGCGACCGCTGGGGGACGGGACGTTTCCGTGTCGATTTCGCGCTCGGCTTTCGGCGTATCGATCTCTTGGGTCTGCCCATTGGTGTGCTGTCGCAGTTGGTGCTCGTGGCGCTGGTCAACCGGGTTCTACGCGACGCCTTCCCGGGGACTTTCACCACCGAACGAGTCGAGGAACGAGCCCGTGAGCTCTATGACCGTGCCCAAGGGGCCTGGCTGATCGTGCTCGTCATCGTGGTGGTGCTCGCTGCGCCCCTGGTGGAAGAGATCATCTATCGAGGTTTCGTCCAGGGAACCCTGAGGTCGCGATACGCCGATGTCTTGGCCTTGGTGATCGCAGCGGTGTGGTTCACGGTGATCCACCTCAACCCGGTCGAATTTCCGGGGTTGTTCGCCTTTGCGGTTGTGCTCGGGGCATGCTTTCAGGGAACGAAACGCCTCGGAATGCCGATCTTGGCCCATATGGCCTTCAACGCGACGGGACTTGCGCTCGTGGCCGGCTCCTGAGGTCCGCTGTTGACATTCGCACTACCCGAGTCACCCAGAGACGATGCCTGACCACCCCGACGACGACACCGTTCGTGACCCATCGATAACTCAGGGTCCCCTCGACGGACGCGGGGATGTGGGTGAGTCCGATGGGGCGAGCGATCGTCCCTGGGATGCTGGCGTCGAAACCGGCGCTCAAACCGGTCTCGACACCGAAGGTCTCGAGACCTCGAGCCCATCGGGCTCGCATGGTGCCACTGCGACGGCGGTGAGCGATGAGGCCGACGAGGGGGCTCGGGTCCGGGCATGGAGTGCGGATCCCCGTACCTGGTGGGTGGCGGCTCGCGAGCGCTGGTCTCCGGCGGAGTTGATCTCGGGCATCACCGCGATCGTCGTCGTGTCGGCATGTTCGTTGTTGTTGTTGCGCACGATGCAACCCGGTGAGTTGGTCCGAACCACGACCCCCACCGGCGGAGACATGGGCGCCCACGTTTGGGGGCCGGCATTCCTGCGCGACCATCTCCTGCCGAGCGGACGTCTGAGCGGATGGACCATGGACTGGTACGCCGGGTTTCCGATCTACCGCTTCTACATGGTGGTACCGGCACTCGCGATCGTGCTGGTGGATCTGATCCTGCCGTATGAGATCGCGTTCAAGTTCGTGTCGGTGGCCGGCATCATCACGATGCCGATCGCCTGTTACGCCATGGGACGCCTCGCCCGGTTGGCGTTCCCGATCCCGGTCATGTTCGCCCTCGCCGGAACCGTGTTCCTCTACGACGAGAGCTTCACGATCTACGGCGGCAACATCGCGTCGACGATGGCAGGGGAGTTCTCGTTCTCCCTCGCGCTGACGCTCTCCATGGTGGCGTTCGGACTCGTCGCCCGAGGGCTCCAGGATGGAACCCACCGCATCAGCGCGGCGATTGTCATCGCGCTCGCGGCGCTGTGTCACGGGATCGTGTTGATGTTCGTCTTCGGCGGTGTGGTCGTGATGGGCCTGGTGTCGATCGATCGGGCCCGGTGGCGCTACCTGTGGACCACGGTGCTGACCGCGATCGCGCTCAGTGCG
>CAYYHU010000031.1:0-10724 GCA_964471865.1 uncultured Ilumatobacteraceae bacterium | reverse complement strand
CAGTGCGTTCTGGGTTCTGCCCTTCTTGGCGAATCACGCCTACATGACCGACATGAAATACGGCGGCGAGCCCGGGGGTGGCTCGTTTGGATCCCTGTGGGGCATGTACTTCCCGTTGCCGACCTTCTTCGACATCACCTTCACCACCCTGGCGGTGATCGGCCTCGCCGCCAGCGTGGTCCGCCGGCGTTTGTTCGGCGTCTGGTTGGGAGTCATGGCGATCCTGCTCGCCGCTGCGGTGCATCTCGCTCAAGACAGCCTGCCGGTGATCGGATTGTTGTGGAACCCGCGGATCTTGCCGTTCTTCCACCTCGTGCGATACCTGTTGGCGGCGATCGGCATCGTCGAGGTGGTTCGAGCCCTCGCGCGCCTCGCTCAACTCGAACGCGTCGTGGCGTCGCCTCGGGCCGATCGAGGACTCGCATCAGCCGATGACGATCTCATCGAGACCTCGGTGGGAACCGATGTCGTCGGCACCCGCGAGGGCGTGGCGGTGAATGCCGAGGCCACCGCCGCAGTTCTCGATCCGACCCGCCGACTCGGATGGTGGGCGACGGGGGCGGCGATCGTGGGAGTCAGCGCCCTATCGATTCTGGTGGTGTTGGGATTCCGGTATCAGCAGCTGCCCTTTGGCAACCTGGTGACCAACTCGGCGGGTCAAGCCGAGTACCGGTGGGGTCCGGTGCGTTCGACCGCCCCGCGCGGGTTCGTCGACGGATGGGCTCGCTGGAACTACTCGGGATATGAGGCCAAGCCCGACTATCCCGAATACCAGGCGCTCGTGGAGTTCATGGACACGGTGGGTTCGGATCCCGCGCACGGGTGTGGGCGGGCGCTGTGGGAAAACACCGCTGAGAACAATCGCTATGGCACGACGATGGCGTTGATGCTCCTGCCGTATTGGACCGACGGCTGCATCGCGTCGATGGAAGGCTTGTTCTTCGAAGCGGCCGGGTCGACGCCGTACCACTTCCTCGCGGCTGCGGCGATGTCGAAATCCTCCAGCAATCCCGTACGCGAGCTGCGCTATGTGGACAACGACGCCGAGGTCGGCGTGCGCCATATGCGCGACATGGGTGTGCGGTATTTCTTGGCCTACACCCCCGAGGCCAAAGCCGAAGCCGATGCTCGCAGTGAACTGACCGTGTTGGGGGACGTGGGTCCCTGGCGGGTCTACGAACTGGGAACAGCCGCGATCGTGGAACCGTTGAGCGTCGAACCCGTGGTGGTCGATGCGCGTAGCGGCGACCAACGTGAGCGCTGGCTCGAGTTGGGATCCAGTTGGTACCAGCGCCCCGAGGACTGGGCGGCGATCCCCGCCGCCGATGGTCCCGAGACATGGCAACGGATCCAGGTCCGTGTGGACGAGGACCGTCGCATCGGAGTCGAAGGCGCTCCCGGTCGACGCGTCGACGTCGTGGTGCCCACCACCGCCATCGAATCTCGACCGCTCCCGCCCGTCACGGTGAGCGATGTCGACATGGGAACGGATTCGGTCCGTTTCCGAGTGGATCAGATCGGCGTCCCGGTGCTGGTGCGGGTCAGTTTCTTCCCCGGTTGGAACGTGTCGGGGGCCGAGGGTCCGTATCGCATCGCTCCCAACATGATGGTGGTGATCCCCACCGACACCGAGGTCGAGATGTCCTATGGAGGCCGCGGGATCGACCTCGCAGCTGCCGGTCTCAGCCTCGTGGGTATCGCTGTCCTGGTGGTGTTTCGCCGTCGGGGACCTGTCCCCATGGCGCCACTCGGTTCCCGGTAACCTCCCGAGCGTGTCCCGTCTCGATGCCATCGTCAAGGCCTACGACGTTCGGGGCACCGTTCCCGATCAGTGGGATGCCACGATCGCTCGAGCTCTCGGCGTGGCCTTCGCCGAGTTCTCCCGAGCCTCCACGATCATCGTCGCTCGCGATATGCGGCCCTCGGGACCCGAACTCGTGGATGCTTTCGCCCAAGGAGCGATGTCTCTCGGGGTCGACGTAATCGATCTCGGACTCGCGTCGACGGACTTGTTGTATTTCGCCGCCGGGCGGCTCCAAGCCCCCGGAGCGATGTTCACCGCCTCCCACAACCCTGCTGAGTACAACGGCATCAAGTTCTGTCTGGCGGGCGCCCGACCGGTGGGTGCAGATACCGGGCTGGCCGAGATCAAAGCCCGAGCCGAAGCCGTGCTGGAGTCGCCCACCCCAGCGGGGACGGCCACGGGTCGGCGTCAGCAGCGAGACATGCTCGACGAATTCGCCGACCATGTCGTCTCGTTCATCGATCGCGATGCCATCGGACCCCTCAAGGTGGTCGCCGATACGGCGAACGGAATGGGTGGCCTCGTGGTTCCCGCCGTGTTCTCTCGACTCACCCAGATCGAACTCGAGGTGATGTACGGCGAACTCGACGGGACGTTCCCCAACCATCCGGCCGATCCGATCCAGCCGGCGAACCAACGCGATCTCCAGGCTCGGGTGGTGGCCGGCGGGTTCGACCTCGGTCTCGCTTTCGACGGTGACGCCGATCGGGTGTTCGTGGTGGACGAAACCGGACGAGGACTGTCGGGGTCCACGACCACAGCGCTTCTCGCCGCCGCGGTCTTGCGTACCCATCCTGGTGCAACCGTTTTGCACAACCTGATCTGTTCTCGAGCGGTTCCCGAGGTGATCCGCGAGGCCGGTGGCGTTCCGGTGCGGACCCAGGTCGGCCACAGCTACATCAAACAGGTGATGGCCGATACCGGGGCGGTGTTCGGCGGGGAGCACTCCGCGCACTACTACTTCCTCGACAACTACCGGGCGGATTCGGGACTGATCGCGAGTCTCATGGTGATCGCGGAGATCTCGCGGGCCGGGGTCCCCTTGTCGGAACTTCGTCAACCCTTCGAGCGCTACTCGTCGTCAGGGGAGATCAACACCCAGGTGTCTGATACCGCGGCCGTGATCGATGCCGTCGCCGCGGCGTTTGCCGATCAACCCCAGGACCGCCTCGACGGGCTCACGGTGGATTGCGGTTCGTGGTGGTTCAACCTTCGACCCTCCAATACCGAGCCATTGTTGAGGCTCAACCTCGAGGCTCCCGATCGGGATCGCTGCGATCAACACGTCGCTGAAGTCCTCGCCATCGTGACCGGTGTGTGACCCGGCGCCCTTTGCCCAAGGAGTGATGATGACTCTCGATACCCGTCTCCTCGAGATCCTGGTCTGCCCGATCGACAAGGGGCCCTTGGATCATCTTCCCGCCGAGAACCTGCTGTACAACCGGCGGTTGCAGCGGGCCTATGACATCGTCGAAGGCATACCGGTGATGCTCGTGGACGCGTCCCGTCTCGTCGACGATGCCGAACACCAGCGGATCATCGCGCTCGTCGACGGAGCCGACTCGAACTGAGATCTGTGCCGCTGGGGGTCGCACTCCGGTATCGAGTCGGTACCCCCAAGAACACGCGAACCCGAGCACACGACCCGATCGCGGCGTCGTCGCACAGCGGTCGTGATCGCTTCGAGGTGATGTCCTGATTCGACGGCCCTCGCGCCAGTAGGGTCGCGGTCATGGCGCTCCCCCTGCAGCCGTCGACCCCGCCATCCTCTCCGACTCGCCGTCGGCGGCGACGCAGCCTTGCCGTCGTGGCGGCGGTATCGGCGATTCTCGTCACCGGAGTCGTCGCTGATGGACGAACCCCGGCTACAGCTCAGATCACCCCGGACGAACTCGGTGCTGCGGGTGAATTGCACACCGTGACCCCGACGCGAATTCTCGACACACGCACCGGAATCGGTGCGCCGATCGAGCCCCGGGCCGTGCAACCCGATGGACGGGCATTCGAGATCGATGTTTTGGGGCGCGCCGGCGTCCCCGCTCGGGGCGCTGAGGTCCTGGCGGTCTTGGCAAACATCACCGTCACCAATGCCGATGTCACGGGCTACCTCACCGTGGCGCCATGTTGTGATGCAGTGGTGACAGCCTCGAATGTGAACTTCGCTCCCGGGCGGACCGTGGCCAACATGTCGGTGCTGCAACCCGGAGCCGATGGACGAGTGCGAATCACCTTGTTCGGACCGGTGGCCGGTACAGCGCATGTGCTCGTGGACGTGTTCGCGTGGATCTCCTCGAGTGATCATGCCACCCGAGGGGCGCGGCTGGTTCCGGTGGCGCCGGGACGGATTCTCGACACTCGCCGAACCGACGACATGGGTCCTCGGACCTGGCGACGCGTCAACGTGCGCGGTGCCGATCCGCTCGATTCCGATGTCGTGGACATCGTGCCGGCATCGACGGCGGTGACCGCAGTGCTGGTCAACGTCACGGCGATCAACGATCTTTCCGACTCGCTCGCAACCTTCGTTTCGTTGGTGCCCGAGCGACCCTCGGGACCTCCTGAGACATCCAATCTCAATCTGATCCCCGGTCAGGTCCGCGCCAACCTCGCCGTGGTGCCCCTCGGAGCCGATGGACGGATCCACGTCTACAACTCCCAAGGGACGATGAACGTCGCCATCGACGTGATGGGCTACTTCTTGGCGGGTCGTCCCGTCGAGACTCGCTCTGGTCGCATCCAACCCACGGACCTGCCGTTTCGGGTGTTCGACACCCGTCTACCCGAGTTCGGCGCGGCCCGTCTCGGAGCCAATCAGGCCGAGATCTGGGATTTCGGAGCGGTCGTGGAGTCCACCACCGTGGGAGGGTTCCCGATCGGGGAGGTCAGTGCCGTCTTCGGCAACCTGACCGCGACGGAGTTCACTCCCCAGGGCAGTGGTCCCCAGTCGACGTATCTGACGCTGTACCCGGGCTTTCCGACCCCGGCTCTGCCGACGGCGTCCACGGTCAATCTCGTTCCCGATGAGGACGTCGCGAACATGGCCCTCATACCGTTGGCTCCCGACGAAACCTTGAGGGTGTACAACGCAAACGGTCAGGTCCACTACCTCTACGACCTCTCGGCCTTCGTTCTGGGCGACTGAGCGCGAACGCTGTCATCTCGTATCGCCGGGGGAGGGCGGCCGCGGAACCGGTGCCAGGTGCCGGGGTTCTCCACGCCGACACCTCGCGCCAGCCCGCTCACAGGGTCGGGTCCGACTCTCGTCGCTGGAGGTGGCCTACACTGCGAGGCCGTACTCCTCGGGCTGTCGTGATGGAGGAGCCAGCAGGCCCCAGCCCGGACGTCGTACCACGCCGATCCGCCCCCGACCAGGAGCACCTCATGTCGTCCACACTCGCCGCGCGCCGCGACTATCGCGTCGCCGATCTGTCACTGGCCCCCTTTGGCCGCAAAGAAATCCATCTCGCCGAACACGAGATGCCGGGACTTCGGGCCCTGCGTGAAGAGTTCGGTCCCTCCAAACCCTTGGCGGGAGCACGGATCTCAGGATCGCTGCACATGACGGTGCAGACCGCAGTGCTGATCGAGACTCTCGTCGAACTCGGAGCCGAGGTGCGCTGGGCCTCGTGCAACATTTTCTCCACTCAGGATCATGCCGCCGCCGCGGTGGTGGTGGGTCCCCACGGCACCGTCGAGGATCCTCAAGGGGTTCCGGTCTTTGCCTGGAAGGGTGAAACCCTCGAGGAGTACTGGTGGGCGACGGAACAGATGCTCACCTGGCCCGAGCCCGGTGCCGATGGCAGCGTCGGACCGAACATGATCCTCGACGACGGGGGAGATGCGACCCTGCTCGTGCACAAAGGGGTCGAATACGAACGCTCCGGGGAGGTCCCCGATCCGACCTCGGCCTCCAACGCCGAGTTGGCGATCGTTCTGGGCTTGTTGGCCAAGGGTTTGCGGACCGACCCCACCAAGTGGACTCGTCTCGCCGCGGGTATCAAAGGCGTGACCGAGGAGACGACCACGGGAGTCAAGCGTCTTTACAAAATGGCGGAACGTTCGGAGTTGTTGTTCCCCGCGATCAACGTCAACGATTCGGTCACGAAGTCGAAGTTCGACAACCTCTATGGCTGCCGCCACAGCCTCGTGGACGCCATCAACCGGGCCACCGATGTCATGTTGGCCGGCAAGGTCGCCGTGGTTCTCGGCTACGGCGATGTCGGCAAGGGCTGCGCTCAAAGCCTTCGGGGTCAAGGTGCTCGGGTGATCGTCACCGAGGTCGATCCGATCAACGCACTTCAAGCGGCGATGGAGGGCTACCGGGTCACGGTGCTCGACGATGTCGTGGAACGCGCCGATCTGTTCGTCACCGCCACCGGAAACACCTCGGTGATCACCGTGGACGACATGGCCAAGATGAAGCACAACGCGATCGTGTGCAATATCGGCCATTTCGACAACGAGATCGACATGTCAGGTTTGGCTCGCTCAGGAGCCGGGCGCGATGAACTCAAGCCCGGCACCGATCTGTGGACGTTCCCTGATGGTCACGCCATCATCGTGTTGGCCGAGGGGCGACTGGTGAATCTGGGGTGCGCGACCGGGCATCCGAGTTTCGTGATGAGTTGTTCCTTCACGAACCAGGTCATCGCGCAACTCGAGTTGTTCCAGCACACCGAGCGGTATCCGACCGGGGTGTACGTGTTGCCCAAGCATCTCGACGAAAAAGTCGCCACGTTGCATCTGGGAGCGCTCGGAGTGAAGTTGACGCGTTTGAACGACGATCAGGCTGAATACCTCGATCTCGATCCGGCCGGTCCATTCAAACCCGAGCACTACCGCTACTGAGCCACCGGCTCTGAGGCCCGAGGCGTCCGGGGCGGGACGTCTCAGGACGTCGGAACGGTTCCGATTTCGCTCACGGTCTGGACGGTGATCCCGCCGCGGGGGCGTTGGGTCACCGTGACTCGGACCCAACGCGGTCGCGCCGCTCGCGAGATCTCGCTCGCGATCTCACAGGCGAGCGCCTCGGCGAAGATCGAACGGTCCGAAAACGACCACAGGTACAACTTGAGAGATTTGGACTCGACGCAATAGTCCTCGGGGCCATAGAGGATCTCGACACTGGACAGGTCGGGTTGGCCTGTCACCGGGCACCGGGATGTCACCTCCTGGGTGGTCATCGCCACCCGGGTGAGACCCTCGGGGGCGTCAAAGCACTCGACATGGTCCACCGGGGCGCGCACGGTCGCGCCCAGGATGGTGAGTTCTCCAGGTTCGGTCACGGTGTCGGAGGCTAACGAGCCCGGGCGCGAGCGGGGACCGTCGGTTCGCGATCGAGACGGAACCGAGGCAGGAACACCTGCACCAGAGGTCCGATGCCGAGAGCGAAGACCAGAGTTCCTACGCCGACGCTGCCGCCGAGCAGGAACCCCAGCGCCAACACCGTCGCCTCGATGATCGTGCGCCCCAGACGTACCGAGAGCCCGAGGCGTTCCAAACCCATCATCAGACCGTCGCGAGGCCCCGAGCCCAGTCCGGCGCCCAGATAGATCCCCGATCCCAAAGCCACGATCACGACCCCGCCGATCAGGGCGGCGCTGCGCGTCGGGACGGAGTCGAACGTGCCCAGGCGCGGCTCGAGGAGATTCACAACGAGACCGATCTCGATCGTGTTGATGACGGTCCCCCATCCGGGACGTTCCCGCAAGGGAATCCACAGCACCATGGCCGCGGCGCCCACGAGGATGATCAGGGTGCCGATCGCGATCCCGGTTCGTTCGCTCAGACCGTGATGCAACACGTCCCACGGCCCCAGACCCCAGTCCGCCGCGATGATGAAGGCGATTCCGGCTCCAAAGAGTCCCAGTCCGACCACACAACGAACCAGACGCGAGATCGCGGGGTCGGGAAGGCCGGGGATCTGCATCGGTGCGACGCTACCGGGCCACTGGTCCACAGTGGTTCCGAGGCGAGTCTCGGGGCGCTCGGTGGGCCTCGGACCCGGAGGGGTAGCATGGCGATCCGCATGGGCATTCTCGATCGCATACTGCGCGCCGGAGAAGGAAAGCGCCTCAAGGCGCTGCAGGGTCTCGTTCCCGACATCAACGCGCTCGAACCAGAGATGGCGGCCTTGAGCGATGACGCTCTGGCGGCCAAGACCGCTGAGTTTCGTCAGCGTCTCGACCGGGGAGCCGATCTCGACGACCTCGTTCTCGAGGCATTCGCCGTGGTCCGTGAGGCCGGCCGTCGAGTGCTGGGCCAACGTCACTATGACGTGCAGTTGATGGGTGGTGCGGCTCTGCACTTCGGATGGGTCGCAGAGATGAAGACCGGTGAAGGCAAGACCTTGGTGTCGACCTTGCCGGCGTATCTCAATGGTCTGTCGGGTACCGGAGTCCATCTCGTGACCGTGAACGACTATCTCGCTCGTCGTGACGCGGTGTGGATGGGAGCGCTTCATCAATGGCTGGGGCTCACCGTGGGTCTGGTGGTTCCCGGCGTCAACGATCGTCCCGACCAGAAGCGGGCGAACTATGCCTGTGACATCACCTACGGAACCAACAACGAGTTCGGTTTCGACTACCTGCGCGACAACATGGCCGGGTCCGCTGAGACCAAGGTTCAACGAGGCCACGCCTATGCGATCGTGGACGAGGTCGACTCGATTCTCATCGACGAGGCCCGTACGCCCCTGATCATCTCGGGGCGTATGGCAGATGCCGCCAAGTTGTACTACCGCTTCGCCTCGATCGTGCGCTCGCTACGCCGGGACGTCGACTACGACGTCGAAGAGGACAAGCGCACCGTGGTGCCTCTCGAACCGGGTATCGAAAAGGTCGAATCGGCGCTCGGTATCGAGAACCTCTACGACCAGGTCTCACAGAACCTGGTGCACCAGTTGGCCGTCGCGCTCAAGGCCAAAGAGTTGTATCGCCGCGACAAGGACTACATCGTCCAGAACGGCGAAGTGAAGATCGTGGACGAGTTCACCGGTCGCATCCTCGAAGGTCGCCGGTGGAGCGAAGGCATCCACCAGGCGGTGGAGGCCAAAGAGGGCGTGAAGATCAAAGAGGAGAACCAGACCCTCGCCACGATCACCTTGCAGAACTACTTCCGGATGTACGACAAGCTCGCCGGAATGACCGGTACCGCGCAGACCGAAGCGGCCGAGTTGATGAACACCTACGGTCTGCAAGTCGTTCCGATCCCCACGAACCGTCCCGTCGTGCGCGCGGATCAGCCGGATCTCATCTACAAGTCCGAGGACGCCAAATTCGCAGCCGTGGTCGACGACATCGCCGAGCGGTACGAACGGGGCCAGCCCGTCCTGGTGGGCACGATCAGCGTCGCCAAGAGCGAACGGCTGTCCAAAGAACTCACCAAGCGCGGCATCCGCCATGAAGTCCTGAACGCGAAACAGCATTCACGCGAAGCTCCCATCGTCGCCCAGGCCGGTCGGCTCCATGCCGTGACGGTCGCGACGAACATGGCCGGTCGCGGTGTCGACATCCTGCTCGGAGGCAATCCCGAGGGCATGGCCCGCCAGGATGTGCTCGCCGAAGGCCATAGTGCGGAGTCCCTCGTGGACGATTTCGCGCTGCCGATGCCACTCGAGCAGATGCCCGAGGAGTTCCGCGAGGCCCGTACTGCCGCCCAGGCCCGGTATCGCCAACTCGTGGACGAGTACCGCGAGATCTGCGCGGCCGAAGGGGCCAAGGTGCGCGAGGTCGGCGGGCTGTATGTGCTGGGAACCGAGCGTCACGAATCGCGCCGTATCGACAACCAGTTGCGAGGCCGCGCAGGTCGTCAGGGTGATCCCGGTGAGAGCCGGTTCTATCTCAGCCTCGATGACGAACTCATGCGACTGTTCGCCACAGGAGCGCTCAGTTGGGTGATGGGCCGAGCCCTTCCCGATGACGAGGCGATCGAAGCCAAGATGGTGACCAAAGCCATCGAGAGGGCCCAGAGCACCGTCGAGCAACGCAATGCCGAGATCCGCAAGAACGTCCTCAAATACGACGAGGTGATGAACGAGCAGCGCAAGGTGATCTACCAGCGCCGCGATCAGATCCTCGCCGGGGTGGATCTCAAGACCGAAGCCCTCGAATACCTCGCTGAGTCCGTGGACGATCTCATCGATCGGAACTGTGTCTCTGAACTCGACGAGGACTGGGATCTCGAGGGTCTCATCGCCGAGTTGCGTACGTTCTGGCCCACCGAACTCACCGCGTCGGAGCTGTCGGGACTGCGCGAGAGCGATGCTGTCTATGACCGGGTCATGGCCGACGCGACGCAGAACTACGAGCGCCGCGAAACCGAACTCGGATCCGAGGTGATGCGCAGTGTCGAACGGCAGGTGATGTTGCAGATCATCGATCAGCGCTGGCGTGAACACCTCGAGGAGATGGACTATCTCCAAGAGGGCATCAACCTGCGGGCCATGGGTCAAAAAGATCCCCTCACCGAATGGCAGCGCGAGGGCTACGAAATGTTCGGAACCCTGATGAAAGGCATCGCGCAGGACTTCACCCGGTACGTCATGCACGTTCAACTCGTCAAGCCTGCCGAGCCCCAGACCGCACCGCGCAACCTCACCGAGACCTCGTCTGATACCGATGATCGGTCCGGGTTCGCCACCGCAGCGGCCGCTGATCCCGACGGGGCCAGTCCCGCTCCCGCCGCGGCTGCGAGCCCCGGGGCAGCGCGTCCGCAAGCCGCGACCGCGACGCGACCCGCTGGTGGATCCACCCAGACCGTGGTGAATGACGAGTGGGCCAAGACTCCGCGTAACGCGCCATGTCCATGCGGGTCGGGCAAAAAGTTCAAGCTCTGTCACGGACGCTGAGAGCCGGAAACATCGATCATGCGTGATTTCACCGAGGATCTGCGGTCCCAACGACGTCGTCTGGCGGAGGCT
>CAYYHU010000030.1:0-21734 GCA_964471865.1 uncultured Ilumatobacteraceae bacterium | reverse complement strand
TACCCACCAGCTCCCACCAAACCCATCGACGCAGCCGCACCGGCGTCGTACTGTGGGCGGCGATGGACCATCGGGAACTGCACCGCATCATCAACGATCGCTCGACGGGCGATGCCTTCTTCGAGATTTTCTGTGACCACCTGCATCCGACGGATTCGGTGTACATCGACCCGATCTTCGGACGCTTCGAAGGTCGAGAGGCGATCCGGGCATGGCTGGTGCCCGTGATGAAGAAGGTGGGCGATGTCAGCTTCGATGCGATCGAGCCCGCTTTTTTTGCCCCAGGGGAAGGTGCAGAGACCGAGACTCGCCATCTCGGACATGGCGCTGTCGACTCGTCTTTCGACGAATGGATGCTGTCGATGCATTTGCCCGATGGGTCCACCATTCCGGTGGTGCGCGGATGCAGTGTGCGCAAGTTCCGCGATGGCTACATCGTGTACGCATGCGACTACTTCGACACCCATCCACTACGCAGTGCCGAGGTCCAAGACATCAGTGCCCAGGCGGGATCCACGGTCTCCGCCGACGACGTCACAGCGTCCTAGGTGCCCGGTTCGGCATCCTGAGCGCCCGGTGAGAGCGACGGTGAGGTGACACGTCGAGTTGGATCGCCCGCCACGGGGGGTCCGGATTCATCGTGGCGTAGCGCGCGATATGCGCGCAATGGGGTGAAAGACGAGCATCTCGGCGCGCTACCACCAGGTCAGAGGACTGGGTGACGGCGAGTCGGTCTATAAGCGGGATTCTGTCGATGCCTGACGGCATCGGATGACCATCCATCTGTGCGGCCTACCCGAGGGCTGTCCCGTCACCGAGACGAACGGGCCGTTCACACCCTCTGCTTGGCCTTGCTCCGAACGGGGGAACCGAGCCGCCCGAGTCGCCCCGGACGCTGGTGCGCTCTTACCGCACCGTTTCACCCATGCCTGTGACCGACGCAAGCCGGCCCATCGGCGGTCTTCTCTCTGTTGCTCCCGACGTCAGGTCGCCCCGACCTGGCTCTCGCCAGCGCTCTGCCCTGTGGAGTCCCGACTTTCCTCGACCGATGCCTCAACGACACCGCACCGCGGTCACCCGACCGACTCACCGTCACGCTCAGTGTAGGGGGCGGGTGCTAGAGCGCTACCGACCCCCGACCCGAATGGCTCGGTCCTAACAGGCCCCCAGATAGCTGTAGATGAGAGCGTTGAGGCTCGGCGTCTGCAGGTTGACCACCGCCTTGTTCCCCACTGAGTTCGGCACACCGAGGGGTACGGGGATCTGGCCGAGCTGACCGAACGTCGATGGCACCATCGCCACCGGATTCGATTCGTTGGGCAGTATCTGGTCGGGCAGGACCGCCGAGACCAGCAGCGTCGCGTGACGGGCCTCGTCGGCAGCGATGGTCATCGCGGCTTGACGCAACGCCGGGCGGCTCAGGGTCGGAACGACTCCCTGATACGTGGAGGCGGCCAGTGACTCGAGTCCCTGGGCGAGAACCACGAGGTCCAACAACGGGGTGTCGCTGGGTGCGATCGGCTCGGTGGAGATGGGAATTCCCAACGTCGCTGCGGTCTCGGAACCGACGATCAATTCGACCGCAGGCTCGAGGTATTGCGAGGCGATGCGTTCGTTCGGACACGCATACACCTCACCACCGGCATCCACGGTCAGATTCGCCACGGCTTCGGCATGGCGGACATGGTCGGCGCGCAGACGCTCGACCACCGGGATCAGCGCCGCAGCGGGGCCGGTGAACAGCCCGGCGAAGTTGTTCAACACCAGGTCGTAGGTGGAAATGGCGCTGTATTCGAGGGAGGTCGCAGTCCGCAAGATGACGACGTCGTCGATATCGGCCGGAGGCAGTGTGGACGGCGGGGGAGCGTCGCCGAGACGGGGTGGAACGGTCACGGTTCCGGCAGTGTCGTCGGTGCCGCAGGCGGCGAGAGCGACCCCACCGAGAGCGGCGAACCCACCAAAGCGCAGCAGTTGACGACGATCGACTCCGGATGCGACGGGTTCGAAGGACTGGCTCGTGGTCATGAGTTCTCCTCGACGAAGTCGATGGGACCAACAACGGTGGACAACATCGCGTCGATGTCTTCGACGCCGCTGAGAAGTTTGAGCACCGTGGCATGGCGGGCCTCGATCACCAGGATCGAGGCCACGAGCTCAGCGCCCTCGGTTTCCTCGAGAGCCCCGATCAGTTCGGTATGAGTCGCCACGAGAGCGTCTTCGAGTTCGGCTGCGGCCACCGGAGCCTGAGCCGCGTCGGCGAAGGCGAGCCCGAAACGTTCCATGAGAACGTCGGCTCGGCCCGAGGCCCCCTCGGGGCCGAGCAGTGCCGAGAAGGCCTCGGTGTAGGCCCGGTGATGTTCGACCATCACGCCCATCACCGTCGCGATGACGGGATCCGTCGCAGCATTGGCTCCGATCTCGTAGAGATCACGGGCACTGGTCTCCGCGAGTTGGGCGAGGCGCAGCAGTTCGATGTCACCGGCCGTCGGGCGCGCGGTCACAGCGGCTGCGGGGGTGCTCGATGCGTGAACCTGCTGGCCCAGCAGTGGAAGGGCAGCCGACACCGCAGCGCCCGCCGCGCCGGCGGCCAGGAACCGTCGGCGGCTCGCGCCCGGGTGAGAAGCGTGGTCGATGGTGTCCACGAGGGGTGATCCTTTCGGTGTTCGATCGGACCGGTCCGCATGCGGCTCGACCCGACGGCGCCGTCGTATCCCCTAGCCTTCCTTGCCGGGGCACGGCCTCGCAATTCTAGAAGTCGAGTGCGGACAGGTCGGGGATCCAGCCACTCGCAGCATGGACGGCTCGGCGCCACCGGTCCCGGTCGAGTTGGCGTTGCGGGGTCACAACATCGAGAGGTGACCAGGTTGATGCGGTCTCGTCGAGATCGGCCCACACCCGGGCTTCGACACCGGCCAGGAATGCGGCACCCAGGGTGGTGGCTTCGACGACGGGTGAGACTTCCACGGTGCGTTGGGTGGCGTCGGCCACCGCTTGGACGAAGGTCGGGTTGCGGCTCATGCCACCGTCGACGCGCAGAACCTCGACACGGGCTCCCGTATCGGCTTCACCGGCAGCGAGCAGATCGGCGCTGCGCTGGGCGATGCCTTCGAGGACGGCTCGCACGATATGAGTTCGCTCGGTGCCTCGGGTCATCCCGAACAGCGCACCCCGAGCTCCATAGTCCCAGTCTGGGGTGGCGGTTCCCAGGAGCGCGGGCACGAACACGACGCCGTCGGTGTCCTCGCATCGAGACGCGACCTCGTGGCTTTCGCTTGCGGTGGTGATCAGGCCGAGATCGTCCCGTAACCAGTCCACGCAGGCTCCCGCGGTCAACATGACGGCCTCGGCGCCATAGGTGATCTCGCCACCCCGACTCCAGGTCACGATCGGAATCGTCCCGTTGGGGTGACGCCGCGCCTGGGCGGGAGCACCGCGGTCGGTGGTGAGATCCAACATCGCTCCGGTGCCGAAGGTGACCTTGGCGCGACCCGGTGTGATGCATCCCTGTCCGACCAGAGACGCCTGCTGGTCTCCCACCAGTGCCGTCAACGGTGGAGACCCGGTGAGAGCCGTCGCGATGCCAATGGGGGACGAGGAGTCCACGATCTCGGGCAGGATCTCGAGAGGAATCTCCAAGGTGTCACACACCGAGGAGGACCAGGCTGAGACATCGGGAAGACACAGCCCCGTCACCCCGGCATTGGTGCGATCGGTCACATGCACCTGGCCTTGGGTGAGGATCCAGGCCAACCAGGTGTCGATCGTTCCCACCTTGTAGGCACCGGGTCCGGCGTGATCGAGAAGCCAACGGATCTTGGTTGCGGACTGATTGGGTGCCAGGTGCAGATCGTGTTCGGACCGGGCGGTGATGCACTCGAGAACCGTTCGCAGGTCCTGCCATCCCAGACCCGGTCCCACGGCGCGGCCGGTCTCCGGGTCCCAGACCACGGTGGACGCCCGTTGGGTGGCGATTCCGACACTGGTGACCGGACCACCTCGATCCAACGTGGCCTGGGCGAGTTCTAGCACTGTGTCGGCAAGTCGATGGGGATCGAACTCGACGAGACCGGGGGAGGGGGTCGAGGGAGGGAGCGCCTGGTACAGGAGATGATCGACACGGGCGTCGGGCCGCACGATGGCGCTGCGAACCCCGGTGGTTCCCACATCGATCGCGAGCACGCTCATCGGGTCATCTCCGGGTGCTGAAGCGCTGAGATCCCCGTCATCACGAGGCCGAATGTATACGAGTCCCGACCCTTGGGTCCCGAGGATCGGAACCATGAGGTTCGGGTATCCAGCCTGAGTCCCGCCGCCTCTCGGATGCTCTGTGGGTCCAATCTGCATCGATTGAAGAAATGCTCAGATTGTTTCCTCGCACGAGTTGGCAGTCTTCTGGGACGGAATGTACGGTCCGCAGCCGTGAGGACCCCCGAGGAGTTGACGTCCGCGTTTCGGACCGCTGGTCTCAAGGTCACGCCGCAACGCCAATTGCTGTTTCGTCTGCTGCATGGCAACGAATCACACCCGAGCGCCGATGCTTTGTTCCACGCTGCGAGCGACATGATGCCGGGCATCTCCCTGCGCACCGTCTACCAGACGCTGAACGATCTCACCGCCATGGGCGAGCTGCAGATCGTGGCCGTGGGCTCGGGTTCCTCCCGTTTCGATCCCAACGTCGATGACCATCATCATGCCGTGTGCGAACACTGCGGCGAGATCCGCGACGTCTATCTCGAAGGTCTCGACTCGTTGTTCCCCGACGATGTCGAGGGATTCGCACCCACCAGTACTTCAGTGGTGTTCCGGGGCCAGTGTGCCCGGTGCGCCACGGAGTCGGGACGCCCGGCGTCCTGATCCACCCCACCCCAACACCCAAGGAGCAACCATGGCTGACCTCAACGGCACCAAGACCCATGAGAACCTGAAGGAGGCGTTCGCCGGCGAGAGCCAGGCCAACCGCCGTTACCTGTGGTTCGCCCAGAAGGCCGATGTCGAGGGCTACCCCGACGTTGCCGCTCTGTTCCGTTCCGTCGCCGAAGGCGAGACCGGCCACGCACACGGCCACCTCGACTACCTCGCAGCCGTCGGTGACCCCGCCACCGGCGAGCCCATCGGTGACACCGAAGAGAACCTCAAGGCCTCGGTCGCAGGCGAGACCTACGAGTACACCCAGATGTACCCGGGCTTCGCCAAGACCGCTCGCGATGAGGGCTTCGCCGAGATCGCCGACTGGTTCGAGACTCTGGCTCGCGCCGAGAAGAGCCACGCTGGCCGGTTCCAGCAGGGCCTCGAGAGCATCTCCTGATCACGTTCATGAGGTGATGTCCGGTGGGGTCGGTATGCGCCGATCCCACCGGACGTTGCCACAGGTCATGTCGTCGCCTGAGCGAACACGACACGCCGGGACTCGGCGTCGGCCCCACCGCGGTGGTGACACCACGGTGGAGGTCCACGGGAATCGTGGAGCGGGTACAACGCAGCTGTGATCCGATTCAAACGCCGAGAGCCAGAACGATCTCGTGCTCGTCGGCGAGCCGCGCCGGTCGCGACGACACCCGATCGTGTGCTGTGTGAGCTGCCAAGCGTGCGCCTGTGGAGCCACGCTTTCGAACCCCTACGCAGCGTGGCGGTGATCAACACTGCATCGCCCGCTGTGCCCGCCCCCACCTGCCTCGTCGACCTCTAGGGTGGACGACCGCCCGCCGCAACCGCTGAGGACTCCAGTGACCATCACCTACGACCCCCATCACCCCAAGTACCTCGATGAGGCCGACGTTCGCGAGGAACTGACGCGGGTCTACGACCTGTGCCACGGCTGTCGCCTGTGCTTCAAGTTCTGCTCGTCGTTCCCCTCGCTGTTCGAGATGATCGACGTCCACGATGATCAAGATGCGGGCAAGTTGACCCCGGCTCAACAAGACCGGGTCATCGACGAGTGCTTCCAGTGCAAGCTCTGCTACATCAACTGCCCCTACATCCCTGGCCAGCACGAATGGGAACTCGACTTCCCCCGACTCATGCTGCGCGCCGACGCGATGCGCCGAGCCAATGGACAGGTTCCGGCTCGCAAGAAGATCACCACCGGCGTCATGGGTCATACCGATCTCTTGGGCAAGGTGGCGACGACCACTGCTCCGATCGCGAACAAGGCCATGGGTGCCAAGCCGGGAACGATCGTGCGCAAGGTGATCGAAAAGACCGCGGGAGTGTCGAGCCAGCGCGTTCTGCCGCCGTTCTCGCGTACCCGCTTCACCACGTGGTTCAAGCGCCGTACCGCCTTGCGAGTCGGTAAGCGACAAGGTCAGGTCGCGGTGTTCCCCACCTGTCTCGTCGAATACCAGCAGCCTCAGATCGGCCACGACCTCGTCAAGGTCTACGAGCGCAACGGCATCGAATGCACTCTCGCTGATACGACGGCATGTTGCGGCGCCCCGTATCTCCACAGCGGAGACGTCAAGACCTTCACCAAGGTCGCGACCGAGAACGTCAAAGCCCTCGCCGACACCGTTCGCCGAGGCAACGACATCGTGGTGCCTCAGCCCACCTGTAGTTACGTGTTGAAGAAGGACTACGTCGACTACGTCGGTGGACCCGATGCCGAACTGGTGTCCAAGCACACCTACGACGCCGCCGAGTATCTGATGAAGGTCCACAAGGGCGAAGACACATCTCTCGACACCGAGTTCGAGGGCCAGGTTCCCGCCCAGGTCACGTACCACACGCCCTGTCACCTGCGAGCACAGAACATCGGTCTCAAGAGTCGGGACCTGATGAAACTGACCGGCGCCAAGATCAAGCTGGTGCAGCAATGCAGTGGTATCGACGGTATGTGGGGCCTTCGAGCCGAGAACGCCGAGTTGTCGTTGCCCATGGCTCGCAAACTCGGTGAGGAGATCACCAAGGCCGGTGGAGACGTGGTGGCAGGGGACTGCCACCTCGCCAACACGGCGATCTCCGAACAGACCGAAACGACTCCGGTCCATCCCCTTCAGGTCATCGCCCGTGCCTACGGCATTCCCGAGGAGCCAACCCGATGAACACCGCCACCCCCTCCCGTCGCAAACTCACCCTCGACGACATCGCGGACCTGCGCGCCTATGAGCGTGAGCGGCCCGAGTTCCGAGCTCGGGTCATGGAGACCAAGCGTCGCCGCCGGATCGAGATCGGGACCTTCGTCACGCTCATGTTCGAGAACCGCGACACGATGCGCCTTCAGGTCCAAGAGATGGCGCGGGTCGAAAAGACGATCACCGATGAGGGCATTCAAGAAGAACTCGACGCGTACAACCCTTTGATTCCCGAGCCGGGACAGTTGTGCGCCACTTTGTTCATCGAGTTGACCTCTGACGACTCAATGCGGGAATGGCTGCCCAAGCTCGTCGGAATCGAGCGCAGCGTCGTTCTTCGCCTCGTGGATGGATCCGAGATCCGGGGACAACTCGAAGCCGCTCATGAGTCCCAACTCACGCGAGCCGATGTCACCGCCGCGGTGCACTACCTCCATTTCGAGGCGACCCCGGCTCAGATCGAGACCTTCGCTCAGGGTCCGGTCGTGCTGGTCATCGATCATCCTGCGTATCGCGAGGAGGTCGAACTGGCCCAGATGACCGTGGACGAGTTGTTGAACGACCTTCGTCCCGATCCGGTCTGAGCGCGCGAATCACGGCTCCGTACTCGGTGATCCGGTCCTTCTCGGCCGGATCACCTACGGTCGACAGGGGTGCTCGAAGCGCTCTCGAGATCGGTTCCATCCGCACGGAGAATGGTCGTAACCGAGCCTGGCGGACGGTCGCGGGGACGAGGAATCACAAAAAACTCTTGTCACGAGCGATTTTGGCACCTACGTTGACATGGCATCATGGACACGACAGGCCCGGTCCGGTGGCGACTCGATGCTGCGAAGGCATCCTCGCGTGCGGTGGACGACATCAACGTCTGGCGCGATCTGGGGGCGTGTCGGGGTCTGGATCCCGGGGTTTTCTATCCGGAAACCGACGAGGAGGCGGCAGCTGCCAAGGCGGTCTGTGGCCAATGCGATGTGCGAGCTCACTGTCTCGAACATGCCTTGACCAGGCGAGAGAAGCAGGGCGTGTGGGGCGGAGCGACCGAACGGGAACGCCGCCGCATCATCCGTCAGCGTCGTCGCAGCGCCTGATCCGATGACGTCGCAACCCTCGGTGGCCTGGCCCACCGTCATCTCCGATCTGATCGCGCGTCAGGACCTCGACGCCCACCGGGCCCGTGACTGTATGGATGCCTTGTTGTCGGGGGCGACGTCGGGAGTCCACATCGCAGCCTTTCTCGTGGCCTTGCGGGCCAAAGGCGAGCGGGCCGAAGAACTGTCCGGATTGCTCGCCGGAGTCAACAGTGCGTCGGTGCCGGTCGAACTTCCCGACTCGGTGGCATCTCGAGCTGTCGATGTGGTGGGAACCGGAGGCGATCACGCCGCATCGGTGAACGTGTCCACGATGGCTGGTCTCGTCGTCGCGGGCACTGGTGTTCCCGTGTGCAAACACGGAAACCGGGCCGCGTCCTCGCAGTGCGGCTCCGCGGATGTTCTCGAAGCCCTCGGGGTGACTCTCGAGGCCTCACCAGCGACGGTGGTCCGTTGCGTCGTCGAGCATGGCTTCGGGTTCTGTTTCGCACCGGCGTTTCATCCTTCATTTCGTCATGTGGGCCCCGTGCGGCGTGAACTCGGCGTCCCCACGGCCTTCAACTTGTTGGGACCACTAGCGAATCCGGCTCGAGTTCGCAGACTCCTCGTGGGTGTCGCGTCGCCGGCGGCGGGCGAACTCATGGCTCAGACCTTGGCTTTGGGTGGGGTCGATCGCGCCTGGGTCGTGCATGGGCCTCAAGGTTTGGACGAGATCACGACGGCGGGGATCAGCCGCTGCTGGATGGTCGAGCCGGGACGTGTCGAGGTCACCGAGTTGGACCCCCGGTCATGGGGTTTGGTGAGCGCGGGGCGCGAAGAACTCGTCGGAGGCGATCCGAACGCCAATGCGGCGACGGTACGAGCTGTGCTCGATGGAGCCCGAGGACCGATCCGAGATGTGGTGCTCGCCAATGCCGCCGCGGCCCTCGTCATCGCCGGGGACGTCCCCGATATGGACGCAGGGATCATGCGCGCTGCGGAATCGGTCGACTCGGGTCGAGCCCGCGCCGTTCTCGACGCCGTGATCGCGACCAGCGCTGACGACGGTCGAGAGTCTTTGGGGTCCGATGAGGGCTTGACACGGTGATCCTCAGAGTCCCAGCGACCTCGGCCAATCTTGGCTCCGGTTTCGATGTCTTGGGGATGGCTCTCAGCCTCGAGGCTCGGCTCGGATGTGGTGACATCCCCCTCGAGGACGTCACCGAGGCACAAGACGCCGCCTTCGAGCCCCGCCCCCTGTTCGTCGATGAGCATCACCCGGCGATGGTGGCGTTTCGCCGCGGCGGTGGAACCGGACCGTTATGGGTGGCATCCCCGATCCCGATGGGCCGGGGACTGGGTTATTCGGCCGCGATGCGCATCGGTGGACTGGGCCTCGCCGCCTTACAACGCCACGGACCTGCAATCGAGCTGACCGATCCCGAGTTCGGAATCTTGGCTGCAGCCACCGAACTCGAAGGGCATGGCGACAACGCAGCTCCCGCCCTCCACGGCGGGGTCGTGGTGGTCGTCGACGGAATCGTTCAGCCCATCCCTCTCGGACTCGATCCCACGGTGGTGCTGTGGGTTCCGAAGACCACCACCTCCACTGCGACATCGCGACGCCGTTTGGTCGAGCCGGTCAGTCGTGCTGATGCGGTGTTCAATCTCGGGCGAGTGGCGCTTCTCGTGGCCGCGCTTGCGGCTGGGGACTCTCGCCATCTCGATCTCGCCACCCAGGACCGCCTTCACCAGCCCTCGCGTCTCGTCGACGTACCCGAGTCCGCCGCCGCGATCGAGGCGGCGCGCGCCGCGGGAGCCTGGGGAGCGTGGCTCTCGGGGTCGGGTCCGACCGTGGCGTGTTGGTGCGCTCCGGATCGCAGTGCCGAGATCGTGGCGGCTCTGCCGCCGGGCGGTCGCACCCGAGTGGTGCGGATTGCCCATGAGGGTGCGGTTCTCGAGCCCGCCGGGTGAGATGTCGACGACTCGGTTGCCCTCAGATCCCGCGGCCTTGCGTCGAATCGTCGACGTGGCCGTCGCCGTGGCACGAATCGATGACCGACTTCATCGAGAGACCGCAGCCCGAATCCGGGCGTTGATCGCCAAGCGATCGTCACGTCGGGTTCAGGACACCAAGGTGGCGGCCATCGTGGCCGCAGACGCCGACTTACGAACTCTGATCGCGCAGCGCACCACCGCCGACGCGGTGGGCGCTGAGGCCTGGGCCTGGCTCACCGCATCGGACCCCGAGGTGCCAGGTCGCGACCCGCGCGTCGAAGCGGCAGGGCGGGCGCGGCAGCGTGCCGAGACCGAACGTGACGACCTCGCTGGGCGTCTGGCTGGGGCTCAGGCCGAACTCGCCAGCCAGGGGGAGGAGATCGATGCTCTTCGCCAGCGCATCGACGATCTCACAGGAGACCTCGAGGATCGATTCCAGGTCCTCGAGACCGCACGGGCCGAACGCGATGGGGTCAAAGCCGAACTGACCCGACAACAACTCGCCTGGGAGACCCAACGAGCCGAGCTCCGTCAACAGGTGTCGGACCGCGATGCTCTCGTGGAGGAATTGCTGGTCCAACGCGATCGTCTCGATCGGGAACTGGGGCGATGGCGATCGACGAGCGCTCCCACCGGACATGGATCCGAGCCCACTCGGACCCGACCCCGACCGGCAGCGACGACGCGTCGGCCTCTCGGAATTCCGGGAGGTGAGCTCGCCGACTCTCCCAAAGCGACGCGTCACCTCCTGGCCCGAAGCGATGTCGTGATGATCGTCGATGGTTGCAACGTCGCGTTGGGGCGTGAGGCCTCGGGGGCACTCGCAGACCGTCGCGAGGACCTGTTGAACGCGCTCGATGCTCATCGCTCGCGTTATGGCACGCGCGTCGTGGTGATCTTCGACGGTGATGCTTACGCCGCTGGCGGGGGCCGCAACACGAGGATCCGCATCGTGTTCACGGACGCGGACGTCATCGCCGATGACCTCATCGTGAAGGAGGTGCTAGAGCTACCCGACGACCAAGCGGTGGTCGTGGTCACCGATGACCAGGGTCTGCGCTCTCGGCTGCGCCCCTTGGGTGCCGATGTGGTGGGGGTCGGCGCCATGTGGAGTCTGCTCCGCAGTTGAGCCCCAGCGCCGACAGTCCCAGCGTCGATACTCCCAGCGCCGATGCTGAGGTGGGGACGGGCCCGTCACCGTAGGCTCGAAGCGTGGACGGGTTGTGGAGCGAGATCCTCGAAATCGGATCACGCCACGGTCTGGTGCGACTCGGTGTCGCTCGCGCCGAGGTGATGCAACGAGCTCGGCGCGTGCTCATCGAACGCCGCGAGGCCGGTTACGCCGACACCATGCAATTCACCTACCGCAATCCGGAACGCTCCACCGACCCGTCTCGCACACTTTCCGGCGCCCGGTCGCTGATCGTCGCGGCTCGCCCCGTCCCCGATGAGACCGTTGCCGCGCCCGAACGTCGCGACGCCACCCGAGAACCTGTGGCGTCCGTCGCACGCTATGCCCGGCGTGATCACTATGGGGACCTGCGCGCCGGGTTGACCGCCATCGCTCGTCATCTCGAAGCTGCGGGCCATCGCAGCGTCGTCGTCGCCGATGACAACGCGCTCGTCGATCGGGAAGCCGCCTGGTTGGCGGGCATCGGCTGGTACGGCAAGAACGCCAATCTGCTCGTGCCCGGAGTGGGAAGTCACGTGGTGCTCGGCACCGTGATCACCACGGCCGACCTTGAGGCGCATGAACCCGTGCCTGATGGCTGTGGTGGGTGTCGGCGGTGCCTTGACGCCTGTCCCACCCAGGCGATCATCGCTCCCGGAGTGGTGGACGCCGGTCGGTGTCTCGCGTGGATTCTGCAGCGGCCGGGTCCCATTCCCCCCGAGTTCCGCGAGGCGGTCGGGGACCGGATCTACGGATGCGACGACTGTCAGGAGGTCTGTCCGCCCACCCTTCGCCTCGGACACCGTCATGAGGTCGCTTCACGCGATGCCAAGGTCCCGGTCCAGAGATGGGTGCCTGTGATCGAACTCCTCGACAGCACCGATGAAGAGATCCTCGAGCGCTACGGGCGCTGGTACATCGCGGGGCGAGACCCCCGATGGTTGCGACGCAACGCGCTGGTGGTTCTCGGCAACGTCGGAACCCCCGGTGATCCCGAGATCGAACGAGTACTGACCGAAGCGGTGCGATCGTCGGATCCGATCCTGCGATCCCATGGCGCCTGGGCGGCCCAGCGGCTCGGCTTCGACCATGTGGCGGTCACCGCCGATCTGATCGAGGATCCCGATACCGATCGGTGTGCTGATCTCTCGGACCTGACCGTCGACGTGCAAGGCTGACCCCGGTGCGTCATCTGCTCGTCACCAACGACTTTCCTCCCAAGATCGGAGGCATCCAGTCGCTGCTGTGGGAATGGTGGCGGCGGCTGCCCCCCGACAGCGTCACGGTGCTCACCACACCTCATCCGAGCGCGGAGGAGTTCGATCGTCAGGCTCCGTTTCGGATCGAACGAGTCCGCGAACCGGTGTTGTTACCGCACCCCTACACCGTGCGTCGCGTCGACCGGCTCGCTCGCGAGGTCGGTGCCGAACTCGTCGTGTTGGATCCGGCAGTTCCTCTAGGAATCATCGGTCCCTCGCTCGAATTGCCCTACGACGTCGTTCTGCACGGGGCCGAGATCACGGTCCCAGGTCGGCTTCCCATCAGTCGTGGCGTGTTGGCACGCGTTCTTCGTAACGCCCGCCACGTGATCGCCGGGGGCGGCTATCCAGCAGCCGAGGCCGAGCGGGCTGCGGGACGGGCGTTACCCACCACGGTCATCACCCCGGGGGTCGACCCCGAGCAGTTCCGACCCCTCGAGGCCGAACAACGTCGAGCGGCTCGAGAACGCTTCGGATGGGACGGCGACGCCGAGATCGTGTTCGCGCTGAGCCGCCTCGTGCCTCGCAAGGGTTTCGACACCGCCATTCGGGCGGTGGCCCGACTGCGACGCGATCGTCCTCGGCTCCGTCTCGTCATCGGTGGCCACGGGCGGGACCGCGGTCGTCTCGAACGCCTCGCCACCGAACTCGATGCCCCGGTGGAGTTCTTGGGTCGCGTTCCCCACGAGGACCTCGCCGCTCGGTACGCAGCAGCGGATCTGTGCGTCATGTTGTGTCGGAACCGGTGGGGTGGCCTCGAACAAGAAGGGTTCGGGATCGTGTTCCTCGAAGCCGCGGCCTGTGGCGTACCGCAGGTCGCGGGGGCGAGTGGAGGTGCAGCCGAAGCCGTGGTCGACGGGGTCACCGGCGTCGTGGTCGATCCCCCCACCGATGTCGACGCCGTCGCCAGGGTGGTGTCGGATCTTCTCGACGATGACGACCGCCGCCTCGAGATGGGTCGAGCGGCGCGTCGACGTGCCGAAACCGAAATGTCCTATGACGTCTTGTCGGCGCGGCTGGGCCGGGTGCTGGGGGCCCTGGCAGAATGAACGACGTGGCCGAGACGCCGTCGCCCAGCACCCTGGCCGGGGCCCGCCTCGTGCAGTTCAACCTGATCGCCACCGCGGTGTTCACCGCGAGCGCGCTGCTCGCGGCGATCGTGTTCGATTCCGCGACTCGCATTCAGGGCGTCGTGGTCTCGTTGACCTTGTTCGCGGTCGGCGTGTGGGTGTTCTTGTGGAGTTACTGGAGTGCGGTGCAACGCAGCCGGATCGATTCGATCGCGGTCGCGCAGTTGTACTTCCTCACCGGTGATGTCGTGCCTCGATTCCAGAAGCGGGCGATGTCCTTGGCGCTGACCGTTCAGGTCGTGGTGTCACTGGCCACTGCGCTCGCTCGGCCCAGTACCGACGGTGATCCGGGTTCCACCTTGGCCTTTGGAATTCTGGTTCCGATGTTGGGTCTGGGACTCAACGGTCTCCTCGCGGCGCGCCACGGTCGTTTCGCCCCCCGCCGTGAGGCGACGTCGCACTCCGAATCACCGACCTCGACGGACTCCGACGCCGAGATCCCCCCTGTCGACCCCGAGATGGAGCAGAATGCGAGCCATGGCTGATCAGGCCTCCCAGACCACCGTCATCGCCGCGAGCCCCGAACGCTGCTTCGACGTCGCGCTCGCGTTCGAACAGTATCCCCAGTGGGCCAAAGACATCGACGAGGCCACCGTGGTGCGGCGCGACGATCAGGGACGAGCCCTCGAAGTCGAGTTCCGGGCCTCGGCGATCGGACGCAGCACCCACTACACGCTGGCATATGACTACAGCCAGGCTCCGTCGGTGTTGTCGTGGTCATTGGTTCGCGGAGACATCACCAAGGCGATCGACGGGTCTTACACCTTCACCGATCTCGGCGATGGGCGCTGCGAGGTGACCTACGACTTGTCCATCGAACTCGTCGTGCCGTTGCCGGGCTTCGTGAAGCGTCGGGCCGAGGTGCGCATCCTCAACACCTTGCGAGAGTTCGCGGCGCGCGCCGAATCGTGACGGTTCGCGTCGGGGTCGACGTCGGGGGGACCAAAGCTATCGCGGTACGCCTCGACGATCACGGGTCCATCGTGGCTCGCGAGCGCTGTGACACCCCTCAGGGGGCCGACGCGATCTGGACTGCGATCACCGAACTCGTCGAGGCGCTCGACGCCTCAGGGGAGGCCCGAGTCGGCATCGGGCTTCCGGGACTCGTCGATCCGAGCGGACGGCTGCGTCACGCTCCGAATCTTCCGGGAGTGGTCGGGGTAGACGCCAAAGCCGAGTTGCATGCGCGCCTGTGTCGACAGGTGATCCTCGACAACGATGCCACCTGCGCGGCGATCGCCGAATGGCGACACGGTGCGGGACGCGGGGTCGACGATCTGGTCATGGTGACTCTCGGAACCGGTATCGGTGGGGGAATCCTCGCTGGTGGTCGGATCCTGAGAGGGGCTCATGGAACTGCTGGCGAGATCGGTCACATGGTGGTCGAGATCGAGGGTCGGCGATGTGGGTGTGGTCGTCGCGGATGCTGGGAACGCTACGCATCGGGATCGGCGTTGGCCGATCATGCCCGAGTGATCACGGGAACCGCGGCGTCGGGCCCCGAGGTGATCGAGGCAGCTCGGCGCGGTGAAGGATGGGCGAGCGAGGTACTCGAGGTGTTCATCGACTGGGTGGGCCGAGGACTCGCGTCCTTGACCAATGTGGTGGATCCGGCTCGCTTCGTCATCGGAGGTGGACTGGTCACGGCCGGCGACCTGTTCCTCGACGGATGTCGAGATGCTCTCGCACGACATCTGTATGCGAGTGAACACCGGGACCTGCCCGAGATCGTGCTCGCCGAACTCGGACCTGAGGCCGGGGCGCTCGGTGCTGCGCTTCTCGGCGACCTCACATCCTGATCAGACGCGCCTGATCAGGACGTCGAATCCGATGGGTTCGACGAATCGAGATGGGCCTGATGATTCGCGCGGGAGGCTTCGATCTCCCGCCAGGCGGCACGGCGACCTTCGAAACCAGCGGTCGCGGAATGTTTCTCGGGTTCGAGAGCCTTGTAGACGTCGAAGAAATGCTTGATCTCTTCGAGGAGTTCCTCGGGCAGGTCCTTGAGGTCCTCGACTCCGCGCCAACGGGGTTCTTTGGGAGGCACACAGATCAACTTGGCGTCGGGACCTGCTTCGTCCTGCATCCACATGAGACCCACCGGCTTGGCCTCCACCCACACCCCCGGGAACGTGGGATCCTCGAGCAACACCAAGGCGTCGAGGGGGTCGCCGTCACCGGCGAGCGTGTCGGGAACGAAGCCGTAGTCGGCGGGATAGGTCGTGGCGGTGAACAACCGCCGGTCCAAGAAGACCTGTCCTGTGTCATGGTCGATCTCGTACTTGTTTCGGCTCCCTCGAGGGATCTCGATCACGACAAAAATGCAGTCTTCCCGGGGAACGCGAGTCATGGACTCATCGTGACACACCGCGTCGGGGGCGATTCCAGCCAGTAGCGTCGGCTCCCATGGAGTTCCGGCGCATCACCAACCTTCCGCCCTACGTCTTCACGATCATCAACAACCTCAAGATCGAAGCCCGTCGCCGCGGCGCCGACGTGGTCGACCTCGGATTCGGTAACCCCGACATCCCCTCACCCCAGATTGCGGTGGACAAACTCGCCGAGGCCGCCAACATCGCGCGCAACCATCGATACTCGATGTCGAGAGGTTTGCCGAAGCTGCGTGAAGCGATTGCGGGCTACTACGAGCGCACCTGGGGGGTGCGTCTCGATCCTGAAACGCAGATCACGAACACGATCGGGTCCAAAGAGGGCTTCAGCCACCTGATGTGGGTGTTGTTGGACCGTGGGGACGCTGCGATCGTTCCGAGTCCGAGCTATCCGATCCACATCTACGGGCCCTTGTTCGCCGGTGCCGACCTGCGCCAGGTGCCGATGCGTCGACTCTCGGATCCGATCTCGGAAACCGACTATGCCGGCGATTTCTTCGCGAATCTCGAAACCGCGTACGAGGTCGGCTGGCCCAAGCCCCGAGTGCTCGTGATCTCGTTCCCGCACAATCCCACGGGGTCCTGTGTGGACCTGGCGTTCATGCAACAAGTCGTCGATTTCTGTCGCGAACGCAACATGATCGTCGTGCACGACTTCGCATATGCCGATGTGGGCTTCGACGGCTATCGACCCCCGTCGATCCTGCAGGCCGAAGGGGCCCTCGAATGTGCTGTCGAGCATTATTCGATGACGAAGAGCTTCTCGATGGCGGGATGGCGCAGCGCGTTCTTGTTGGGCAACGCCGAGGTCGTCCAGGCTCTGGTGAAGTTGAAGAGCTACCTGGATTACGGGACCTTCCAGCCGATTCAGATCGCCTCCACGGTCACGCTGAACGAGGCCAGCGATTACCCCCGAGAGGTCTGTTCGATCTATGAGGCTCGCCGCGACGCGCTGGTGGACGGACTCGAACGCATCGGCTGGTCGATCCCCAAGCCCAAGGCGACCATGTTCGTGTGGGCGCCGATCCCCGAGCCGTACAAGGAGATGGATTCCGTCGAGTTCTGCTCCCTCCTCGTCAACGAATGCGATGTCGCGTTGTCGCCGGGTATCGGTTTCGGTCCCGGAGGGGAAGGTTTCGTTCGGTTCGCGCTCATCGAGAACGAACAGCGCATCTCCCAGGGCATCCGGAATCTCAAACGGGGACTCACCAAACTGTGAGCCATCGCGTCGGGGGCCCGCCCGCATCGGGTCGGCTGGCGACGCGCCCGGCGTTCACGAGCCTGTCACGAACCTGTCGCGGTGATCGCGAAGCCCAGGGTTACGGTGACGCCCGATGACGGTGTACTCGTTGCGGGTCTGGTTGCCGGATCGCCCCGGAGCTCTGGGGCAGGTGGCCTCGCGCATCGGTGCGGTGCGCGGCGATGTGGTCGGGATCGAGATCCTCGAACGCGGGCCGGCCCAGGTGATCGACGAGGTCCTCGTCGAACTCGCCGACGAGGATGTCGTCGACCTGCTCGTGGCCGAGGTTTCCCAGGTGGATGGGGTCGCAGTCGAAGACGTTCGTGAGATCGCATCCGGACGCGCCGATGGGGGCACGCTGATTCTGGACGCCGCGGCGCGTGTCGCCGGAGAAGGGGCGCCTCGTCGCCTCGAACGGCTGTGTGAAGAGGTGCGTGCCGTCACCGGAGCGGACTGGGTCGTGGCGGTGCACGCGGCGAGTGGGCAGACCCTGGCCCGCTTGGGTGATCCCCCGGATCTGGGGTGGGTGTCGGCGTTTCTCAGCGGATCCAGTCATCTTCAGCCCGATCATGAGGATCCGCTCGGGCCGGCAGAGATGGCGTGGATGAACCTGGCCTCCTGTGGCGTCTCGGTAGCCTTGGAACGATCCGGTTGGCCGTTTCGGGCCCGTGAACGCCAGCATCTGGGCGCGCTCGGACGCCTCGTGGACGCGCTCGGTGTCGACGTGGACGTCTCAGCAGTGACCTCGGTATCCGAGAGTTGACAGCGCCAATGCGACCCCAAGCTTCGTCGGTGGTGGGTCACAGCGCCTCGCCCGGCGGGTGAGCTGGTCGAGTCGGAACCGACTCGGGACTGCACGAACTAGTGCGAGGCGAGGTCCTGGGACCAGGCTCGACAGTTCTCGATTGCCCGGTGCCAGCGGTGGACCAGGGCATCGAGATCACCGAATCGGTCTCGAGCCAGGACCGGATCATGATCGGCAGCACTCGTCCACAACTGGGCCACCTCGGCGGGGGAGTCCCAGATGCCCGTGGCCAACCCGGCGAGATACACCGCACCTCGCGAGGTGGATTCGAGATCCTCGGGCCGCCGCACCGTGACCGCGTCCAAGGCCGCTTGGAGATCGAGCAGCAGTCCCATGACCGATGCCCCGCCGTCGACTCGCAGTTCGCGAACTCCGTGATGAGAGGCAGCTGCCATGGCCGCGAGAACGTCATGGGTCTGCAGGGCCATGGCCTCGACTACCGCTCGGGCGAGATGGGCCGCGGTCGTGCCCCGGGTGATCCCCAGGATCGTGCCCCGAGCGTGGGGATCCCACCACGGGCTTCCCAGACCCGTGAACGCAGGCACGATCACGAGTCCGTCACTCGAGTCGACCTGAGAAGCCAACGCTTCGGTCTCAGAGGAATCGGCGATGATCTCGAGGCCGTCACGTAACCACCCGATCGCGGCACCCGAGACGAAGACCGATCCTTCGAGGGCGTACACCGGGTCGCGACCTTGAAGAGTCCACGCCACCGTCGTGACGAGTCCCGGAACGGGATCGACGGGGACGCTGCCGGTGTTCATCACCACGAAACTGCCCGTTCCGTAGGTGTTCTTGACCTGTCCCGGTTCGAAGCAGGCCTGCCCGAACAACGCCGATTGTTGATCGCCGGCAAGTCCGGCGATCGGGATACCGGCGGGCAGATCGCCTCGCGCCGCGGTATGGCCCACGACTCCGCTCGAGGGCACGATCGTGCCCAACGCGGCAAGGGGCACCCCGAAGAGATCTGCGAGTTCGGTGTCCCACTCACAACTCGACAGATCCATGAGCGAGGTCCGTGAGGCATTCGAGGTGTCGGTGACGTGACAGGCTCCGCCCGTCAGGTTCCACACGAGCCAGGAATCGATGGTGCCGAGCGCCAGATCCTCATCCACGGGTACCTCGCCCTGTGTGATCAGCCAGGCGTATTTGGTGGCCGAGAAATACGGGTCGAGGACGAGACCGCTGCGAGTTCGCACCAGATCCTCAGCTCCGTCACGGCGCAGAGCATCACAGGTGTCGGCGGTGCGTCGGTCCTGCCACACGATGGCTCGGCCGTAGGGGCGCCCGGTTCGGCGATTCCACGCGAGCGCGGTTTCTCGTTGGTTCGTGATTCCGATCGCGGCCACCTCGGAGTCGCCAGCGAGCACGTCGACGACACAGCCGAGCGCAGCGGTCCAGATCTCGGAGGCATCGTGTTCCACCCAGCCTGGGTGAGGAAAATGCTGAGTGACCGGTCGCGAGGCCCACCGGTCCGGGCCGCCTCGAGGATCGAAACGTCGCGCCCGCACCGAGGTGGTGCCGGCATCAATCGCCACGATCACGGGGCCGCCGGCCGTCATGATCACCGCCGCCGATTCTTGGTGGTCCGTCGGGGATGTTGGGACGGACCCGTCGAGGTGCGCCGGGTCGGAGCGGGCCGGGCTCGGGTGCCCGAGGAGGAGGATCGGGAACTGCGGGTTGCCGACGCCGCACCGTCTGACGAGGTCGGGGAGGACGCAGCTGCGGTGTTACGGCGCAGCCGCGGACGCTGATACCCGAACTTCGCGAGCACCCACCCCAGACCCAGATACACCGGCAGGCTGAACAACAATCCGATCGCCGAACCCAACGCCGTGGTCGAACGCAGGATCAGACCGAACACCACGGCCATGATCGCCGCGTAGACGAACCACTCCTTCATGAGTCGTCGCCAGGGAACCGGCCTCGAGGCATCCCATGCCATGGATGTCTTCCTACCACGCGAGAGCCCGGAGTCCACGACCTCGTCATGTTCCCGTCACCCGCGAACCGTCCTGACGTCCTAGCCTCGTCCCGGTGCGAATCGGCATCCTGACCGGCGGGGGCGACTGTCCGGGACTCAACGCGGTCATCCGGGCGGTCGTGCGCAAAGGCGAGAACCACTACGGGGACGAGTTCATCGGGTTTCTCGACGCCTGGGACGGGGTTCTCAACGATCGATGGATGCGTCTCGACGTGTCATCGATGCGGGGCATGTTGCCCCGTGGAGGCACCCTGCTCGGGACCCGTCGCGGCAGCCCACTCGATCTCGCCGATGGACCCCAACGGGTTCTCGACGCCTTCGCACGTCTCGGGGTGGAGGCCCTCATCGTGGTCGGAGGCAATGGTTCGTTGACCGTGTCGTCGATCCTGCACCGTGAGATCGGACTGGCGGTTGTCGGGGTGCCCAAGACCATCGACAACGACATCATGGGCACCGATGTGACCTTCGGGTTCATGACCGCGGTCCAAACGGCCACCGACGCGATCGATCGGCTTCACACGACCGCCGAGAGTCATGACCGGGTCATGATCGTGGAAGTCATGGGCCGCCATACCGGCTGGATCGCCACTCATGCCGGTATCGCCGGAGGGGCCACCGCGATTCTTGTCCCCGAACGCCCCTTCGATCTCGACGAGGTCTGTGAGCTTCTGCGTCGACGCCACCATCGGGGTCGCTTCGCGTCGATCGTGGTGGTGGCCGAAGGCGCGGTGGCGGCACCGGGAACCATCGAGATTCCCGAGCGCACCTTCGATCGTTTCGGACACGAAACCTTGGGAGGAATCGCCGAGGTGATCGCTCCCGAGATCCAGGGCCGCACCGGTTTCGAAACCCGTGTGGTGCTGTTGGGTCATCTCTTGAGAGGCGGATCACCAGGGGCCTACGACCGGATCCTGGCGACCCGCTACGGGCTCGCCGCCATCGACGCTGTCCATGACCGTGACTTCGGCACGATGGTGGTCTCACGCAACGGCCAGATCACCCGCGAGCCCCTCACGACGACCGAGGGTCGTACCCGAACTCTCGATCTGTCCCTCTACGACGATGTGGCGGAGGTCTTCTTCGGCTAGGGGGCCCGAGCCCGATCCATCACGGTCGCGACCGCCTGATGATCTCCATCGCGGTCGGCATGAGACCCCGGTGGATCAGGCTCGAGGTCGGGCCGGATAGTCCGGTTGGGTCGACGCGACTCGTTCGGGAAAGTCGAACACGGTGAATGGCCCCGATACCAGCTGTCCATCACCACGAGGTAGCTGGCGGGCTTGGCCGGCGATGAGGACCGAGACCCTCGCGACGCGTTCGAGATCGGTGGCCGAGAACACGATCTGAGCCATCGCATCGATGAGTTCGTCACCGGTGGCTTCGAACAGGGTCTCGTCGAGATCGACGGCGATGGTTCCCGGAGCCACGAAAGACACGTTCAGGATCTGGGTGCCTTCCGGAATCGCCGAGCGCAACTGTTGGGCTTGTTCGGTCGCGGTCGGTCCCGCAATCAAGGCATCGAGTACCGGTTGAGGAAGTCCGGCGACATCGCGAGGAACCGCTCGCAACAGACTTCGTACACCGGGCCGCGAGGAACCCAACAAGAAGATCCGGGAGGCCCCG